>JBCBDU010000009.1:38157-102761 GCA_038529355.1 Pseudomonadota bacterium
CTCACCTGCCCTCGAAATCCCCAATCAAAAAAGGGCCCCTACGGGACCCATTTGTGATTGGCGCGCCCGAGAGGATTAATCGCAATCGGCTCGCGCCGATCGCGACCCTGCGGGCTTCGCAGCCTATGCTGCTCGTTGCAGATTGCTCTCGCAATCTGTCGAACCAAGAGGTTCTCACCTGCCCTCGAAATCCCCAATCAAAAAAGGGCCCCTACGGGACCCATTTGTGATTGGCGCGCCCGAGAGGATTCGAACCTCTGACCCCTGCCTTCGGAGGGCAGTACTCTATCCAGCTGAGCTACGGGCGCGTGCTCCGTATTGTAGTCCATTTCTGATCGAGTGGGCTCAGAATAACTTTGAACGCAAAAACGCCAGCCTCATTATTGACGGTGGCGTTATCTTACGACGCAAAGGCGTTAGAAGTTCGTATCTCCCAAAAAACCTACCAGCGGCGTCGACGCACCGCTGAAGCTCGGGTTGCTTGGCGTGATCGTGTTGCCGTTCTCATTGCCATTGGTGCCGCCGGCACCACCTGCAGCACCGTTTGCACTCTGCCCGTCGACGCGATGCTGACGATTCGAGGCCGCAGCGGCCCCATCCAGTGACCACCGACATCTGGATTGGCACCGATAGACAAACGCTATCGCGCCAAACCACATTTCCAATTGGATTCAAAGCTGCGTCTGAGGTCTTATAGCAACACGAAACGTAACCTAAGGATCTGAGCCATGAGTCAAATTAGCAAGTGCCCGGTCATGCATGGCGCGAACACGACCCGCGAAAAGCCTGTGGACGAATGGTGGCCGCGCGCTCTGAATCTCGACATCTTGCATCAGAAAGGTGCGGCAACTGATCCTATGGACGCCGACTTCAGCTATAAGGAGGCCGTGAAATCACTGGATTTCGAAGCAGTTGCCGCTGACTTGCGAGCATTGTTGACCGACAGTCAGGATTGGTGGCCCGCCGACTGGGGGCACTATGGGGGACTCATGATAAGGCTAGCCTGGCACTCAGCCGGCTCCTATCGCATTCAGGACGGTCGCGGTGGCGGCGGTGGCGGCAACATTCGGTTTGCACCGTTGAATTCCTGGCCCGACAACACAAGCCTCGACAAGGCTTGCCGACTGTTGTGGCCGATCAAGCGAAAGTATGGCAACAAGCTCTCGTGGGCCGATCTGATCTTGCTGGCAGGCACGGTTGCCTATGAATCGATGGGGCTGAAGACGTTCGGATTCGGCTTTGGTCGCGAAGACAT
The DNA here is from genome assembly GCA_038529355.1 of Pseudomonadota bacterium. Taxonomy (GTDB): domain Bacteria; phylum Pseudomonadota; class Gammaproteobacteria; order Steroidobacterales; family Woeseiaceae; genus CALBPI01. The sequence continues at coordinate 39,413 of JBCBDU010000009.1, forward strand.
CTGGGGCCCTGAAACCGACGTGAACTGGGGCGCCGAAAACGCATTCCTGGCTCCCAGCGAGGAACGCTACGAGAGTATCGAAGACGCCACCACCCTGGCGAACCCGTTGGCGGCGGCACACATGGGTCTTATTTACGTTAATCCTGAAGGCGTAAACGGCAACCCTGACCCTGCACGCACGGCGCTGCATGTGCGGGAAACTTTTTATCGCATGGGCATGGACGACGAAGAAACCGCAGCGCTGACTTGCGGTGGGCACACGGTAGGCAAGGCGCATGGCGCGGGCACCGACGTTGAGCTGGGCGAGGCGCCCGCCGGCGCTGATATCGCCGAGCAAGGCCTGGGTTGGGCCAACCAGCAGCAAACGGGCAAAGCCAACCAGGCGCATACGTCCGGCATCGAAGGCGCATGGACCACCGAGCCACTGAAATTCGATATGGGTTATTTCAAACTGCTGTTCGGCTATGACTGGGCGCTCGCAAAGTCACCAGCCGGTGCGTGGCAATGGGAGCCACTGGACATCAAGGAAGAGGACAAACCTGTTGACCCGACAGATCCATCAATCCGCCACAACCCGATCATGACCGACGCCGACATGGCGATGAAAGTTGATCCCAGCTATCGCAAGATCTGCGAGCGCTTCATGAACGATGAGGAGTACTTCCGTGACACGTTCGCGCGCGCCTGGTTCAAGCTCACGCACCGCGACATGGGTCCGCGCGCGAACTACCTCGGCCCGACTGTTCCTGACGAAGATCTGATTTGGCAGGATCCGATACCAGTCGGTAACCCCGATTACGATATCGATGCCGTCAAGAAACAGATCGACGCCACCGGTCTCTCCAACGCAGAGTTGATCGCAACTGCATGGGACAGTGCGCGTACATTCCGTGGTTCGGATAAACGCGGCGGTGCCAACGGTGCGCGTATTCGACTCGCACCACAAAAGGATTGGGTAGGCAACGAACCCGAACGACTGGCAACAGTACTCGAAACCCTAACGCCGATCGCAGCAAACTCAGGAGCCTCCATCGCAGATGTCATCGTGCTCGGTGGCGTGGTTGGACTGGAGCGCGCCATCGCCAAGAGTGGTGTTTCGGTTGCGGTGCCGTTCAGCCCAGGACGCGGCGATGCTACGACTGAGCAGACCGACGCCGAATCGTTCGCGGTGCTCGAACCACTGGCCGACGGCTTTCGCAATTTTGCAAAGCAAGACTACGCAACACGCCCTGAAGAAATGCTGCTGGATCGTGCCCAACTGCTGGGCCTGACAGCTCGCGAAATGACCGTTTTGGTCGGCGGGCTGCGAGTGCTGGGTGTCAACTTCGGCAATACACAGCACGGCGTATTCACCGACAAGCGGGGCGTTCTCAGCACCGACTTTTTTGTAACGCTGACGGACATGTCCTACTCATGGCACCGCACGGGCGACAACGCCTACGAAATTCGCAATCGGCAATCTGGCAACGTTGCGTACACAGCGACAAGCGTAGATCTGGTATTCGGCTCCAATTCGGTGCTACGCGCCTATGCGGAAGTTTACGCACAGAATGACAATCGAGAAAAATTCATTCGCGACTTCGTCATGGCTTGGACGAAAGTCATGAATGCGGATCGATTTGATTTAAGCGATTGAGCGATACCACGCCAGCCGGAGCAATGGACACTCCGGCTGGCCAAACCTGCACGACGCGAACCTGAAGCACTAGCGGATTGACCACATAAGCGCTTGTTTTCACAAACAGGGTTACTGAGACAGTCTTTTATGAAAGCTTTGAACCGACCCATGCGTCAGCGCCTCTTACCACCCAAAGACATAGATACCATTCACAGCTATGGATGAGTTGGCGACAACTAGCCGCGACAGTGACGATCTTATTGATAAAGCGCTGCTGCGAAGAATTGCGGACGAACAGGATTCCGCCGCCCTGCAGACGCTGTATCGCCGGTACGCGCCGCGCGTGACCGGGTTCCTGCGGCGTATGACGCAAGATTCCGGACTGATCGAGGAGGCGTACAACGATGTCATGCTGACGGTCTGGAAAAAGGCGTCGCAGTACCGCGCCGAGTCCAAAGCGTCGAGCTGGGTGTTCTCGATTGCCTATCGAGTCTGTCTGCGAATGGTCAAGAAACAAAAGTTTCGAGCAGGAGTGTTGGATATGCTACAAAAAGAGCGTCAAAGTGAAGGTTTTGAAGTCGATCGCACGGTCGAGCGCAGCGATCTGATCCAGGCTGCGCTGGAGAAACTCAGCATCCCGCACCGACTGGTCATCGAGCTGAGCTACTTCCGAGACTTTTCGACCGAAGAAATCGCCGAGATCGTCGGCTGTCCGCGCAACACGGTTAAGACCCGCCTGTTTCATGCACGCAAGCAGGTACGCTCATTCGTTGAGCAGCAAGGAGGGTCAACGGCATGAGCCAGTCCAGCCAATGCAGAGAATTAGAAGGAAACAGGTTCGTAAACATGAGTGACCCGGATCAGTTCAAGGAACTCGAGGCAATGGTGACCGACTACGTCAATGGTCGGCTCGATGCTTCCAACGTGCAGCGATTTGAGGCTGCGATGGAGCATGACGAAATACTGCACGAGACCGTCGCCTTTGAGCGCGAAATCAAATCTGTCATCGCGACAGACCGAACCGCTGAGACACAATTGCCGCGATTCGCAAGCCTGGAAACGAAGCTGGACACCCGGTCGCGCTCGAGCTGGCTAGCCGGTTTACGTTGGGGCGCGCCGGTCGCGGCCGCAGTGATGCTGGCTGTCGTCATTGGTATCAACTGGCAGCAGCCAGTGGTGCATGATGACTACCAGACATTGACCGATCCTGTTGCGCCCTATTCCCAGCCCGTGCTGCGCATCGTGTTGTTAGAGCCGCTAAGCGCTGCACAGCAAACAGCCTTTATCGAGCAGTTCGATGTGCAAGTGATTGCCGAGTATCGCAGCGCGAACACGATCGATGTCGTGGCCGACACCGACGTGAACTTTGCAGCGCTCGCAGATACGCTGCGACAGGATGCACGTATCCGGCTTGTTCGGGTGCTTAACGAATCACCTGAATAGTTGGATACAACACATGCTGCTGCGCGCCATCACGACGGGTCTTGGAGTTCTGCTACTGACAGCGTGCAGTGTACAACCGACTGTAGATCGTCGGTCTGCTGAAGGAATGGCTGATGCCGTTGTCATTGTGATTGAAGACCCGCGCGCTTCGTTACGACGCATTGGCGCCGGCCCTGGGTACGGACTACCGTCGGCGTACGCTGACGATCCGCTGTTGAAACGGCGCAGTGCAGCGATTGCCCGCGACTATGACCTGTCAATTATTGATGAGTGGCCGCTGCGCAACCTCGGCGTGCATTGCTTTGCCATTGAACGTCCAAGCGCTGCTGTGCTGGCTGCTATCGATCGCGACGAACGCATCAAATGGTTGCAACCCTTCAACGAGTTTGCATTGCAATCAAACCAGAGCACTACCAGCGCGACATCCGAGAACTGTGCCCTGTGCCAATTCAAGGCTCAATTTGACAGCCCAGGGCGCAACATCACCATCGCGGTGATCGACACGGCGGTAGACACGGATCACCCTGACCTGCGCCGCAGCTCGTTAGTGACACGCAATTTTGCCGGCCCTCGTGGCAATCCCGATGAGGAAGATCATGGCACTGCAGTTGTCGGATTGATCAATGCCATTCCCAGCACTGAGCATGGCGTTGATGGCCTTGCACCGGCAGCTCGCGTGCACTTACTGCGCGGCTGCTGGCAAGACAACAACGCCCAGGGGCGCTGCAACACACTAACTCTCGCGCTGGCACTGGATGCCGCTGTCGACTTGGCGCCGGATATCCTCAATCTGAGCCTGACCGGGCGGCAAGATCGCCTGCTGGATGAACTGCTCGGGAAACTGCTGGCGAACGGTACACTCGTGTTCGCAGCGCACGATGAACAGCGCAAAGCTGAAGAGCGCTTCCCGGCACGGCAACTTGGTGTGGTGTACGCCTATGGCGTCGAAGAGACTGTTGCAGCGTCAGCGCCTAGCGACCCCAATGTATTGTACGCCCCACGGCATGCGCTCTCACTCGCAACGATGGGTGGCTATGACCTTGTTTCCGGGCATTCAATTGCGACTCCGCAGCTCGCAGCGATGGCGGCACGACTTATGGAGCATGACGCTAGCAGGTCACGCGCCGATACTATTCAAACGCTGAAGGATTGGTTAAAAGACTATTACGGTGCATTATTCGCAGAATGATCTTCGCGAATATCGATCACCCAGAGCCGGCGAATGCACGTCTTCGTGCACTGACTGCTGCGCTTACAGCAATCCTCATAAACCCTGCGTCTGCGAGCGCCGGCGATATTGGCGTGGTTTTACAAAGCGCCAGCGATACGATCTATCACGGCACACCAGAGACGCGCGGCGACCCATCGTTTGCAGCCAGCGTGACGTGGCAACCGCACAAGCGCTTTTTCGCTGGCACTTCGGGTCGCTTGTCGCCCGTCAGCAGTGAGCGGCAGCGCCACAGTTCCATCGATGTTTTTGTAGGCACCGCCTGGTCTATCGGTGACGACTGGCTATCGACACTATCAGTGCAGCGCCGCGAGTTCCCGGGTGCACCGAAAGCCTGGCAGTACACCGAGTACAAAGTCGAGCTAACACGCTTCGATGGTTGGCGTGCGAGCCTTGATTTTGCCCTCGACTACTACGCGCATAACACGCGCGCGGCAATCGTCGAGCTCGAGAAGACGACGTTTTGGTCAGATCATTGGTACTGGCAAGTGCAAGCAGGCGCCGCCGAATTGTCAGCGACACGTTTGGATGATTATCACTATGCGCGTATCAGCAGCGGTTACACCGCAGGTCGGGTTACCGCTGAGCTCTCTTACGGTTGGAACAGCGAAGACGGCACGATCATCTTTGGTCCAGGTCAACTACGCTCGCAAGATACGGTTTTGAGTATCGCCTACCGTTTGTTTTGACGGTAAGTGCGTTCATCGTTAGTCGAAGCCGCGACGGCAATAGCCAAATAGGAACGTTAGTGGTTACGCAGGGTTAACGCCTTTTCGTGCCAGCTTTGCTCGTAGTCGCCGGTGTTCTGTTTGATCAACTCTTAAAAAAAAGCGGCGACACTTTACAGCGCCGCCGCCCGTCTCAGCCATTTTTGAGCAGTTTAGTTGCCTCGCAAGCTCACCTGACCACGCAGCTCACCAGCCGGGTTCGCCGCAGTATGCAGGTTGATGTAGATGTTACCCGCTGCGAGTTCATTGAGCAGATTCAGGTAAGGATCATCACCTTCAGCCAACGGACCCACTACGTCATAGCGGCTAATCGTCGCGCGCACCTTATTGCCACTGACACCAGGTGTCAGATTGGCGACGACCGGGCCGTTCGTGCCTTCCTGGCCGAAGTGCAAGTGCGCCATGATGACCGGACCAGTCGTTCTGCGAAAATCAATTTCGACTTCGAGTGACTCGCCGTTGCTGGAGATCAGCTCAGCGTTGCCACGGCCATTGCTGTCGACCAACTCCGCGCTAACCTCGTTGCTAGCTTTCAGAGCCGAGCGGAAACGTGTCGTGCGACCAAGATCGACGTAGCGAAACGAGAACTCGGCAGCGCGATAGGTCGGGGCCAGAAAGTCAGCGAGTGCGAAAATTGGCTGGCTCAAAACGCCATCCGGGAAGGCGACGTCACGACGAAAGCCTTCGTGAAGCACGACTCCCAGTTGCTCCGTGATACCCGTATCCGGTGCCGCTTGCGCCAGAAACGCAGTGTTGCCCGCGACTTCATCGTTCACTTCAGTACCCGCATCGAGCACTTCAGTGCCAGCTACCGCAAAACGTGTTCCAACGAAACGGCCGCGCTCGTTAAACAGTTCGTGCGCAACCGGGCTGCCATTGGCGATAAAGGCGTCGTTGCTCGGTACAACCATTGATGCATAGCTGAAAAACCGGTCATTAGCAGGATCGACCTGTAACGTTGTTGCACCGCGGTCACCAGGTACCAGCGGGCCAGTAGGGCCAAAGATCGTCGTCTGCGGCGCGTTTGGCAAAGTGCCAGCAAATGCGTCGCTCAGCGGGCCGGTCGCACCATCTTCGGCAAGACGTTCAACTGCTGGTGCAGCCACGAGTCCCTCGGCGCCAAGCGGTACGTTGCGGTCGTACAGATCAAACGATCCATCATGGATACCCACCCAAACCGGGGTTTGCACGGCACCGCGTGACGGAGCGCCATTCTCGACGGTCACAACGACCGACGGAATAGACCGACCGTAGTCATCGTCATACTTGTCATCGGCGATTGCGGCGGAACTCGCCAACACGCCGGCTATTGCGACAGAAATCGCAGCTCGTTGAATTTTCATATCAAAACATCTCCTGTGTGGCCGGGGCGGCCTTTGAATATGCACCTGGCAACGACATGCCGCCAAGTTGCGTACATGCGGTAAGAGACGGTTGCGCGACGAGCGGTTCATTCACGAAAAAAAATATTTAGTGAACCGGTTCTCAGACCGAAGTCTCTTACCCAGCGATTAACGAAACAGATCAACTTGTAAATACAATCACTGGAGACTTATCGTCATGACTAGCAAACCACCCATTCGCAGGATCGCAGTGTGCACGCTCGCCCTAGCACTCGCTGCCTGCGGCGGCAGCGACAACAATCCGGTCGCTCAGCCCGCACCACCTGCGCCTCCGACCAGCTCGTGCCCGACCGTTGGCAATCTCACCGCCACCGAGCTGGCACCAAATCAATGTGAAATCGGGGGTGTACTCACACAGAGCGCGATTCTCTCATCAGCACAAACCTGGTTTTTGGAAGGTGGACTCCAAATTGGAGACAACAGCAACAGTGTGACGCTGGATATCGATGCCGGTACCGAGATTCGCGGCGACAACAGCGGTGCTGTTGATCATATCGTTGTGTTCCCAGGCTCTGCGTTGCGTGCAAACGGCACATCTGCACAGCCGGTACGGATGCTATCTGACGACGACAATGTCGACGGCAGCGCAGAATGGGGTGGTTTGTTCGTGCGAGGCTTTAACGCTCTGCCGTCGCTGACCGGTCCCCAAGGTGCCAACCGTCTCGATTATCTCGTTGTTGCGGAAGCCGGTGCTGAGGTGACAGTAACAATTGATGGGCAGGATGCGACCTATCAAGACAACATCGTACTGAACGGCGTAGACCGCAGCACCACACTGACGTTCGTACAATCGCACAACTCGGCACGCGACGGTCTACATATCCTGAACGGTGATCCACGTCTCTCCTGGATTTTGGCCACAGGCAGCACGCGCGACGGTGTGTGGTATCGCGATTTCAGTGGATTGATCAAAGATCTGCTAGTCATTCACAACCGCGACGCCGACGGCAGCAGCGGTCGTTCAGGGATTTACGCCAGTGAAACAATCGATGGCAACTCCAACCCGCGCATTGTCAACGCAACCTTGGTCGGTCGCGACAATACCTCATTACCTGCGGCAGACGATGACAACGAAGCGGGCATTCTGTTTGCTGATAACACCGACCAGATCCGTTTAGCGAACGTGCTCATCGCAAACTTCCGCAACGGTTGCTACATCGCCGATGACGGTGCGGATCTTAGCGGTATCGACACGGCAACGCCGGGACCTACCTACCTTGACGGTATCCATTGCGCCAACGAAGCCGGGCCAAACCCGATGTTCGGCCTGGTACGCGATGATGCGACCGGCTTCGCTAACGGTGTCATCTCACCGAACAACGCGATTAATGGCGACGGCCTTGTGTACTACAACGGTGCGGTTAATGGCGTCACATTCACCGGCGAGATTGTCGATCGCGCAGCGAATTTCACAGCAAGCTGGTACCTGGACAATATTGGCGGTATTGGCAACGGCCTCGTGGGCGACTCAACATTCCTGCACGCCTTCCTCGATGGCGACACGAACAATGACCGGGTCGTAGATGCAGCTGATACCAATTCAGCGTTTATCATCGCGGACGATGGTGCGGACGGCTTTAATCAGGATGTTGCCAACGACACGGGCGGGTATGACCTGACGCACGTCGGCGCCATTCGTGGTGGCGCCGTGACCAACACACAATTCGATGGCTGGACTGTCGCGACTGCGAGCGACGAGGGTTTCGTCGTGAGCGTCAACGATGATCTGATTGGCCTGTCCAGCTGCCCCGCTTCACTGGGTGGCGCGACAATCACCGCACTGGATCGCAGCGGCGGTCGCAATGTCTGTCAGATCTCGGGGTTGATCAGCGCCGATGCGACATTGACGAGCAACATAGAATGGGCGCTTGAGGGAGCAGTGCTTGTCGGCAACGACAGCAATTTTGCCACGTTGACTATTGACGGCGGCACGCGTATTCGCGGCGACAATGTGGATGCCGTCGACTACTTACTCGTATCACCGGGCTCTTCAATTCAGGCGAATGGCTCAGGTGCTCGACCAATCCGTTTCACCTCTGACGACAACGGCATCGATGGCGGTGGCGAATGGGGTGGACTGTTCCTGCGTGGTTTCAATGGGCTGGCAACTGCCGGCACACAAGCTGCCAACCTGCTCGACTACGTCGTCGTCGCTGAGGCGGGTGCTGAGTCCGTGGTCACGGTAGCCGGCAATACCACCACGTACCGAGACAACATCGTGTTGAACGGTGTTGATCGGGAAACTCGACTGACTTTCGTGCAATCGCACAATTCGGCACGCGATGGCATTCACATCGTCAACGGTGATCCGCGACTCTCCTGGATTCTCGCAACGGGCGCTGGTCGCGACGGTATTTGGTATCGCGACTTCAACGGCCTGATCAAGGACCTGATGGTCATCCACAATCGCGATGCAGATGGCAATACGGGCCGCTCCGGCATCTACGCCAGCGAAACGATCGACGGCGACTCGAATCCGCGTATCGTCAACGCCACGCTCGTCGGCCGGGATAACGCAAGCGAAGTTGCCACTGCCACTGATGTCGAGTTCGGCATACTGTTCGCTGACAACACCGATCAAATACGTCTGGCAAACGTGCTGATCGCAAACTTTCGCAATGGTTGCTTCCTCGCCAACGACGGCGCGGATCTGAGCCAAATTGATACGACGACCCCGGGTCCGAGCTACCTTGACGGCGTGCATTGCGCCAATGAAGCAGGCCCTAACGGGCAATTCGGTATCGTGGCGGACAACGCGACGGGATTCCCAGCAGGCACCATTGCTTCGAACAACTCGAATGGCAACGGGCTGGTGTACTACAACGGTGCGGACGGTGCACTACCCGGCGCCAATACCACGTTTGATCCGAATGCTGGCAGTATTCAATTCACCGGGGAGAGCGCCGATCGCGCAAACAACTTCACAGCTGGTTGGTATCTCGACAACATCCGCGGCATTGGCAATGGACTTACAGCCAACGCGTTGTTCCTGAACGGCTTCCTGGATGGCGATACGAACCGTGACGGCGTCGTGAATGCGGACGACACGCGCTCGCCGTTTATTATCGCTGACGACGGCTTGGGAGGCTTCAATCAGGATGTTGCTGACGACACCGGCGGCTATGACATGACCCACATAGGGTCTATTCGTGGCGGCGCAATCAGCAACCGGCAATTTGATCTGTGGACTGTATCAACGGGTCGCAGCAGCGGATTCACGGTACGCACCGCTCAATAAGGGACTGGGCTCAACTGGAGAGGCGGCGGATGCGCAAGCACCGCCGTCTTTTCCATTTTTTACTCGCCCACTGACAACGATATCAATGTGTAACTGCGCAGTGCCGCTACCACACTAAGCTCGCGGCGCTGCCGCGCGCGTCAACCGATCATTGATCGCTTCGCCAAGACCTTGCAGCGGAATTGGCGCTACGGCGATCGCCTGCGCACCGGTAGCATCCAGTCGGCGCAACATCTGGTACAGATTTGCCGCAGCTTCTATGACATCGCCGGATTGGGACAAATTCAGATCGGCGGATCGGCAATCACGGCCAAAACCCAGCCAGACTTCACCGGCTACAGGCGCCGTCACATTCAATCGCACGGTCGCATTTGGTGCGTAGTGCGACGACAGTTGTCCTGGCGCTGAGATTTTGCCCACTTCAGCCGCCGCCAATTCGCCAGCAACCTCAAGCAGTACCTCGCGTGCGAGTGCGCCAGGTCTGAGCACTCGAATCGGCTCACCGGGCAGCACCGACAAAATGGTCGATTCAATACCAGCTCGACATCGACCGCCGTCTATCACCATCGATACTTCACAGCCAAACGCACCGGCGACCTCGTCGGCAGCAGTCGGACTGATTCGCCCTGACGGATTGGCAGACGGCGCGGCCAGCGGCCTGCCGATTGCCCGCAGCAGTTGGTTCGCGACCGGATGAGCCGGAACACGCAAACCGAGTGTAGGCAGACCTGCGCGCGCCAGTTCGCACACAGTGCCCGACGGATTTGCCGGCACGATCAGGGTTAGCGGACCAGGCCAGAATCGCACCGCCAGCGCACGTGCGCGAGCATCGAACACACCCTCACGTTCAGCTCCGGCCAGATCCGCTACATGGGCAATCAACGGATTAATGTCGGGACGCTGTTTGGCGCTGTAGACGCAGGCGACAGCATGAGCACTTGTTGCATCGGCAGCCAACCCGTACACAGTCTCCGTGGGCATACCCACCAACTCCCCCGCAATCAGGCCAGCAACCGCACGCTCAATTGCAGTTTCTGGTGGGATTATCGGCGGTGATTGATCTGACATAGCAGCAATACGATTCCAAGTACACAAGCTATTGTAGCGGCATACTGTCTAAACGGTCGCCATTCACAGCACTGATGCCTATACAGGTTGATTGCGCGCCGCCCACGCCTGCTGGTGGGCTACTATAGCCAGGCATCTGCTGCTCACGCATTGTTCCGAAGCGCGAGCGATCACAGCACCGAACTCGTCAGGATGGAGTTTCGACATGAGTGGATTTGATCTGCGGCCCGGTCGCAGACTTGCCGGAAAATATGAGGTTATCGGGCTGCTGGGCAGCGGTTACGAGGGTGAAGTCTACAAAATCGTTGAAAGCACGACCGGCATCGAATGCGCGGCGAAGTTGTTCTTTCCGGAGCGCAATCCGAAAAATAAAGCGTCTAGCCGCTATGCCCGCAAACTGCATGCGCTTCGCAGCAGTCCGTTCGTCATCCAGTACCAGTCTCAGGAAACCATTCGCTGGCGTAAACAGCCCGTCACGGCGTTGGTATCAGAATACGTTCAAGGACCTCTACTGGCGGACTACCTGCGGTCGGTACCACGCAAACGATTGAACCCGTTTCAGGCAGTCGCGCTTTTGCACGCCATTGCAGTTGGCTTGCAAAGCATCCATGAGCACGGCTTCTACCACGGTGACCTGCACGACGGAAATCTCATCGTCTGCCGCGTCGGTCTACAGTACGAATTGCGATGTCTGGATTTTTACGACCAGCATGGTGGCAAGCGCGACAACATGTCTCACGATATCATCGAAGCGATTCGTATTTTTTACGATGCGCTCGGCGGCCAAAAGCACTATGCCAAGCAACCGCCCATCGTCAAACACATCTGCCGCGGCTTGCGACGCGACCTCATCCTGAAACGGTTCCGAACCGCCAGTGATCTCAGACGCTTCCTCGAAACGTTAGACTGGGGTACGACGACGAGCTGAAACTGCCATCTCCACCCGTCCAAAGGCGCTAGTCGAACGTTAGTTCTTTGATCCCAAAGTTGATTCGAGTATCGGCATCAGCGAATGCAATTGTGCGCTGGTTCAAATTTTTTACGTAAAAACCGCACTAGTCCGCGTGTTTTTGGCGATTCGCGACTTCGCGCAACGACATCTGCGGGCATTTGACCCATTGTGCGCCGACGTACATTGCCGACTGGAACGGTGAGTCTTATGAAAATGATCGCTTCAATAATCGCGTTGATTGGCTCGTCGCTGGTGAGTCACAGCGCGCTGGCCAACGACACAACAGATACAGCTACGATCGACGAAGTCGTGAGCATCGGTTCCAAGCTTGACCAGGAATCGAACCGTATCGAACTTGATGCCATTACTGTGGAAAAACCAGCGGTCATTGATGTTGCAACGCCGAACGCAATCGCTGCGCCGAAGATTTCATTAACGCCGGTTGCGCTGGTCGTCAACACCAGCGAGTAAGGTGAGCCAGGCGTTGGCTGCCTTCCGCAGCCAGTCGCCTAACGGTTAATCAACCTGGCCTGTATTCATGACGAAGACAGGCCCAATACGAATGACCTGTTTTGCGCCTGCTACCTGTAGCGTGTATCCCAGCTCACCTGCCGCGTAGTTGCGATCGGCAACAGCTGAGACCACGAATCGCTGCCAGTCTGATGTCAACGGTGCAGGTTGCAGCGGTGCGAGCGGATCGTACGGAGCCGCATTAAGTTGCAAGCCGGCATTCGAAATAATCGCGTTGTCGCCGCGGACCGACCGCGCCCAGAACGCCATGACCAGTGTGTCGCCTTTGCTGACAGCGAGCGCCAACGGACCCGAGAACCCCGCGTCCCAAGGATTGGGCGCTGCACGCGCCACCTTCACTTCAACGGCTGTCCCGCCCGGCACGGCATCGTCAGACTGACGTTTCACGCGCATGGCGCCATAGTGCGCCAACTGATCCGGGTACGGCACCATCAGCAGACTCCCGTCGCGACCGATATCGCGACGCAACGCGTTGTACGCATCGTCAAGAGTCAGCTGCTCGGTCGAACGTTGGGTCGTCGCAGCGGGCGGCGGCAACAGACGCGCGCCGTGCTGATCGTCAGCATCTTTTGTCAGCCCTAGAGCCGCAAGCTTGCGCACATCCCATTGCTGCGCTTGTTGGTCAAAAAATGGAAACGTTGCAGTGAAGCTCCAGACGCACCACGGAATACCCACAGCATCAAATGCCTTGCGTGTCTGCGCCGTGTAGGCAACAACGTCATCGTACGGCGCTTGCTCATAAGCGCCAACCTCGCCCAGAAACACCGGCACACCGACTTGTTCGCGCACGCGTCGCGCGTAGTCGGCGTCTGACGCAAGTGCAGCCCGATCTCCATCACTGCCCCAGGACACGACATCACTGTCTTTGAGATCGGTCCAGCCCGCTTTTTGATGCGTGAACGCGAACGGGTCGTAGTAGTGAAATGTATAGACCTGATTAGGATCATCAATGCGCGGGATACTCGCCAACGACTTGAGTCCCGACCATTGGTCACCACCCATAATCAGGATACGGTCAGGATTAGATTTGCGAATCTCATGGAACGCTTCTGTGACAATGGCACGCATCACATCGCCCTTGAACGCACCATTGGGCTCATTGATCACTTCAAAGTAAACGCTGGGCGGTAAGTCCTTGTAGCGTTCGCCAATCTGCCGCCACAACGCCAGCAATTTTTCGCGATTGGCTTGCGGGTCTTTGTTTAGTTCATCGAAGTGATGCACGTTCAGGATAACCTGCAGGTCATTCGCCAACGCCTGCTCGATGACCTGCGTTACGCGATTGAAAAATCGCGGCGCAATCTGGTGGCGCGGCGCATCACCGGTATGCGCGCTCCAACGCACGGGGATACGCACCGTGTCAAAACCTGCCTGTGCGATACGCCGGAACGACTCAGCCTCGATCGTATGTCCCCATTCACCCTCTTCGGGCGCATCGAGCGCATTGCCCATATTGATGCATCGTCGGGTATCGAAACTGTCAGCGCGCACGACTGCGCTGGCTAGCGCCAGCAACCCACTAGCCACGATGCACAGCCGCCGCATCAACTCGCTCGACTGTTGCCGATCAGACCAACAGTTTATCCATTCACTTTTCACGCTTGTCCACTCCGCTATCAATACGTCTCACCCACTGCAATGCCATCACCGTGCCGCAATCACTCGTGCACACTCAACACACTCGCAGTATGTGCTCGTTAATCAGGTTTTCGGCGAGCTCCTGACGACCGCTGGCCGGTCTGGCGACTGGGGCTGTTAGTGCCCACTGGTAAAGCGCAGATAGATCCAGCTCGCCCGACTCGAAAGCCTGACCAAATTCATCCTCAAAGCTCTGATACCGCGTCGTGGTCAGATCTGTGAAGCGCTTGTCTTGCAGCAAACTATCCGCAATCAGCAAACCGTGGGCGAACGTGTCCATGCCGCCGATATGGGCAAGGAACACATCCTCTGGATCAACGGATTCACGCCGCAATTTGGCGTCGAAGTTTAGCCCACCCGGTGCGATGCCATCGTGCGCCAGCACGACCAGCATGGCCTGTACGCAATCGTACAAATCGAGCGGAAACTGATCGGTGTCCCAACCGTTTTGCGGGTCACCACGATTCGCGTCGATCGAACCCAGCAAGCCTGCGTCAGCGGCCATCTGTAGCTCATGCCCGAACGAATGCCCCGCCAGGGTTGCGTGATTGGCTTCAATGTTCAGTTTGAAATCAGCGGCCAAATCATGATGGCGCAGAAAGCCGATGACCGTCTGCGCGTCAAAGTCGTAGTTGTGTTTCATCGGCTCCATCGGCTTGGGTTCGATCAGAAATGATCCGGTAAAGCCGGCGCTTCTCGCATAGTCGCGCGCAATTCCGAGAAAACGCGCCAGATGCTCGAGCTCGCGTGCCGTATCCGTATTGTTCAGACATGCATAACCTTCACGTCCACCCCAGAAAACGTAATTCTGCCCACCAAGCTCAATCGTTGCGTCCAGCGCAATTTTGACTTGCGCCGCCGCTCGGGCCACGACCTCGACATCCGGATTCGTTGCGGCACCATTCATATAGCGCGGATGCGAAAACAAATTTGCCGTTCCCCATAGCAGATTGATACCCGTTTCTTGCTGGCGGACTTTCGCCGCCTTGACCAGTGTCTGCAGCGTCTTTTCAGTCTCCGCTAGCGACTCGACCTCCGGCGCCAGATCAACATCGTGAAACGCGTAAAACGGAACACCCAGTTTGCTGAACAACTCAAAAGCCGCATCCAGACAGTGCAACGCTCGCGTCTGCGGATCGTTGGCCTGATCCCATGCATATTGCCGAGTCGGCAAGCCAAACGGATCTGCACCAGCGGCCTTGAATGTATGCCAATAGCAAACGCTGAAGCGCAGGTGCGCCTCCATCGTCTTGCCGGCAACGATTCGCATTGGGTCGTAGCACTTGTATGCCAATGGGTTGTCAGAGTCGGGACCTTCGTACGCAATCCGTCGAATACCCGGAAAGTACTCCGTATCTGCAATGAAAACGTTTCGACTGGTCATGAAATCTGGTCCTGTGCAATCGCCGCAGTATCGTCATAAAGTGCGCCTACTGCAGCTGCGGCACGCTCATACTGTGTAAAGAATGTGTGATAGTCAGTGACGGCGTCAGCGGTCGGCGTAGCCGCGTGTGTCGAATTGAGTCGACAATGTTCGTTGACGATGTGCTCAATCGATTGACCGTCACTAAGCAGCTGCAAAGCTTGCAACGCAGCACCGAACGCTGCGCCCTCTTCGCACACGGGTCGTACCACCGGTGCATTGAATATGTCGGCTATCATTTGACGCCATACCGGGCTGTTAGCGCCGCCCCCGGTCACAACGATCTGCGTCCAGCCCCGACTCAGCTGTGCCAATCGGTCAGCGCCTGCTCTCAGCGCAAACGTTACGCCTTCAACGGTGGCGCGCAACAGGTTTTGTGGTGTCAGGTTGTCTGGACTGATGCCGAAAAACGCACCTCTGCTAGTCGGCAAATTTGGCGTGCGCTCGCCGCTAAAGAACGGCACCGTCGTCACACCATCAGCGCCTGCGCAAGACATATCCAGCGCCGCATCTAGTGCACCGATTTCTGTAACCAGGAACCGCCGGACAAGGTCCGTCGCTACCGTGCAGTTCATCGTGCACAGCAGCGGCAGCCAACCACCGGTGGACGAACAAAACGCAGCAATCTCACCACGTGGATCAACGACAGGCTCCGACGAGTATGCGAACACGGTGCCAGACGTACCCAAACTGATCGTCATCCGCCCCGGCACAACATTCGTGGTGCCAATCGCCGCCATCATGTTGTCGCCACCACCAATCGCGACCGGAATGCCTGGCGGTAGGCGCATGGTTTTTGCAACATCAGCCCGAAGGTTGCCGATAGCCTCATTGCTGACACGCACAGCGGGCAGTTTTGCCGCGAGCGAGCCGCTTGGGTCCACAGCACGAATCTGCGACTCGCTCCATTCGAGGTTGCGCACGTCGAACAGACCCGTGCCCGACGCATCGCCTGCCTCCATCGTCCGTTCGCCGGTCAGATAGAAATTGATGTAGTCATGTGGCAGTAGCACGGTATCGAGCGCGTCAAACAACGCGGGTGCAGAGGTTCGCATCTGATGAATCTTGCCGGCTGTGTAACCAGGCAACATCCGGTTGCCCACGTTCGCAATGCAAACCTCATCGCCGCCAGCAGACGCGGTAATCTGCCGGCACGCATCAACGCTTGTTGTGTCACACCACAGCTTGACCGGACACAATACATCGCCGGCGGCATTGAGCGCGACGAATCCGTGCTGTTGCCCAGACACGGACAGCGCACCGATCTCACGGCGCAACGCAACATCCAACTGGTCGAGCGTCAGGTGCAGCGCCGAGATCCACGCTGCAGCATCCTGTTCCGCAAGCCCACTAACGTCCTGCCGCAACTCAAGCGGCGCGCTGGTCACCGCCACCACTGCCCGCTTCTCCGCGTTATACACGACCGCCTTGACTGACTGCGTACCAACATCGATGCCGAGCACGCTAGTCATTGGCAACTAACCTTGGATTGCGAATCGTAGAAGCATGCATAGGCTACTCAGCCCTGCATGTCCTCAAGTGTACGACCCATCGTTTCGTTGACAAACCTATAAACGAATACGATGGAAATGGCCGCGAACGCAAAGTAGATTGCATAGGCGCTTGCCAACCCGATGTTGACCAGCAGTATGGGAAAACTGACCGTGATGACGAAGTTTGCAAGCCACTGCGACAAACCACTGATCGCAAGGCCGGAGCCGCGTATCTGATTGGGGAACATTTCTCCCAGCATGACCCACATCACCGGGCCCCAGGACATATTGAAAAAGAAGACGTAGGCATTGCCGGCAACCAATGCCGAAAGCCCGTAATTGTCATCGAGGGCAATCTGGCCACCCTCGCCGACTTGCGCGGTCGAAAAAGCGAAAGCCATAACTGCAAGCGTCACCGCCATACCGCACGAGCCAAGCAGCAAAAACGGTTTGCGGCCGATACGATCGATAAGCAGCAATGTAATAACGACTGCGACGATACTGATGGCACCTGACATGACATTGATCAGCAGCGCATCCTGCTCGGTGAACCCGACTGACTGCCAGAGCACAGCACCGTAATAGAACACGACGTTGATACCGACGAGCTGCTGGAACGTGGCCAGACCGATCCCGACCCAGACAATGGGGCGCAACTTGATCATGCCCGGCACCAGAATGTCCCGCAGCCGCGGTTGACTCTGCGTAGACAACGACAACTGGATTTCGCGAACTTGCTCGCGCGCGACGACGTCACCCGAGATGCGCGCCAGAACGCGAGCAGCGTCCTCATGGCGGCCGCGGGCTACTAGATAGCGCGGACTCTCTGGGATAAGCAGCAACAAACACAAATAGGTCGCGGCAGGCACGACTTCCACCCAGAACATCCAGCGCCAGGTCTCAAATCCCAGCCAGAACTGCGCAGCAGCAGACCCGGCAATGTCCGCGAGTAGATAGTTACTGAGGAAGGCAATAAACAAGCCCGCGATAATTGCGATCTGTTGCACCGTGGCCAGCGTGCCGCGCAGCCGCGCCGGAACAACTTCGCAAATATAGGCCGGCGCCATGACACTGGCCGCACCAACGGCAAGACCGCCCAGCGCACGATAGATGACAAATTCCAAAGAGCTGGTTGCAATCCCCGAGCCCAGTGCACTGATCACGAACAGGATCGCAGCAGCAATCATCATCGACCGGCGACCAAACCGGTCCGCGAGGCGACCGGCGAAAAAAGCGCCGACCGCGCTGCCCAGCAACATCGACGCGACGTTAAAACCGGTCGCCGCTGAGTCGGACTGAAAAGCCTGCTCAAGACCGCGCACTGTGCCGTTGATGACACCGCTATCAAAACCGAAAAGGAATCCGCCGATGGTCGCAACCGTGCTGACCAGCACGGCGAAGCGGATGTTCTCGTTCTGCGGTGTTGAGGGGTCGGGTTTCACTGTCACTGCTCCATTAAATCCGGGTGCAGACGCCCGGGCCGCAGGGGGATACGGCTACCGGACGTTTGCGCCAATAGTGCCAGCTAAAAATCGTACCGCAGACGAATACCGCCCGTGCGTGGCAGATTGATGAATCGCAGGTTCAGGTTGTTACCCAACAGCGCTTTTTGCGATGCCTCTTCATCGAAGATGTTCGTGACATAGGCCTCGGCGCGCCAGTTGCCCTGGTTTGGCAAGTATGAGATGCCTGCATTGAATTGCACGTACCCTTCCTGATGATTCTCGAACCCGCAAACAATGGCGTCGTTCGATCCGCATATTCCAGAGCCATCGGGACGCACAATATCATCTTCGTTAAAGATGCTTAGGAAGTAGTCGGAACGATAGCTACCCAGCACTTGCCATTGCAGCAACCCGCTTTCCGTCGGTACTGACTGTTGCAACTTGATGATCAGCGAGTGATCGGAAACCAGAGGCAGCGTGTTGCCCGCAAGATCAATGTTAGCCACAGACGGGCTTACCCCGAAATCCTGGCCACGCACATCGGCGAGCTCGCCGGATTTGGCTTCAGCATCGAGAAACAGGTAAGTGAAGTCCACGCTGAATCCGGCCGGAAGCGGCAAGCGCCCGAAAAACTCTAAGCCCAGGATTTCGGAATCGGCAACGTTTTCATTCAGCAACGCGAGGCCGGTACTGGGGCCTGCGCCGCCAAAGCCAATCAGCGACTGGAAGACCTGATCGGTGTAGTCGTAGTAGAACAGCGATGCATTGGCGATGATTTGCCCGTGTTTGGAATCGAACACGTTCTTGCTGCCCAGCTCATAGGCGACGACTTCTTCGGGGTCGTACAACGGCGACGTCCCATCACCGAGCGTGTCATTGAATCCGCCCGATTTGTGACCGGTGGAAATCAGGCCATAGAACAGGTGGTCATCGCCGAGATCCATCTCGATACCCAAACGCCAGTCATTGAAGTCGAACTCAGCCTGACCGATTTGCTGGACCGGCGCGCCGAGCGTGAAAAAGCTGTGTTCGCCATCGGGCCGGCAGGTCAATCGACCGTCCGGATTGGTATCCGGCGTATCAACGCAATTGGCGTTCGCATTGGTGCCGTTCGCAACACCCAAGAGTTGTTGCGCCAGAGTATCGCGCTGACCAAATGAGGCGCCTTGCAACAAAAACGCCGCAGCCTCGGCATTGTTGGTCGGTGCCGTAAAATTCGGTCGGCTCAGAAAGCTCGGAAAGAAGCCTTCGGTGCCCAGTCGCGTCTGGAAACAACAATCGAACAGGTTCCCGTTGCCCAGATTTTCACCGCCCAAACCAAGCGTCCAGTTCCCGCCGATACCGAAGCGGAATTTTTCCTCTTCCGTATATCGATAACCGGCCTTGAGCCTGACGTTGTCCGTCACCGAATAGGTGCCATTCAAAAAGACAGCTGTTGACGAAACCTCAACTTCTGGCATCGTGAATTCAACACCAGAGAAGAAGATACCTTTGTCGTTGAATGAACCGAATCCGGTTTGCTGATCTTCGTCCTGATGAAATGCACCGGCCGACCAGATCAACCGACTATCGTCGTCACTGTAAAAGCGCAATTCGTGAATGTACGCATCAGATGTCTGCTCCCAAAAGACATTCGAGCGGTTGTCATAGTCGACGGTATTGATATCAAGGCCGGGATACAGCACACCAATATTGGCACCATTGGTCTGCGCAAAATTGATATAGCGACGCGAGCCGCTGTACTCCACAGAAAACGCATCGAAGTCATAGACGACGTTGAGCGATACGCCGGTGTGTTCATTGTCCAAATCACCCTGCCAACCGCGGTACACGACGTCACGCAACTCGAGATCGTCCGCACGATTGCCGCTGGATAACGCCGGAAAAAGGTTAGCGCCGGGGTAGCCGGTGCCACCCTCCGCCACGTAGTCAATCTTGGCAAGAAAGCGCAATCGGTCGGTCGGATTCCAAAGCAGCTGCGCGCGCAGCGCAAGCTCGTCTTCGCTGCCCGCGGCTTCAATATTTTGAGCATTGCCGACGTTGTTGAACGTTGCGTCGCGCTGTTCACTGAACCCTGCGATACGCACGGCCATCGTGTCATTGATCGGCAGGTTGAGCGCACCTTCCAGCGCGCGATGGTTGAAGTTGCCGAACTCTGATTGCAGGTAACCCTCCACACCCTCAACACTTGGCTTGCGCGTAATGATGTTTAAGCTGCCGGCAACCGCATTACGGCCGCGCAGGGTTCCCTGCGGACCTTTGTTGACCTCCACGCGCTCGAGATCGAAGAACATCGCACCGAGCCCGCGCGGGCGTGGCAAATAGACGCCGTCGATATGTGTGGCAGCAGCCGGATCACCCAACTCTGTGTTGTTGGCCGAGCCAACGCCGCGTATGAAGATTTCAACATTGCCTTCCTGATTGGCGATGCTCAGTCCTGGCACGACGAGCTGCAGATTGCGAATCTCACCATTGACGCCATCGCGGCGTAAGTCATCGGCGGAGAACGACTGCACCGAGCCTGCGACGTCCTGAATGCTCTGCTCACGACGCTCTGTCGTGACAATAATTTCATCGATGGTCTCGGTTCGCGGATCTGGCTGTACCTGTGCCGCCAACGGCGCACTCAGCGCGATACCGATCGCCAACGTGACTCCTACCCCAAGAATTCCAGATGTTCCGTTCATAAACCCCCCGGTTCGACGTACGCCGACTGACGTGTGTTGAGGGGCTGATCGTGCACTCAATTGACAACCTTGTCAATTTTCTAGGTGAGCACTCTGCGCCGATCCTTTGGCGGTGCCGTGGACTGCCTGATCACCAGTCGGTGCTCCAGCCGGACATGCGTGCTGGTGACCTGAACGCCTGACGTGATCTGCAACAACAGATCAACACACGCCTCGGCCATTTTGGCAATGGGCTGCGCAATGGTGGTCAACTGGGGATAGATCACCTGTGAGATCAGCGTGTCGTCAAAGCCTGCCACCGACAGCTCTGCGGGCACATCGATGTTGCGCTTGTAAGCAACGGCAAGCGTGGCCGCCGCCATATCGTCATTGCTGGCAAAAATTGCCGTCGGCGGCGCGCCCAGGTCGAGCAGGCGCTCGGCGCCGGCGAGCCCCGACTCGTAAGAGAAGTCACCCGGCGTAACCAGCTGATCCTCGTAGGTCACCCCGCGCGCCGCCAGGGCACGACGGTAGCCGACATGCCGCAGCTCGCTAATGCTGTGTTCCGGTGGACCGGCGATAAAACCAATACGACGATGACCAATGGACAACAGGTAATCGGTGACCTCGAACGCCGCCTGCTCGTCATCCATCGTAACCAGAGGGGCACGATCCATATCGAGATTGGTACCCATGCGCACAAACGGGATCTCGTGGGACTCAAGCAGCTGCAGCAGCTGCTCATCGTCCGATAGTGGCGGTGTGAGCATCGCGCCGACCAGATGCGGCTCACTGATCAACTCCTGAATGCTGCGCTCATGGTCGGTGCAATTCTCGACAATGAGATGGCAACCGTCGTGACGGCAGCGCTCCATCGCACCAAGCTGGATACTGTTGACGTACCCCATGTTCGGGTTTTGAAACAACAAGGCAACAAATTGCGGCTCTTGTTTGCGCAGCGTCTGCGCCATGCGGTTGCGCTGATAACCGAGCTTGTCTATCGACGCCATTACAGCCGCGCGTTTGCTTTCACGCACGTTAGGCTCGTTGTTGAGCACGCGCGACACCGTCTTGAATGAGACCCCGGCGTGGCGAGCCACATCAACGATGGTGACGCTTTTGCGGGTGGAGCGCTCATTGCGACTGGTTTTTTTCATTATTGTGTCTCGTCTGTCATTAACCGCCACGGGCAGCCGGTGAAGTCGTGCCAACATCGGGCGCCGTCATCGTGCCGCAACCCGCAGCATCATCGAGCATTCCACGCACGGCCTGAGGCGTCATTTTGACAACCTTGTCAAGAACTCATAGAGTCCGCTGACACCGACCGGCAAACTGTAACATCGTCATTCGCCGCTTACCGACTCATCGGCGTTGGTGTCTTACAGTCCAGCGGCCGGATTATTGGCAGACCACTCGGAGTTCGACGCATGCAGATGACAACAGCAACGGTTTTCCTAGCAAGTCAGCTTGCCTCACTGATGCTGGCAAGCCAACTGATCACAGGCGTCGTGCTTGCCGACGACGCAACGACTATCGTCGACAGCCCCGCGTATCGCGACGCCACGCGCGCAGCTCAAGTTCGCACGGCAGACCTGCTTGCGCGCATGACACTGGACGAAAAACTCGCTCAAGTTTCCTGCATTTGGCTGCAAAAAGAGAACATCCTGTCGGCGGATGGCAGTTTCTCAGCGCAAAAGATGGCAGCCAGTTTCCCACACGGAATCGGCTGTATTGCACGACCGCAGGATCGCGTCGGACTGGACGCACCTGGCAAACGTCAGGCGCGCGATGCCAGCGATACCGTGCAACTCGTCAACGCCATCCAAAGCCACTTGCTGAACGACACACGACTGGGCATACCAGCACTGTTCCATGAAGAAGGTTTGCACGGATATCAAGCCAGAGATGCCACCGTGTTTCCGCAAGCCATTGCACTGGCCAGCACCTGGGACCCGCAACTGGTGGAGCGCGTTTATGCCATTGCCGCACGCGAGATCAGAGCGCGCGGCGCGCATCACGTGCTGTCGCCGGTTGTCGATGTGGCGCGTGATCCACGCTGGGGACGCATCGAAGAGACGTTTGGCGAGGACCCTCTGCTGGTGTCAGCCATGGGCGTGGCCGCAGTACGCGGATTTCAAGGCACGACCTTGCCGCTGGCAAGCAACAAGGTGTTGACCACGCTCAAACACATGACAGGTCATGGCGAGCCGGAGTCGGGCATGAACGTCGGCCCGGCCCATGTATCCGAGCGCACGCTGCGCGAAGTATTCTTCCCCCCGTTCAAAGCCGCCATCCAGCAAGCCAATGCCGCCTCGGTCATGGCCTCTTACAATGAGATTGACGGCGTGCCGTCGCACGTCAGTCATTTTCTGCTGCAGGATGTGCTGCGCAATGAGTGGGGCTTCGACGGCCTGGTCGTATCAGACTACTTCGCGATAGACGAGCTCGTTTCCCGCCATGGCGTCGCTGCCGACGCGTTGGATGCATCCATCCAGGCCATGGTTGCGGGCATCGACCTTGAAACGCCCGATCCGACGGCCTTTCCACTGTTGCGTGACGCCGTGCTTGACGGTCGGTTGCCGGAAGCGGTGCTCGATCGCGCCGTAAGCAATGTGTTGATGGCCAAATTTCAGGCCACGGTGTTTGAAACGCCCTACGCTGATGCCGAATATGCGGAAGCGATTACCGGCAATGCATCGGCGCGAGAACTGGCGCTGGATGCAGCACGCAAAGCGATTACGCTGCTCAAGAATAACGACAACCTACTGCCGCTGAATGCCGAAAATATCTCGCGAATTGCCGTCGTTGGCCCTAACGCCAATGAAACCATACTGGGTGGCTACGCCGATGTGCCACGGCAAGCGATTAGCGTACTGGCCGGCATGCAAGCGCGTGTCGGCGATTCGGTACGCATCGACTATGCAGAAGGCTCGCGAATTACCGAAGGTCGCAGCTGGTGGGATGATCCGGTGACGTTCGTCGACTCGGCCGACAATCACAAACGGATCCGCAAGGCCGTTGCGGTTGCGCGCAAAGCCGATGTGATCGTCGCTGTCATCGGCGGCAACGAGAGCACCAGCCGCGAGGCATGGGCCGAGGCACACTTGGGAGACAGGGCAAGCTTGCAACTGCTCGGTGAACAACAGGCGTTAATTGAAGCGCTGGTGGCAACCGGAAAACCCGTTGTTGCGGTGTTGATCCATGGTCGCCCGCTCGCGATACCGGAGGTTATTGACGGTGCTGCAGCCGTACTCGACGGCTGGATACTCGGCCAGGAAACGGGTACGGCGATAGCCGAGGTTTTATTTGGTGACTACAACCCCGGCGGCAAGCTGCCCGTATCGATTCCCCGTTCGGTCGGCCACCTGCCCGTCTACTACAACCATAAACCCACATCGCGCCGCGGCTATGTCGACGCTGACACCTCAGCGCTGTTCCCGTTCGGTTACGGCTTAAGCTACACCACATTCGAATTCGCCGCGCCTGCCGTCGATCGCAAGACACTTGCGTGGGACACTGACATTGAGGTGACCATCGAGGTTACAAACACCGGCAAACGCGCCGGTGACGAAGTGGTGCAGGTCTACTTGCGTGACCCGGTCAGCAGCATCACACGGCCCGTCAAGGCATTGGTGGCGTTTCGTCGCATACACATCAAAGCGGGGCAAACACAGCAAGTAACACTGACCGTGCCATTCGATGCATTGTCGTTCGTCGGCCCTGACATGAAAGAAACGATCGAAGCTGGCGATTTTGAGCTGATGGTTGGCGCCGATTCGCAAACACATCAACGCCTGACGGTCACGCTACCGATGCGCGAGCCGTAACGATGCTGCAAGACGTTTCGACAGGCGCAATCGCAGTACTCAACCGGTCAACTAGTCGCTGGTCAACGAACTGCCGTAGGGAAAATAAATCGCCAGCTGCATGGCGCCCGAAACGCGCCAGCGCACCGGATACTCAAGGCCAATTATCGTGACGTTATAGTCTTCGCCAAACAGGGCTCGCAACTTCTGGATATCCTGCGCCAGCATCTTAAGCAGCGGCTCGCGATACTGGCTGATGCCAATCAAGCTGTAGTTGATCTCACCAAAATCCTTAACCACAGCACGACCCGATACATCAATCGACTTCAAAAACGACTCGATGCGCGCATGCACGACATCGGGCGACGAATCACCTTCGAGCACCGGTGACTTCACGACGAGCGCTACGCGAGACGTATCCGGCCTGCGACCCGAAACAATCTCCACATCGTCTCGATCGAAATCAACGACGTATTCGATCTCGTCGTCGTCCGTCTCAAACGACCGGCTGAGCCCGAGCGTGATATTGGGCGTGCTCGCAGCGCGGCGAGCGAGCGACTCAAGCGTCTTGTTGATCTCTTTCGTGCGCGTCGCCGCAACACGCGAATCCGATTCAATGTACGCATCGACCACCATGAAATCCGGGCGTCGCTTGATATGGACCACGGGAACGGCCTCGCTGTCATATCCGCTCAAACGTGATCCAGTAACGATGATCTCGTCGTAGGCGTCCTGGCTCAGCGCCGGCATGCTGATGGCGCAAGCGGCGATGCACACAAGAATATATGTGTTAGTGATTTTCATTAATTGAGTGTAAACCAAAGTCAGCTGTTCGGGCACGCACGGCCTTGCCGATTCCCATCGAAGCAACGATTGTGTGCGGCAATCGCCGCAACGAGAAACAGAACGACAGCAACAGATCGGCGCCTGGCACTTGCTCTTGGATAGCGGAGGATGCAACGGGCACGCGTTATGCGTGCTGGCGCTGCGTGTACCAACAATCTCGCCGCACTGACGTCGCAAGGCCTCTTGGTATACGCTTTTGCGATGCGATATCCATTGTTGACTCTCATTGCACTAGTTTCGTGCTCGGCCGTGCAGGCAGCATCAGACTGTGACATTGAGCTATTCGTTCTGGGCGCAGGCCAGGATGCCGGTGCGCCGCAAATTGGCAATCACGCCGATCCAGCCTGGAATGACACCGATAAAATACTGCTGCCCACCGCTCTAGGCGTTGTGGATCACAGCAGCAAGCAGCGGTTTCTCTTCGAAGCAACACCTGCCATTGGCGCGCAACTCAAACTGCTAGAGACACTTATCTCCAAGCCTCTCGACGCGCAATCGCTCGACGGCATTTTCCTGACGCACGCGCATATCGGTCACTACGCGGGCCTGATGTATCTTGGTCGTGAGGCGGCCGGCGTCAGCGATATCCCGGTTTACGCCTTACCGCGCATGATTGCATTCCTGTCTGATCAGGGTCCGTGGTCGCAGCTGGTCGACATCGGCAACGTAATCCTGCACACGCTCCAACCCGACACCGCGCTGCAATTAACCAAGCACCTGTCCGTGACCGCGCTACCGGTGCCCCATCGCGATGAATATTCCGAGACCGCCGGTTTTGTCATCGCGACGCCGCAGTCGCGTACGCTGTTCATTCCGGATATTGATAGTTGGGAGCTGTGGCAAGCCGCCAGCGATCGTGACATCGGCGACATGCTGCGCGACGTCGACTTTGCGTTCGTCGATGCCACGTTTTACGACGACAACGAATTACCCGGCCGCGACATGCGTGAGATTCCGCATCCACGGGTAACCGCAACGATGGCGCGACTCGATGCGCTGACGCCTGATGAGAAATCGCGGCTGCACTTCATCCACTACAACCACACCAATCCAATTCGCTTCTCTGACAGCGACGCATCCGCGGCCGTCGCAAAACGGGGCTTTCGAATCGCCCGCCGTGGTGACCGATTTTGTCTGTTGTCAGGGGATTAATCGACTCAGAAACATGGGGTAACCCAAGCGAATGCAACTGCCGTGGCACCGGCATCGCAAGGTTCAACGGCTACAGTCAGGCTCGGCTTTTGGAGACGCTACTCATCGCCGCGTTTGTAGACGCGCACCCAATCAACCCACATCTGCTGCGGCAGCACACTGTCATCGGTCGGACCACCGGCGCGACCCCAAACACCGCCCATCGCAATATTGATAATCAGATGAAACGGGTGATCGTAAGGCCAGGCGCGCCAACCGGTGTTTTCGTTCAGATAGGTAAAGTACAGCGTGTCGTCGACGAACATGTCGATGCGATCTTCTGACCACTCCAGCGCATAAATGTGAAACTCGCTATCCACTGTTGGCTCCAGAATACGCCCTTTGCGCTGCTCCCAATTGACCCAGTAATACGCCTTGTTGTGGACGGTGCCGTGGACATGACCCATCTGATAGCCGACATGTTCGAGGATATCGATCTCGCCAGAGTTAGGCCACGCATCGCAAGTCTCGCTGCCTTGCCAGTCTTCGCCTGGCGCACACGTCGTAGAATAGCGGTAAGGATCTGAAGGCAACATCCAGATTGCCGGCCACGTGCCTTGCCCGCGCGGCACTTTGGCGCGGATTTCAAAGCGCCCGTATAAGAAGTCGGCTTTGCCGGCGGTATGAATGCGACCCGACGTATAGTTTGCGCCGTTAAGGTCTTCGCGATGTGCCTCGATCACAAGCCGACCGTTTTCGACGCGCACGTTCTTCTCGCGCGCCGTGTAGGTCTGGTCCTCATCGTTGACCTTTTTCGCAGGCCAGACATCGTGCGTCCATTTACTGGTATCCGGCGCACCATCGGTTGCAAACTCATCGCTCCAGACCAACTGCCAGTGCGCAGCGCGCGTCAGTTTCTCGCGCACGACGACTGCACTCAAAACCGGCTCGCCAGCACGCGCTTCAAAGTGCAGGTCGAAACGACCGTTGGTCACCGCAGTATTTGCGCATGCCACCGACAAACCAGAAATAATTTGCCCGTCTCGCCACGCCATAACATCGAGTTCTTCGATGCAACGTTCGTTATTGATGATTGCATCGAAGACCCGCTCACCGCCGCCGATATCGTTGGGCTCGATGAA
The DNA here is from genome assembly GCA_038529355.1 of Pseudomonadota bacterium. Classification (GTDB taxonomy): domain Bacteria; phylum Pseudomonadota; class Gammaproteobacteria; order Steroidobacterales; family Woeseiaceae; genus CALBPI01. The sequence continues at coordinate 67,212 of JBCBDU010000009.1, forward strand.
ATGCAGAACAACATCATAGCGACCATCGGGTAGCGCTTTGGAAACTCGAACATCGCCTTCGCGATAAGTTTGGTACAGCGTTGGGTCTTGTACACCTTTCACGGTGTCGAGCGTTCCGAGCGTGCCGCCAGCGACAGAAGACTCAGCCGCATACTGCACACCGTCCACGCCGGCATACGCCTCGCCACCAACATTGACGGCCCAGACTACACCTGCTGCCTGCTGTGTTTGTTGTGTCACTGCACATCCCCATTGGTTGATTGCCAGTATCACGACAGCAATCTTCATCAATTGTTTTCGCACCGCTCGCCCCCCGAGTTACATACGCACATAGGTCCCTTGCGCCAAAACAATTGTGCCGGAAACGGACGCTAACGTCGCGCAAAACGGACAATCACCAACCGGCAAAGGCTGCGCACGGTTGCCGTGAGCGTGCTGAACGCGCCGACAACTGTTGCTATGGTGTAACTCGTAACCGCGAGGAGGTACCGACATGCGAAACTGTGCGACGAAACTCTTATCACTGGCAACGCTCCTGTGTTTGGCAGGCTGCGCTGGCCCTGTAAGCACGACGTTGGCGAACGGCCAGATCGCCTATCGCGTAGACTGCGACGGCAACGCGCGCGGACTGAATCTGTGCCTCGAGAAGGCCGGTAAATCCTGTGGCGCGGACGGTTACACGCTAGTGAGTGAGGAAGGACTGACGCTGTCGACCAGTGATGCGATTGGCAACGATCCGAATACGTTCTACAAAGACTTTGCCGGAGACCGCAACCGTATTTATTTCGCCTGTGGCGTCTAGCGCTACGAGCGATCCGGCGCGGCCACAGACCGATCCGCAGGTGAGCATTTCGCCAACGCGACCAACGGCAACGTGGACAACGCAGCCAGCGCCGCGGTCACGCCCGGGTTAGCCCAATTGAGCGCCACGTTTGGTAGCAGGGTTGCACCGTAGAAATACAACGTGAAATGCGTGGCAAGCGCGACCACAGACAATATGGTGACAGGTCGCAAGGCCGGTGTTTGAAAGAGCACTCCAGCCAGTAACGGCGGCGCGAGTGCAACAGCAAGACCATACACTCCGACCTGTCCGAAAATACCTAACAGACGCGGCGGCGACAGATTGATCACAAACGCGCCGATCGCGCACAGCACCAGAATCACATGACCGGCGCGCATCGCCCAGCGCATCCTCGTTTCGGCATCCAGATCGCGACGCATCGTGGCTGGCAGCAGATTGAGGAACAAGTCGTTGGCGGTAATGGTCGACAGCGACACCAGCAAGCCGTCCAGCGTCGACATTGCTGCGGCCAGCAAGACCACAGCGACAATCGTGAACAGCCAATCGGGAAACACACTGCGCAGGTACGCCGTCATGACCCGATCCTGGCTCAGAACGCCCGTTGTCGCGTCGGTCAACTGCCCCGGATCCACGACCAGGTGCGCCACGAAACCGACCGTTACCAGCAACGCAAATAACGTAAACACCACGGCAAAGACAATGAGATAGCGACGCACATCACGATCGGATTTAACGTACAGCGCCTTGGTCAGGATGTGTGGCTGGCACGCAAGCACAGCGCCGATGACAAACCCTGCAACGTAAATCGTGAACACATCACCAAACAACCGGCCGTCCGGTTTCACCGGCTGCAACAGATTCGGATCGCTGGCCAGCAGCGTCGCCACGACGTCGACCTCGCTGGTCGCAACGACCCAAACACACGAGCCTAGAATCAGCAGCGCAACGACGATCATCAACGAGCCTTGCAACAGGTTCGTCAGCACATGCGCATAGGTGCCACCAATGAATACATAACCGGTCACGAAGACCAGCGTGATGGTCAGCGCGACGACGTTGCTAACGCCGAGCAGCTGCTGCATCACAATAGAAATACCACCAACGAGCAGCACGACAAACGCAAACGACAGCAAACTGAGGACTGCAAAATACAACCTGAACCCGCGCGATCCGTAGCGCTTGCCGACCCAATCGGGCAGCGTTAACGCGCCATCATTGGCACCAATGCGCCGGAAACGTACGGACAACACAAACAGCATCGTCGTTAGCCCGATCACCAGTCCAGGCACAAGATGAAACCAGGCCGAGAAACCATCGACGTAGATGAAACCGGGATTAACGATAAACGTGGCGGCCGACGCGGTACTGGCCGCCAGCGTAATGCCGACAACCACCGGGTTCATTTGTGCATCGCCAATCGCAAAACTGCCAAAGCCCTGCGTACGCCGATAGCCGAGCCAACCGAGCCAGGCGGTAACTAACAAGTATGCGCCAAACAGCGACCACTCGACGATCAAAGCGCTGCCTGTTCGTAGCGCTCGATGATCGCCCTGAGCGTCTGAACCTGGATACCATCACGCGTTGCAAACGCAGCCCCGGTGTACCCCCACCAATCCCAACAGCCCAGTGGGTTGCTCACGGCGTTCGGTGCAATCTGCGGATAGATGATCACCAGATCCAGTGCATCTGCCCAGCGATTGTAACCGGCCGTTTGTGCAACGGCGTCGCCAACATAGCTGGCACCCTGACCGCAACCGTGCAGCACAATGTGCAGGCCGCAAGACGCGCCAACGCATTGCGCGGGTCGATAAATGAAACCCTGCGCAGCAAAACCCGAACCTTCCGGCGCTTGTTGTTCGAACGTCTCGAGAACGCCGGTGGCCGTATCAGCCACATCTGTTGATTGATCCGTCAAAAATTGCAGTAACTCGCCAGCACCGTCGTAACCACAATCGTTGACGAACGGCGAACGCATTTCGCCGCACGGCGCACTTGCCTGCTGCGCCGGAAATCCGTGCGCGGAAGGCACATCTGTGACGCGAACGATCGCGGTCGGGTCTACGCCGAGCTGTGCATAAGTCTCGCTGGCCACGTCGGTGACACGCACGTTCACGACCGTGTCGTTACTGCCGTGATAAAGCCAGACGCGGTCATCGGCAAGATTGCCCGGGTCCGCAATGCCGCCATCAGCAGCGGCCTGCCGCGCCGCCGTAACCGAATCGGTCGCATCGAGCCCTTCGCCGGTGACACAAGCACCCAGCGCACGCAGCAAGTTGCCCTGCGAACAGCGATAAGGACCTGCGGCCAGAATGCCAACACCTGAAATCACGTCGCTGTGCGCCAGATGTAGTTGCCCAGCCATATAGCCACCCGACGACAGCCCCGACACGGTGATTTGCGTCGGTGCATTGGTGGCAGGCACAGCGACCGATTGACGACCACAGGCGCTCACCAGAAGCAGACCCGCGGCTGCAATCAGGATTCTTGATATCAAGAGATCGCTCCAAGAAACTGCTGAATCGCTGCAACACTGTCGGGCTCGTTGAGTAAAGGCACATGACCACGATTGGCGATCGTTGCACTGACCAGATTTGGGTGTTGTGCTGCCATCTCCGCAACGGTCGCGGCGCCCAGAATATCTGACAGCTCGCCGCGCAAAACCAGCGTCGGTATATCATGCAACGCCGCAAACAATTGCCACGGATCGCCCAGTTGCATGTCGACCTCGCGAATCGCGCGACCGACGTTCTGATCGTAATCGAACGCAAGGCTACCGTCCGGCTGCTCGCGATAGGTGCGCCGGCACAAACGCATGAAATCGTCATCATCAAGATCTTGCAGCGTTGCGCCATAGATCGTCTTGAGTTGCTGCAACGCATCGTCCCAGTCACTCGCGCCAGGTAACGCGCCTGTGTAGGTTTGAATGCGCGCAAGCCCATCGGCTTCGATCACCGGACCAATGTCATTGAGAATAGCCGCGGCGACTTTGTCGGGCGTGGCCTGCGCGAGCAGCATCGTGACAAGACCACCCAATGATGTGCCGCAAAATACCGCGCGTGAGATATTGAGCTGGTCCATCATCGCCAGCACATCTTGAACGTAGACTGGCGGAATGTAATTGCGCCAATTGGTATCGTAGTCCGAGCGCGATCGACCGCGAAAGTCGAGCGCGTACACCTTGCGATCGCTGGCAAGGATGGCGGCAATATCATCGAAATCGGCTGCGTTGCGCGTTAGCCCGTGCAGGCAGATCATCGGCAGTTGATCCGTGTCGCTGCCCTGTGATCTTGCGTACAACGACAATCCTTCGTCGGTGGTAATCGTGTAGGTTTGCATGTCCATAGCCCTCTTCAGAGGCGCAGCTGTTTGAAGCGCTCGCGCAAGCTGCGTTTGAGCACCTTGCCATTCGGGTTGCGCGGCAACTCATCGATCACCTGTACGCCCGCGATGCGCTGTTGCTTGCCAACGCGCTCGTTAACCCACGCAATCAATGCCGCTTCATCCACGATATCACCAACGATCACCGCAAACGGCGTCTCGCCCCAGCGCTCGCTCGCCACGCCAATGACGGCCGTTTCACGCACCAGCGGATGGGCGGCAATGACGGCCTCAATATCCGCAGGGTAAATGTTCTGCCCACCGCTGATGATCATGTCTTTCTTGCGATCGACCAGATAGAGAAACCCGTCTTCATCCAGATACCCGATGTCCCCGGTGCGCAACCAGCGTACGCCGTGCGGATCGACCCAGGTGGCCGCAGCGTTAGCCTCATCCCGTGCGTGATAGCCGGCCATTTGCAGCGGTCCACGACCGACGATTTCACCACTCTGGCCGACCGCGCACGGCGCATCGTCATTGTCCAGAATGACGATCTGCTGACCGGGGCACGGTTGCCCTACAGACTTAAGTTTCGTCGCCATTTGCTCGGGCTGTAGCACCGTAACCAGACCTTCCGTTAATCCGTACAGCTCCATGAAAGCCGACCCGAACTGATCGACGATCTGCTGCTTGACGACTGGAGCCAGCGGTGAGCCGCAGCACATCAGGCTCTGCAACGATCTGACTTTGTCAGCGGCGAAGGTCGGGTCGGCCAGCATGCGCTGTAATTGCACCGGCACCATCGCCGAGTGAGTAATACCAAGACGCGCAATCTGCTCGATACAAGCGCTCGCATCAAACGTGCGGGCAACAACGAGTGTGCCACCCGCCAGAATCGTCGCCAGCATCGCCACCCACGAGATGTTGGAATACAAACCGAGTGAGCACAACGTCAGTGCACCTGGGTGATAACGCAAAGCAACGGCCATGTCGTACGCCCAAGCGGCGCGACAACGATGATCATGAACAATCCCTTTGGGCAACCCCGTGGTGCCAGAGCTGTAGATAATGTTGCACTCATCCGTCGGCGTCACATCAGCGGGCGCGGCCATCGCGGCTGGCGTGCCAACCCAGTCGGAAAACGTCAGCCACCCTGCACACGGTTGCACACTCACCAACGCGCGCAAATCCAGACTATGCCGCAGGGCATCGACACGCGCCGTGTGGGCGCCGTTACAGATGACGGCTCGCGCGTCGCTGTCGTCGAGCATGGTGCCTATTGCTGCATCGGCAACCGATACGTTGATCGGCACAGCGACAAATCCCCCGTAGACACAACCAAATAACGCAGCAACGGTTTCCGCAGCATTGTCCATCACAATGCCAACCCGATCTCCGCGTGTGAGCCCGGACGCGGCCAGCGCACCAGCAACGGCAGCGCAGCGCCCAGTGAACTCAGCCCAGTTGAGCGTTTCGTCGTCGACGATGAGAGCAGGTTTAGCGCCAAGATGCTCAGCATTGAGCGCCAACATCGCTGGCAACATCAACGGCTTAGGCTGAAACCAAGTCATGAGCGCCCCACGCTTTGCTACAATTGAACAGGCGTTGAAGCGTAATTCAACGTTTGTTGAAAGGCAACCTGTCGCCGTTGCGACGTCTATACCCCGAGGCCCGTATGCCGCAAAGCGTAAAATCCAAAGAAACCAAGCAACGCATACTCGACGCTGCCGAAGCGTTGTTCGCACGCGACGGTTTTGCCAGCGTCACCGTGCGCCAGATCATGAAACAGGCCGGCGCTGACGTTGCGCTCGCCTACTACCACTTCGAATCCAAGCGCGACCTGTTCGACGCGGTTTTGATGCGGCGCGCGGAAACGATGAACGCGATCCGGCATGCCGCACTGGATGAGGTGGAGGGGCGACACAAGGACGACGCACCTACCGTCGAGGAGATCATCGGTGCGTTTACGAACCCGCTGTTGGACTTGCTCGCCGAGGATCACGAGCAGTGGCGCCACTATTTCGCGCTGGTTGCCCAGGTCAACAACTCACCCGAGTGGGGTGGCGAGTTGATGACCAAGTATTTCGATCCGCTGGTGCGTCGGTTCCTCGACGCATTGCGACGCGCATTACCGAACAGCAGCGAGGCGGATTTGTTCTGGAGTTACCATTTTTTGTCCGGTGCATTAACGCTCACATTCGCTGAGACCGGCCGCATCGACAATTTGTCCAACGGCACCTGCCGCTCCTCAGACATGGCGGCGATCAGCGCCCGCCTGCCCGCGTTTATTGCTGCCGGGTTCGAACGACTCGCCAAAGCCTAAAACGCCGCTCCACAGTTACTTATTGCATTTTCAACGAACGCTGAATTAGTATTAATCCAGCGTTCGTTGAATTTCGTGTCGTCTATCCGACACCGCTTCTGGGGGGATCACCATGTTTCAATCGCTATGCGCCAGGTTCGTCGTTGTATCGGCGGCCGGCCTGACCATCGCCCATACGTTGCTTCCACTACCTGCGTTGGCGCAGGATTCCGGTGCACGCGCAGTCGACGAGATCATTGTCACCGCGCGCCGCCGTGAAGAGTCGCTGCAGGACGTGCCGATCTCGATCACCGCGCTTTCGGGCGACGAGCTAGACCGCATCGGCATCACTGACCTCGTCGCTGTGGGTCAGACCGCACCTAACGTAACGCTGGAAGTCTCACGCGGCACCAACACAACATTGAGCGCCTTCATTCGCGGTGTCGGGCAGCAGGACCCGGTGGCTGGTTTCGAAGCCGGTGTTGGCATCTACATTGACGACGTCTATCTGAATCGGCCGCAGGCAGCCGTTCTCGACATCTACGACGTCGAACGCATCGAAGTGCTGCGCGGACCGCAAGGCACGTTGTACGGCCGCAATACGATTGGCGGTGCGATCAAGTACGTAACGAAACGGCTCGCCGATGAAACTGAAGCGCGGGTGCGCTTCTCCGCTGGGTCCTTCAATCAGCTGGACGGCATTGTGACCGCGTCGACACCGCTCAGCGACAGCGTTCGCATCGGCGGCTCCATCGCCAAACTGACGCGTGACGGTTTTGGCGACAACCTTACGCTGCCAGGCGTCGAGAACTATCAAAAAGACATTCTGGGTGCACGCGCCAGTCTGGAGTTTACGCCCAACGATCGCCTGTTCATGCGATTCGCCGCTGACTATCTCGACGATCGGTCGGATCCGCGTCAGGGCCACCGGCTTACGACGGGTAACATCTCCGGTGCACCGGTGCTTGATGATGTCTTCGACACACGCGCCGGCCTGAATAATCCCGAGCAGGAAGTGACCTCAACCGGCCTTGCGTGGACAACAGAGTTTGAGCTAAACGATCAATGGATGATTCGCAACATTCTTGCGTATCGTGAAGATGAATCTTTCTCGCCGATCGACTTCGATTCTTTGGAAGTGGTTGATCTGGACGTACCTGTCGTCTACGAAAACGACCAGTTGTCCGAAGAGCTGCAACTGCTGTACACAGGCGAACGACTGAACGGCATGATCGGCGCGTTCTATATGGATGCAAACGCATTCAATGCGTTCGACGTCATCCTTGGCCAGACAGGTACGGCGATCAACCTGCCAGGCCTGAACGCATTCACGCTCGGTGATGTCGACACGTCCACGTGGGCGATCTTTGCCGACTTCAGCTATGACGTCACGGACACGATCAGCGTAGCCGTAGGTGGACGCTACACCTCCGACGAACGTGACTCACGCGTATTACGCCAGACGCTTATCGGTGGCACGTCTGAATTCTTCGGCGGCACGGCCGTGCCAATTGCCACCACATCAGACTTCCGTGGTAGCGAAACGTTTACTGAATTCACACCGCGTGTGTCCGTTTCTTGGGCCGCGACGGACGATACCAACCTGTATTTCACCTACAGCGAGGGCTTCAAAGGTGGCGGTTTCGATCCACGCGCGCTATCGACCGGCGCGCCGGACATCGACGGTGATGGTGACATCGACGACGCGGACGTCTTCGAATTCATGTTGTTCCAGCCCGAGCAGGTCAATTCGTTTGAGGTCGGCGTCAAAGGCAGCTGGTTCGACAATCGCCTGATTGCCAACGTCGCAGTCTTCCAGTCGCAGTATGAAGACGTGCAGATTCCCGGTTCAGTTGGCCTCGATACTGATGGCGACGGTCTAGATGACTCATTCGTTGGCGTCACGTCCAACGCCGCTGACGCCGACATCACCGGCGCCGAACTGGAGGGCACCGCGTTCCTGACCGACGCATGGAGTGTCAACGTCTCAGTCGGTTACATGCAGGCGGTGTTCAATGAATTCATTGATGCGTTTGGCACCGACGTTGCCTCACAGCGGGTGTTCCAGAATACGCCGGACTGGACAGCTCAAGGCCGGCTGAACTATCAGCGGGAGCTGCCCTTGTTTGGCATCGATGGTGATCTGAGTCTCAGCACCGCGGTCAGCCACCGCAGTGCCGCTAGCCAATTTGAAGCGCCGAACCCGTTCCTCGATCAGCCAAGCTTCAACATCTGGGATGCCAGCGTCGTCTGGTCTGATCGTGAAGGCCATTGGACGTTAGGCCTGCATGGCAAGAACCTGGCCGACGAAGAGTACAAAGTAGCCGGCTACTTCTTCCCGACGCTGGGTCTGGAGAGCAGCATCACGGCGTTCTACGGCAACCCGCGCGTATTCACCGCCACGTTGGACTACAGTTTCTAGAACGCCATAGACACTCGCCCGGCACGCAACGCAACACGTCGCCCCCCGCGGCAGTGCGTGCCGGGTGAGCCCCTTCGGTGCTGGGCAATCACGGTTAAACCGATGCCAGACATCAGCATTACCGACCCTGTAACGCGGTATGCGCAGGCCTTGTCTAACTACCTGCTCGTGTACCGTTTGACAGCGCTGTCATACAGAGTAAAGTAACGGTAGTACAAGGATCCGGCGCGACGCCGATAGACGCGGCGCCGAGGGTGACAGCCAACTGCCCCGAAGAAGGTGCCGACTGTCGCAAGGTATGCGGGGGCAATACCAATGGCAAGAAAACAGCAACGCGTATTCGCGGCTGACGCAAGCAGCGTCGCAGGTCGATTTACCGATATCGACGGAGAGCGTTTTTACGTCATCGAAAACGTTGACAAAATGCCAGCGTTTTTTATCAGCCTTGTCTCACATGCCAATCACTGGTTGTTCATATCGTCGAATGGCGCATTGACCGCTGGCCGTGTCTCACCCGATACCGCGCTATTCCCGTACGTAACCGTAGACAAAATTCATGACAGCGCCTGTCACACCGGGTGCAAGACACTGTTTCGCGTCCAGCACCGTGGCACTACCGTGATCTGGGAGCCGTTCGGCGACCTACGGCATGGCACCGCCAACATCACCCGAAATCTGTACAAGAATACGCTAGGCAATAAACTCCGGTTCGAAGAAACACACCACGAACTGCAACTCACCTATCGTTACACCTGGGCGTTCAGTGACGCGCATGGCTTCATTCGCCAGTGCGAACTGCGCAACCAATCGTCGCAGCCTATTGCAGCAACGCTGATCGACGGCTTCCAGAATATTCTCCCCGCCGGTGCGCCGCGCTTTGCGCAAACCAATACGAGTAATCTGGTCGATGCCTACAAGTGGACCGAGCTGGATGAGTCGTCCGGGACCGCTTTGTTCGCATTGTATTCTGGCATTACAGACCGCGCCGAACCCTGTGAATCGCTGCGCGCAAACACCGTCTATTGTCAGGGACTCGCGGCACCGAAATACCTGCTGACGACAACGCAGCTCGGCGCATTCGTTGGTGGCGACCCAATCACCACAGAGACGCATACCCGCGGCACACGCGGATGCTATTTTGTAAACGCAGACCTTACACTCGCGGCAGGAGCATCGCAGCACTGGCACTTCGTCGCGGATATCGAAAAAGATCAGGCGCAGATAACAGCGCTCATTGATGCTGTAAACACCGGCAGTGTCTGCACGAGGAACATCGCCAAAGACATTGCGAAAGGCGCACAGCAACTACAGACCATCATGGCAACCTGCGACAGCGAGCAGGTCACGTCGGAGCCGCATGTCACCGTGCACCACTATGCGAACGTGCTGTTTAACGTGTTGCGTGGCGGCGTCTTTGACGATCACTACACCGTGCAGATTGGAGACTTCGCCCGTTCGCTGCGATGCTTTGATCGCCACATGGCAAAAAGCCATGCTGACTGGCTCGCCGGACTGCCACAACGATTGACGATCAATGAACTGCTCACCGCGACCGAGTCATGCCCAGACCCGCAACTGCAGCGGCTGGCTCAGGAATACCTGCCAATCCGTTTTGGCCGGCGACACGGGGATCCGAGCAGACCATGGAACCAGTTCGCGATCGAGCTTAGCGACGATGCGGGTAAACGTACTCTTGCCTATCAAGGCAATTGGCGTGACATTTTCCAGAATTGGGAAGCACTTGCGTTTAGCTATCCTGAGTTCATCGAGAACATGATCGCCAAGTTTGTGAATGCATCGACGATGGATGGCTTTAACCCTTATCGAATCACCGACGAAGGCATCGACTGGGAAGTCGAGGAGCCTGACGATCCATGGAGCTATATCGGCTACTGGGGCGACCACCAGATAATCTACTTGCAAAAGCTGCTCGAGATGTCGGAGAAATTTCATCCGCTGCGACTGCAAACGATGCTGCAATCGCCGCGCTACGCCTACGCGAATGTGCCCTACAGAATCCGCCCGTTCGATGCGTTGTACTCAGACGGCAAGAATACTGTCGATTTTGATGACCAGCTTGCGCATTTGATCGAACAACGGGTGAATGAGCGCGGCGCCGACGGCAAACTGGTACTGGATGACGCAGGCAACGTGCGTCTGGTTACACTGCTGGAAAAACTGCTGGTACCGCTGCTGTCGAAGCTCGGCAACCTCGTCTTGGACGGCGGCATTTGGCTGAACACCCAGCGCCCGGAATGGAACGACGCCAACAATGCACTCGTTGGTCAGGGCCTGTCGATGGTGACGCTGTATTACCTGCGTCGCTATGTGGTCTTTTTTGGAGAACTGGCTGCGACATTGCCGGAAACCATTGCGTTGTCACCCGAAGTCGGCGAATGGTTGGTCGCAACGCAGTTAGCGCTGCGCGAGCAACGCACCGAACTACATGACATCCCCGTTGCGCCCGACCAACGCTTGCAAGCATTGCAAGCGCTTGGCCGCGCTGCGTCAGATTACCGCGACAAGGTCTATGCGCGCAGCGCTGTCTCTGACGCCGTGAGTGTACCTACGGCCGACCTAACGGCATTGCTCGATCATGCGCTGCATGCCACCGATCATTGCATTGCGGTCAATCGCCGCGACGATGGTATGTACCACGCCTACAACACGATGCGTACCGACCCTGACGGCGTGCAGGTCAGCAGTTTGTATCCGATGCTCGAGGGACAAGTTGCAGCGCTCAGCTCCGGTGCGTTATCTGCACAGGCTGCCACCGAGGTGTTGGACGCTTTGTTCGCAAGTTCAATCTACCGCGACGATCAGCAATCGTTCATGCTCTATCCGGATCGTGCATTGCCCAGCTTCCTCGCACGCAATCAGGTGCCCGCTGACGCCTTGCTGTCTATCCCGCTCGCCAGCGCGATGCGCGACGCGGGAGATGAACGCATCTTCAAACAAGATCCCCAGGGCATCTATCGGTTTAACGCACGACTGACTAACGCGAGCGCACTAGACATCGCGCTCGGTGAAGCGACGGGTCAGTACGGCGATCTCGTTACGCAGTCACGCGACGCCTTGCATGCGTTGTATGAAAAGGTATTCGATCACCAGGCATTTACCGGTCGCTCCGGAACGATGTTTGGCTTTGAAGGGCTCGGCTGCATCTACTGGCACATGGTGTCGAAGTTGTTGTTGGCGGTTCAAGAGGTTTTCCTGAACGCAGAAGCGAGCGCACCTGCCGAGGTGACGCGCAAACTGGCTCGATACTACTACCAGGTGCGCGCAGGCTTATCCTTCAACAAATCACCGCAACAATACGGTGCATTCCCCACTGACCCTTATTCGCATACGCCTGGCCACGCCGGCGCACAGCAACCCGGAATGACGGGCCAGGTGAAAGAAGAAATACTGACACGATTCGGTGAGTTAGGAATCCGCGTTGCACAAGGTTGCGTCACGTTTTCTTTTTCGCTCCTGCGGCGTCAGGAATTCGTGGCGACGCCGGGCAGGTTCGACTATATCGATCTTTCCGGTGAGCACCGCCATGTTGAGCTGCCCGGTCACGCGCTGGCGTTTACCTGGTGTCAGGTACCGTTCGTCTACGAACTGGTCGAAGGCAACAACGAGCTCGTCGTGTCTTATGCCGATGGCGAGCAATGGCGTTGCGCCGAGCACGCAATCCCCGCTGATATCTGCAGCGCCTTGGTCAGCCGCAGCGGCACCATCGACTCTGTGCGCATTCGTCTGCAGCCGTCCTTATTGTTCGCAGAATAGCCACGCTACAGCACACCCGTTCCATCAGGATCACCGTTAATGTCCAAGCAATACAAAAGATCGCTCTCACTCAGCGGCATCGACACCAGTACTTTAAGTGACGCCCGGATGCGCCAGATGGTGCGTGAGCTGCTTGATAATAAAATTCATGGACTTTCGTTCAGCCCGTATATCGAAGGTCAAGGACCAGGCACGATCCTGGAATGCACGCAGATTCGTCAACGACTGTTGACGATTGAACAACACGTTGAATGGATACGGACTTTCTCGTGCACCGACGGGCATGAACTGATTCCTGAAATCGCACATGGCCGTGGACTGAAGACGATGGTTGGTGTTTGGCTGGACGATGACCTCGAGCACAACGACCTCGAGGTCGAGAACGCTATCGCCGTTGCCCGCGCCGGCCATGCGAATATTGTCGCAGTCGGGAACGAGGTGTTACTGCGCGATGAGTTAAGTCAGGAACAGCTGCTCTCCTACATGCAACGCGTTAAGGCCGCGACCGATGTACCGGTTGCTTACGTCGATGCCTATTTCAAATTTGTTGATTATCCAGAGGTCACGGCGGCTTGCGATGTCGTGCTCGCCAATTGCTATCCGTTCTGGGAGGGATGTCCGGTCGAGCATGCGTTGCTATACATGAAGGAGATGTATCGTCGCGCATGCGCAGCAGCCAAAGGCAAACGGGTCATCATCAGTGAAACCGGCTGGCCCAACATCGGCACAGCAACCGAAGGCGCTGTCCCATCTCAGCAAAATGCAATCCGCTACCTGTTGAATACCTATCAATGGGCACATGAAGAGAACATTGATGTCTTCTATTTCTCGGCATTCGACGAGAGCTGGAAAGTTGGCGACGAAGGCGACGTCGGCGCCTACTGGGGTTTGTGGGACAAGGATGGTCAGCCGAAATACACGTGAGGTGGCGAATTGACACCCATCTAGACACCACGTTTAATGCACAGACCAACCTTGTGACATGGCTACAGGCGCACTTGTGAAATCCACTATTTTCGACGTCGCGCAACGCGCGGGTGTTTCGATAAAGACCGTATCGCGGGTAGTCAATCGCGAGCCTAATGTCCGGGACGTGACGCGCGAGCGTGTCGAACGTGCTATCGATGAGCTCAATTACCGACCTGACCAGTCGGCTCGTAATCTTGCCAGTCACCGCTCGCACCTGATCGGGCTCGTCTACGATGATCCGGCAGCCTACGAACTGCCAAGTTCGGGTTACATCATCAACATGCAGCAAGGAGCACTGCGGGCATGCCGCTCCGCGATGCACGAGCTATTGATTCACCCCTGCGACTTTCGTCGTAAAAATGTTGGCAATGAATTGCGCGCAGTGATCACAGACGCTCGCCTGTCGGGCGTCATACTTGCCGCGCCGCTTTCTAACATGAGTCGTATCGTGCGCGCGGTGCAAGCAACCAATACACCTTTTGTCCGTTTGTCACCAGGTCGCCGATTGCGCAATCAACCGTGTGTCGTTACTGACGATCAACAGTCGTGCCAGAAGATGACCGAGTATCTCGCCGGCCTCGGGCACACGCGTATTGCGTTTGTACGCGGTAACCAGGATCACGCCGCTGTCAGTAACCGCGAGTTGGGCTACAAGGATGGCCTGCAAGCCAGCGGCCTTAAGTTTCGACGCTCGCTGATTGCCGACGGCGACAACTCGTTCGCGTCCGGCGAGCAGTGTGCAGCGAAATTGCTCAACCGCAAACAGCCGCCGACTGCCATCTTTGCCGCCAACGACGACATGGCTGCCGGCGTCATTCGAACCGCTGCGCGTATGGGCATATCAGTGCCACACGAGTTGTCGGTCGCAGGGTTTGATGACATTACGCTGGCACGGCAGCTCGATCCAACGCTAACCACGATTCGCCAACCTCTGGCTAGTATGGCGGAGAAAGCAGTCGCGATGCTCACCGGCGACAGCGAACAATACCTGTGCGTGCCGGCATCACTGCAAATTCGTGAATCAACTGGCAAGGCACCCGCGACCTGACTCAGCGAACAAATCGAATATTATCGAGATAGACGGTTACCGGCGTCGAGCGTCCTGTGACGGTGATGACGAATGGCGTTTTGATCGTAGTCAGATCTTTGCCGCGCAGCGGAATTTCATAGCGCTGCCAGTCCGATGTCAGGCGTACAGGTTTATGGCGCCTGTTCACCGAGTCCGGATAGGCTGCATCATCACCGAGCAATCCAATCCCCCATTCGATAAGCTCCCCGCCATATTCTCCCCGCGCCCATAGTTCAATCCGGCTCGCACCTGTTAAGTCGAATCCGCCTTGCTGATCGCCCCAATCATTGGCCGGGTGCTGCCAGGCAATCGCCGCCCATCCCGATTGCGCCGTGTAACGCATACGAATCGCGTGTTCTCCCCGGAACGGGTTTGTTGTGTCGTTATCGATCAGCGACAACGCCTCTATATTGCCCATCCAACCTGAAGGCGCCCAGCGCATGCCGGCGAAGCCATCGTGATAGACATAGACAGGAAATCGCGTGCCGACCTCACCCCGAACCAGCAACGGCACATTTGCCGTGGCTGCCGCGCCATGCTGGTCGCGCAACGTCGCAAACAATCTGTAGGCGCCGGGCTGCTCCGGCATGACAATGCGCGCCGAGGTGACCGTGGTATCGAACACCGCATCTTCGACGGCCACCGGCGTGACGCGAAAGTCGCCGCCTGTCGCATAGTCGTTGGACTCTGGTAACAGGTGCCAGGTGGTCACCGCTGCCGCCCCGGCGTCAGTCGACAAACGGGCCACAAACGCCTCGCCGGGGTTGTGTGCAACACCGGCTTCAATTTCAATAGGCGAAATCGTCGGCGCGGGTTGTTTCGGCTGCGCACCAGACCACAATTCGTGCAGCGCATCGATCGCCGCCAGACGCTCACCGGTGCGCAGGAATAAACCAAACCAGGTCGGCGTACCTTCGACTTTCGAACCCCACAGGAACGCATAGCTGCCCAATGCCTGTGCGCGATTGCCAACGATTGCCCGCTCATAGGTCTGACGATAGGCAGCCGCTTTTTCAGTGCTCGTCAGTTCGTACGGCGCACCCCATTCGCTCTTGGCAACCTCCCACGGACCTGGCGGGCCGAATTCAGTAATAATGTACGGCTTGGTCGCGCCGGCCGCTTGCAATCGTTTCGGCAAGCTGGCCGCGCCGCCATAGGCGTTAATACCGTGAATGTCGATTGCATCGCTCTCATCGTGAACGTAGCGAATTCGGTCGCCGCCGATTTCCGCTGTCACAGTCATAGTGGGATGGTGCGGGTCGAGCTGCTTGACCAATTGCGCGGCTTCATTGACGTGCGCCCAGATTTGCGGGTCGTCGCCGTCACCGAAACCCTCCATTTCGTTGCCGAGCGCCCAGATCAGCAAAGCCGGGTGATCGCGATAGCGGATAACAGCCTCGCGTACACGCTGCAATTGCGCTGCGCGTTGCGCCGGATCGGCATAGTCGAATCCATGTCGCTCATGCCCAAGCCAGATACCGAGCGTGACGGTCAAACCGTGTGCGTGCGCTCTATCCAGTACCTCGCCCGCGTCGTCGACACTCCATGTGCGCACGGAGTTGCCGCCAGCCGCGGCGAGCAATTCAAACGACGCATCACCACCCGCGCCGCGAACAAAGTAAGGCTCGCCAGCCCGCAGCAACTGCCAGCCCGTCTGTGTTTGCACCACTTGGACCGGCACGGCACTGCGTGCCTTGTCAGCGTTGCTGCTGACACAAGCCAGCCATGCACCTAGCACCACTGGCAGCACACCAAGCCGGCCCAACCACCAGCGGTGGTGCCGGTTACGTGCAGCTAGCCGCCGTTCGCAAATACGAAACCGTCCAAACCACCCGGCGTTGATGGTGGTACATACGTGAATCCCCAATCGCCCAGTAACGACAAGACGAGCACCGGATCACCGGGCACCAGGCGCTCGAAACCTGTTGCGCCAGTGCGGAACAGATAGTCGGCGGTGAGTTCATTCAATGTCACCGGAAACGGCACCGGATCGTTCGTCGGGCTGACTTCGGTGCAACACGTAAAGAACACAACCGAGCCGAAAAAGTTGTCGAGCACCGAGCGGTAAGCTTTGAGCGCCTGTTGCTGAATCAGCGGATCACTGTTGGCGTCAAACAGCTCATGCAGTGCGACCGCGGTGAAAAACTGGTTCTCACCGGAAGGGCGTCGCGCCAATGCCGTCGCCCAGAAATAGAATCGCGCTTTAGCGCCCGTCGGGCCTTGTGGAATATTGGCGATCAGGTCGAACTTGCCCGGTGCTTGCGGATCGTTCTCATTAAACTCGGGAACGGCGATCGTGACATAGGGGTTCTCCGGATCATCGAGCACACAGGTCTCAAGGTTGATACCCACATCAGCACAGGCAAGATTCAGCAACGTATCCGTTGGCAAAATAACTGCATTGAACACCGAACCGTCATCGCTATCCGGCTCTCCGGTACACCCAGCGATCGTGATGGCCAGCGTTGCGGTCAACGCGCAGGCGAGGCGAGAAAAGTTGCGCATAATAATAGTCCTCAGTCAGATCGTCTGGCGATCAGAAGTTCAGCTGAAAGTAGGCGATGCCTTGGAAAATGTAATCGTTGTTGCCGTCGAGGAACTCATCGTCTGGTGAATTTTCATCGTTGGTACGCGCCAGCACCCGAATTCCCATCTTGGTCGAGAATCGGTCATCCAGACGCTGATCCATCAGATACGAATAGTCGATTTTGTATTGTTCCGGGAACGTGATGTTGAACTGCCGCTCAAAATCGTACGGCCCCCATGAGTCCTTTTTGAACCAGCCTTCAATGATGTGGCGATTGCGAATCACCGCTTTACCAGTAACACCCCAGAAGTCGCGGGTGCCACCTTCGGGATCACCGGTCGACTGATCGAAACCGCGCTCAAGATTCAGGATATAGCGGTTGCCGTTGCGATTGAACACCATCCGGCTCGACACACGCCACACGTCTTCAGCGGGCAAGCCGCGCCCGAACGATGCGTTGCTATTGGTCGGCACGAAGAAAAACAGGTTCGCATCGGTAGGTGTCGGATAGGACGTGTAGTTCATCCCGACATTAAACGCAAAGCTTGAATCTTCACGCCAGTCATTGTCCCACTGATAAAACGGCGTCGCGCCAGTTGGGTCCCAGGTCATGAACAACTCGGCCGAGCGTGCCTCACGGTTGTCCAGCACCGCGAACGGATCAGAATCACGATCACGCGCGCTGACTCCCGGTAACAGCACCCCACCAGCCGCGATCTCTGCCGGAATGTTCGGATTGGCGTGAACCAAGTTGTCGCGGTACAAAACGCGTGGGAACAACATGAAGTTGCCCATGTTAATCATCATGCCAGCTTCATACTGTTGCTTGTTGCCCAGCCCGGAATACGGCAATCGGGTGCCGAATTCACGCAGCGGACCGCCACTTGATTCAGCAACGAGGCCTGCATGCTCCGCGGCAACGTAGGACAGTGTGCCAAGGAACGGGAATGACAGTTTCGCCTTGAAGCCCAACGTATCTTCGAAGTCGATCTGATCAACAAATACGTTGCCATCGTCGAAGCGGTCAAACACTTCGTCGACTCGTTCCGGAGCCGAGATGATACCGCCGAGTTCGAGTTTCGCTGGCCCGAAATTCTTTTCCATGTAGAGCGTTGTCTGTTGTGTCTGGCGAACGGTAGCGCCAGCAGCACCCGTGGCCTGGCCAAGGCGCGCGACATCATCCGAATGAATGAACGTCCAGTTTGCACCCAACATATCCCAGTCGTACTTGATGATCACTTTCGGGTTAGCGCCCCAGTACACCTCCGGACCACCAATCACTGTCAGCCCTTCGAGCGCACCTTTACCGACGAACTCGAAACCCTCTGGCGCCTTGCCGTTCCAGATATCGATACCGTCGATATCTGTCGCTTCCGCAATAAGGCCGTAGAAATCTCCCTCGTATTGATAGTGATAGCGCGGCGTGTGATAGAACGCCGTGACGTCAAACATCTCATGCTGGTAGGTTGCCTCGAAGTCATAAATTTCCACGCGTTCGCGATCGGCGAATATCTGCGTCGTGACTTCATCGACGGCGACTTCCGCGACGCCAGCGCGACCTTCGGTCAACACCACGGTTGGCAATCCGCGACGGCCGTACTGGATTTCGAGAGGTTCTGTGTCGGCCACATCACCAAGGACGTTGATCGTAAACTGACCTTCCAGGTTATCCATCGGTTTAAAACCGAAGTCGAGGAACAGCCATTGACCACTCTGGAAGCCCAGGGCGTTTTCACCGTCGCGCCGCAGATCCACTTCATCGCCGCGCACAACAAATTGTGCGCGCAATTCGCCACCGTCGAATGACAGTTTCTTATCGCCTTCGTTCTTGGCCTCCTGCAGCAGACGGACATCGCCTTTGAGCTCCAGATAGTCCATGTTGATGTCCTGGATCGCGCTGTTCATCGCGGCTTTTTTGTATGCATAGGGATCCAGACTGAACACTTCTGCCAACACGTCATACGCCATACGCGGTCGCGCCGTGTACACACCCTCGGAGTTCGCATCGCCCAGAGCGACGATGCCGAACCACTCTTCATTCATGTTGTTCTTGCCTTCTGCCCAGTCGAACAGATAGGCCTGGTTTGACCATGATGCGTTGTCGTCTTGCGTTTCGAGATTCTCTTCTTGCAGGTATTTCCACCACTCGTCCCGCCATTCAAAGACGAAACCGCCAATCGCATTGCCTTCTTCGCCGTTGCCAGCCGACTTGTTGTACATCTCGAGCCACTGGTCGCGCAGAATTGACGCCTGCGCGGCTTGGTCTTCAGTGCGCTCACGAGCGTTGAATGCATCACTGCCAAATTCGAAAAACACGACGGGCAGATCAAGTTTGGCATCTACTTCCGCCCACAAGCTCGTGAAGGTCGGGCCACGGTAGACGTTGCTGCCCAGAACATCGAGACTCGGCACGAGCTCGGCAATCAAATCAATGTACTGAATATCGCCATTGACGATCGAGAATGGGTGATTTGGCGAGATCGCCTTACCTTCACTGACAACTTCCTCAAACAGGCTGTACAGATAGCGCGCTTTAGCGGTGTTCTGCTCACCTTCCGGCAAGTTCTCTATCTCGAAGCTAGACCATGACAGGCCGTAGTTGCTCTCGTTGCCGAACGCAAACATGATCACGCCGGGCGTGTTCTTGTACATCTCAACGATTGCCAGCGATTCGGCCTTCAAGCTCGCCCGTGTCAGTGGATCTGAGTAGTCTGTGAACGGCACCCAGCGACCACCGATAGTTGCGCCGTAACGCCCCATCAACGGATTGATCACCGAACGAATACCATGCTCGCGATAGATATAGGTGACCCACTTCGGCGGAATCATCGCGAAACTGCGGATCGTGTTGATACCCGCAGCTTTCATCAGCCCGAAATCGTAATCAAGCACCTTGCGAATGTAGTCATCGCTCTTGCCCCACAAGTTGTAGGTGTAGTTCTCGCCGCGCGGCGTGTAACCCCAGACCACCCCCTTGATGTAATAGTCTTCACCGTTAACCTGCAATTTCCAGCCAGTGTCATCTTTCACGGTAGTAACGCGATCTGCTTGCGCATGACTCACAGCAGGCAACGCCAATGCCGTGACAGCCATCAGCAAACAGCTGATTCTGGCGATTGCGCCCAACAAGCCCGAGTGTTTCGCGACGATAGTTTTTTCGTTCATTTTATTACCCATTATTGTCACCACTCAGTTCAGGGTCATGCTGACGTTGTCGATGAAAACATCGGCAAGGCAATCTGCAGCACCGCCGCATACGACGGCAATTTGTAAAGAAATACCGCGCGTGACATCGGTGCCTGCCGTCGGCGTATAGGTGTAGGTAGTCCAGTCGGCTGTAGGCACGGCAATAGTCTCGAGCAACTGACCCACTGAGCCTGCAGCACCCTCGGTGATTAATTCGGGGAAAATCACACCACCGGCTCGCGCCGTACCTTTCATATCAAACGATATCGTCACCGCCTGACCTGGCGTGACAGTACCCACCGCCCTGAACTCTTGCTTGAGGACCGGATTCTGTCCGGTCATCGCAATGGCACGGGCTGAGAACGTGCCATCCGTCGCCTCTGTGTTACCAACGGTGATCGAACCCATATTTTCGAAGATCGTCCAGTCACTGAGCGTTCCTGTTTCGAAACTACCGTTAATGGCAAGCTCGCCCGGCGCGCCTCCCCCGCCACCACCGCTATCACCGCTGACGAAGGTGATGTCGTCAAAGAAGTAGGTTTGCTCGCCCGCATCGGCACCGGTCGCACCGAAGTTGAAGAAGATCGAGAGGCGGTTGTAGGTGTTGGCAGCGTTAAATGGCGTCGACACCGGGTTTGCAAAATCGAATGTCAGCGTTTCCCAATCATTGGCAACGGTTGTAGGCGTATCCGTTTCAACGAAGATCGCCGAATTGGCAGCGTCCTCGACTTTCAGTCGCACCGTGACACCGGCGACAGGAGAGTAGACGCGTACCGTCATTTGCAGATTCTCTGCAGCAAACGGCACGGCAGGAATTTGTTCACCGTCCAGCGTAGAGACTGTGGTGCCAGCGAAAGTTTCCGCTGCGCCCGAACGCACTGACTGCACGACCATGTTGGTGCCACCAGCCGGATCATTGGTCAGCGTCGAGCCATTGCCGCCAAAGTCGGTCAGCGTATACGTTGTCTCGGCATCATCGAAGGTAATCGGATCAAACGCAGCGACCGGAGGCGCAGGACACGCCGTGTCCGTTTGTGCAATGTCGTCGAACTGGAACGTCCAGTTATCCGGATCGTTTGCCGCATCGCCCACTGTTCCGTTGTCAAAGATCAGCGTGATTCCGGTAATGGATGCCCCAGCGACACCGGTAAAGTCGAAACACAACTCTTCCCAGGTGCCGCTACCGGTGTGCGTTGCCGTTCGCTCATCGCCCTGTGGTTCCAGTTTAAAGGTGACGACAACCTCGCGTTGCGCACGCACCTTCATCAAATACGAATCACCTTCTGCCAGCATCACTGCTTCAGGCAATTGCAGCGTGCTGCCGCCAAAAGTCTGACCTGCGAATTTTTGCATCTGCCCGACTTGACTGCTGGTGTTGATACCGCTTGGATCCGGGTTTGCAACAACGGTCGCGGCGCCACCCTCGAAGTCGCTGAATGTGAACATGCCGGTTTCGAAATCGGTCGCCGGCGCACCCTCGGGCGCCTCAACCGCAGCAATGTCGTCAAAGAAGAAGGTTTGCGCGCCAGCGTCGCCACCCGTTGCGCCGAAGTTCGGGAAGATTGCAATCTTGTTGTAGGTGGCCGACGGATCAAACGCCGTTGTGCCATCGACTTGGTTCAGGAAGTCGAACGTCAACGTTTCCCATGCGTCCGCGACTGTGGTCAACACTTGTGCTTCAACCGCAATACTGGCGGTGTCTGCATTCTCGATCTTCAGTCGCACCGGGATACCGGCCGCCGGCGCATAGACACGCAGAGACATCTGGGTGTTATCTGCATCGAGCGGAAGATCCGGGACAGATTCATTGGCACCTGTGGATATGACCGTGCCGGCGAAAACCTCAGCGGTGTCAGATCGATTCACACGCAGCGCGTTGTTCATACTATCCACCGGACCTGGCTGAACGCTTGAGTCTTCGGCGCCACCGAAACCGCGTAAGGCATAGGTCACTGCGGCATCGTCAAACGTCAACGTTTCGAATGCGGCCGGTGGTGCTGTCTGGCCGCCAACGGCGATATCGTCGAACAGGAATGTCTGTGCCCCCGCCGTTGCACCGGTGGCTCCGAAATTGAAAAATATCGCCAACTTGTCGTAAGTGGCATTCGGATCGTATGCCGCCGTACCAGCAGCCTGGTTGGTGAAGTCGAAGGTCAGTGTCTCCCACGCATCGGCAACCGTCGTCAGCACTTCCGCCTCTACTGAGACGTTTGCATCGGCAGAGTCCTCGATCTTCAGGCGCACCGGAATACCGGCTGCTGGTGATCGCACGCGCATCGACATTGATGTGGTCATGGCATCCAACGGAATCACGCCGACGGCTTCGTTAGCCTGCGTGGAAGCAACTGTGCCGGCGAACGTTTCAGCCGCGGCCGAGCGGTTCACGCGCACGACAGTATTGTTTGCATCATCCGGATCGGGCTGCAGCGTTGAGTCCTCAGCGCCACCGAACCCACGTAGTGCGTAAGTCGTCGCCGCGTCGTCAAACGTTAGCGTTGCGAATGGCACCGCCGGCCCACCGCCACCGGAACAATCAGCAACTTGCTGGATCTCATCGAAATAGAACGTCCAGTTGTCCGGGTCATTGGTCGCATCACCGACTGCGCTGCCGTCGAAAATAAATGTAATCGAACTACT
This sequence comes from Pseudomonadota bacterium, assembly GCA_038529355.1. GTDB lineage: Bacteria > Pseudomonadota > Gammaproteobacteria > Steroidobacterales > Woeseiaceae > CALBPI01. The sequence goes on from JBCBDU010000009.1 coordinate 90,218, forward strand.
GGAGAATCCGCCGGTCGCGCCGGAGAAGTCAAAACACAGTGTTTGCCACGTACCACCACCGTTGTGGTCTTCAATGCGCTCAATGCCGTTCGCCGGATCACCGGAAACCGCATCTTCGAATTTGAACAACACGGGCACGGCACGCGGTGACCAGACTTCCATCGTGAAGGCTTCGCCACCGGAGAAATCAACATTGCCAGCAAGCTCGAGCGTACTGCCACCGAACACTTCGCCGGCGAATTTGAGCATACGGGCTGTTTGCGTTGTGGTGTTGCTGCCGCTCTGATCCGGGTTGGCAATGACATCTGACGCGCCACCTGCAAAGCCGGCATCATCACCAAACTGATAAGTCGCTGGATCGTCCTCGAAATCGACCGGCAACGTTGTCGTTGGCGCGCCCGGACACGCTGCGACCTGTTCGATTGCATCCATGTAGAACGTCCAGTTGTCTGGGTCGTTGTCTGCATCACCGATGACGCCATTATCAAAAATAAATGTGATTGAGCTGGTCGAGAAACCTGCCGTCGCGCTTGAGAAATCAAAACAAAGGGTTTGCCATTCGCTACCACCCGAATGGGTTTCAGCACGCTCAATGCCGTTGGCCGGATCGCCGCTCACCGCATCTTCGAACTTGAACGTCACTGGCACAGAACGCTGTGACCAGACTTGCATCGTAAAAACTTCGCCGCCGGTGAAATCGACCGCTTGTGATAACGCTAGCGTACTGCCGCCGAACGGCTCTGCTGCAAATTTCTGAAAGCGTGCGACTTGCGGGGTCGTGTTGTCAGTCGTGCAGACGGGGTTTTCCTGGACCGAGGTCGCACCACCGCCGAAGCCGGCATCCATACCGAAGTCGTAAGACGCGGCCAGGCTTTCGAAGAAGATCGGAAACGGCGTGCCGTCGGCTGCCGCAGACCCAGCATCACACAATGACGGTGGTGGTGGTGGCGCCGGCGTGCCCGCAATCGACTCAGGACCGTCGCCGGTGCCGAAACAGCCAGCCAATGTCAGGCCAGCAGCAATGCTGGTCGCGAAACGCACCACACGTGGTGTAGAAAAATCATGCATGAGATCGGCTCACTTCGGGATGTCGCGGAACCGAAAGGCACGATGCATGAGCGTGCGTTGCTATACGAATGCAATGCGTCATATCACTATACCCCCCGGTCAGATATGTCGTCGGCGACTGCGCAGATCGCGAGGTCACCACCAATTCAAATTGTTTGCGCAATGCCAAAGACTGCGCGTATGTTTATACCTACGGCTCGCCTGAATAGACGCGCACCCAATCAACCTCCATGGTGACCGGGAATACCGTGCCGGCATCAGGAGATCCTGGGAAATTGCCACCAACGGCAACGTTAAAGATGATGTAGAAATTTTGATCGAACGGCGCCGGATAGGCGGCAGCGGTCGACGACCAGTCAGTCTCGGTGTAGTACAGCACATCGTCGACGTACCAGCGTATCTCGGTCGCGTCCCACTCGATGGCGTAGACGTGGAACTCATCAACAGCGCTGTCTGGTACCACGTAGGTTTGCGAACTCGACAGATTGCCCGGGAACTCGCCACCGTAGTGGATGGTGCCAAACACGCGGTTGCCACCGGTACCACCCAGATTGATCGCTTCCATCACGTCGATTTCACCGGTGGCCGCCCAGCTGCCATACGGGCTATCTTGCGACAGCAACCAAAAAGCAGGCCAAACGCCCTGTCCAGCCGGCAACCGCATCCGCGCCTCAATACGGCCGTAGCGGAACGCGAACCGATCGCGGGTGTTCAACCGCGCTGACGTATATTGAAATGCACCAACCTGTTCTTCGCGAGCCGTAATTTTCAGCATACCGTCTTCGAGCTGCGCGCTGTCAGGCAGATAATATTGCAACTCGTTGTTGCCCCAGCCGGGAATGCCATACTCTGTGCCATCCCCGGTTTCGAAGAACCACACAGACGAATCCAGCGCGTCGCCATCGAATTCGTCGCTGAACACCATGGCGAGCGCGTCCCCCGGTGACACTTCATTGTTCACCGCGGTAACGAGCACAGGATTGGACGAGTTGCGGTTGGATTGAGCGCCGATTTCAATCGGCGGCGCAATGTTCACCGACCCGAGCGGTTCCGCTCGATCATTGCCCGAACATGCGGCTGCGCTCACGCAGACGAGCGCACAACCGACACGGCGCAGTTTGGCTGAAAAGCCGTCACTCATTGCTGGTCCCCCCATTAGAACTCGAGCGCCGTCCCCGGAAGTTTCGGGGTCAGCGTCGCGCTTATGGGTATCAATAAATGACAGCGCTGTCAAATTCTACCAGCAGACGCGTGTTAGACACGCCTTGAGTCGCCAGTACATTCCAGCAATTGCAGGCTAGCCGACAAGCTGAGCCGTTTCGCTCGCGCATTCAAAGCGCGCAGTTGCCGCGCATCGAGTTTCTTCGACGTCGCTGTGACAACGGGGTTTGCGGAGCTTTGAGTCGTCGACGACCAACGCGATACCGGCAGGTGCCATCGTTGACAAGCCACGCAGGCTGAAAGCGAACACATCACGAGAATTCTGCTTCATGGTTTGCTCCTGTACGAGATAGAAAAATGAATCTTCGTTACAGGCAAACTGTAGTGACGCGAGTGCATCCTCACAAACGGAAAGAATTCAGGTTTCAGATGAGTTTTTTTCATCCTCAAACCGATACTCACTGAGAATCCAGTCACGCACGCTCGATACGGCCGGCATCTTTGCAACATCGGACTTCCAGACGAGGTAGTACGATTGATCAGCAACCAAATCCTGATCGAACAAGCGCACGACACTACCCTCAGCGAACCACAGATCACCCATGGGCACCGGCACCAGCGCAGCACCGATGCCGCGCTGCGCGGCTCTGAGCACGGCAATCATCGAGTCAAGGCGCGTCGTCTTGTACCCTTTAGGCAATCGGATGCCGGTAGCGTCAGCCCACTGCGCCCATGCCCTTGGCAGCGTATCGTGAATAATGACGGGGAATTCGCTGACGATTTCGCTCTGCCGCACGCGGATGCGTTCGAAGAATTCCGGCGATCCGGCTGGCACAAGCCGCAGCGGAAACAAGCGCGTCGACTCCAGAGCTGATGGTGGCGCACGAAACAACCTGATCGATAGATCCGCGGTCGCTGGATGCCGTTCCGACGTCTCATCACTGGCGCTAACAATCACGTCAATATCCGGGTGCAGCGCAGAAAACTCGCTAAGCCGTGGCACAAAATACTCACTGCCAAAGAACGGCTGTACCGACACCCTGACGCTCGTACGTGCGGGGCTTTGCCGGAATTGCTCGACGGCGGTGTCAATGGACGTTACCAGCGGCCCGATTTGTGCGTACAGCTCGGCACCGCGTGCCGTCAGTGTCAGTGCACGTGCTTCGCGCTGGAACAATGTCACGCCGAGAGATTCCTCAAGATTCTTTATCGTGTGACTAACGGCCGATGCACTGACAAACAGAGCATCAGCAGCTGCCTTGAAACTCTCGTAGCGCGCTGCCGCACAAAATGTGCGAAGGCCGCGTAACGACGGTGGCGCTTTCGGTGTCATGGCATCCGCCAGGCAACTTCAGCGCTGAAAGCGCTGCTTTGGCGTACGATCGACGAAGAACAACCCCCAGTGCTTTTCGGCGCCATCGGCGTTGTCCGGATTGCCTTTCCATGGCTCATCGAATGCCTCGAAGAAGAAGACCGTCACCTGCGCCTGTGTCGCCCAAGTCTGCATGTCGTCATAGTAGCGTGCCTGGCTCGCTTCACTGGCGCGCCCGCCAAATTCGGACGCGGTGGTAGCCCACCCTGCCTCCAGAATCGCAAGTTTTGAGTCGGGTAACGCTGCGGCGACGCGCTGCATGTTTTCGACGGTATAGTCCAACGCCTCGTCGATTGTCTTATGCTCCCACGCCGGATAGGTATGGACGCCGACGAAGTCGAGCTCGGCCGCCAGCGGTGCGCCGTCGGCAATCCACCATTCGTAATTCTCGGCGACGGTCACTGGCTGGTCAACGGCTGCCTTTACGGTACGCACGTAGTCGATCATGTCCTCTAGCGGTACCATGTGATCGGTCCAGTTGACCAGCGCCTCGTTACCGACATTGACGGCTACGATCGTATCCGGATATTGGCGAGCTAGCGCGATACCACGAGCAACTTCGCGCCGGTTTGCGGCCGTGTTCGCACGTAGCTCACTGGCCGGGATCGGCTCGTCTAACCACGCACAACCTTCGTGATTACTGAATTGCGCTTCAAGCCAGATGCCTTGCAGAACCTTGATCGGAAGCTTTTCGCGTTCAATCAGTTCGAGCGTCGTACGCGAATTCTCACCGGCGTCATAAAGGCGGATCAAACCGAACCCGTGTTCGACCAGAATATTCAAGTCCTCAAGTATCTGGGCGGGAGACGGGTTGTTTGCGCCATTGCCGCGATCAGGATGCTGACCTTCGCGAAAACCCGAATAGGCCACCGCCATCACTGTATCTTCAAGCAGCGCTTGCGATGCCGGGGACTGGTCGCGAGTCATGGGTACTTCATCCGCCACTGGCGATGTGCAGCCCACCGCGGTCATTGCCAGCAACAGTGCTACATAGTGGATTTTCATAGTAGATCCTCATCGATCGGTTGACAGGGTCGAAGCATCGGGTGGAACCTGCAGTGTGAAACGATCACCCAGCGTTGCATTGGAATCTGCGCCGACCCAAAGCTCGAACGCTCCGGCCTCAACCATCCATCGATTGTGACGCCCAAAGAATCCAAGATCGTCGGTGTGCAGTGCAAGGCTGACGTCGACCGTCTGACCAGCTGGCACGCGCACGCGGCTAAAGTCTTTCAATTCACGAACCGGGCGCGTCACATTGGCAGCGACGTCACGAATGTACAGTTGAGCAACTTCTTCGCAGTCATACTCGCTGTCGTTAGTGATGCGAACAGACACTTGCAGTTCGTCGCCCGGCATCAACTCGGACTGCGACAAACGCAGATCGTGATAGCGCAACGTTGCATAGCTCAGGCCGAAACCGAACGGAAACTGCGGCTCGAATCCGGCATCAAGGTAGTAGGCGCTCATACCCAGTGATGTCTGCGGTGCGCGTGAGTCCAGCGAGTCGATGTGTGCGACTGTGTCGGCAGACGGTGGGCGTCCCGTGTTTTTGTGATTGTAGAAGATCGGAATCTGACCGACTACGCGCGGAAACGTGACAGGTAACTTGCCAGATGGTACCGCTGCACCGAACAGCAGTTCTGTGATCGCGGGCCCAGCAAACGTGCCCGGATGCCAGCAAAACAGAACCGCATCGACATGCTCCAGCACGTTCGCAAGCGTCAACGGCCTGCCAGCCAATATGACAGCAACGACAGGCTTGCCGATTGCACGCACCGCAGCAACCAGTTCGACCTGCGCGCCGGGTAAATCGATGTTCGCTCTGGAGTGTGCCTCGCCCGACAGTATTGACTCCTCGCCCAGGAACAGCAAAACAGCATCAGACTGTTGTGCAACAGCTAACGCTTGCTCGAACTGACTGGTGTCCTTGCTGCGAGAGTGCATCAGTGCACGTTCGTATTTGACTTCGAACTGACCGGCGGCCAACTCGCGCAGCGACTCCAGCGGCGTGACACTGCGCTCGACGTCGCCGTCAAAGATCCACGTGCCCAGTTGCTGGTAAGGGGCATCAGCGAGCGGCCCCAGGACGCCAAGCGTATTGATGGCAGTGGCGCTAAGCGGTAAGACGCCTGCTGTGTGCTTGAGCAATACGCAGCTTTGTTGCGCCAGCGCTTTGGCCGTCTCGTCGCCGGCAGTCACATCGCCACGCGTGCGATCGGTGATGCGATAGCGCGCCGAATCGAACAGACCCAACCGGCACTTCACACGCAGCACATTGGCAACAGCGGCATCCAGCCGCTGTGGGTCGATCGCGCCCGCTGTCAACAATTCGGCCAGATGCGTTTGGTAACACGTGCCGGCCATCTCAATATCGACCCCGGCAGTGATAGCCTCGGCGGCTGATTCGGCGTCACTGGCCGTCAGGCCATGTGTCTGCAGCTGCTGCACGGACTGCCAATCGCTGACAACGAGGCCGGCAAACTGCCATTCCTCGCGAAGTATGCTTCGCAACAAGAAGGCATTCGCCGTCGCTGGCACACCATCGACGTCGCTGAACGACGTCATCAAGCTCAACACGCCAGCATCGACAGCAGCTTGAAACGGCCGCAGATGCACATTGCGCAACTCGTTCTCTGGCACTTGCGTCGCGGAGTAGTCGCGACCGCCCTCTGTCGCACCATACGCGGCGAAATGTTTCGCGCATGCAGCAATCGCTGTGGGCTGCATCGGGTCATCAGTCTGAAACCCGCGCACCATCGCAACGCCCAGCCGTGAAGCCAACAGTGGATCTTCACCAAACGATTCCGCGATGCGCCCCCAGCGCGGATCACGCGTGATGTCGATCATCGGCGCGAACGTCCAATTGATACCAGTGCAGCACGCCTCTAGCGCTGCCGCACGCGCGCCTGCCTGCACCAGGTGCGGATTCCACGTAGCGGCCTGACCGAGCGGGATAGGCGCAACCGTTGCAAAGCCGTGTATCACATCGCGACCGACCAGCAAGGGAATTGACAGCCGACTCTCTTCCATCGCAATGCGCTGCAGCTCATTGACGTGGGCGACATTGGACGTATTGAGCACCGCGCCGAGCTGTCCGGCGCGAATCGCATCGCCAAGATAATCCGGCGGATAACCGTAGCTTGCATCGGATTGCACCAGCTGGCCGATTTTCTCTGCGACAGTCATTTGATCCAGCAGCTGCGCGACCTGATCATCCAGGGGCGCCGAAACGTCGACAAATTGTGAACAGGATGTGCGGATGACGCAGGCTCCGGAAGCGCACCAAGCACGGTGCAAGCCAGCGCGGTTGTAGCAACGATTGACAGCGCTGTCAATCTGAGCGACAGTCGGTCGCCTATGCCACCGGGGGGATCGAGGCATGTCGAAAGAAGACCAACACGTCACCGCGCCCGAAGACCGTATTCCATTAGGTCAAAAACTGTCCTACGGACTTGGCGCATTTACCAACAATCTGCTGGCCGACGCATACGGCCGAATGTCTATTGTGTTGAATCTGGGCCTCGGCATGAGCCCCGCGCTGGCAGGTCTGGTCACATCGCTGCCGAGAATCGTCGACGCTATCACTGACCCTTTGATGGGGTACACGTCCGACAACACACGTTCGCGCTGGGGCAGACGACGACCCTACATCTTCATCGGCGCAATACTGGTGGGCATCGTGTTTGCATTGATGTGGCAGTTCCCGGAAGGCAAGAGCGAGATGTACTACTTTTGGTACTTCCTCGGCGCATCGATCGTCTTCTTTATTGCCTACACGATTTTCATCACACCATGGGTCGCGCTCGGCTACGAGATGACGCCCGACTACCATGAACGAACGCGGCTGATGGGCATGCAGAACTTCATCGGCCAGATTACGTATATGGTGACACCGTGGTTGCTCGCCATCATGGCGGACAAAACCTGGTTCGACAGTCTCGTCGATGGCGCTGCATCGCTTGGCGTCATTATTGGTGTAATCGTCATCGCAGTCGGCCTGTTGCCCGCCATTTTCATCCGCGAACGTATGACACCTGACAATAGCCCGCTGCCCGAAGCCGCCGCGAGCACCGAGCCACGCGAAAGCTTCCTGACAGCGCTCGGGCGTAATATGCGCAGCTTCATCGCAGGCTTTGCGACGTCACTGAAATTCAAGCCATTCCTGAAACTGTGCATTGCCACATTCCTAGTGTTCAACGGATTCATGCTGATTTCATCGTTTCAGAGCTACGTGATCATCTACTACATCTTTGCAGGCGATACCGAGCTCGGCGGCAAATGGGTCGGCATCTCGGGAACGGTGCAGGCATTTTCCAGCTTTTTAGTCATTGTCCTCGTCACGCAAGTCGCCACACGCTTCGGCAAACGCAAGACGTTCTTCGCCGCTATTGGTCTGTCAATGATCGGCTATGCACTGAAGTGGTTTTGCTATAACCCCGATATTCCATGGCTGCTGGTGCTGCCCGCCCCTTTGATGGCGTTCGGACTTGGCGCCTTGTTCACGCTGATGCCATCAATGGTGGCAGACGTCGTCGATGCGGATGAACTCAACACCCATGAACGCCGCGAAGGTATGTACGGCTCGATTTTTTGGTGGGTCGTCAAGTTGGGAGTCGCGGCGGCACTCGCAGCGGGCGGCGTGCTGCTGCAGGCTACCGGTTTTGATGAGGCGCTCGGCGGTGCACAGGCTGAGCGCACGTTGACCTTGCTGCGGTTCTTCGACGCATTTATCCCGGTCGTCACATCGGCTATCGCAATCTACGCCATAGCGACCTTCTCGATCACGGAGGAGCGCGCTCACGAGATTCGTGCCGAGCTGGAAGCGCGGCGTGGTGCTGGGGATGCGGCTGCGGCCACCTGAGCCACGCGATCTCAATGTGCGTCTCGCCGACGCCCGGACACCGCGGCAGACGGGTGGCGCGGTGTCGTCGCGCAGCGCATGTCTGTGTGCCAGCTTTCGTACACCGCGACGATTGTCTTTGCTACGGCAATGTTATGCCTGCGAAACATCGACGCGCAGTCAGCGCATACACGCAAGATTTGCGCTGACGACGCGGCACTGCGTCGCCGTACGTCAGCGGCCGCACAGCACAGACATCGATAACGAGCGATTTGCCCAATATTCGAGCTGAGCGGCTACGTTGAATTTGCTATCGTAGTGCGCTGTCTATCGATGGCTGCGATGCATCGAGCGCGTTCAAGAACCCCGGATTGACACAATCTCTTGCAGGCTGTTGCCAACACACCAACTACGGAAGCTCACGTTTTGGAACTATCAGGAAAAATCACGACCATTTTGCCGGAAGTGAACGGCACCTCCTCGCGCGGCCCCTGGCGCAAACAGGAATATGTCATCGAAATTCCCGGCGACTACCCAAAGCAGGTGTGCTTCATGGTGTGGGGCGACAAGATCGACCAGTTCAAGATCACTGAAGGTGAAACACTGACCGTGCGTATCGACCTGGAGAGCCGCGAATACAATGGTCGCTGGTATACCGATGTCAAAGCGTGGCGCGTTGAGCGCGCGAATGAGTCGCAACACGCAGGCGGCGGCGACGCCCCGCCGCCCATCGACGAAGCACCGCCTGTTTTCGATGACGACATTCCGTTCTAGGCGGCGAAGCGCCGCGCCACAATCGTCTTCGGTCAGTCGGGTTCGTCAATCGCGTTCGTCAACGAGCTCAGCGGCATCCAGCACATCGGCAACCACTGTCTGTCCGCGACTGACTGGGTAGCCGAGACCGATCCAGCCAAACGCGCCTTCCCACAGCACCGCAAGGTTCTCGAAGCCAAGCTTGGCTAACGAAGCATTGACGTGTTCTGCAGCGGCTCGCGGGCACTCGCAGTAGGTGACAATCCACGTACCGTCGCGCGGCAAGTCGGAGGCCAGTGTCGAAAAATCATTGCGGTCATAGTAGTACGGCAACGGCACCGCGCCTTCGATGTGCGACAACTGCCACAGCGCCATGTTGCGCGTATCCAGCAGCACCATCCGACGCTTGTCCTGTAACGCCGCATAGAGATCTTTCGACATCACATAGCGATCGTCGCGCAGCTCAAACTGTGGCGGCTCACCGTCGGGATTCAACACATAGTCCTGTGCAGCCGGCGGCGACTGCCACACCGGCTTGCGCACCTCCCAGCCCGTTGCGCGACTGCGGATAAAAGCCACCAGATCGTTAATTTGTTCAGTCGAAAACTGCTCAGCGAAGGCCGCCATCGGTGTGCCTTGCCGGCCATGGGTAATCGCGTGGCGAATAAACGAATCGCGTGTCATCGCCAGCATCGCCGGATTACCCAGCGCCGGCGCACTAACGCCCTCTCCTCGCGCGCCGTGGCACTCGCTGCAGGTCTGTGCATACAACGCCGCACCATTGGCGGCGTCCGCTGCAACGGGCTGCTCGTCAAGACCGATCTGCGTGACGCCGGCCTGCGATTCCAGCCAGAACGTGAGTTGGCGGATTTCATCTTTGCCCAATGGTCCGCCGATGTCGCGATAAAAACCGGCCATCGGCGTGCCCGGTCGACCGTACGCAACGGCCATGAACCGCTCCATCTGCCCGGCTTCCATCAACGACTGACTGCGCAGCGATGGCGCATGGTCATTGGCATGACCTTCACGATCCTTGCCGTGGCACAACGCGCAAAACTGCTGATAGTTGCTCGCCGCTCGAGTAGACTGCTCGGCAGTCAGGCGCGCGTCGGCATGGCTTGCGCCAGCACCTAGCATGAGCAATGTTGCAACCACGATGCGACGGACTGACCACAGCAAGCTCGCATGGGTCACCGACGCTTGAAACCCGCGCATCACAGAATGTCTTTCGGACGCGGCGTCACCGACGCACGAAACCCGCGCGTCATGGTTCGCCGCGAGGACACCATTGTCACAGAACTAACCGATCAGGCGGCGTCCTGGGCCGCGGCATAGTCTTCTACCGCTTGCCAGACACGCAACAGGTTCTCGCCAAGAATTTTCTTGATGTCCGCATCTGAATAGCCACGACCGATCAAACCTTCGATCAGCGCCGGGAACGCCGCAACGTCCTTTAGCCCTGTTGGCAGCGAATCACCGACGCCGTCATAGTCCGAACCGATGCCGACGTAATCAATGCCAACCAGCGCGACGGCGTGATCAAAGTGATCGAGCACATCATCAATGGTCGCGAACGGCAGCGCGCCATTCTCAGCCTCAAAACCCGGTGCGAACAACTCGGCCAATTGATCCTGCGTCACATCCGGATTGTCCGCCATGAACGCTTTGGCAGCGGCGCTGCGTTTGTCGCTCCACTCGCGCGCTTCGCGCGTGATGAACGTAGAGCCGAAGTTGATTTGGATAACGCCGCCGTTGTCGGCGAGCGCTTCGATCATCTCGTCGCTCATGTTGCGCTCGAACCCGGGCGTGAAATGACGCGCAGAAGAATGTGATGCGATAGCCGGCACCTTGGTCACCGCCATCACATCGTAGAACGCCTCATCAGAGACGTGACTGATATCGATCATGATGCCCAGACGATTCATCTCGGCGACAACTTCTACGCCAAAGTCACTCAAACCGTCCCATTGCCGCTCTTCGTCGTAGGACGAATCCGAAATACGATTGCTCAGGGAATGCGCCAACGTGATGTAGCGGATACCGCGCTTGTGGAAGTACTCAATGTTGGCAAGATCACCTTCGATCGGTGAGCCGTTTTCCATACCGAGCGGCAGCGACACGAGCCCTTGTTCGGCATGTGCACGCACGTCAGCCGGCGTCAGCGCAATCGCAAACTTGTCCGGCGCGCTGCTGACCATTTTCTCGACGACGTCAATCAGTTGATTCGCATGTTCATACGACTTGCCAGCCTCATCCTTGTAAACCGCTGGCGTATAGATCGACATGAATGCCGCATTCAGGCCGCCTGCCTTCGCGCGCGGATAATCGAATTCAGTACCCTCAAGCGTGCCGCCGAGTGCTTCGGGCAGCGACCGGTGCAGTTTCGACGGTGTGTCGATATGGGTGTCAGCAATGATGCTGTCTTGCGCCAGCGCCAACGCGCGCTCGCCTTTGGTTGGCGCAGCAGCCGTCTCGGCCGGCGGCGTCGCAGCTGTGTTCTCGGGCGGAGCTTGCTTGCCACATCCAACAACCGTCATCGATAACAAGACGCTCGCAAGAAAGCGAGCCGCATTTTGAACCTTCATAAACACACCATCCGCAGTTTTGATCCGATCTAGTGTAGCGGAAGCGCAGCCGACAGACCGCAACGATTTGTCGCTGGTCAACGACAACGGTGCTATCGCCGAGCGCGTTGGGTGATCGCCGGATTGCGAAAAAAGGGAACCCGCTTGTCGGCGACGTTGCTATGCTCGCGAGCGCATTCGACAATGGACCGTTGCAAAACGGCGGGCTGCGCATCGCAGGCTTCAATTTCGTCCGCAACGGACGACGTCAATCACCACTGCCCGACATCGCCATAGCCATCCGCCTTGGTGTTCAGGCGATGAACAACACCCATGAGTGCAAGCCTGCAGCAACTATCGTGATTCCGGCGCGCCCATGATGGACATCAGTCAGCGAACGATCAGACGTTACGTTAGTCCTGCCACAGACAATCGGCGGGCAACGGATCGGGCAAATGCCAGCGCAATTGCTCCGGCGTCATGTAAGCCTCTGCGTTGATCGTGCCGCCGCGCGCCTTGAACCATTCGACCCACAGATCACGAACCCGCGGCTGCGTCACATCCAGCGGATAGCCGCCATCCGGCGTGATCGGCGTGAAGATCTCGCCACCACCCAACAGCAGGTAATCATTCGCGGCCAGTGTGAGGGTCTCATCTTCGCCCAGCGGCACACCGTCGCTGCGTGTCACGTCGAGGCGCATTTCGCCAGCCTCGCATTGCACGTGTATATCCACACCGGACACACCCACACGGTGGCTGATCTGACAACGCTACTGGCTTATC
>JBCBDU010000010.1:0-100827 GCA_038529355.1 Pseudomonadota bacterium
CCAACGAGCGCCGCCATACCGTAATCGGCTTGCGACGGCTCATTAGAATTGAACGTGTTCGTCTCGATAATATCCGCGCCAGCTTTAAGGAATTGGCGGTGGATGTCGCTCACAACGTCGGGGCGCGTCAGCGTCAACAGATCGTTGTTGCCTTTGACGTCGGACGGCCAATCGGCAAAACGCGTGCCGCGATAGTCCTGCTCAGTCAGTTTGAACGACTGAATCATCGTGCCCATCGCACCGTCGAGAAACACAATACGTTCGGCAATCAATGCCTGCAGTGCGGCAAAACGCTCTGTCGCGGTACTCATGATGCTACCTTCAATTCGCGGATGCCGAGGTTGTGACAAATGGCGTACGTCAACTCGGCACGATTCAGCGTGTAAAAATGAAAATCAACGACGCCCTCGGCACGCAAGCGATTGACCTGCTCAATGGCAACGTTGGCCGCAATCAGGTTGCGCGTTCCCGGGTCGTCATCAAGACCTTCGAAACGATCATGCAGCCACTGCGGCACGTCTGTCCCGCACATACGCGCGAACTTCAACATCTGCCCGAACCGGGTAATCGGCAGGATGCCTGGCACGATAGGCACGTCAATGCCGCGCGCCGCACAAGCGTCACGAAAAGACAGAAAGTGATCGACCGAAAAAAAGAACTGCGTGATTGCTCGATTCGCACCTGCATCAATTTTGCGTTTCAAGTTGTCCAGGTCATCGTCGCGTGAGCGCGCTTCCGGATGTACTTCGGGATACGCCGCGACGGAGATATCGAAGTCGCCGATTTTGCGCAGGCCGGCGACCAAATCACACGCATAGGCATAGCCGTCTTTATGCGGTACGTAATTAGGTTGATCTTTTGGCGCATCACCGCGCAACGCAACCAGATGTCTGACTCCGTCATCGAGGTAGGCGCGCGCGATGTCGTCTATCTCGCCGCGACTGGCACCGATGCACGTCAAGTGTGGCGCCGCTGTCAGATTCGTTTCGCTGACAACGCGTTTGACTAGCCCGTGCGTGCGTTCGCGCGTTGACCCATCAGCGCCGTACGTTACCGAAACGAATGTCGGTGATAGCGGCGCAAGCCGCTCGATTGAGTTCCACAGCGTTTTGGCCATCGAATCTGTTCCCGGCGGGAAAAACTCGAATGACACGTGCATTGGTTTGTTGTTTGCTGACATTACGCTTGCTGCCTGTCCAATTGTTCAAGATCGCCCTGCGCCATCGCGACCAGGTACTTGTGTTGTCTGTCATTGCTGCGGCGCACGGGCCCACAGCGCAAACCGCATCCGCCGAGCAAGGCAGATAGTCGGCCGGCGGCATCGTTTTCATCTGCAATGCCGATATGCTCGACGACGAGCAATCGGCCGTTGGCCCGCATGACGCGCAGCGCCTCGGTGAGTACCGCCTGCGAATCTGCCGCTTCGAGCAAAACCTCATCCAGAACAACCGTGTCAAAACGCGCGTCGGGAAAGTCGAGGCGATACATGTCGCCTGGACGCACCGTGCAGTTGGTCAGTTCGGCCTTGACGAAAGCGCGCCGTGCATGGCGGCGCGCATCGGGGTCGATGTCGACGCCGTGTGCACTGCTCGCCTTGCCGGCCAGCAACTTCAACATCGCACCACTGCCGGCACCAATATCCAGCAACTCGCCGACCGGTGCAGACAAGAACTGATCGATGACTAACCGGTGGAAGCGTCGCGCCAGCATGTCGTCTCCCGGCATATCGGCGGCGTCATCGGCAATAGCTGCATTGAGCGCCTGCAGATCCGCGCGCGTCACAATGTCTGCATCGCTGAGAAAACTGAGCACCATACGTGCAGCTTGCGCTTCGCGACCCCGATGCGGCACGCGAAAATACACCCAGTGCCCGTCGCGATAGCGCTCGAGCAGACCCGCATCGCACAAGATCTTCAAATGGCGAGAAACCCGTGGCTGCGATTGGTGCAACGCCGACACGAGGTCACTGACCGTATGCTCGCCTTTTGAGCACAAATAGAGCAACCGCAAACGAGTCTGCTCACCGGCCGCCCGGAGCAATTGCTCGAGTTCGTCAAGGTTGTAGGTGCCGTCTTTAGTCATTTATATATAAATATCAAGATATCTTTATATAAATGGTACACAGCACTAGCGTGAACGCAAGCAAGCAGTCGCAGTAATTAGCGGTTAGACAGCTTCGTCGCGCTGTTGCGGCAGACTGGCGCTGCGCCGCGGTAAGCCCTAATTTGGCACGGGCGACCACGCCGGGACCGCTCGGGAACACGCACATCGCACTGCAAAATAACAATACTTGGCCAGCGCGCGTCGACGGCATTCAAAACAGCACGCCCTAAAGCGCGGACTAACCTGCGAACGAGTTGCTCTGCTCGAGCTCGGCAAACCGAATCAAACGACTGGTTTGCACGGCCGCCTGGCGGTGCTTCACGGCCAGCTTGTAGGCCGGATCGGTGATCATTTCGAAGAACGCACCCGCGTGTGGATACCGCGCAATGAAGCCGGTGTCCCACTGCTCATCCGACGGTCCGGTCAATACCGCTTCCGGTTTGCCACGCCAGATGATCGTGCCGCCAACCCGCGCAAAAATAGGACTACTTTCCTGACCATAGCGCCGATAGGCCTCTTTGCCGGTGATGTCACGACCATCATCGTAGTTCGCCTTAGCGCGAAACCGAACAAGGTTCAGCATGTTGATCGGCGTGTCGCGCGGCAGCGTCTTGAAGAACTCGAACTGCTCGCGCTGCGGGTCAATGAAGTCTGCCATCGGTTGCGTCATCCTGTGGTTGGTTTATTGGATACCGGCGTCGCTTGCCATACTTGCCGGGTTGAACAACCGCGCGACATCGACAGGGTCTAACACGCGCTTGCGATTACAGAATTCGCAGACAATGTCGATGCGTTGATCGCGTTCAGCCAGCAATTTCTTTGCATCATCTTCGCCCAGCAAACGCACCGCCGCTTCGGCGCGCGCATCGCTGCAGCGACAGCGAAACACGACGGGCTTGTCGTCAAACACCAGCACGTCATCCTCGGCAAATAACTTAGCAAGCATCTGGTGAGAGACGCCTGCACGCAACTCCTCGAGCGTCAGCGTGTCGGCCATCAGGCACAGGCGATGCCAGTCGTCATCGACCATGTCATCGCCATCGGGCAACCGCTGCAACATCAATCCGGTTGTGTGTGTCGCATCAGCCAACAGCACAAAATGCGCTGCCAGCTGGGCGGACTCGCGGTAGTAGGCAGAGAGTGTCGCCGCCAGAGACTCAGGCTGCACCTCGATGATGCCCTGATAGCGATCCTTCGCATCTTTGGCGTCGACCGTCAGCGCCAGCCGTCCGGCGCCGGCAAGCGCGGCGAAGCTATCCGCGGGCAGCGTGTCGTCAACGTCACCGGCCATGCCACGCACCTGCAGTGCCTGGTCGCACTGCGCGATCAACATCCCCAACGAGCCCGCGCCCGTGAGCTGCAGCGTCAGCATGCCCTGAAACTTCATCGTGCTTGCGATCATCGCCGATGCGGTCAGCGCCTCACCGAGCAACGCCGCAACAAGCGGTGGGTAATCGTGCAGACCCGCGAGCGATCGCCATTGTTCATCGAGCTGCATCAATACGCCGCGTACAGGCAGCCTGCTGAACATGAAATTGACCAGAGCATCGCGATGCTCACCACCGTCACTCATGTCAGCGCTCGCTCAGCTTCTTGCGCAGCAGGGTATTCACCTGACCCGGGTTTGCCTTGCCGCGGCTCTCTTTCATGACCTGACCCACCAGATAGCCGAGCACCTTCTCCTTGCCATCGAGGAATTGCTGTACCTGCTCGGGGCTCGCATCCAACACCGAATCGACAATGGCTTCGATGGCACCGCTATCGGTGATCTGTTTCAGCCCCTTGGCATCAATGATCTCGTCGGCGCTGCCACCTTCGGTCCACATGGTTTCAAACACTTGCTTGGCGATCTTGCCGGAGACCGTGTCGTCCTCGATGAGCGCCAGCAAACCGGCAAACGCCTCGGCGCTAACGGGGCTATCCTGAACGCTTATACCGTCCTTGTTCAGCGCTGCCGACAATTCGCCCAATACCCAATTGGCGGCCAGCGTGGGTTTGACGCTGGTGGCACACACGTCAAAGAAGTCGGCTAGCGCGCGCTGCCCCACCAACTGATCCGCATCCTCGGCTTTCAGGCCCAGCTCGCTTTCAAAACGTTGCCGACGCGCTGCCGGCAGTTCCGGCAAACTCCCACGCTGCGCCTCGATGAAATCATCGCTGACCACCACCGGCAGCAAATCCGGATCGGGGAAATAGCGATAGTCGTGAGCCTCTTCCTTGCTGCGCATCGCACGCGTCTCGTCAGCATCCGCGTCATACAGCCGTGTCTGTTGCACAACCGAGCCGCCGCTCTCGAGGATGTCCGCCTGTCGCTCCACTTCGTACTCAATCGCGCGCTCGATAAAGCGGAATGAGTTCAGGTTCTTGATTTCAGCGCGGGTACCCAGCGTGTCACTGCCGGCTGGCTTCAAACTCACGTTCGCGTCGCAACGAAACGAGCCTTCCTGCATGTTGCCGTCCGAAACACCGATGTAGCGCACCAGCTCATGCACACGACGCATGTAGCGCGCCGCCTCGCCCGCTGATGACATTTCCGGTTCAGACACTATCTCGAGCAACGGCGTGCCAGCCCGGTTCAGATCGATACCGCTTTGGCCCTCGAAATTCTCGTGCAACGACTTACCGGCGTCTTCTTCCAGATGGGCGCGCGTCAAGTTGATGGTCTTCGGCGCACCAGTGTCATCGACGATATCGACAGTGCCACCGGCGACAATCGGCAACTCGTACTGACTGATCTGGTAGCCCTTCGGCAAATCCGGGTAGAAGTAGTTCTTGCGCGCGAACACAGAGCGGCGCGTGATATCAGCGCCGACAGCCAGACCAAACTTAACCGCCAGTCGCACGGCCTCTTCGTTCAGCACTGGCAGCACACCCGGAAAACCCAGATCGATAATGCTGGCCTGCGTGTTCGGCTGTGCACCGTAAGCAGTCGGCGAGGCGGAAAAGATCTTGCTGCGCGTGGCGAGCTGGACGTGAATTTCCAGACCAATAACGATATCCCACTTCATGCGTAACCCTCCGCACTCAGCGTGTGCCAGTCGCTGGCGATCTGGAATTGATGCGCACAATTGAGCATCGCACCTTCGGCGAACGCCGGCGCAATCATCTGCAAGCCAACTGGTAAGCCGTTAACCAAGCCACAAGGCACCGACAGCGCCGGCAAACCGGCCAGATTCGCACCGATGGTGTAGATGTCGTTCAAATACATCGTGATCGGATCGTCAGTCTTTTCACCGAGCTCAAACGCTGGTGTCGGCGTTGTAGGCCCGACAACCAAATCGACATCAGCAAACGCCTGTTCGAAATCGGCGCTGATCAATCGACGCACTTTCTGCGCCTTCAGGTAATAGGCATCGTAATAGCCCGCCGACAACACGTAGGCACCAGTCATGATGCGACGCTTGACCTCGGCACCAAAGCCTTCGCTGCGCGAGCGCCGATACAGATCAGTCAGATCCTCCGCATCCGCCGCGCGGTGACCGAATCGCACCCCATCGAAGCGTGACAGGTTCGACGAACACTCGGCTGGCGCGACGACATAGTAAGTTGGCACGGACAGACCGATATTTGGCAGTGAGATCGTCTTGACAGTGGCGCCCAGCGACTCGAGTACGGCCAACGCATCACGCACGGCCTGTGCATTGTTAGCGTCCAGACCTTCGCCCATAAATTGCTCAACAAGCCCCAGGCGCAAGCCATGCAACGGCTTTTCGAGCATGCCGACGTAGTTATCCACTGGTCGGTCAACGCTGGTCGAATCGCGCGGGTCGAAGCCGGCCATCGCCGCGAGCATGTGCGCGGCGTCTTCAGCGCTGCGAGTCAGCGTACCTGCCTGATCAAGACTGGACGCGAAAGCGATCATGCCAAATCGCGATACGCGGCCGTAGGTCGGTTTTAGGCCAGTCAGCCCGCACAGCGCGGCCGGTTGACGAATCGAGCCACCGGTGTCGGTCCCTGTCGCGGCACCTGCGATGCGCGCGGCGACGGCTGCAGCGGAGCCACCGGACGATCCGCCCGGCGAGCAATTGCGCTGCCACGGATTGCGCACGTCACCGTAGTAGCTGGTTTCGTTTGATGAACCCATCGCGAACTCATCCATGTTGGTCTTGCCCAGCATGATCGCGCCCGCGTCAGCCAGACGCGTGACGACTGTGGCGTCATAGGGAGGAATGAAATTGTCGAGCATCCGCGAGCCACACGACGTGCGCACGCCTTCGGTACAAAAAATATCCTTGTGCGCGATCGGCAAGCCTTCCAGTGGCCGCGCGGTGCCATTCGCAATGCGTTTGTCAGCCGCGGCAGCAGCCTGCAGCGCGGAGGCTTCCGTGACCGTCAGATAGCTGTTGAGCCCGCCATCGTGTTGTTCGATGCGCATCAGAAAATGCCGGACCAGCTCTGTCGCCGAAAACTGACGCTTTTCCAGACCCTCGCGCAGGCGCGACAGGGTCAATCCATGCAACTGGTTCATTCAATCACCCGCGGTACGAGATACAGCCCGTCTTCGGTCTCGGCTGCGCACTGTTGCAGGCGCTCGCGGTCAATGTTGGCATCCGGCTCATCCGGTCGCAGGCGCTGCACTTGATCCATCGGATGCGCCATTGGCTCCACATCATCGGTCGCAGCGGCCTGTAGCTGGTCAACAAATGCCACAATGCTGCCCAATTTGTCCGTAAAATCGGCATGCTCGGCTGCGGCGAATTCAAGCCGCGACAGCACGGCTAACTTATCGATGTCATCGCTGGTGATCGCCACCGCTCACTCCTCAAAACCTGATCGGATGCACGCAACCGGCAGCGCGAAAAACTCGTCAATCACAGTGCCGGGAACAACGCGCAAGAATACACCGAGCCTTGCTGATTGTCCCCCCCGTTGCTAAGGTTCACGGAATTTCCAGGGGGCGGACCCACCACACCATGCTCAAGAACCTGCTCGGGTATTTCTCACACGATCTTTCCATCGATCTTGGCACTGCCAACACGCTGATTTTTGTCCGCGGCGAAGGCATCGTGCTCGATGAGCCTTCCGTTGTTGCCATTCGCGAAGATTTCGGCAGCGGCGGTCGACGCGTGGAAGCGGTCGGTCAGGACGCCAAAAACATGCTCGGCCGCACGCCAGGCAACATTACTGCGATTCGCCCGCTCAAGGACGGCGTAATCGCTGATTTCACCGTGACTGAGAAAATGCTGCAGACCTTCATCAAGAAGGTGCATGGCAATCGCTTTTTCACACCGCGCTCGCGCGTTCTGATTTGCGTGCCTTACGGCTCGACACAAGTCGAGCGGCGCGCCATTCAGGAGTCGGCCGAAGGTGCCGGCGCCAGCAAGGTCATTCTGATCGCCGAACCGATGGCAGCTGCGATCGGCGCCGGTATGCCGGTGCACGAGGCGCGTGGCTCGATGGTGCTAGACATTGGTGGTGGCACGTCCGAGGTCGCCGTGATTTCGTTAAACGGCATCGTCTACGCCGCCTCCGTGCGCGTCGGTGGTGATCGTTTCGATGAAGCAATCACGAACTACGTGCGTCGCAACTACGGCATCCTGATCGGTGAAGCGACAGCCGAGCGCATCAAACACGAAATCGGCTCGGCCTACCCGGGCGCCGAGGTACGCGAGATTTCCGTCAAAGGTCGCAACTTGTCCGAAGGCGTGCCGCGCAGCTTTACGTTGAACAGCAACGAAATTCTGGAAGCGCTGCAGGAGCCTTTGCAAGGCATCGTCGGCGCCGTCAAGGAAGCACTGGAGCAAACGCCACCTGAGTTGGGTGCGGACGTCGCCGAGCGCGGCATCGTTCTGACAGGCGGCGGCGCGATGCTGCGTGATCTGGACAAGTTGTTGATGGAAGAAACGGGTTTACCCGTGGTCATTGCCGACGATCCGCTAACCTGCGTTGCGCGCGGTGGTGGTCGAGCGCTGGAATTGATGGACGAGTACGGCCCTTCCGTATTCGGGCTGAACTGATTCACCCATTGCGCCGGTGAGTAACAAGGGCGTACACCGCGATCATCACGGCGCTGCGCTCGGACTCAGAACGTTTGCCTGTATCGCCGTCTGCATCGTGCTAATGGCAGCCGACCAGCGTGATGCGCTCGGCGGCCGGCCGCGCGCCGCTTTGATGACGATTGTGTATCCGTTGCAAACGGCAGCGGCTATTCCGACGACGTTGTTTGACTGGAGCGAGGACGCCACTCGCTCACGCGCCGATCTTGCGCGCGAGAACGTACGCCTCAAACGCGAACGACTGTTGGCCGATGCACGGCTGCAACAGCTCAACGCCGTGCGCGCAGAAAATGACCGGTTGCGCGCGATGCTCGAGGCCAGACCGCGCGCCGGTGACGATGTGCGCGTTGCGCAATTGCTCGATGTCGACAATGACCCGTTTCGCCACCGCGTGTTAATCAATCAAGGCAGCAACGAAGGCGCCTTCGAGCGCCAGGCGATTGTCGATGCCAATGGCGTCGTCGGTCAGATCATTCACGTAAGCCCCGCCAGCGCTCAGGTGATGCTGATCAGTGATCCCGGCCACGCTATTCAGGTTGAGGTGGTTCGCAACGGTTTGCGCACGGTTGCGTTCGGTGCCGGCGAGTACGACCAGCTGGAAATTCGCTTCCTGCCCAACAATGCCGACATTCAGGTAGGTGACTTGCTGGTGACCACAAGCCTCGGTGGCGATTATCCCGCCGGTTACCCGGTCGGTGAAATCACGGCGGTGGAGCCCCAACCCAGACAGGCATTCGCGCGGGTCACCGCGCAGCCGGCAGCAGCACTGACGCGCATGCGCGAGGTATTGTTGTTGACGCCGAAGACGCCGCCGCAGACGCCGACGGCAACATCCGGTGGCACCAACGAGGAAGACACACCCGATGGCAGCTAAACGCGATCGTTGGTGGGTCGGTCTGATTGGATTGATCGTCGCGCTGATCCTGACCAGTCAGCCGTTGCCCGGCTGGCTGAACCTGTTCCGACCCGACTGGGTTGCACTCGTACTCGTGTACCTTGCGATTTTCACACCACAACGGCTGGTACTGACCAGCGCGGTTTTGTGCGGACTGTTACTCGACGCCATCCACGGCACGCCATTGGGACAGTACGCGCTGGCGCTTGTCGTGTGCATTTATATTCCGCTAAAACTGCACCTGCATCTGGTGTTAGTGCCTATCTGGCAAAGCGTGCTGACCACGCTGGTGATTCTGGCGATTTATCAGTTCGCGTTGTTCTGGTGCAACGGCGCGATTGGCAACGATCTTGGCGCAACAGCCTACCTGGCGCCACTGGCCAGCGACATGCTGTTCTGGCCCGTTGTACTGGCCTTGCTGGATCTGATGCATCTGGGTCGACCAACCGCGCGCCAATAGCTGCGCGTCGCCTATACTGTCGCGAGGGCGTAGCAGAGCAATCCAATGAGCAAGCTAGAGGCGATCAAAGACACTGCCGCAGAACAACGCATTTTCCTGCAGCGTCTGGTGCTGGCGGTCGTCTTTGTGCTGCTTGCCAGCGGCACGGTTGTGGCGCGACTTGCACAGCTGCAGGTTATCGATCACAACTACTATAGCGAGCTGTCGGCGGGCAACCGCATTCGACTTGAAGCCGCACCGCCGACGCGCGGCCTGATACTGGACCGCAACGGCGTTGTGTTGGCAGAGAATCTGCCCGAATACCAGCTCGAGATGATCGCCGAACAAGTCGATGACGTGGCAGACACATTGCAGCGACTGCAGTCGCTGGGCTTGATCGACGAATCTGACGTTAGTGCCATTGAGAGCCGCCGCCAGCGCACCGCCAAGTTCAATCCGGTGCTGATCAAGTCGCGCCTGGATGACGACGGCGTTGCACTGTTCACGCAACACCGGCCGTACTTTCCCGGCGTGGATATTCGCGCGCATCTGGTGCGCCACTACCCGCACGGCACCCTGGCTGCGCACGCGCTTGGCTACGTTGGCGGACTAAGCCAGACTGATTTGGCGCGCGTTGATCGAACCGATTACATCGGCACCGCATTCATTGGCAAGACCGGCATTGAGCGTGCCTACGAAGCGACGTTGCACGGCAGCACAGGCAACAATGCCGTCATCACAACAGCCGAAGGTCGCGCAGTAAGTTTTGAGCCACGCGTTGAACCGACGCCGGGCAGCAATATTTATTTGACGATTGACATCGAGTTGCAACGCGTCGCCGAAAAAGCATTGGACGGCAGGCGCGGCGCCATCGTGGCGCTCGACCCGAATAACGGCGAGATACTGGCGATCGTTAGCGCCCCTGCATTCGATCCGAATGGTTTCACAGGCGGCATGAACAGCGCAGACTTTGCCGCGTTGCAGGGCGATCTGGATCAGCCGTTGTTTAACCGCGCTATCGCCGGTCGCTACCCGCCAGGCTCAACCATCAAGCCAATCCTTGCATTTGGCGCACTGGCTAGCGACCGCACGTCGGCGACCAGCACGATCAATTGCGAGGGTTACTTCAGCCTGCCAGGCAGTAGCCATCGATACCGCGACTGGAAACCTGAAGGTCACGGCCTCGTTGATCTGTCCGATGCAATCGCCCAATCGTGTGATGTGTATTTCTACGAACTTGCGCAGGACATGGACATCGATCTGATGCACGACTACCTGATCGAGTTCGGACTGGGCCCTGACCTCGGCATTGAAATTCCTGGCGAGAAAGCCGGTCTGGTGCCATCACGCGAGTGGAAAAAACAACGCTTCTCACGTCGCGCCGATCGCGTCTGGTTTCCGGGTGAAACGGTGATTGCGTCCATCGGCCAGGGCTATATGCTGGCAACACCGCTACAACTTGCGCACATTGCCGGCGTGCTCGCGACACGCGGCCAGCGTTTTCGCCCGCGCATCACGCTGGCGTTTGAAGACGCAATCAGCGGTGAACGCACAGCAGTGGCACCTAGCGTGCTCAGTCCTGTGCAAAGCGGCGACCAACACACGTGGACGCACACGATCGAGGCGATGCATGACGTGATGCAATCAGTGCGTGGTTCGGCTTACGCAACCGGTCGTGACACCGATTACAGCATTGCCGGCAAAAGCGGCACGGCGCAGGTGTTCACCGTCGCGCAGGAAGACAAATACGATGATCTGGAGCTGGACGAACGCCTAAAAGACCACGCGCTGTTCATCGCGTTTGCGCCGATCGAAGCACCACGCATTGCCGTCGCCGTCGTCATTGAAAACGGCAGCAGCGGTAGCGGCGTCGCGGCGCCCGTTGCACGCGCCGTCACAGATGCGTGGTTGAATCGCTAGTGCTCAACGACGCCACACACTTTCGCAAAGGGGAGGCGGCATCGCCATCGTTCCTCACGCATCGGCTGCATCTGGACATACCGCTGCTGGCAGGCCTGTTGCTGCTCTGCGTTCTCGGGTTGCTGGTGCTGTACAGCGCAAGCGGCCAGAGCCAGGCGCAGGTGATTGCACAGTCGGTACGCCTTGCCGTTGCCGTACTGGCCATGGTGTTTCTTGCGCAGATTCCGCCGGCGATATATCGGCGCTGGGCGTGGGCGGCCTACGCATTGGGACTCATATTGCTGACGTTGGTATTGATTGCCGGCGAGTCCGGTAAAGGTGCGCAACGCTGGATCAATATCGGTATTCGTTTTCAGCCATCCGAAATCATGAAAATCGCAGTGCCAATGATGTGCGCAAGTTACCTGCATACCCGTCCGTTGCCGCCGAACTTTCGCGCTTTGGTTGCTGTATGCGTCATCATCGTATTGCCGGTCCTGTTGATTGCCAGACAGCCGGATCTGGGCACCGCCATTCTGATTGCAGCAGCAGGCGGCGCGGTAATCCTGCTGGCCGGACTGCGCTTTCGCGTGCTGTTGGCGATTCTCGGGCTGGTCGCGCTGAGCTTGCCCGTGTTGTGGCAGAACATGCACGAATACCAGAGACAGCGCGTACTGACGATGGTCGATCCCCAAAGCGACCCGTTGGGCGCCGGCTACAACATCATTCAGTCAAAAATCGCCATCGGCTCCGGCGGCCTTTTCGGCAAGGGCTGGACGAACGGCAGCCAGGGGCAACTCGAATATCTACCCGAGCGCAGCACCGATTTTATCTTCGCCGTGATTGGCGAGGAATTCGGTCTGATGGGTTTGGCCAGCCTGATGCTGCTGTACCTGTTTGTGGTCGCCCGCGGACTGTTCATTGCCAGTCAGGCCAGCGATACGTTTTCGCGCCTGCTGGCCGGCAGCATCAGCCTGACCTTCTTCGTGTACGTCATTGTGAACAGCGCGATGGTTACCGGTCTGCTGCCGGTCGTCGGTGTACCGTTACCGCTGATCAGCTACGGTGGCACGTCGATGGTGACCCTGATGGGCGCATTCGGTATTCTGATGTCCATTCAGACGCACAAACGACTCTTGCCGCGTTAACCGACACATAAGGGGATTTTCTTGTCAGTTGCCACAATGAAACGGATGCTCGCGTGCACACTGCTCGCAGTGCTTGGCGCACAACCCGCCGCTCTTGCACTCGATACACAACGCGCCGATGTCGCTGCATTTATCGACGAATTGGTTAACGAACACGAATTCGACCGCGCTGCATTGAGCACGCTACTGGCCGGCGCAACGCGCAAGGACAAAATACTCGAAGCGATCAGTCGCCCGGCCGAAAAAGCCAAGCCGTGGCACGACTATCGTGACATCTTCATTCAGCCCAAGCGCATCAACGCAGGCGTTGCCTTCTGGGCTGAACACGAGCAAACGATTGCGCGCATCAGCGAACAAACCGGCGTGCCTGGCGAAATTCTGGTTGGCATTATCGGCGTGGAAACATTCTACGGGCGCATCACCGGCAACTACCGCGTGCTCGACGCGCTTGCCACACTAGGTTTTGACTATCCGCCACGGGCAACGTTCTTTCGTCGCGAATTGAAAGAATTCCTGCTGCTTGCACGCGAGGAACAGGTCAACGTCGAGCAAGCGCTGGGGTCGTACGCCGGCGCCATGGGTTCGCCACAATTCATTCCGTCCAGTTATCGCGCTTATGCCGTTGACAGCGATGGCGATGGTCGCCGCGACCTGTTCGGCAGTTGGGAAGACATCATTGGCAGTGTTGCCAACTATTTCGTCAGGCACCGCTGGCAACGCGGTGCGGCCGTGGTCAGCGACGCCACGCTGACGAAGGACTACCACGGCGAACTGCCGCGCAAGAATGCCTTGAAGGTGAATACGACCAGCGCGGTGCTAAGCCATGAAGGTGTGACGTTCGAGGCTGACGTTGCGCCGGATGCCGGCGCGCGACTGATCGTCTTTGAAGGTGCACAAGGCCCTGAGTATTACGTGGGATTTGATAATTTTTATGTGATCACACGCTACAACCGCAGTTCGATGTACGCGATGGCCGTCTGGCAGTTAGGCAATGCTGTCGCGCAAGCACGCGCTGCCGCGACAGATGAGTGACACACCGATGATTCGCCACTTCGCTATTATCAGCGCCATGGCGTTGTGTGTCGCGTGCACCAGTCTGGACAACAGCGATAGCCCGCCGCCGTCGGGCACGGCACAAACGCAGCCGCCGCCAGCGCGGCAGCAAACGCCACGCGCAGAGCCGCGCAGCCGTTACGGCAATCCGCCCTCCTATGTGCAGTTCGGTCGCACCTACACCGTGCTCGACAGCGCCGCCGGCTATCGCGAGCAAGGCATCGCCAGCTGGTATGGCAAAAAGTTCCACGGCAAACGCACATCTTCCGGCGAAACGTACGACATGTTCTCAGTGAGTGCTGCGCACAAGACGTTGCCAATTCCGTGCTGGGTGCGCGTCACCAATCTGGACAACCAGCGCTCAATGCTCATTCGGGTCAATGATCGCGGTCCGTTCGTCGATGATCGATTGATCGACTTGTCCTACGCAGCGGCCAATGCGCTGGGTATTGTCGAGAAAGGCACAGGCCGCGTCGAAGTTGAGGCTGTCAGCTTCGATGATACCGGTGCCCCCTACGTCACACCGCCACCGGCAACGCAGCCGGTCATCGTTGCGGCTGCCCCAGACCCGCAAAACACGGCGGCGGCATCATTGCCCGCCGAAGCCATAGTGGACAGCGCGCCTGTTGCCGCAACACCGATGTTGATCATGCAGATCGGCGCCTTTGCCTCGTTTGCCAACGCCGAGCGACAGCTCGACCTGCTGGTGCGCGAGGGCATCGACAACAGCTATATCGAGCACAGCAGCGACGGCAAACTCTACCGCGTGCGCATCGACAAGTTGGCCAGCCAGGCTGAATATGTTGCGATGGCGCAGCGACTGCGCCCGCTTGGCATTACCCGCACACGCCTGGTCAAACCGTAAGGCACCAGCGTCAACGTCTTCGCAAACCCGTGCGCGAGTGCAACTGGTAACGTCGATTGTTGTCCCACGAATGGCGCGGCCTGAACTCAGGCCATGAGTATGAAATAATCGCCGGTCAGAAAACGCTGGCGGAACCGCAAAGACACCAACCATGAAAACAACGCTCTTTCGTGCCCTTACGGCATGCTGTGCAACAGCGCTACTGACCATCAGCAATCTGCAGGCAGCCGCCTTGCCTGTGCCACCGCCTCCCGCACTGAATGCCTCCAGCTATATCGTGCTGGACGCCAATAGCGGGCGCGTGGTTGCTGGCATGGACCCCGACAAACAAGTCGAACCGGCGAGTCTGACCAAACTGATGACCGCCTACGTGATCTTCCAGGCGCTGGGCGCCGAACAAATCAAGCTGGCCGATCTGGTGCCAATCAGCGCCAACGCGCGGGCCACCGGTGGCTCACGCATGTTTGTCGAGCAAGGCAGCAAGGTCAGTGTGGGCGATCTGCTGCAGGGCATGATTGTGCAATCCGGCAACGATGCAAGCGTCGCCCTGGCCGAGTACGTCGCCGGCACTGAAGGCGTGTTCGCAAGCTTGATGAACGAGTACGCATCAGAGCTCGGCATGCTCTCGAGCAACTTCGAGAACGCGACCGGGCTGCCCGGCGAGCAGCACTACAGCACAGCGCGGGACATGGCCACGCTTGCGCGCGCAATCATCACGGAATTTCCAGACTACTACGCGTGGTACCGACAAAAAGAGTTCACGTGGAACGGCATCAAACAGGACAACCGCAACAGGCTATTGTGGCAAGACTCCACCGTTGACGGCATGAAAACCGGCTACACGCAGGCCGCGGGTTATTGTCTGGTGTCTTCGGCCAAACGCAACGACATGCGACTGATCAGCGCAGTCATGGGCACACCCAGTGCCAAAGCGCGCATCGACGCCAGCCAGGCGCTGCTCAACTACGGTTTCCGGTTCTATGAAACGCGACCGATGTTCGCCATCGGTGAGGCGGTCACACAAGCACGCGTGTGGAAAGGCGACAGCGATGAAACCGCGTTGGGTATCACGCAACCTATCTACATTACGGTCCCTAACGGCGGCTGGGACGAGTTGCGCGTGCAGACGAATGTACCCAAGACCCTCTACGCCCCGCTGGCCAGCGGCGACAACGTCGGCGTCGTTCGAATCACGCACAATGGTGATGAACTGGCGCGAGCGCCGCTCGTGGTGCTGCACTCTGTCGAGCGCGGCGGGCTTTGGAAGCGCATGACCGACGAAGTGCGCTTGTGGTTTGACTAGGCGATGGCACGCGCGCTGACTCACGCATGGTTTAACGGCACAGCGATGCCGCTGGCGCAGGTTAGCGTATCGCCGCTGGACCGCGGCTATCTGTTCGGTGATGGCGTCTACGAAGTCATCCCTGTTTATGACGGCCGCGCGCTGGGCGTTGATCAACACGTGCGCCGTCTGCGCGCCAGCCTCGCCGCAATCCGACTGTCTCTTGATATCACCGATGCCGCGCTGTACACCGCCTTCAATGACGTGGTCGCGGCTAACGGCGAAGGCGATATGTCACTGTACATTCAGGTCTCACGCGCCGGCGATGATGGTCGCGATCACCGCTTCCCGGCTGCCGTGGACGCCAACGTGTTCATTATGGCGTGTGCGTTGACGCCCGCCTCGGCGCGCGTCTACGCCAACGGCATCAGCGCCGTCACGATGAACGACGAGCGATGGCTGCGCTGTGATATCAAGGCAACGTCACTGCTGGCCAATGTGCTGGCGCGGCAAACTGCCGACGCCAGTGACGCGGCCGAAGCTATCCTGACCCGCAACGGGCAACTGGTCGAGGGCGCAACGAGCGCAATTGGCTGCGTGTTTGATGGCGACGTGAGCTTACCGCCACACAGCCGGCTGCTGCTACCCAGTATCACCCGCGAGTTGATGATCGAGTGTGCGCGTCGCAGCGGCATCACTGTCAACGAGACACCCGTTAGCGTGGACGCCATGCGCGGTGCCCGCGAGATTCTGTTGATGTCGAGCACACGTGAGATTGCGCCCGTGGTAACCCTGGACAACGAACCCGTAGGCACAGGTAAGCCTGGCCCGGTGTGGGCTGCGTTGTTCAACGCCTACCAGCAATTGAAGCAACACTGAACAACCCGGATGCGCTGATGAGCCAGATCGATGAGTCGCTGATCGAATTTCCGACCCCGTTTGCCGTCAAGGTGATGGGTCGCAACAAGCCGCACTTCGCGGCTCATGTGCGCGCGCTCGTGATGCAACACACCGATGAGCATGAGCCGTTGCGTGAAGAATCACGCGAATCGAAGAACGGCCGGTTTGTATCCGTGACGATTGAAATTACCGCGGTGAATCGCGCGCAGTTGGATTCAATCTATCAGGTGCTGACGGACGATGACGACGTGTTGATGGCGTTATGAGCAAACCCCTGCGCAGTTGCCGCGTAAGCCATCTGGGGCTACAGGACTACGAGCCGCTTTGGCGGCGTATGCAGGCGTTTACCGACAACCGTGATGCGCAGACTGAAGACGAGCTATGGCTGTGCGAGCACCCGCCGGTGTTTACGCTCGGCATGGCGGCGAAACCTGAACACGTGCTCGCACCCGGCGATATCCCGCTCGTGCAGATAGATCGCGGCGGACAGGTGACTTACCACGGTCCGGGACAACTGATGGTGTATCCGCTGATCGATGTGCGCCGACACCGGCTGGGCGTGCGTGAGCTCGTGTGTGCATTCGAGCGCAGCGTCATCCAATTGTTGGCCGAACACGGCGTCACAGCCATCGGGCGGCGCGATGCTCCGGGTGTATATGTTGACGGCAGCAAGGTGGCCAGCATCGGACTGCGCATTCGCCGCGGCGCCAGCTACCACGGCATGGCTGTTAATGTGGCGATGGATCTTGAACCCTTCCAGCGCATCAATCCGTGCGGCATGGCAGGCCTTGCGGTCACAGATTTTGCCGCGTTGGGCATCGCCCACTCAGTCGCCGATGTCGCGACGCAACTGCTGCCGCATCTCGCCGCGCACTTTCGCCTGGAGATCGTAGCGACTTAGTCGCCACGCACGCGCTGACGTATCTGCGACAAGCGCTCCGGCGTACCGACATCGAACCAGTTGGCCGCCAATGCAAAACCGCTCAGGGCATCAGCGTCGGCAGCGGCGCGCAACATCGGCACCACCGAAAAACGCTCAGCGGCGGTGCCTGCAAAAAAACGCGGTTGATAGCACGCGATACCTGAAAACGTGAGCAAAGGCTCGGCATCATTTTTGGCGAGTCCGTCGCGCAAACCGAAATCGCCGTTTGGCCGGTAGTCTGGCGTTGGCGCAAGGCCTATCGCTGCGTCGCGCCCCGCCAGCAAAGTCGCCGGCGCGATATCAAACGCAAAATCCGTATGTACATCCGAGTTAACGACCCAGAACGGCGCATCGGCCATAACACCCAGTGCCTGGCGGATTGCGCCACCGGTATCGAGTGTTGGATAGCCCTCAGGACTGTAGACCACCGTCAGGCCGTAACGCTGTCCGTCACCGACGTGCTCGACGATGCGCTCACCAAGCCAGCCCAGGTTGATCACAACACGCGAAACACCGGCAGCCTGTAGGGCGTGCAGATGTCTATCAAGCAGTGTGCTGTGCCCGTCACTGAGCAACGGTTTGGGCACGGTATCGGTAAACGGGCGCAGCCGTTCACCGCGCCCGGCAGCCAGCAAAAGCGCCTCGCTCATGTCGCCAACGCCGGCAGACAACGATCCTCGATGAATCCTGCAAGCCATTCCAGCTCGGGGTAAGTATCGCGCAGCATCACGATATAGCCGAGCGTGCGCGGAATATCGTTCAGGTAGCCCTGCTTGCCATCGCGCAGTGCCAACCGGGCGAAGATACCTGCCGCTTTCAGGTGCCGCTGCGCTCCGCTCAGCAATAGCCAGCGTAGGCGCTGTGCATCAGCGACATCGGCAACGAGGTCGCAATCGTCAAACCAGGCGCGCGCCCAATCGCGCACGCTATCCAGCGGCCACTCGATGTAGCAATCGCGCAGCAGTGATGCAAGGTCGTAACACAACGGTCCGTGCATCGCGTCCTGGAAATCAATCATCGCAATATGCCCGCCACTGCCGACCATTAAATTGCGCGAGTGATAGTCGCGATGCACGGTAACTTGCGGCTGTTGTACAGCGTTGCGCACCAGCACGTTGCACACGTCGCGCCACGCAGCCGCTTCCGCATCACCCCACTGCAAGCCTAGATACCGGCAACATAACCATTCCGGGAACAGATCCATTTCGCGGCGCAGGAACGCATCGTCATACGCCGGCAGCGCGAGCGCTTGCGGCGCAATGCTTGCGTGCAGCTGATGCAGCAAGCGACCGGCCTGCGCATAACGCGCATCGGCCAGCGCCGGCGTCTGCTGCAGCTCTGCCAACAACGCACGATCGCCCAGATCCTGCAGCAACGCGAACCCTTGCTCCGGATCGCTGTCGTATACGCAAGGTACCGGTAAGCCGGCCGCATGCCACGCACGCGCGATGCGCACGAAGGTTGCGGTATCTTCGTGCGCCGGCGGTGCGTCCATTGCGATATAGGAGTGATCTGTTGTCAGCTGCATATCCCCGATGGTGCAATCGGCCACGAACTGAACGCGAAAATAACGGCGAAAACTCGCATCAGCTGACGCGGGCGCACAAGCCTGCAGCGGTGCCGCACGCTCACTCAACCAAGCACGCAGCAACTGCTGCCGCGAATCATCTTTTGCCGTGTCTGCCATGCGCGCCATGGTAGCAACGCAAGACGAGTTCGCACAGTTCAATTACACTTGACGCCAGCCTGTCATCTGCGGACCCCGATCATCGCCATCTCACGTCACATTGCCGCTGCGTTTTGCACCACTTTATTGGCGAGCGGCGCCGCGGCACAAGAATCTGCCAGCGTTGCCGAAACGCGTCCCGGCCTATGCAGTAATCCGCAAAATCTTATTTCGTCGCAGATCGAATCGGGCATCACCGAAGGCGGCGACATTCGCCTCGAAAGCGGTCGCGGCTCAATTGCTGTTAATGGCGACGCTATCCTGACGGATGGTGTCAGCGCATCTCGTGGCAACTTTCGCATTGACGCGCAACAAGGGCGCTTTGAGCGCGCAAGCAACAGCCTGTCGCTCGATGGCGGCATCGAATATAGCGGTGGTGGCGCGCGCATTCGCAGCGACAGAGCACTGCTCAGCTATCTGTACGGTCGCGTCGAATTCTCACAGGCAATGTTCGAACTCGGCAACGGCGCTGCGCGCGGCTCAGCAGGTTTGTTGCGCATCAATCAATCCGGCACGCTGCGCCTCGAATCGGCTGACTACACGACGTGCCCACCCGGTCAGAACGATTGGGTGTTTACCGCGCGTGAAATCAACTTGGACACCGACAACGGCGTCGGCGAAGCGCGCGGACTGAAATTGCGCTTCAAAGGTGTGCCAATACTCTACGCGCCCTATCTATCGTTTCCGATCTCAGCCAAACGCAAGACCGGTTTCCTGATACCGGACCCGGGCCAGTCGAGCATCAACGGTTTCGATATATCTGTGCCGTGGTATTGGAACATTTCGCCGGCGTACGATGCGACGCTGACGCCGCGCATCCTGACACGTCGCGGGATTCAACTGGATACGACGTTTCGCTACCTGACTCCGCGCAGCTCAGGCGAAGCGCAGGTCGCGCATTTGCCGGACGACGATTTGACCGGTCTGGATCGCACGCTGCTGCGTTGGACGAACACGACCGACTTCGGCGGTCGCTGGCGCGCATTTGCCGACATCACCGATGTATCTGACAGCAACTATTTGGAAGATCTCGGTGGCAGTCTTGCGAGCGCAAGCGTTACGCATTTAAACCGTAGTCTGGGCGTCGGCTACTTCGGTGAACACTGGCGCGCCGATGCGCGCGTCACCAATTTCCAAACCATCGATGAGATCATCGGCGGCGAAGACCTGCCCTATCGCATTTTGCCCGGCATCAGCGTCTCGGGCCGCTGGGCTGATTTGCCAGGCGGCTTCTCATTCGAGCTGGACAGCGAGGCGACGCGCTTTGATCGCAGCGTCGGCGTTACCGGCAATCGCATGCACTTTGCGCCGCGTCTTTCGCTGCCCATCGAAGGCAACGGTGCCTACATCAAGCCGTCCGTGGCGTGGTCTCTGACGCACTACCAGCTCGACGAAAACGACACCGTTACAGATCGCTCACAAAGTCGCTCACTGCCGATCGTCAGTATCGATGCCGGGCTCAAATTCGAGCGCGACACCGGTCACGGACGCTACCGGCAGACACTGGAGCCACGTCTGTACTATGTACACGTACCCTTTCGCGATCAGGATGCGTTGCCGGTGTTTGACACGATACAACCGATCACCAGCATTGAGCAGCTATACCGGGAGAATCGCTTCATCGGTATTGACCGTATCGGCGACACCGATCAGGTCACACTTGGCCTGACCTCAAGGCTGTTGCGCAAACAGACCGGTGAGACGGTCGTGACAGCAACGATCGGCCAGAATCGGAATCTGTCCACGCGCTCGGTAACGTTGCCCGGCGTCGCGCCGCTGGGCGGCAATTCGTCGGACTACATCGCCGAATTGGCCGTCAACGTCTGGGGCAACTGGAACGTTGATTTCGCCCAGCAATGGAACACGGAGAATAGCCGCACCAGTCGATCTGAAGTACGGCTGCAGTACCAGCCAGGACGGCGCAGGGTCGTTAACCTGTCGTATCGCTTTCGTCGCGACTCTGTCGAACAGGGCGATATCTCGTGGAGTTGGCCATTAGCCTCGCGCTGGAACCTCGTTGGTCGCTATAATTACTCGTTCCGGGAAAACAAGCCGCTGGAGCGCTTTTTCGGCATCGAATACGAAAGCTGCTGCTGGGCCTTGCGCGTCGTATCGCGGCGGTTCATCAGAAATCGCGATGGCACGTCCGATTCGATCGTGTCGCTACAGCTGGAACTGAAAGGCCTGATGAGTGTCGGAGATCCGGTCAACGAGCTTCTGGAGCGCGGCATTCTTGGTTACCGCTCCACTACAGATTAGTGAATAATATGAGTCAGTTAGGTCATTTTTTGCGCACCCGTACGCTGCGCTACCTGAGCATTACGCTGCTGCTTGGCAGCCCGTTCGCGGCACCCGCACAAGATGTCGCCAGCGGAGAATTGCTCGATCGCGTTGTTGCCGTCGTCAATGAGGGGGTCGTGCTGCAAAGCGAGCTCGACATCCAGGTGAAAACCATTACCGCGCGGTTTCGTGAGACTGGCCAGCCGATGCCGCCCGCCGATGTGCTGCGCAAACAAATCCTTGAGCGCCTGATCGTCGATCGACTGCAGCTGCAGCGTGCCGAGCGCATGGGCATTCGTGTGTCAGACGAAATGCTCAACAACGCGCTGGCGGATGTGGCCAACCGTAATGGCATTCCGTTCGAGCAATTGCCTCAGGTCATGGCTGAACAAGGACTGGCTTACTCGGTATACCGGCAAGACATGCGCGAGCAGATGATCATGGAGCAGCTGCGCCAGATTGCCGTGTTCCGCCGCATCAACGTAACCGAGCGTGAGCTCGAGCAATGTCTTGCGCGAAATGCTGAGAGCTTTGGCGCCAACGCTGAATTTAATTTGTCCTACATCCTCATCGGCGTCTCGGCCGCTGCCAGCGCAGATGAGTTTCGGGCTGCCGAGAGCAAAGCTAACGAGTTGTATGAGCAGCTTGACAACGGTGCTGATTTTGCAGCGCTTGCGATCACCAATTCCAGTGCCGATAACGCGCTGGAGGGCGGCGCGCTTGACTGGCTCGCCGGCAGCCAGTTGCCAACGCTGTTCGTTGACGCCGTCCGCGACATGAAAGATGGTGACGTGTCGCAGCCCGTGCGCAGCGGCAGCGGTTTTTATCTCATCAGGTTGAACGAGACTCGCGGCGTCACCGGTCGCAGCGAGATCGCACAGAAAAAAGTGCGGCATATTCTCGTGCAGATCAACGAGATTCTGGATGATGCGGCGGCCAAACAGAAAGTCGATGACATTCGCGCTCGGATTCTCGACGGCGAGGACTTCGCCGATCTTGCCAAACTGAATTCCGACGACCCTGGCTCGGGCAACCTCGGCGGCGACCTGGGCTGGACTGAAGCAGGCACCTTTGTCCCTGAATTCGATGAAGTCGCCGACAGTCTTGAGCTGAATCAGGTCTCGGAAGCATTCCGCACACGCTTTGGCTGGCACATCCTCGAGGTGACCGGTCGACGCATGTACGACAACACCGCACAGGTGCGGCGCAACCAGTGTGGTATGAGTCTGCGCAACGCGCGGCTCGGCGAAGAGACTGAATTGTGGCTGCGTCGGCTGCGCGACGAGGCGTTCGTGGAAGAGCGCATCTGACGGCCCACAGACGATGAACATTGCGATTACGGCAGGCGAGCCGGCCGGTATCGGACCTGAGCTTTGCGCAATGATCGCCGCCAAGGAGTTACCCGCTGCAGTGACGGTCATCGGCGACGCCACGTTGATCCGTCAACGCGCCGCGATGATTGGCGTCGATGTACGCATCGTCGACCACGATACGAATGCAACACAGCACACACCCGGTGTATTGCCGGTTATCGATGTGCCGATGCAACAGCCCGATTGTCTGGGCGCACCCACTGCCTGCAACGCTGACTCATTGGTTGATGGCTTGGACACCGCAATCGATGGCTGCCTGTCCGGCCAGTTTGCAGCCATGGTGACGGCACCCTTGCAAAAGAGCGTCATCATCGACGGTGGTTACCGTTTTAGCGGCCACACCGAGTATGTGGCCGAACGCTGCGGCGCGAAACTGCCGGTCATGCTGCTTGCGAACCATGACTTGCGCGTCGCGCTCGTCACCACGCACTTGCCGGTGCGCGCCGTTGCTGATGCGATCACACAGCAGCGCGTCAGCGACGTACTCGACATCATGTGGACCGACTTACGCCGTTTGTATGGCATCGCGTCACCACGCATCGCCGTTTGCGGCCTGAATCCGCATGCTGGCGAAAATGGTCACCTTGGCAGTGAGGATGCCGCCGAGATTTTGCCGGCCATCAACGCACAACGGGCTCTCGGTCGCGACATCGAAGGTCCGTTTCCCGCTGACAGTATCTTCCGACATCAAGGGCGCAACGCCGATGCGATTTTAGCGATGTACCATGATCAGGGTTTGCCCGTGATCAAGGATCGCGGATTTGGCAGCCTCGTCAACCTGACCCTGGGATTGCCGATCGTGCGCACCTCCGTTGACCACGGTAGCGCGCTTGACATCGCCGGCACCGGTAAAGCCGATCCATCCAGCCTGTTGGCGGCGGTTGTGCTTGCGCAGCAACTGACTTCCCAGCGCAAGGCCAACTGAGCAATGACACAGCACCGGGCACGCAAGCGGTTCGGCCAGCACTTCTTGACCGATCCGCAAGCGATCGATGACATCTTGCGCGCGATCAACGCCAGCAGCGATGACCATATCGTCGAAATCGGTCCTGGTCAGGGCGCACTCACCAACGCACTCGCGCAGCGTGCCGGGCAACTGACGCTGGTCGAACTTGATCGCGATCTGGTGGCTCGACTGCAGCAACGCTACGTCGGTCACCCGCACGTGACGATCGTCAGCGGCGACGCGCTGAAAGTCGACTTCAGCGCGCTGGGTAGCAGCCTGCGCATCGTCGGCAATCTGCCCTACAACATCTCTACCCCGCTACTGTTTCATTTGTCCGCAGCGCTTGCGCATACCACAGACATGCACTTCATGCTGCAAAAGGAGGTCGTAGATCGTATCTGCGCAACACCCGGCAACAAGCAATATGGGCGCCTGAGCGTCATGCTGCAGTGCTGCTTCGAACCGCTGGCCCTATTCGACGTCGGTCCGGCCGCGTTCGATCCGCCCCCCAAAGTGGATTCCGCGGTCATCCGCCTGACACCACGTGCGCAAATCGCACCGATTACGCGAACGCCATTGTTCGAAAGACTGGTGCGCGATGCGTTCTCGCAGCGCCGCAAAACGATCCGCAATACGCTGCGTCAACATCTGAGTGCCGAACAGATCGTCGCTGCCGGTGCGGACCCGCAGGCGCGCGCCGAGACGCTCGACGTTGGGCAGTTCGTCCAACTGACCGCCGCCGCCAGCGCTGCACCAAATTAGATCGTCGGAATGTTGCGCCCCGTGCAGCGCTTTGTTTGAATGACGGCATGAGCACAGACATCGACATCGACGTGGCTACACAGTTTCTCGACACGCAGAGTGAACCAGACGCCGGCCGCTATGTGTTCGCGTACACGATTCGTATCAGCAACGTTGGCGAAGAGACCGCGCAATTAAAAAGGCGTCACTGGATCATCACTGACAGCAACGGCAAAGTGCAGGAAGTGCGCGGTGACGGCGTGGTTGGTGAACAGCCGACGCTGCAACCCGGCACTGCATTTGAGTACAGCTCCGGTGCAATCATCGAAACTCCGGTCGGCACGATGCAAGGCGAGTACGAAATGATCAGCGCTGACGGCAAACCGTTTGATGCCACCATTGAGCCATTTACACTGGCAGTTCCTGGCATTCTGCAATAGGCGTCATTGAATGGCTTTGTACGCCGTCGGCGATTTACAAGGCTGCTATGAGCCTTTGCTGCGTTTACTTGACCAGGTCAATTTCGACCCTGCCGCAGACACGCTGTGGTTGACCGGTGATCTTGTGAACCGGGGTCCGCACTCACTGGCGTGCCTGCGATTCGTGCGCAGTCTGGGCTCGCGCGCTGTCACTGTACTCGGCAATCATGACCTGCATTTGCTGGCCGCCTCGCAACGCACAGATCGCAGGCACGCGCTGAGCTATATCCTGGAAGCCGAGGACGGCCCGCAGTTGCTTAGCTGGTTGCGTCAACAACCGCTAATGCACTACGACAAAAAACGCGATATTGCCTTGGTTCATGCCGGCATCTTGCCCGCCTGGTCGATAAACAAGGCACGCAAACTTGCCAGAGAAGTTGAAACCGAGCTGTCGGGTGACGGCTTTGGCCATTTGATGCAGCATCTATATGGCAACAAACCTACCCTCTGGCATTCGGAGCTCGATGGTGTGCAGCGATTGCGGTTTATCGTCAACGTCTTTACACGCATGCGGATGCTGACACGTCGCGGCGGTCTCAATCTTGCCGTCAAGGGCAAACCGGAAACGGCACCCGCCGGCAGTATCCCGTGGTTCGACACCAAGCACCGGCGCGGCAAGACGCGCGTCGTTTTCGGACACTGGTCAGCGCTGGGCTTCTTCCAGACCCCGTCCGTTATCGGGCTCGACAGTGGCTGCGTCTGGGGGCGCCAGATGACGTTGATTCGCATCTCGGGCAAGCGGATCAAACCAACGTCAATCAGCTGCAGCGGTATCGTTGCCAGCAGCGGTAACAACTAGCGGCAGCGTAACGACCGGTTTGCGCATACAATATCGTCATGGATAGCCGGCAAACACCAACGACCCGACCTGACGACCAAAGCATGCCGCCGCTGCTGTCGTTCAACTTCCAACGCTGGATTGACGAACATCGCCACCTGCTGGAGCCGCCGGTGTGCAACCAGCAGGTGTTCCACGACAGCGGTTTCATCGTGATGGTTGTTGGTGGCCCGAATGCACGCGATGACTACCACGTTGACGATGGCGAAGAGTTCTTTTATCAGCTCGAGGGCGATATGCAGCTGCGCACCATTCAGGATGGCAAGCGCATCGATATCACAATAGCCGAAGGCGACATTCTGTTACTGCCACCGCGTGTACCGCACTCGCCACAGCGCTTCGCCAATACGGTTGGCCTGGTTATTGAGCGCCAGAGACAACCTCACGAAAAAGATGGTTTTCAATGGTATTGCGATGCATGCGATGCGCTGCTGTACGAAGAGTATCTGCACGTCGATGACATCGTCGCGCAACTACCGCCGGTGTTTGAGCGCTTCTACAGCAATGTCGACAACCGGCGGTGCCAGCAATGCAACACGATCAAGCCGCGCCGTGACTGAGTCAGGTAACACCATGACACACGGCCGCTCAATCGCACGCCTGCTTGACTTCGATGGTCGACAGCCGAGTTACTACGGCGCACCTGACGCGTTTGCCGAACCGATGCGTGGCGGCAGTTTCGTCGGCGACACACGCAGCGGCGGCAGTTGTAATGCATCGGTCCTGACGCTGAACCCGCACTGCAACGGCACACACACTGAATGCGTCGGTCACGTCACCGAAGAGCGCCGCAACGTCGTCGACGTGCTGCCTTATCGGCGCATCCGCGCGCTACTTGTGAGCTTACCGGCGACCCGCGCTGCAACGTGCGATGAGCGCACGCCAGACAGTTGTCAAAGTGATGATCTGTTGCTGTGTGCGCGTGATTTGCAGCGCTTCGCCGGCGCGGCGCTGGCGCACGCCGACGCACTGGTGGTGCGCACGTTGCCGAATACCGCGAACAAGGCGACCCGGCAATATCTGGACAACGACGATTACCCGTACTTCACACACGATGCACTGGATGCCATTGTTGCCGCCGACATCCACCACCTGCTAATAGATACGCCGTCGCTGGACCGGCTCGATGACGGAGGCAAACTGGCCTTGCATCGGCATTTCTGGAATCTGCCGGCCGGCGCGACAAGCGTCAACGACGTCACGCGTGCCGATTGCACCATCACCGAAATGATCTATGTGCCAGACGACATCGTCGATGGCGAATACCAATTGGCTCTGCAACACGCCCGTTTTAGCGGCGACGCGGTGCCCAGTAATCCCGTGCTGTACGCGCTGGATGAGGCTGCCTTGTGACGACGTTGTTGGAGACTGCTCGCGCACGTGATCTTGACGATCCGCTTGCGCCGCTACGCGAACAGTTTACGTGGCCGCGACAGGCGGACGGCACGCCGCAGATTTATCTGTGTGGCAATTCACTGGGACTGCAACCGCGGCGCGCCGCAGATCGTGTGCGTGAGGTGTTGCACGACTGGGCATCGCTGGGCGTCGCCGGTCACTTCGATGCCGAACGCAGCTGGATGCCCTACCACCACGCGGCCGCGCCCTTGCTGGCCGAATTGATCAGTTGTCACGCTGATGAAGTGGTCGCGATGAACTCGTTGACGGTCAATCTGAACCTGTTGCTCGTCAGCTTCTATCGCCCAACCAATGAGCGCTGGAAGATTCTCATCGAAGCCGATGCCTTCCCGTCCGATCGCTACGCGGTGCAATCGCAGGTCGCGTTGCATGGTCGCGACCCGGATGCGGGCGTCGTGTTGTGGCATGCCGGTGATGACGGCCTGTCGCTGGATACCCTCGAGGCACTGTTAGACGAACACCCGGACATTGCGCTGGCGGTACTGCCGGGCGTGCAATATCTCACCGGTGAGGTGCTGAATATTGCACAGATTGCCAAGCTCATGAAGCAATTCAACGTGACGTTCGGTGTCGATCTTGCGCATGCCATTGGCAACGTGCCGGTGCAATTGCACGACAACGAGATCGATTTCGCGGTGTTTTGCACATACAAGTATCTGAATGCCGGTCCGGGAGCCGTGGGCGGTGCCTATATCCATCGCAAACATCACGGCAGCCAGACGCCAAAACTGCTCGGCTGGTGGGGCAACGCCGAAAAGACGCGTTTTCAGATGGCGCACACGTTTGATCCTGCGCAGGGCGCCGACGTCTGGCAGCACAGCAATCCGCCGATCCTGGCGCTGGCGCCGGTCATCGCATCGCTGGAGCTGTTCAGCGAGGTAGGCTTGGATGCGCTGCGGCGTAAATCGATGGCATTGACCGGTTGGTTGCGCGAGGTGCTCGAACAAACCCTCAGCGATGACATTGTTATCGCTACACCGAACGCGATTGACCGACAAGGCTGCCAATTGTCGCTGCACGTGCGCGGCGCCGACGGGCGTGGCAAACGGGTGTTCGATGCGCTGCACGCAGGCGGCGTTGTCTGCGACTGGCGCGAACCGAACATCATTCGCGTCGCCCCGGCACCGCTGTACAACAATTTCGCAGACGTCGCCGTATTCGTCGAGATCCTGCAACAGGCGCTGCGCTCGTGAACGTTCGCGGCGAATCGATCACCATTCTCGGTGCCGGGCTGGCAGGCAGCTTGCTGGCCGTTCTGTTAGCGCGGCGCGGCATGCAGGTCAGTGTCATCGAACGTCAGGCAGATCCGCGCGGCAACAACACGCTAGCCGGACGCTCGATCAACCTGGCAATGGCCGCACGCGGTATCCACGCGCTCAGCCACGCCGGACTTGCCGGGCACCTCGATGCGCTCAAATGCCCGATGCCCGGTCGTATGCTGCACCCGCTTGACGGCGAGCTGCAATACCAGCGCTACAGTGGGCGCGATGAAGACATCAACTACTCGGTCAGTCGCGCTGAGCTGAACAAACGCCTGCTCGACGCCGCCGAGGCACACGGCGCGCGGCTGCGCTTCAATCAACGCTGCGAGCACTACGACCCGCACGCGGGCACGCTATCCATGTGCGACACGCGCGATAGCGATTTCCGTTATACGCTGTCCGTCGAGCGCATTATCGCCGCCGACGGGGCCGGCTCACCGATTCGACGCGCGCTGGCGCAGCTGCCGGACATGCACGTCAGCGAAACGCTGCTGGCGCATAAGTACCAGGAGGTGGCGATTCCGCCAAATGCTGACGGTGAGTTTGCGATGGATCCCGAAGCGCTGCACATCTGGCCGCGCGGCGGGCATATGCTGATCGCGCTACCCAACCCCGGCAAAGACTTCACAGCAACACTGTTCATGATCAAACACAGTGAAGATGACACGCCGTCGTTTGCGCTGTGGGACGAACCGGCCGCAGCGCTCGCTTTTTTCAAGCGCGAGTTTCCTGACGTTCCTGAACTCGTGCCTGACCTTGCCGAGCAACTGCAGGACAATCCGCTCGGTGTCATGGGCACTGTGCGTTGCAACCGCTGGCATCATCAGGACCGCTGCCTACTCATCGGCGACGCAGCACATGCGATCGTGCCGTTTCACGGTCAGGGCATGAACGCCGCTTTCGAGGATTGCGCCGCGCTGGATGTCATGATTGATCGCTATGACGACTGGCGCGCACTGTTCGCGGCGTTCAGCGAAGCGCGCGTGCCGGACGCCAACGCTATTGCAACGATGGCGCTGGAGAATTATGTCGAGATGCGCGACACCGTGCGCGACCCGACCTTCCATTTGAAAAAGGCGTTGGCATTTGCCGTTGAATCAGCATGCCCGAACGTGTTTATTCCACGCTACAGTATGGTCATGTTTCACGAAGGTATCCGCTATTCCGATGCCTACGCACGCGGCGCGCTGCAGGCCGAATTGCTGCAGACCTGGGTCGACGGCAAGTCTGACATTGACCAAATCAATATCGCAGACTGCGTCGCACAGGCGCGCGAGCAGTTGGGCGAGTTGCCGGACAGCTCTTTTTTTGCCGCGTTGTAACCTTTTCCGCACATTCTCGCTATAAGCCGTTAACAACCACTGCATGTGCCGCTGTATCGCCACATGCCCTGACGGAGAGAACACGATGAGATCGTTACTGATATCTGCTGCGCTGCTGTTAACCGGCAACGCCTTCGCCGATCTGAGCAACACCCAACTGCCGGCCGGCTCGGCCTGGTACGTGCACGTCGCGCTGGACACCATGCGCGATTCGGAAGCCGGCAAACCGCTGTATCGCTGGCTACAGGACGAGGTCCTGGAAGAAGCGAACGAATCGCTGGAAGAAGAATTCGACGATGCGATCGACCTGGATCTTGATCGCGACATCGAACGCATCACGGCCTATGGCAATGCTGATGGCGATGTCACCGCCATCATTACCGGCAACATTTCAACGGCGACCCGCGACAAGCTGATGTCGCTCGCCGACGAGCATGGCACGCTGGACAGCAAGCGCACCGCCGGCAAGACGTACTACCACCTGCAGGGCATGGCTATTGACGAGAAGGACCTGCAGGTCGAGGCGGATGAGTTGTTCTTCAGTTTCGATGGCAGCAAACGACTGATCCTCGGCACGCACGAGAAGAACCTGCAAGCGGCGATGCGCCAATCGGCGCGACGTGGCAATGCGCCCAGCGCAATGCTGGTGCTGAGCGCCGACCGCGAATTGGTACAGGGCGGCGTGAACACCGATGAATTCGGTGACAACGACAGCTTCAGCTTTAACTCGGGCTTACTGAAACAGACGCGCGAACTGGCGTTCGTGTTAGCGGACAGCAACGGCGATATCGATTTGCAATTGAGCATCACTGCCGACGATCCGGAAGCGACCAATTCATTGGCTGCCGTCGTACGCGGTCTGATTGGTCTGCAAGCGCTATCCGGCGAGGGTAACCCCGAATTGCGTAAATTGCTCAATAGCGTGCAGGTTAACAATGACAGTCGCGGGTTGACCCTTCGATTGGTGACCGCACCGGACACCGTGTTACGCATTATCGAAGACTGATCGCTGACCACGCATGACCCACGTCGACGAACCTGCGTTGATTGCGGCCGCAAAAACCGGCAAGGATGCCGCGTTTTGCGAGCTCGCACTGCACTACCGCGATCGCTTGCTGCGTTTTTTGATCGTACGCGGTGTGTCGCGTGCAGACGCCGAAGATGCCACACAGGATGCGCTGGTCAACGCGTGGCGCTACTTGCCGAGCTACGATCCGCGTTGGTCGTTCAGCACCTGGCTGTATCGCATCGCACTACGCCAGATCCCGAAAAAGACCGCAACCGAAGTGCCGCTGACCGGCAACGAGCCGGTAACGCCAGGCCATGCCGACGCGATCGATCTGGATAACGTCTGGCGGCTCGCACAACAACACCTGAATCACGACGCCGTCAGTGCGTTGTGGTTAAAATATGCTGAAGGACTCAAAATCCGCGACATCGCGCATGCGATGCAACGCAGTCAGGCATGGGTCAAGGTCAGCCTGATGCGATCGCGACGTGCGTTGCGTGCCGAGGTTGAGAGGACAATGACATGAACGATTTCGACAAGACGTTACAGCGAGATGCTGAGCAAATCCGCGTTGCGCATGCAGATGCCGATGGCCGGCAATTGCAAGCGCGACTGCGTGCGACCGAGCAACAGTCGATGCAGCCGCAGGCGG
Organism: Pseudomonadota bacterium; assembly: GCA_038529355.1. Taxonomy (GTDB): domain Bacteria; phylum Pseudomonadota; class Gammaproteobacteria; order Steroidobacterales; family Woeseiaceae; genus CALBPI01. The sequence goes on from JBCBDU010000010.1 coordinate 31,547, forward strand.
CGCCACGCAGCGCCGCCTTGTGGTGGCTGTCGGGCGCTTTGGTCAGCGCCGCACTGGTCATTGTGATTGTGCAGATGCCGTTCACGACAGAGGTAGATCGCGATAACGGCGGCGACTATACGACGCCGGTTGCCAGTACTAACGTTGTACCAGAGGCATTTTCAATGCCCGATCCTGCTTTGCTTGATCAGGTGTCACGCGCCGTCGCGCTGGAGGAAGAATGGGACGCCATTCAGGACGATGTTGCGCGTGCGGCCGCTGAACTCGAAGCTGCCCTGCCCGCAGGTTTCTAGCGCCGCTCGAACACAAAAAACGTGCAAGCCGGCTGGCCGTTTTCGCCTTCCAGGTGGTGCTCGCACACGGTTAACCATTGCTCCGGCTGCAACGGTTCAATCACCGTGTCACCATCGCTGACGTCAATATGCACGCGCGTCAGATACACCGTGTCGACAACGGGCATGGCCAGCGCGTAGATCGCTGCGCCGCCGATAATCATGACCTCTTCACACGGCTCACACGCAGCAAACGCCGCCTCCAGAGAATCCACGCATGTCACACCGTCAGCACGGAACTGGGGGTTGCGCGACACGACGATGTTTTGCCTGCCGGGCAGCGCTTTGCCGATCGATTCAAAGGTCTTGCGACCCATGATGACAGGCTTACCCATCGTGCGTTTTTTGAAGTAGCGCAAGTCGGCCGACAAGCGCCACGGCATCGTATTGCCTTTGCCGATCACATTGTTTTCAGACGCCGCAACGATCATGCCCACCCGGAACGGTAATGGCGTTGCGCTCATACAGAGACCGCCGCGCGAATCAGTGGATGCGGATCATAGCCATCGAACGCGAAATCGTCGATGCGATAGTCGAAAATGCTGCCGACATCTCGCTGGAACACAAGCTGCGGCAGCGCGCGCGGCTCGCGGGTGAGCTGCAGATCTGTCTGTTCGAGGTGATTCAGATACAAATGGCAATCGCCACCGGTCCAGATGAAATCACCGGGTTGCAAACCAACCTCACGCGCCACCATATGCGTCAGCAACGCGTATGACGCAATGTTGAACGGCACACCCAGAAAAATATCGGCGCTGCGCTGATACAACTGACACGACAACTTGCCATCGGCAACATAGAACTGGAACAGACAATGACACGGCATCAGTGCCATCTTGTCCAGCTCCGAGACATTCCACGCAGACACCAGAATACGCCGCGAGTCAGGTTGTTCGCGCAACTGCTGCAGCACCTGCTGCATCTGATCGATGTGGCCGCCGTCCGGCGTCGGCCACGAGCGCCACTGCACGCCATAAACAGGGCCAAGATCGCCGTTGTCGTCGGCCCACTCGTTCCAGATCGACACGCCATTGTCCTGCAACCAGCGCACATTGCTGTCGCCACTCAAGAACCACAGCAATTCGCCGATGATCGATTTGAGGTGCAGCTTCTTCGAGGTCACCAGTGGAAAGCCTGCCGCCAGATCGAAACGCATCTGGTGGCCAAACACGCTCAACGTGCCGGTACCGGTGCGATCTTCCTTGCGATGGCCGTTGTGGCGCACATGGCGCATCAAATCGAGATATTGCTGCATCAGGCGGTACTTTTCTCATTGCTCGCAGGTGACGCATACGCACGCCACATCAGGTAGATGCCGAATAATACCATCGGCGTGCTGAGCAGCTGGCCCATCGTGAGCCAACTATCGGCAAAGTAGCCAATGTGCTCATCGGGGATGCGGACAAACTCGACGAGAATACGAAACAGGCCGTAACCGATCAGGAACAAGCCAGACACCGCGCGAATCGGGCGCGGTTTGCGCGAAAACCACAACAGCACGATAAACAGCACAACGCCTTCGAGCAATGCCTCGTAGAGCATGGATGGGTGGCGCACAACACCGTCGACGAGAAAGCCCCATGCCACGTCTGTTTTGGCGCCCCACAACTCACCGTTGATGAAATTTCCGATGCGACCGCAGAACAAACCCAGCGGCGTTGCGACCGCCACGAAATCGGTCATCTCAAAAAACGTACGGTTGTGTTTGCGGGCGAACAACCCCATCGCGACCAGCACACCGAGCAGACCGCCGTGAAACGACATGCCGCCTTCCCAGAAACGATAAATGTAGCGCCAGTCTTCGGCCACATTGGCCCAACCGTAGAACAACAGATAGCCGACGCGGCCGCCGATAATCACACCCATCGCGCCATAGAAAATCATGTCTTCGACGGCGGCGGGTTTGATCGGTGCATCAGCGCGCGCCGCACGTTTGCGGCACAGCAAAAACGCAAGCACGAATCCGGCCAGATACGTCAGGCCATACCAATGCACTTTCAGTGGGCCGAGGCTGAGCGCGACCGGACTGATCTCGGGATAGACGATCATCCGGCAAGTGTACCATCCACACCGGCAGATCGATTACGTTATAGTGGCGCGCCGCAATCCACCTGAAAGGCGTGACATGAACAGACTGGCCAGCGAACGCAGCCTGTACCTGCAACAGCACAAGGACAATCCGGTCGACTGGTGGCCGTGGTCGGAGGATGCGCTCGACGCGGCGCGCAGCAGCGGCAAACCGATCCTGCTATCGATTGGCTATTCCGCCTGCCACTGGTGCCACGTGATGGCCCATGAATCGTTTGACGACGACGCAACGGCTGCGTTGATGAACGAGCACTTCATCAACATCAAGGTCGATCGTGAGGAACGACCGGACATCGACAAGATTTACCAGACCGCGCATCAGCTGATGATCCAACGCGCCGGTGGCTGGCCGCTGACGATGTTCCTGACCCCGGACGAGCAACTGCCCTTCTTCGGCGGCACGTATTTTCCGCCGACCGCGCAGCAAGGCATGCCATCGTTCCAGCAGGTGCTGGAAAAAGTGCATGAGTTTTTCAGCAACGATCCCGCGGAAGCGGCCAATCAGGGTTCGGCGGTCCGCGATGTGTTTGCAAAACTCGAACCTGAGGCCAGCGACACACCGGCGATCGACGATGCGCCGGCGACACTGCTGCGCCAGCAGCTCGAGTCGCACTTCGACGCAGGCAATGGCGGTTTCGGCCGCGCGCCGAAGTTTCCGCAGGTCCCGTCACTGCAGCGAGCGTTAAATCACTGGCGCGCTACGGCAAGTTCAGCGCAACCAGATCTGCAAGCGCTGTTGATTGCGGCGCTGTCACAGACGCGCATGCTGCGCGGCGGTTTGTTTGACCAGATTGACGGCGGTTTTTTCCGCTATTGCGTCGATGCCGAATGGCAGATTCCGCATTTCGAGAAAATGCTCTACGACAATGGTCAATTATTGAGCCTGCTGGCCAATACCGCGCGCGCCACCGGCGAGGCAGAATTTACGGCAGCAATGACGCAAACGGCCGATTGGCTGTTGCGCGACATGCGTCATCCGGATGGCGCTTTTTTCGCCACACTGGACGCCGACACCGCTGATGGTGAGGGTTTTTTCTACACGTTCACGCGCGCCGAAATCACCGGCGCGCTCGATAGCGCCGATCTGGCGTTGGCGGTCATGCTCTACGGTTTGGATCAGCCGGCGAATTTCGAGGGACGCTGGCACCTGACGCAACGGATTGATCGCGACACCGTGACGCAAGCGCTTGCGGTGACCGATGCCGGCTATGATGCTGCGCTGCAGCGCATCCGCACGGCGTTGCGCGCATTGCGCAGCCAGCGCCATGCACCTGGTCGAGACGAAAAGATTCTCACTGGCTGGAACGCGCTGACGATCAAAGGGCTGTGTGCGGCGAGTAGGGTCAGTGGCGATCAACGGTATGCACACGCGGCAACGCAAGCTCTGGCGTTCATTCGCGAACACCTGTGGGATGGCACGACGCTGCGCGCCGGCTGGCTGGGCGACGCGCCAATGCATGAAGCCTATCTGGATGACTACGCACTTCTGATCGATGCACTGCTTGAGCAGTTGCAAACCACCTTCTCGGCCGCCGATCTGCACTGGGCAATAGCACTGTGTGACACGATGCTCGCACGCTTCGCTGACGCCGAATCAGGCGGTCTGTACTTTACCGCCAACACCTTCGAAACGCTGATGTACCGCAGCAAGCCTATCAGCGACGACGCAACGCCTGCCGGCAACGCCGTGGCCGCACGCGTACTGATACGCCTGGGGCACATGCTGGCGAACACGGATTACCTGCAAGCGGCAGAACGCATCCTGCAATTCGCACGCCCGGCGATGGCCGAATACCCGCAAGCCCATGTGACGATGATCGAAGCATGCGCCGACTGGCTCGCGCCCGTGCAAACGCTGGTGCTGACCGGTGACGACGACACCGTGCGGCAATGGCAGACGCAGGCGCAGACCCTGTACGCGCCGCAGCGGATGGTCATTGCACAGACAGGTGACACCGACGAGTTACCGCCGGCGCTGACGCTGCACAGCGCGCCAGACAGCGGTGCGTTAGCCTACCTGTGTGATGGCACGACCTGTCGCGCACCAATCTCGAGCTGGTCTGCGCTGGCCAACGCGCTGCGCGACTGACGTGACCACTCAGACTTGATCGGGCAATCATTGCCCGAATTGATTCAAACCAGTGGCGGCTTTACCCTTGATTATTGCCGTTGGCCTACCGAGGCGCTGGACGACGGCAAATGACCCGAAGCAGCCGGTCGCAAAATACTTAGAAAACACCAGTTTGTTACGGAATCGGAAGCAAACCTGACGTTGTGCATATAGATGACAGATAACAAGATTGTTAAGCGCCTTGCGGCAATTGCCCTACTGATTCTCACACTGGCCCTTGCGATTGGTTACGGTATTAGCATAGCCACAGGCTCATCGGAGTTCGGGTTTGAGGCTGCTTTGGTGTTCGTCATGTACGCCTTTCTGACTGTAGTGCCGGTGGCCCTTTTACTAGGTGTCTTGCCGGTAATAGTGGTTGTCCTTGCGTTCCGGACTAAAAAGCAAAGAACTAGCGTCAGTATTAACAATCGAGATCGAGCAGATCTCTAGCACTCGCAATACTCCTAGCTAAGGCACGTCCGCTTTTGGCCGATTGCCGGCCGCAAGCTCGGAGCGAATCTTCCCGTTCGAGCGTCCGCTGTTGGGAAAAGCTGATGTTCAAAGCGCGATCTGTTCGAACTCCGACCGAAAGATCAAATACTGCCTGTTGCAACTAACCGCTACAGCGGGCGTCGTTGCCAGTCATCACCGGCGCGCTCGACGACAAAGCCCGGCCAGTAGTGCTGGTCGAGTTTTAACGTGATGACCTGCGGTGCATTGTTCCAGTCGAGTGTAGTCAGTCGCACCGACGAGCGGTCGGGCAGATCACGCACCACCTCAAGGAAGCGATCCAGATTCGGCGTCATCTGACCATTCACTTCGACGATCCGCCGACCCGCCCATAATCCGTAGCGAGTTGCCGGCGAGCCATAACTGAAATACGCCACGTAGACGCCGTTCGGCACAATGCCGCGCTGGCGTGCCATTTCGCGATACGGCTCCTGCAGCAATGCACCTGCCCATTGCACGACGCGACTGGCGCTGCGCCCGTCGAGCTGCTCGCTGCGAATCATCGCCTCGTGCAATTCACTGTTACGCCAATACTCAACGCGTACCTGCTCCTTGCGAACGGCCGCTGCCGCGTCGGCAAAGCTGGTCACTAACGCACCATCAATCGTCAAAATAATATCGCCGGGCTGCAGATGCTCGGCTGTGTCGGTCGCCGCCGCAACGCGCGATACCGTCAGCGCCTGCCGTCGCTCGGCATTGTTGCGCTCCAGCTTATCGAGCCACGCTTCCGGCAGGCCCAGCTTACGGGCGCTGGCCAGCGGCATCAGCCCCCATTCGACTTCCAGCGAATAGATCGGCGATTGATCGCGCACGGTACGTACAAAATCCGTCAGAATGCGTGCCGGAATGCCGCGCGTGAACTGACCGCTTTCACCACCGACGGCAAAGCTCGACCAGCTCGCCACGACGTTGCCGCGTTTGTCGGCAAGCACGCCATCGACGTTCGGTGCGTTGACGACCGACACGACTTCAAGATTGAAATCGCGGAAACGTAGCGTACGGGAAATCGGCAATACCAGTGGATCCGTCGACGCAACGCGCGACTCTTGCGTCACGACACGATGCGTTGGTGTCATGCCAACCACCCACACCGGATCGTCGGGTCGCAACGGCACATCAACAAAACTCGCATCACGCACAGGTGTATCGCCGATAAGCGTGGGATCGTATTGCACCATCGCAAGATTGTGCAGCGGATGCACATAGGCAACACGCGCCGGAATTTCCAGCGAACCGGCGAACGTGATCGAGACATCGCCCATTGCCATCGGCACCGTATTGCGATCTACCAGGACGAAACCGCGCGCGCGATCAACGATCACGCCGGTGCCGTAGTAATGGCGCTCGGCAACACCCGAAATGGTGAACGGCAGATCGAAGTTCACGAGCACCAGCGACGGTGCCAGACGCGCGGCGCGCGGATCATCGACACTGGGAAACCGTGTACTGCCAGGTTGCAGCGACTCGGCGGGCGGTCCGTCAGCCAACGCACGACATGGCCACAAGCCAATCGCATCATCGCGCTCACAGATATTTGCGGCATACCACGTACGATCGACACGTAGAATACGCAACTCCTGTTGGCGTGGCGCATCCAGCGTGACAAAGCGTAGTGGCACACGCGCATCATCGGCAAGCGTCGCCAACACATCACGCATCCCTTGCAGGTCCTTGACCGGTTTGCCATCAAGTTCGGTGATGACCGCGCCGCGCGGCACCGCAGAGCTGCTGAGCACATAGCCCGGGTTAGCGACGAATACGCCTTCGGCCGGCAAGTTGTAATGGCGCGCTTGCTGGTACGACAACGTGTTCAATACGGCGTCGCCAAACTCCAGATAGCGACGCGGCGTGATGCTGTGCAAATCCGTGACCGGCAATGTCAGCACCAAAGGCTGTCCGCCGCGTTCGACCGTCAGCGCCACGGTGCCACCGACGCCATTGTCGAGCACCGCTTCGAACGGGATGAACTGGTTGATCGGCTCACCGTTCAGACGCGTCAGAATATCGCCGGGTCGCAATTGGTCGAAAGCGGGCGAGCCTGGCAACACATGCGCGACAGTCAACATCCCGGTGTCTTCGGCAAAGCGCTCGCGCATCAGGCTCTCGGTTTCCCCACGCAACCCAAGACGACGCAGCTCGTCATACGGCTTGCGTACGAACGTGGTCTGCAACGTGCCGCGCGTGACCGGTTCGCTGGCGCGGATCAGCTCCAGGGCCCGCACGATGCGATTCAGCGGCAAGAAAAAGCTTGATGCGGCGCCTGAGCTACCGCCGGCGTTCAGCGCCAACACATCACCATCGATGTTGACGACCGGTGAACCGGACGAACCGCCGGAGGTGCCAGATGCAGCCTGATAATAGAACGTGTTGAAGTCGTTGTAGTTGCCACGTCCGTACTGCGGTGCAGGACGATCCAGACGCGCTAACGTGCCCGCCAGGATCGACAGTTTTTCGCCGGCATCATTGCCGATCACGCGGATTTCCGCACCCACTTTGGCGGCGGCGGGATTCAGCTGCAGCTCTTCCGGTTCGATATATTTCAACGCCGCCGGATCATAGCGATAGAAACCAAAATCATGCACCGGGTCGTAGTACACCGGACGCAATGACACCTCCTCATTGTTCAGGAACACAGCTTCTGCGATGACCGGCCCCGGTGTGACGACGTGACGATTGGTCAGGATCAGTCCGCGCTCGGCGTCAACAACAAACCCGGTAGCCTGCGAGCTGGTGTTCCAGCCGGTATCGAACGCACGCGTGCTATCGATCTTGATCGACACGACACCATCAGCGATACGTTCGAGCGTTTTGGACCATTCCCGCGTTTCGGCGCTGACCGCGCACGACAGGCACATGAGCGCGATTGCAGCCGCGCGACGAATTGTTGTTGTCATAGTTTGTCCGACCGCATCAGTCCTGGTTAGTTGCGCGCCATGCGATATCCAGCTTGCGGGCTGCCTGGACATCATCCAGACGGCGCACTGGCAGCGACTGGGGCGCATCGTGGATGGACTGCGGATCTTCAACAACGCGCTTGGCGATACGAATCATCGCATCAACAAACAAGTCCAACGTCTGCTTCGTTTCTGTCTCGGTCGGCTCGATCAACAGACACTCAGGCACCAATAGCGGGAAGTAGGTCGTCGGCGCGTGGAAGCCTTCGTCGAGCAACGCCTTGGCAATATCCATCGCGGTGATGTGATGCTCGCGTGCCGTTTTCTTCATCGTGATGATGAATTCATGACTGGCGCGCCGATTTGCGAATGCAAGCTCGAAGCCGGCCTGCGACAATTTCGCCATCAGATAGTTGGCATTGAGTGTGGCGAACTCGCCGACGCGACGCATGCCGTCATCGCCCAGCATGCGCATGTAGATATACGCACGCAGCAGAACGCCGGCGTTACCCATGAAACCGGACAGACGGCCAATGCTGTGCGGGTAGTCGTCTTCGCTAAGCCAGTGGTAGTGATCATCGGTCTTGCCGACGACCGGGATTGGCATGTACGGCAACAACCGCTCACCGACACCGACAGCGCCCGAACCAGGCCCACCGCCGCCGTGCGGCGTCGAAAACGTCTTGTGCAGGTTCATATGAATGACATCGAAACCCATATCACCCGGGCGCACTTTGCCCAGAATGGCATTCAGATTGGCGCCGTCGTAGTACAGCAATCCACCGGCATCATGCACGATGGTGGCGATCTCCTTGATGCGACGTTCGAATACGCCGAGTGTGGACGGATTCGTCAGCATGATGCCGGCCGTGTTCGGCCCCACCGCTTGCTTCAGCGCCTCAAGATCGACATCACCCTCTGCGTCCGTCGGCAACTCAACCACTTTGCAACCACACATCGTGGCCGTGGCCGGGTTAGTGCCATGTGCTGCGTCCGGCACGAGAATTTCGTTGCGCGCGAGATCGCCGCGCTGACGATGGTAGGCGCGAATCATCGCCACACCGGTCAACTCGCCTTGCGCGCCAGCCATGGGCGTCAGCGATACGCCTTGCATGCCCGTTACGGACTTAAGCATCTCCTGCAGCTCAAACATCGTCTCGAGAAAACCCTGACCATGGCTTTCCGGCCCTAGCGGATGACGATTGATAAAGCCGGGCAACATCGCCAGCGAATTGCACGCGCGCGGGTTGTACTTCATCGTGCACGAGCCGAGCGGATAGAAATGCGTGTCGATCGAGAAGTTCTTTTGCGACAACTGCGTGTAATGCCGCACGGTCTGCAACTCGGATACCTCGGGCAGAATCGTCGCTGACGTGCGCCGCTGACTGGCTGGGATCAGGTTGTCATCCAATAGCGCCTGCAAATCTTCGACCGGTGCTTGCGCTGCGTTAACGCGACCTGCTTCAGAGCGCTCGAAAATCAACGGTTGAGAATCATAATTCATGTCAGTTACCCCGCATCCCGAATATCGGCGCCGCGGCTCATCGCCGCCCGTAGACCGGTGACAAACTGTTGGATGTCTTCATCCGTTTTAGTTTCTGTCGAGCATACGAGCAGCGCGTTACCCAACTCCGGATAGTCGCGGGACAAATCCAGACCGCCCAGGATGCTGTCTTCGGCCATCGCCTTGAGCACGGGTGCAACAGGTCGATCCAGTTGCAGCACCGCTTCGTGGAAGAACGGCGCATCAAACAACTGACCAACGCCATTGATCGCGCTCGCCGCCGCCACCAGCTTGCGCGTCTGCGCGTGGCTCTGCGCTGCGACCTTGGCCAGTCCCTGCTCGCCCAGCAACGACAGATAAATAGTCGCTGCCGTTACCATCAAACCCTGATTAGTGCAGATGTTTGAGGTCGCTTTGGAGCGCCGGATATGCTGCTCGCGCGCTTGCAACGTCAGCGTAAAACCGGGCTTGCCGTCTACGTCAAGCGTGCGGCCAACGATTCGGCCGGGCAGCTGCCGCACCATCGACTCGCGTGTCGTCATGAATCCAAAATAAGGACCGCCCGATGACAGTGGCACGCCGAGCGGTTGGCCTTCGCCACAGACGATGTCCGCACCGTTCTCGCCCCACTCGCCTGGTGGCTTGAGCAATGCAAGCGTGGTCGGATTAACGACTGCGATAACGAGCGCGCCAACGGCATGCGCGGCGTCGGTCAACGCATCGACCTCTTCGATCGCACCGAAGAAGTTTGGCTGCTGCACGACCACCGCAACCGGCGCCTCCTCACCAGCGACCAATGCTTGTGCATCGCTCAGCCCATTGTTCGCCAATGGCGCAGCTTCAAAGCGCAAGCCCTGGGTCCCAGCGATCGCCTCGGCGACGTTTTGGTAGGTTCTGTTGACACCACCGGCAAATACAACACGCCGCGATTTCGATTTGCGGTTCGCGCGCACAGCCATCAATGCCGCTTCGGCAACAGCGGACGCGCCGTCGTACAACGACGCGTTGCTCACCTGCATGCCGGTGAGGCTGGCAATCATCGATTGATACTCGTAGATCACCTGCAACGTGCCCTGACTCGCCTCCGCCTGATACGGCGTGTACGCACTGTAGAATTCGCCGCGCGTTGTGATCTGCCATACCGCGGCAGGAATATGGTGTTCGTACGCACCGGCACCGATAAACGACAACGCATCGGCATCTTGCGCGGCACGCTGATGCATCAATCGGCTGATCTGCATTTCGTTCATTGCAGCCGGCACACCGTCGAGCCCATCGATCAGCAACTCAGCCGGAATTTCGTCGAACAGATCATCGACGCTGCCGACACCAATGGCGTCAAGCATGTCTCGAATGTCATCTTGCGTATGCGGGATAAAGGGCATCGATTTAAGTCCTGTGTTATTCGTCCAGCGCTTCTAGGAACTGCTCGTAAGCATCTGCGTCCATTAAACCGTTCAATTCATCAGCGTCCGTCGGTGTGATGCGGGCGATCCAGCCATCCTCGTACGGTGATTCGTTGATTTTCTCCGGCGCATCGATCAGCACTTCGTTGACAGCGATCACGGTCGCATCGATTGGCAGATACACATCGGACGCTGCCTTGACCGATTCAACGACGGCCAGACCATCGCCGGACGACAGCACACCGTCGACCTCCGGCAATTCAACGAACACAAGATCGCCAAGCGCCTGTTGCGCATGATCAGTGATGCCTACAACAACGCTGCCGTCATCTTCCAGACGCAGCCACTCATGCTCTTCGGTGTATCGAAGATCTCCGGGTAAATCACTCATCGCAGTCCTAAGCTCCTCAAAAAAATACGGTTGAACTGATTACGCATCGTCCAGCGCAACGAGCACTTTGCCGCGCCGAACAAACGGCGGCTTGACGACCTGCACCGGCAGGCGTTTGTTGCGCACACTAACTTCGGCACGCGGGCCGATGTCGGCAGACACGCGCGCGAGCGCCACAGAACGATTCAGGGTCGGTGAGAATCCGCCGCTGGTGATCTCGCCAATCGCATCACCATCCTGCGCGTGTACAATCTGGTGGTCGCGCAGCACGCCGCGCCCCATTAGCACGAGCCCTACCAGCTTGCGGGTGGGTTCACTGGCGTCGAGTGCCGCCTCACCGACGAAGCCGCGTTGGCTCGTGCGATCGACGGTCCAGCCCAGATTGGACTCCAGCGGACTCGTCGTCTCGTCCATGTCGGAGCCATACAGATTCAGCCCGGCCTCAAGACGCAAGGTGTCGCGCGCACCAAGTCCAGCCGGTGCGATGCCTGCCTCCTGCAGTCGTTGCCAGCAGTCGCCGGCCACGGCTGCCGGCATCATCAATTCCCAACCGTCTTCGCCGGTGTAGCCGGTGCGTGCGACAAACCACGCATCATCGAAGGTCGCGTGAAACGGTTTCAGTGCCATCGCGGCATCTTGCAACGCGCCAGGCAACACACCGACCGCGCGCTCGCGAGCCAGCGGTCCTTGCACCGCGATCATCGCCAACCCGCTGCGCTCAGCAAGCGTCACGGTAAAGTCTTTGGCGATCTGCGCCATCCATGCCAGATCTTTTGCACGGGTTGCCGCGTTGACCACCAACCGATAGTCGTTGTCACCCATCCAATAGGCAATCAAATCATCAACAACGCCGCCGTCGGCATTCAGCATGCAGGTGTAGACGGCCTGACCGGGTTTGGCCGCCTTGTCGATATCGTTCGCCAGCAAGTGTTTGAGGAAGCGACGCGGCTCACCGTCATCGCCACTGATGTCGACGATCGTCATGTGCGACACATCGAACATGCCCGCCGCGCGGCGCACAAGATGATGCTCGTCGAGTTGCGAGCCGTAGTGAAGCGGCATATCCCAGCCGCCGAAGTCGACCATTTTGCCGTTCGCGGCAACGTGAATCGCGTGCAATACAGTCTTGTTGCCCATGTGTTCTCCGGCGCTGGCTGGTTTTGGTGCCCGTGCGGCGCGCAGCGCCGTCCACAGCCCCTCTGTCCGGTAACCTGAGAGATCAAGCTGACGCGCGGCCAGCGTTCCCCTTCGGTGGACCCTGCCGGGCCGCTCTCCAGAGTCGATCGGTTTGCGCGGTCCGGGTTACCTGAGCGTTTCCGGGCTGGTTGCGCCTTCGGTGGCCGTCGTTTGCAACAACGGCGCTCTCCCGCAAAAACTTGAGATCGAGCGAGCATAATAGCGATCACAATTCTCGAAAGCCAGCCGGTCACGTAGAATCAGAGGTTAGACAAACACACTTCAACTTGAGTCATGCCCATGCGCACATTCCTTATTGCACTGACACTGGTCGCACTCAGCACACTGGCAGCGGCTGAAAAAGTCTCACCACCCGACGCAGGCGTTGCGTTCAACGACCTGTTGGAGCGGCATTGGGAGTGGACGCTGCGCAACTATCCGGAATTCGCCTCGTCGCTCGGCGACCAGCGCTACGCTCAGGCGTGGACCGACCTCACGGTCGCAGCGCATGAAAAGCGGTATCAGGAGCTTGGGGAGTTTCTGCAGATCCTCGACACCATCGATATCAGCGCGCTGGACGACGACGCGCAGATGAACGCCACATTGTTCCGCAGACAGATTCAGAATGCGCGTGATACGCACCCGTATCGCCAGTGGCTGGTACCCATGTCACCGATGAATGGCATACAAACGGCAGACCAGCTAGCCGACAACATGCAATTTACGAGCGCCGACGATTACCGCAACTGGATCGCGCGCCTTGAGGGCTTTACCGAGCTGACTGAGCAAACCATCACGTTGATGCAAATCGGGCTCAACGACGGCATCGTTGCGCCACAGGTGCTTGTACAGCGGCTGCCGGAACAGGTGCGTGCGCTGCTGGTCGATACGCCGGCGCAGAGCAGTTTCTACCAACCGTTCGAGTCGATGCCGGGTATTGATTCGGAAACGGCTCAAACGCTGCGCAACAACGCGCAGGCCGCAATCGCCGATCATGTGCTGCCCGCCTACCGGACACTGCTCGCATTTCTCGAACAGGACTATTTGCCAGACGCACGCGCAAGCGTCGGCATTTCGGATCAACCGAACGGTGCTGACTACTATGCTCTGATGGCCGCGCAATTCACGACCACTGCGCTGACACCGGATGAAATCCATAACATCGGTCTGGCGGAAGTTGAGCGCATCCGCAACGAAATGCTGACGATCATTGCCGACCTGGAATTCGACGGCGGTTTCGCCGAATTTCTTGATTTCCTGCGCAGTGACCCGCAGTTCTATTTTGCCGATGCCGAGGATCTGCTGACCGCCTACCGCGCAACGTCCAAACGCATCGATCCGGAACTGGTCAGATTGTTCGGCAAGCTGCCGCGCACGCCTTACGGGGTGAAACCGATTCCGGACGCCATCGCGCCGTATACGACCACAGCCTATTACAACCCGCCGGCAGGCGACGGTACGCGAGCCGGCACCTATTTCGTCAACCTGTACCGACCTGAGGTCCGGCCGACCTATGAAATCGAGGTGCTGACGGTGCATGAGGCGATGCCGGGCCATCACCTGCAGATTGCATTAGCTCAGGAACTGGGCGACGTGCCCGACTTCCGGCGCTTCCTGTCGTTCACCGCATTCGTTGAAGGCTGGGGGCTGTACAGCGAGAGTCTTGGCGGCGAACTCGGCCTGTATCGCGACCCGTATTCCAAGTTCGGCCAACTGACCTACGAGATGTGGCGCGCGGTGCGACTGGTTGTCGACACCGGTATGCATGCAAAAGGCTGGTCACGGCAAAAGGCCATCGACTTCTTCACAGCCAACGCGGCCAAGACACCACATGACATCGCGAATGAAATTGATCGCTACATCGCCTGGCCCGGACAAGCGCTGGCCTACAAGATTGGTGAGCTGGAGCTCAAGCGCATGCGCGCACAAGCTGAACAGACGCTTGGCGATGCGTTTGACGTGCGCGCATTCCACGACCAAATCCTCTCGCGCGGCGCGATCCCGCTGGATGTACTCGAGACCTACTTCCAACGCTGGCTGCAGCGCCAGATCACGGCCCGCGACTAAAGCGGCAGCGCGGTCGTGCTTTTGCCCTGCTTGAGCACGAAACTGGTGTTCGCAGAATTCACGCCTCGCCCCGACAGAACGTCACGCGTCATAAATTGTTCGAAGTGCGCCATATCCTGCGCAACTACCTTGAGCAAATAATCATATTGACCGCTCAACGCATGACACTCGAGAATCTCGTCGGCACCCGCCACGATGCCGTTGAATGACGCAAGCGTCTCCGGTCGATGATCGACTAGCGATACGTGCACAAACGCGAGAATCGACAAACCCAGCTTGTCGCGATCAAGCTGCGCGGCGAATTGCTCAATAACGCCTGCGTCGATCAGTTTTTGCACCCGACGCAAGCATGGTGACGGCGATAGACCTACCGCCTCGGCCAAACGCTGATTCGATATTCGCCCGTCGCGTTGCAGTACCTGCAGTATTTTCTTGTCATAGCTATCCATCGCACTTTTATACTCTATTTCTTATATTTTTTGGCAGAATATTGCTCATTTGGAGTATTTGTTAGCGCAATTCGCAAATTAAACATGACTTGAATTGATATTCTGGTTGCTTATATGTGGAGATCACTATGAGCGCAGATATTCGATACACAGCTCACGTGCCCGATAGCAATGGCCGCATTCACTACTCAGCGGCCGAGCACGCTGTCTGGCAAACGCTGATCCAGCGCCAGCGTGCGTTGCTGCCCGAGCGCGCCTGCCAGCCTTACATCGATGCAATGACGATGTTGAATTTCTCCGACGACAAAATTCCGCAATGCGCTGATATTTCGGCAACGCTGAAACCACTGACTGGCTGGAGCGTCACACCGGTGCCTGCGATTATCCCGGCAGACGATTTTTTCGCGTTGCTGGCAGACAAACAGTTTCCGGCGGCCTCGTTTATTCGTGATGCGCGTGAGCTCGACTATCTCGAAGAGCCGGACATATTCCATGAAATTTTCGGCCACGCACCGCACCTGACAGACAACCGCTTCGGCGAGTTCACGCACGCGTACGGTGTTGCCGGTCTGGCCGCCAATGAAACCAACCGACGCATGCTTGCACGGCTGTACTGGTTTACCGTCGAGTTCGGGTTAATCAACACTGACAACGGCCTGCGTGCCTACGGGGCAGGCATTTGCTCATCGCCGGGAGAGCTTGAGTATGCACTCGACAACCCGACGCCGGAGCGACGCCCGTTCGATGTGCTCGATGTCTTGCGCACGCCGTTTCGAATCGACACGTACCAGCCGATCTACTATGTCATTGACAGCTTTGATGCGCTGTTTGAATTAGCCAACACCGATTTGAGTGATGTGATGCGTACGGCCGCAGGGCTGGGTGACTACGAGCCGGCCTTCGACGCGGCTGCTTACGGCTAGGCTGAATCGCCGGCCAATTGCGGCGAGAACTCGCGCATTAGTTCTACGCTGGTTTGCGCCCGCGCCGTGGGCGCCTGCGCCGCCTCGTTCGCTTGCAGCCAGCGGTCAATCGCCGCAAAGCGCGGCTTCAAACCATGGCCATTGGCGATCTGGATATTCAAACCGGGGCGCGCGTTCATCTCCAGCATCAGCGGTCCTAAATCACGGTCAATGACGATATCGACCCCCAGATACCCCAAACCCGACACTTCATAGCCAAGCGCTGCGATTTCCATGATGCGCGACCAGTGCGGCACCACGTTACCCGCCACCGGCACCAGTGTGTCCGGGTGTTCTTCGATAAAGATAGTGCCCGAGGAGCCGGACATCGTTACGCCTGTCGACAGATCAATGCCCGCGCCAATGGCGCCCTGATGCAGGTTCGCTTTACCGCCGGACTGACGCGTTGGCAAACGCACCATTGCCATTGCCGGATAGCCCCGATAGACAATGATGCGAATATCGGGCACGCCCTGATAGCTAATTTCATCAAACACCGGATCGAAGCTCACCCGGTACTCGATCAGCGCAGAGTCCGCGCCACCGGTCAGGCTGAATTGGCCACCGACAATATTCGATGCGTGGTGGAGCAATGCCGACTGGTCGATCAACAAGCCATTAATGAGACGGAAACTGTCACCGCGCTTGCCGTCGACAACAATGATGCCGTCGCCACCGCTCCCATTTGCCGGCTTGATAACAAAACTCTCGCGCTCAGCAAGTACGCTGGGCAGCCGGTTCACATCAGCCTGGCTGTAGGCAACCGAATAGCATTCCGGCACCGCCATGCCGGCCTCAATCGCCAGCGTTTTGGTCAATACCTTGTCGTCAACACGCGGATATAAACGGCGTGGATTTAACTGCATGATGTAGTCTGCATTGCGCTCGTTGAGCCCGAGCACACCGCGCCGCGCAAGATCGCGCCCCCAGAACATGCTAGCGGTCACCCAGCGCGCGGAAGCGCGGTAGCTCAAGCAAGCGATAACCGGTATAACGCCCGCTCAATAACACCAGCGCCAGCACGACCAGCAGCAGTTCTGGGAACGTGAAGATCAAATGTTCGAGCGCGTCGATACCCATCACCGTGTAGGCGAAGGCCGCGACAAGCAGACTGCCGACACCGGCCTTAATCGCGTCGCTGGCGCCGCGCTCTTCCCAGACGATCGACATGCGCTCAATCGTCATTGCAATGATGACCATCGGGAACAACGCAACCGACAAGCCGGTTTCCAGACCCAAACGATGCGCAACGATGCTGACGATCAACATCAGTATCACGACAATGATCAGCACCGCTGTCAGTCGCGGAACCAGCAAAAGTCGCAGGCGCTCAAGCAGGAATCGAATTGCCAAGCCCATACCCGTCAGCAAACTGAACAGGAAAATACCGGCCAGCAAATCCGTCTCTCGAAACGCCAGTGCGATCAACACCGGCATGAAGGTACCGAATGTCTGGATACCAATAAAGTTGCGCAACACAACCATGACCAGTGCACCGATCGGAATCATCAGCAGTACCGCGTAAACGGCTTGGGTCTGAATCGGCAAACTGAACAATGAAAAGTCGACAACGATAGAGCCGCGCCTCTCAGCGCGCTGGGCTGCGATATTCAGGCTGTCCAGTTGGCTGCGACGCACCGCAAAATTGAGCTGGACATTGCTGCCGCCTTGCACGTCAGAGAGCGCGTCATCACCGCGCCACCACGTATAAAAATTACCCGGCAACCCGGCCTCGCCAGTATTGACGTTGTAATAATGCCATTCAACGCCGTTGTGGATCTCAAGATAGGTGCGCACCGGCGTATTGCGTTGTTCTTCGGCCAGCAACAAGCCGCGCAGCGGACGTGCAGGAACACGAACGATGGCGAGCAGATCTGTCAACATCGCCGCGCGCCGCAACGAGCTCATCGACTCCGGAAACAGCAGCGCCACGTTGGCATCCGGGCTAGGATCATTGACCCGTTGCAACAGTGTCGAAACCAACGTGTCGGCGTCGGCAGATTGTGCGCGTACCGACGCCATCAGATCGTTTGCAGCGGTCAATACCGGCTCTTCCAAATCGGGCGGATCGGGAAATGCGGGCGTCGTGTCGGCTTCTTCGATAGTCGGGTCATCATAGACCACGACGCGGTAGTACAAACGTTGCTCACCAGACGCTCGACGCACGGCCCAGCGCGCCTTGCGCCCGCCCAACACGTAATCCAGATCAAACCCGTAACCGCTGGAGACATTGTTTTCAGACAAGGTCGAAAAGCCCGGCGTCAGCGCAGGCACTTTCAGTTCCGCCTTGATCGGACCCGGCCTTGCGTCGAACTGCAACGACGCCTCGATTGTCCACGCTGCCCGACTGTCATCTGCCTTAAGCGGGAACCCGAGCGAGAAGTATTTGTACGCGAAAATACCCAAGCCGGTAAGCGCGCATAACGCCGCAATAACTTGCACGTAGCGATTCGTCATGAACGCAAACCTCGAGGTAATGATGCCGCACGCATTGCATGCCCTGCGGCCAGATGTTTTACGATGCCAACGCGATCAAACCAGCGCATGCCGGCGCGCCGTGAGTCGGCAATGATGCCACTGTCGCGGGCGAAAAGCCGATTCACCCAATCGAGGCCGTATAGCGTTGATACGTTATCGACCATTCGAGCACGCCGATAACGGCGCAGCACCGGCGCATCGCCAATATCCTGGCGAGCCGATAACGCCTCGTCGACGACCCGCGCCAGCACTGCCACATCACTGAAGCCAAGGTTAGCGCCTTGCCCCGCCAAAGGGTGCACCGCATGCGCGGCGTCGCCAATAACAACACAACGCGGCGCGATCGGATCTTTGGCGTAGCGGCTCTCCAACGCAAACGACGCCCGCGCACTGTCCAGTGTCAGCTGACCTAGCACAGCGTCACTGGCTTGCGTGATGTGCGCATCGAAATCTGACGCATCTATCTCGCTCAATCGATGCGCTTCAGCCGGCGTTGTGCTGAGAACCAGCGACACACGGTCGTTGGGCAAGGGCAGCAGCGCCAATGGCCCATCCGGCAAGAAGCGTTGCAGCGCCGTCATCTGATGCGAGTGCTCTGGTATCAGGTGTGCAACCAGCGCGCGTTGCTGATGTGCCCAACCGACACTGGCGATGCCGGCAAGCGCGCGCACGGCACTGTTGCGACCATCCGCGCCTACGAGAAGCGCAGCGCTGAGCTCACGCGCTTGCCCACTTGTGTCGGTCAGCGTGATCGCAGTGTGCGCCGGCATCGAAGTAACCCGCGTCACGGCGCAAGGCTCGAATGATACGTGCGACTGCGCTTGACAGTGTTGATAGAGCGTCGCGCGCAGCGCGGCGTTGTCGGCAATGCAACCGAGCTGCGGCACACCGAATTTCGCCGCGCTGAAATGAATGCCATCGCCGCAATTCATCGCGGCATCCCATACGCGCATGTCGGTGTAGTTCTGATAGTGACTCGCCGGCATGCTTGACCAGACACCGAATGCCGCGAAGTTTGCAATGCTGCCAGGCGTCAGCGCAGATACGCGCAATCCGATGGCCGCATCTGCGCCTGCTATCGGCAACGGCGTCGGATCCGTAACGACGATACGCAACGACGGCCGTACCGCGTTGAGCGTCGCCGCCAGTGCCAGCCCGGTCAATCCCGAGCCCGCGATGATGACGTCTGCGTCTGTCTGTTGAGCACCCATGTCGAATCGCTCAGGCAACAGCTTGGTCAGCGAACTTGCGCATCCAGGCTTCGATGTCGTCGGCGTCCTTGATGAGCCCTTTGCTCAACACATCCGGCTCGCCGCGCGTGACCAGCACGTCATCCTCAATGCGCACGCCGATGCCGCGCCAGCAGCGTTTCACCTTCGCATTCGGCGCAATGTAGATGCCAGGCTCGACGGTCGTCACCATTCCGGGCTCCAGCAGTCGCCAGGCGTCGTCGACCTTGTAGTCACCGACGTCGTGCACGTCGATGCCTAGCCAATGTCCGGTGCGATGCATAAAAAAGCTCTTATATGCCTCATCACGGATGAGCTGACGTAAATCGCCGGACAGCAGGCCCAGTTTGCGCAGACCCAGCGTGATGACACGCACGCAAGCCTCGTGCGGCTCATTCCAATGGTTCCCGGCACGTGTCTTGTCTATCGCGGCTAGCTGCGCCTCCAGCACAATGTCGTAGATCGCTCGCTGCTCAGGCGAAAAGCGACCGTTAACGGGAAATGTTCGCGTTACATCCGACGCATACATATCAGTCTCACATCCGGCGTCAACCAGCACGAGATCCCCGTCGTTCAACACGGCGTTGTTATCGGTGTAATGCAAGATGCAGGCATTTGCGCCACCACCAACGATGGGTGGATACGACGCGGTGCTGTCGTGACGCCGAAACTCATGTTGGTATTCGGCTTCCAGCTCATATTCATGCATGCCGGGACACACTGCAGCCATCGCGCGCTTGTGCGCCGCAACAGCAATACGCGCGGCGCGGCGCATTGCCGTAATTTCCTGGCGACTCTTATACAGCCGCATGTCGTGCAGAAAGTGCTCGAGTGCGACGAACTGATACGGTGCGTCAACGCCGGCAATGTTGCGACCGCGCAAACCGGCTACCCACTCAGTCACCTGCACATCGAATTCCGGATACTGTCCCATCGTGTAATACACACGTTCGGCGCGCTCCATCAAACCCGGCAATATCTCGTTGATGTCACCGATCGGGAATGCATCGTCTGCGCCGTAGCGCTCGATGACCCCGTCCGGACCTTCGCGTTGACCGTCCCACAATTCGCGCTCAACGTTCTTTTCGCGGCAAAAGACCACGAATTCACCGCCACTGCGACCGGGCAGCAGCACCGCCACCGAATCGGGTTCGCCAAAACCGGTCAGATAGTGAAAATCGCTATCTTGGCGAAAGCGGTAATCAACATCGCGACTGCGCGCACGCACTGGTGCGGCGGGGATAATTGCGATGCTGCCCTCACCCATCATTTTCATCAGTTGTTTTCGACGTCTGGCGTATTCGGCAGGCTTCATGCGGTAACGTTCCTCGGGGGACACAGGCTCAGTGCACGCCAGGCGCGGACTCAACTTCGCGTAACGGCAACAATTCTTCGTACGAAAGCTGCGCAAGAACACGCAGAAACTCGACGACTTCAAAATAGGCAGATTCCGCAGACTCCGGGTCGTCGGCCAGTTCGGTGACATCGACTTCTGCACGAGTAATTTGCGTTAGGTCTTCAATCAGCTCTGCCAAAGGCTCGGCCTTCAAGCGCTCACGTGCCACCGTGCCACGCAGCGCAGATGCCTCGCCAAGGCCGCTGAGAAAACCGGTCGCCCATGCGACCAAACCATCGACACGGTCGCGTATGTCATCGTCGTCGTCAGGCAAGCACAAATCGGGCAGTCCGCCGGATTGCTCCAGCATCGCAATGCGCTCGGTCCCGGCCCGAGCCAGCTCTGACAGGGCCGCCGGCACGCCACCGGTCTGGCTATCCTGCCGCAACTCCTGCAGCCAGACAGCTACCGCATCGCCACCGAGCATCGTTGCGAGACTCAGCAATCGCCCATCAGCTTCCGGCGCGCTCACGTCAATCTCGCAGCTCGCCAGCAGCTGCTCGATCCGCTCAAAATCACTACCCTGTTGCTGCGCCACACGCGTTCCTGTCAACCATCAACATCTGCAGAATGATAACACTGTGATCGTTTTTACCCACGCCAAGCGCGCACTATCCATCGGCAAGGCATAGACAAGATTGACGCTAACCAATCAGCTCTCTATATTGGCGGCGTGGCCGATCACAACAACATCTTCGAGCAGGAATTGAAACGCCTGGAAGCGCGCATGGACGATATCGTGCGCGTGTGCGACCAACTGAAGGAAGAAAACCGTTCCTTGAAGGCGCGGCAAGACACGTTGATTTCCGAACGGGCTAGCCTTTTGCAAAAGAATGAGCTGGTTCGTGGCCGCGTCGAAGCGATGATCGGTCGCCTCAAAGCCATGGAAAGCGGACACTGATATGAGCTCGAATCTTGCTGAAGTGACAGTGCGTATTCTAGACAAGGAATATCAGGTCGCTTGTCCGATCGACGAACGCACTGACCTGCTCGATGCTGCTGCGCACCTCGATCAACAAATGCGCAACATCCGTGATTCCGGAAAGGTAGTCGGGCTGGATCGCATTGCAGTGATGGCCGCGTTAAACATGGCGAACGAACTGCTGCTGTCGCGCAGCCGCGAAGCATCGATTGACAGCACGTTGAGCACGCGACTAAAGGCGCTCAGCGACCGCGCAGAATCGGTGCTTGGCGACGCGCAACAGCTGGATTTGTGACGCAACACCGCGTTTCGCCATTCCCGATTGGCGCCCACGCCGCTCCCGTGCAACAATCAAGATTGATGCCTCCTGCGGTGTTCGACACCGGCTTCGAAGCCTTTCGACCCTAATTATCTAACCTCGGGGTTATGCTTTTAGACAGATGTGAGCACTACCGACCTGTTCGGAAAGCCTTTTCTGTTCTGGTTGACCCCACCTTACTCTCAGGTTCGAGAGTGGTAGTCGGAGACGGCACAGGCGGGAGGCATCTTCTTCCTTGAACTGTGCGACCCACCTATCCCAAGTGCATCTGTCACCAGGCGAAGCGCGCCGGCTTGGAAAACGCGCACGCGCATCGCTAACTGAGCAACAACGCGCACACTGCAGTCGGATGATATGCGCCAACATTGCGAAGCATCCATGGTTCATCAATGCGCGCACTGTCGCCGTGTATCTTGCCGGCGCAACCGAAGCAAACCTCGATGACTTGTTGCAGATCGCGTTGCACGACAACAAGATCGTTCTTGTACCCGTCATTGGCGGACCTCATCGGATGCACTTTCAACGTGTCACCGCACACACGCGCTGGCGCATCAATGACTACGGTTTACGGGAACCCATGGTCGTCTCTCGCTATGCAAACCGATACGAAGATGCACGCATTTTTGATGTGGTTTGTGTGCCGCTAACGGCGTTCGATGCGCAATTCAATCGCGTTGGTATGGGTGGCGGCTACTACGACCGCTATTTCGCCGCACCCAAAAAGCGTCGTTTTACGCGACTACTGGGCGTCGGATTCAGCACGCAACGCACCGCAAGAATCAAAGCAAACCGTTGGGACGTCACAATGCATGCAATAGCGACGGAGCAATGCATAAAACAACGCACCGCATCGTCAACGGTATAAGGTTGAACGCTGAAACACCTGTATTTCAAGGCTTCGCAGCCGCATTGGGCTGTTTACCAACGCGTTGTCAACACAATTGAGCGTAACAAAAAGATACCGTTCGACGTCGGCCGATCATGGCCCAAAACGCACGCCAATTGAACGCAGGCAATCGCAGTCGAGCCGATGCTTTCACACGCGCAACGCTAACCCCTATAAATGCAGGGATAAACCTAAGTCACACTCTGTGTGCACTTGCTGGAATTTTGCAATGTTATGTATATACTCGGCTGCGGGTACCCACCACGGAGAAACTAGCTATGGCTACCAAGAAAGCTTCGAAGAAGAAATCTTCAACGAAGAAAAAAGCAACCACGAAACGTAAGGTAACTGCCAAACGTAAAGTGGCTACGAAGAAACGCGTCGCGAAAAAGAAAGTTGCCAAGAAAAAAGCAACTAAGAAAAAGGCTAAAAAGAAAGTAGCGAAGAAGAAAGTCGCTAAGAAAAAAGCCAAGAAGAAAGTAGCGAAGAAGAAAACCGCTAAGAAAAAGGCCAAGAAAAAAGTAGCGAAGAAGAAAACCGCTAAGAAAAAGGCCAAGAAAAAAGTAGCGAAGAAGAAAGTCGCTAAGAAAAAGGCTACCAAGAAAAAGGTAGCCAAAAAACGCGCTACCAAGAAGCGTGTCGTTCGCAAGAAGAAGTAACGATACGATGCGTGTATCCAGCGGAGACTATGTCGCTTGATACACGGGTAACGACGGTCAACGTGCCCGCCCATTGGCGGGCACGTTGCTTTCTGGGAGCTGAAAAAGCGTGACGCCGTTGCACGAACCGGCTTGCAAGCCCTGATACATTACCGTTGCAGTATTGGAGCAATCTCTATATGGACCATAAAGAACACAAAAAGAACGCTGCGAAAGCCGCCCTCGAGTACATTGAGGACGGTGTCGTTGCGTTAGGAATCGGCACTGGCTCGACCGTCAACGAGCTGATTCCGCTGCTACCCGACTACCGGGACCGTATTGACTCCATAGTTTCGAGCTCCGAAGCCACGACGCAACTGCTGACCAAGGCTGGTTTTGAGGTGAAGAGCCTCAACGAGGTGGGCAACCTTGATGTCTACATCGACGGCGCGGATGAGGCGACCAAGCACTTCGACCTGCTAAAAGGCGGCGGCGGTGCACTTACGCGCGAAAAGATCCTGGCTGGCGCGGCGCGGCGCTTCATTTGCATCGCGGATGAAACAAAGCTTGTCGGCATGCTGGGCAAGTTCCCGCTGCCGATTGAAGTGATCCCGATGGCACGCTCTTACGTGAGTCGGCAAATTATCAAGATGCGCGGCCAACCGTTCTGGCGAGAAGGATTTGTCACTGACAACGGCAACGAAATCATTGATGTGCACAACCTGTCAATCGTCAATCCGCGAGAAATGGAGACTCGGCTGAATCAGATCGCCGGCGTTGTTACGGTTGGCCTGTTTGCCCATCGCGGCGCTGATGTACTGATCATCGGCAACCGCAAGGGCGTAAAAGTCACGCAACAATAGGCGTCTTCAGCGCACATTCGAGCGCCGAAAACCGTCGCCTGCTCACTCAGCCAAAACCACAAAACTAGCGCCCACAAAAAAATCCGCCGGTGGCGGATTTTCATGTTGGCTGGGGGAGAGGGATGGACCGGCCGCCAAAGCGGCCTCGCCCTTCGGGCGTCTGTCGGCTTGCAATGCAAGCCTCGGTGCGAACCCATGTGCTTCGAACCCTGACCTCCCCCAGCCCACAAAAAAATCCGCCGGTGGCGGATTTTCATGTTGGCTGGGGGAGAGGGATTCGAACCCCCGTTGGCGGAGTCAGAGTCCGCAGTCCTACCACTAGACGATCCCCCACTTGAACGTGGGTTATGCGCATGCCGCGCTAACGCGACATGGCAACCGTAGTATTAGCGTTTCGAGAACTGGGTAGCGCGGCGCGCCTTACGCAGCCCGACTTTCTTACGCTCAACTTCGCGTGCATCACGGGTAACGAACCCGGCCTTACGCAGAGAAGGACGCAAGCTTTCGTCGTATTCCATCAGTGCACGCGTCAAGCCGTGACGAATCGCACCGGCCTGACCGGTGGTGCCACCGCCGATAACGCTCACCGTTACATCGAATGAATCGGTGCGCTCGGTAAGCTCCAGCGGCTGACGCACAATCATGCGAGCCGTTTCACGCCCGAAAAATTCATCAAGCGGTTTGTTGTTGACGGTGATCGCGCCGTTACCGGGTCGCAGATAAACCCGCGCCGTTGATGTCTTGCGTCGGCCGGTACCGTAATGAGCGTTCGTTGCCATGTCTTAATCCTAAATTCAGTCCGGCACTTAAGCGGAAATTTCCAGCGGAATCGGCTGTTGTGCCTGGTGATCGTGCTCTGAGCCGCTAAATACACGCAATTTGCGGAACATTTGTCGGCCCAGTGAATTCTTCGGCAACATGCCCTTTACGGCATAGCCAATAGCGCGCTCTGGTGCGTGCGCCAGCAGTTTTTCCAGCGACATGCTTTTCAAACTGCCGATATAGCCCGTATGGTGGTGGTACATCTTGTCCGACAGTTTTTTGCCGGTAACGCGAATCTTTTCGGCGTTAATGACAACGATGTAGTCGCCCGTGTCGACATGCGGCGTGTATTCCGGCTTGTGCTTGCCACGCAGGCGAGTCGCAATCTCCGTCGCCAAACGTCCCAGAGTCTTGTCGGTTGCATCGACCAGAAACCAGTCACGTGTGACCTCGGCCGGCTTCGCTGAAAAAGTCTTCATCTTTCTATCCCATCGATACTTCAAGCAGTATCAAAATGCCCATACGGCTTGCAGTACCAAAACGCCAGATGCCGCACAGCGACATCTGAAAACAGTAAAAAACGGATCTCGCAACCTGTCGATCAGTCCAGTGGCGCCCGCCGATGAGAATCCAAAATTTCTTGAATTATCAACAACTAAGCGACAACTAAGCAACTAGCAGGCCGAATCCGCAGCAGCCTTCGCTGCACATCTCGGCTCTGAACAGACTCGAGCGAGCACGCAATATTAGGCTGCTCGCCTTTTGAATGCAAGGCTTTCAGCCCGATCCGGGGCTGCGATTCGTGACGCTGGCTAGAACGCGTATTCCAGAGAGATCGCTGTAAACGTATCGGTCTCTTCGCTGCCAGCCGGCACGTCGGTGTTATGCCGCACACGGTACGATGCCACCAGCGCCATATCACCGAGAACGCGAGCCTTAATAGCCACGATTGACTGCAACATCGTGTTCTCGCTGCCGGACTCAACCGCCAAACCTGCATGGAATTCGCTGGTTTCAGACAAGAAGCGCGTGTAGTCGGTAGCCCCGCGGAAAATCGTTTCGCTCTCGCTGGTGCCATCACGCAAATCCGACTGACGTGCACCAACACCGGCTTCCGCAGTCCACAAAGCCAACTCGTTGTCGATCAGCTTGCGACCGTAACCTGCTGCCTGCGTGATTTGCTGATCAAAACCGCCGAACTTGTCCTTTTCGCCTCGGATGGTGCCGAAAACGTAACTCATGTCGTCGATCGCCCATTGGCTTTTCCACGCGGCGGTGTAGGCCTCTGCAATGGTGTCGACCGCGTCCTGCGAGCCTAGACCAGCCAGATCCAGATTGTGGGTCCAGCGATCGTATTCCCACTGCAGGCCTGTGGCCGCGTTGACACTAACGGCCTCACTGTTGCCGCTGGTGCCAAGGTAACCGAAAGAAACTTTGCCGGTGAAACCTTCAGCAAAGGCGGAACCGGACGCTGCCGTAACAAGCAGTAAAGCGAATATTGAATGGCGCATGGTCATTCCCTCTAGCGGGTAATTCGAAATCGGCGCGCATTATGCACCGTCGCAAGTGCTTTGGCTATGCCGCGAAACCCTACAGCACTGGTATAATCGTAAACATGAGTAAACACGAGTTAAACAACAACACATTGCGCCGCGCCGCGGAATCACCGCTGGAGCGCTTGATTGCCGGCGCTGACAATGCGTTGCGCACCCTGAATCGCAGAGCACCGCAGGCGTCCCGTCCGTCACCGGCGCTTGGCACCGATGAAAAGCCCATGACTGACAGCGACAAACGCCATGCCGTCGGGCTGATGCGCATCAACCACGCTGGCGAAGTCGCCGCGCAGGGCCTCTACCAGGGCCATGCGCTCGTCGCCCGCGATCCGCAGCTGCATGATCACCTGCAACACGCGGCGGAAGAAGAGTTCGATCATCTCGCTTGGTGCCATGAGCGACTCGAGCAACTGGACGCACCCACGAGTCGGCTGAATCCTTTGTGGTATGGCGGCGCCTATCTGATCGGCGCCGCGAGTGGTCTGGCTGGAGATCGCTGGGGATTAGGCTTTATTGATGAAACAGAAAAGCAGGTCGTTGACCACATCAGCGACCATTTGACCAAGCTGCCGCTGAAAGATGAGCGCAGCCGCAAGGTGCTCGGCACGATGCGTCAGGAAGAAGCGGCTCACGGTGCCAACGCGCGCGACCAAGGCGCCGCGAAATTGCCAGCGCCTGTACGCGGTGCAATGCGTCTGGCTGCAGGCGTCATGAAAGCAGCCGCATACCGGTTCTAGTCCGCCGCATCTACCGAATGATGCACGCACACAGCGAATCGGGTTAGACTTAACATATAACTAGAGCCGGCGACTGACCGGCGGAGGAACACGACGATGGCGACAAATGCGACCAAACCATTGAGCGAAGTACCGGCGATCAACCGGTTCCTGAGCTACTGCCGGGTTCGGACCGTCCCCTCCAAAACTGTGATGATCCACGCCGGCGACCTGCCCGACATCCTGTACTACATCGTTGATGGCTCGGTTGAAGTCATGATCGAGGACGAAGACGGCAATGAAATGGTGCTGGCGTATTTGAACAAAAGCCAGTTCTTTGGCGAGATGGGCCTGTTCTACGAGCAACCCACGCGCAGCGCTTGGGTGCGTACACGCACCGAGTGCGAAATTGCCGAAATGACGTATCCGCGTTTTCGCCAGATCGCCAGCGAAAGTCCGGGTCTGGTGTTCGAGTTAGCCACACAACTTGCGACGCGCCTGGATCGCACCAACCGCAAACTGGGCGATCTCGCCTTCGTTGATGTTACGGGTCGTGTTGCGCACGCCATTATGGACTTGTGCAACGAGCCCGACGCGATGACGCATCCGGATGGCATGCAGATCAAAGTCAGCCGCCAGGAGTTGAGCCGCCTCGTCGGGTGTAGCCGCGAGATGGCCGGTCGGGTGCTAAAGGTGCTTGAAGAGCAAGGGCTCGTCAGTGCCAGCGGCAAAACAATTGTCGTCTACGGCGCACGACCTAAGCGCAAGATCTAGAAGCAATTAGTTTGATTGCTCGCCGGCGCAGCGAGTTGCTGCGCCGTCAAACCTACCCTGAACTGATCACCCTGCGATGTTGCGGCGCATCGTCGCAATCGTAGCGGCGTAGTCGTCGCTACCAAATATTGCTGAACCTGCGACAAATGTATCGGCGCCAGCAGCGGCGATTTCGGCGATATTGTTGGTCTTCACGCCCCCATCTACTTCAAGCCGAATCGGCAAGCCGCTTGCGTCAATGCGCGCCCGCGCCTCGCGCAGCTTATCGAGCGCCGTTGGAATGAATGATTGCCCGCCGAATCCGGGGTTCACCGACATGATCAAGATCAGGTCAATCTTGTCCATCACGTAGTCGAGCCAGGATAGCGGCGTGGCCGGGCTGAACACGATGCCTGCCTGACATCCCAGATCTCGAATCAATGCTAGCGATCGATCGGGATGGCGCGTCGCTTCCGGATGAATCGAAATGACCGATGCGCCGGCGCTGGCGAACTGCGGAATGATTTCGTCAACGGGCTCGACCATCAGGTGCACATCAATCGGCGCCGTTACACCAAACTTGCGCAGCGCCGAGCACACCATCGGCCCAATCGTCAGGTTCGGCACGAAATGATTGTCCATCACATCGAAGTGCACCCAGTCAGCGCCGGCCGCAAGCACAGCTGCCGTGTCGTCACCGAGACGCGCAAAATCAGCGGAAAGAATGGAGGGTGCGATGATCGGTGATTGCATGGTCAAAAATCTCTTGGTCAAAGGTTGACGGGGTCTATTTGAAACCGCGCCGGTCGCGCAGCAGCTCATACGCCTTGCGAATCTCGCGCGTCTTCTTACCGGCGGCCGTTAGCGCATCGCTGCTGGCTTTGGCACCGGACAACTTGTCGGGATGATAACGGTTCGTCAGTCGCCGGTAAGCCTTTTTGATTTCTTTGTCCGATGCATCAACGGATAAACCCAAAATTGCAAACGCGTGCGTCGCATCATCTTGTTGGCCTGCGCCGCCGCTCGCCGGTTTGAAGCGTTGTTCGATGCGCGTCGCTGCCTCGATCTGGGCGAGCTCAACGCGGCTGATGCCAAACTCCTGACACACTTGCCACAACACGCGTCGCTCTTGCGCGCTCGCTTCGCGCTTCATCAACAGAATCGGCAGTAGCAGCTCGACCAGCCGGCGGCCGGTCGCATGACCGGCACCCGCTTGCTCGCGCAGCGTGCCTAATGTGCGCTCCAGCGCGAAGCCGTCGTCCTTGCCACGGTTGAAATGCTGCATGGCCGCGCGCGTTTGTTCGCCCGACAAACTCAACGCGTGCATCGCGGTACGGGCCCAGCGAATCTCATCTTCGCTGACGCGGCCGTCGGCTTTGGCCAAATGCCCCATAATCGAAAACGCGACAGGGACGAAGTTGCTGGGCAGCGCACCACGTGCGTATTTTTGATAGCCGCGATCGAATTGGTGCCCAAGCACCAGACCGAACAGCGCCAGCGGCCATTTGCCGGTGGCAAGACCTGCAATACCACCCAGCAACTTGCCCAGGTAATTCACGCGCCCTGCCTCACCGCTTGCGTGCCGTTTGCCATGCGCCCATTATCGCTGTTTTCGCGTCCGCGGGTCGACCATGAAACCTGAAACCGAAGTGATTGAATCGAATATCGACGGCTTGCAGTTGCTCGCGCGCGGCAAAGTGCGCGATATCTATGCCGTCGATGATGCGCACCTGGCCATCGTGGCCACCGACCGCCTGTCAGCCTATGATGTGATTCTGCCGCAAGGGGTGCCTGGCAAAGGCGTGCTGCTCACCCGACTGGCGCGTTTTTGGTTTGCGCAGTTCGACGATGTGATCGTCCATCATCTGACGTCGCTGCAACTAACGGACATTGTCAGCGATACTGCGGCCAACCGGGCGCTGAACGCACGCACGATGATTGTTAAACGATTGACACCGTTGCCGATGGAGGCCGTTGTGCGCGGCTACCTGATCGGCTCTGGTTTTCGCGATTACCAGCGCGATGGTGCCGTCTGCGGTATCGCATTGCCGGCCGACTTGCCACAGGCGGCCAAACTCGACACACCGATTTTCACACCAGCCACCAAAGCGGCAGTCGGGGATCATGATGAGAACGTCAGTTTTGACGTGTTGTGCGGGCTTGTCGGTGCCGAGATGGCGCGGCAAGTGCGCGACGTCTCGTTGCAGTTGTATGAGCGCGGCGCGCGGTTTGCAGCCGAGCGCGGCATCATCATCGCTGACACGAAGTTCGAGTTCGGCACCGATCATGACGGCACTCTGCATCTGATTGACGAAGTACTGACACCCGACTCATCGCGATTCTGGCCAGCCGCGCGGTATCAACCCGGCAGCAGTCCGCCGAGCTTCGACAAACAGTTCGTCCGCGACTATCTCGAGACGCTCGACTGGGACAAAACACCGCCGGGACCCGAGCTGCCAACGCAGGTCATCGAGGGCACCCGCGCGCGCTACCAACAGGCACTCGAGCTGCTCACCGCATAACCGCAGCAAAAGCCACAGCGTTGCGGCGGCGTCACTTGCCGCGATACCGCGCCAGCGTTACTGTTGTGACTGCCAGTCGGCGATGATCGTTCGCAGGGCATCGAGTCCGTCAGTCAACGCGGCAGGGCCCGGCTGCAAAATCATTGCCGACTTGACCTCAAACATCTGTCCGTTTGCGACTGCCGGAATCTGGCGCCACCCGGCTCTCTCGGCAACCCGTTCCGGGCGGAATTTCTTGCCACACCACGAACCGATAATGATGTCGGGTCGTGCGTCGATAATGCGCTGTGGGTCGGCGATGATTCGGTCCTTTGCCAATGACGCGCTGGCCAGCTCGGGGAAGCAATCGTCGCCGCCGGCAGCCGTGACCAGCTCGCTTACCCAGCGAATACCGCTGATCATCGGTTCATCCCATTCTTCAAAGTACACGCGCGGCCTGTGGCGATGTTCAGTCCGCGTCATCGCCTGCACCCGTGCTTGCAGCGAATCAGCATAGGCACGCGCCTTTTGCTCGCAACCAATCATGCCACCCAACACGCGAATCATCGTCAGTATTTCAGCAACCGAACGATGGTTGAACACATGAACAGTCACACCTGCGCGGATTAACGCTGCGGCGATGTCCGCCTGAATATCCGAAAAACCCAGGACGAGATCGGGCCGCAACGCCAGAATCCGGTCAATCTTCGCGCTCGTGAACGCTGACACCTTCGGTTTTTCCTTGCGCGCACGCGGCGGCCGAACGGTAAACCCGGAAATACCGACAATGCGATCCTGCTCACCGAGCGCGTATAACGTCTCGGTCGTTTCTTCGGTCAGACACACGATGCGTTCGGGGTATTGCGACGTCATACGCACTACTTTACACACGCAGGTCGCGCAAGGCTTTACAATTGCGTCATGCAACGCTTGTTCGGCATATTGAAATCATGGCTGTGGCACGCCGATAGTGCGTATCGCCCCTGGTACCTGCGCTGGATCACGAGCGTCGGCCGCTATGTGTTCGGGCTCGCGCGCGACATCGGCGGCGGTCAACTCTCGCTGCACGCAATGAGCCTCGTGTACTCGACATTGCTCGCCGCGGTGCCACTGATCGCATTCAGCTTTTCTGTGCTGAAAGGCTTGAACGTCCACACATCACTAGAGCCGCTGCTGTATGAAGTGCTCGAGCCGCTCGGCGAAGAAGGCGTGCAGATCACCAGTCAGATCATGACGATGGTCAACAAAGTCAGCGGCGGCGTACTTGGTGGCGTGAGTTTGACGTTGTTCCTGTACACAGCCATTTCGATGGTGCAAAAAGTCGAGACGAGCTTTAACTACGTCTGGCACGTGCATCAGCCGCGCAGCCTGAGCCGGCGCATCCTCGATTACACGACAGTGCTGCTGATCGGCCCGCTCATGATGGCGTTGTCGCTGGCGTCGATCGCATCGCTGCGCAACAACACCTTTGTGCAGGCGATTACGCAAACCAGTTGGTTCAGTCTGTTCTGGCTTCAGGTCGGCAAGGCGTTACCGTTTATCCTCGTCACGCTCTTGTTCAGCGCGTTGTACAAATGGATGCCGAACACCCGCGTCAAACCCGTCGCGGCATTGTTTGGTGGCGTCGTCGCCGGCTGCCTATGGGCGATTACCGGCACGTTCTTCGCCGACTTTGTCGTCTACTCTTCGCGCACGCTAATCATCTACGCCAGTTTCGCAATCGCTGTCACGACGCTGTTGTGGCTGTATGCAAACTGGCTCATTCTGTTGCTTGGCGCACGGCTGGCCTTTTACTACCAGAATCGCGAATACCTGCGCATCGGTCGTCACGATCCGCGCCTGTCCAGCGCGACCCGCGAGCGCCTGGCGCTGGAAATCATGTGCAGTGTTGGCGAGCCTTACGTACACGGCGCCGGTGGTGCATCGATCGCCGACATCGCCGAACGGTTGCGCCTGCCGAGTGTTATCGTTGAAGAGGTGGCTAGCGAGTTGGAGGATGCCGCGCTGATTGTCAGCACTGATCGCGAAGTGTTGATGCCGGCGCGCGACATTCATGCGATGCAGATGGCTGAGATCCTGGCGACGATACGGCAGTGCGGAGATACGGGGCTTGCGCGCACGCCGCAATGGTCAACGGACATCTCTCAGTTGCATGGCGACGCCATGACGACATTGGCTGCTAACGTGGGTGAAACGACGCTCTATGAATTCGTCGCGCAACGCAATGTCGGCGCCGACGCGGCAGTCGACACCTGACGCTGCGAAACACGACGCAGCGATAATCATTGGCAGCCGCGACCGCGACATCAACTACCGGCGATCGTGACCGACGGCACCAGCAAACTGCCCGCCTGAATCCGACTGTGCGGATCGGCATCATTCGCCACGCCGGCGATGTTCTGCAACATATCCGAAAGGTTAGCAGCGACGGTAATCTCGCTGACGGGATAGGCAATTTCGCCGCCACTGACCCAGAAACCGGCCGCGCCGCGACTGTAGTCACCGGTAACCAGATTGACGCCCTGCCCCATCATTTCGGTGACCAGCAAACCCTCATCCATTTGCCGGAGCAACGCCGGCAAATCCTGCGCGCCCGGTGTCAGCAAGATGTTGTGCACGCCACCCGCGTTAGCCGTCGTTTGCAAACCCAGCCGGCGCGCGGAATAGCTCGACAGGATATAGCCATTGAGCACGCCATCGCTGACGATATCGCGCGCCTTCGTCGCAACGCCTTCAGCATCGAACGCGGCGCTCGCGGGGCCTTGTTGCATATGCGGACGCTCTTGCAACGAAAGCGCAGGTGCCAGCACTGGCTTGCCGATCGCGTCGAGCAGATAGCTGGCCTTGCGATACTGTGCGCCACCGCTCACAGCAGAGAGCAACTGCGCAATTAGCCCCGCAGCCTGATCATAACGAAACACGACCGGCGCCTGTCGCGTTGTAATCTTGCGAGGTGCCAAGCGTTGCACAGCGCGACGCGCCGCTTCGGCCCCGACCTCGGCTGCCGACGCCAAAGCTGTGGGGTTGCGCGCACTGGCATAAAAATAATCACGCTCCATGTGCTCACCTTCACCGGCAATAACGGCGCAACTCAGGCTGTGTCGCGAGCGCCGCTCGCTGCCCATAAAGCCGTGCGAATTGCCATACACCGACAACGATCGGTGGGTCGACACGCTCGCGCCTTCAGAGTTGCTGACCTTCGGATCGGCGTCCAGTGCCGCCGCCTCGCACTCCAGAGCCGTAGCCTTGATCGCATCGATATCCAGCTGCCAGGCGTGATCGAGCTCAAGATCCGGAAATTGTGTCGCCATCAGTTCGGGATCCGCCAATCCTGCATATTCGTCGGCGCCGGTCTGGCTGGCGATATACACCGCCTTGTCGACAGCGGCGGTGACTGCTTCTGTGGACAGGTCTGATGTGCTTGCTGAGCCTTTGCACTGCCCGCAATAGACGCTGATGCCGAAACCCCGGTCGTTCTGCGATTCGATCGTCTCGATATCACGCATCCGCGCGCCTACCGACAGACCCACGTCCTGGCTCGCCATGACTTCCGCCTGATCGGCGCCAGCGCTGCGTGCCCTGTCAAGCGCCAGCGCAATTGTGCGCTGCAACTGCGCTTCCACGTTGTCTGCGATTACTATGCTCGCCATCGTCGCCTCATCAACTGCTCCAATCTGTGTGAGTGTACACGCTGGGCGCATCCCACGGGCCCGCAGCCCGTGCTATTCTCAGCCGCTTTGCGGTACCCCTTCCGACGAAACATGGCCACTGAACGCCCAAGCAAATCTGCGCAAAAACGCGCCGCGCAAGCCATCCGCGCGCTCGCCGACGAGCTGGTATCGCTCAAGCCGGCTCTGGTCGGCAAAGTGGTTGCGGATGAGGACGTCGCAAGCGCCGTGCGCGAAGCGCAGGCGATCAACAGTCACGGCGCACTGCGCCGGCAAAAACAATACATCGCGCGACGCCTGCGCGACGTTGATGTTGATGCGATCCGCGATGCACTGAATGCTTTGCAAGCCGATGACAAGCAGGACAAGCGCCTGTTCCGCGCCGCAGAACAATTGCGCGATGCGCTGCTTAGTGAACCGGCGCAAACGCAATCGCTGCTCGATGCGGCCGGTGTCAGCACCAGCGAAGAATTACACGATACGCTGCGCCGCTATGCGTCGGCCTCCGATACGCGCACCCGCAAGCAAGCAGCACGTAGCGTGTTTCGGCAACTTTACGCAGCAATGTCGGCAACGCCGCCACTTGATCTTAAGACCAATCAGGACTAAAGCATGCAACCGAGAATCGGCATCATCATGGGTTCGCAAAGCGACTGGGCGACTATGGCCAAGACCAGTGAAATGCTCAATACGCTGTCGATCGTTCACGACGTGACCATCGTATCAGCGCATCGCACGCCTGACTTGTTGTTCGACTATTGCGCAACAGCACAAGAGCGCGGCCTGCAGGTCATCATCGCCGGTGCCGGCGGCGCGGCTCACTTGCCCGGGATGGCTGCGGCGAAGACTGCGTTGCCGGTGTTCGGTGTCCCGATCAAATCGCGCGTACTGAATGGCATCGACTCGCTGCTGTCGATCGTGCAAATGCCGGCCGGCGTGCCGGTTGGCACACTGGCAATCGGTGATGCCGGCGCCACCAATGCCGCATTGCTCGCCGCCGCTGTGATCGCACTGCACGATCCGGCCGTGGCGCAGCGACTGACCGACTGGCGCCAGGCGCAGACGGAGCGCGTATTGTCCAACAGCGATCCGCGCGCAGACGCCTGACATGCGCATCGGGATCATTGGTGGCGGCCAGCTCGGTCGGATGCTGGCGCTGGCCGGCACGCCGCTGGGCATGTCATTCACGGTGCTCGACCCGGGTGAAAGCCCCTGCGCGAGTGAAGTGGCGCATCATGTGCGCGCCGCGTTTAACGACGCCGACGCGTTACGTACTCTGATCGAGAGCAATGATGCGGTCACGTTCGAGTTCGAAAACATCCCGGCTGCTGTGCTTGAGGCGATCGCGACCGACACCTTACAACCGCCGGTCAAGGCGCTGTTGACCGCGCAAGACCGTCAGCGAGAAAAGCAGTGCTTCGAACACATCGGTTTGCCCGTCGCGCCGTGGCGGTATGCCGATAGCCAGCAGTCCGTCGACGCGGCTATAGAAACGCTTGGTCTGCCACTGATCGCCAAAACGGCCACACTCGGTTACGACGGCAAGGGTCAACAACGGCTCAAGCACGCCGAAGATGCGGCGGACCTGTTTGCGCAACTGGGCAGCGTGCCGCTATTGATTGAGCGCCTAGTCGACTTCGAGCGCGAAGTATCGATTGTCGGCACGCGCAACCGTCGCGGCGACATGGTGATCTACCCGATCACGCAAAACATACATCGCAACGGCATCCTGCACCGCAGTCAGCGCATCGAACTGCCGCGCGACTTGAAACGCCAGGGCATCCACCATCTGCGCAATCTTGCGAATACGCTCGACTACGTTGGTACCCTCGCGCTCGAGTGCTTTGTCTGCGACAACGTGCTGCTCGGCAATGAATTTGCGCCGCGCGTACACAACACCGGGCACTGGACACTCGACGGCACGCATTGTTCGCAGTTCGAGAACCATCTGCGCGCGGTGGCGGACTTACCACTGGGCAGCACGCTCAGCGAGCATCCGGCCGGCATGTTGAATCTGGTGGGACAAATGCCGCCGCCGCGACAGATAATTCAATCGGCAAACACATTCCTGCACGCGTACAACAAGGCACCCAGACCCGGCCGCAAACTCGGCCACATTAACGTGATCGGCAAGGATCAGCCGTCAGTCAACGCCCAGCTTGACGCGCTGGAGCGCGAATTGGGCATCCACAGCGATACCTGACCGAATCACAGACGCAGCAGGCAGATTCGGTATACTAGCGCGATGGCTTACACGGAATATTTCGAGCTCAAGGAACAACCGTTCCGGTTAACCCCGGATCCGGATTTTGTTTATTGGAGTGAACAGCATCAACAGGCCAAGTCATATCTGGAATCCACGATCTGGCTGGCCGACGGATTTGTTATCCTGACCGGCGAAATCGGTTCGGGCAAGACCACGCTGTTGCAATCGTTCTTGTCCGAGCTGGACGACAGTGTTGAGTATGCAGTGATCTCCCAGACACAGTTGTCGCCCGATGAATTCCTGCAGGCGGTTCTGGTCGAGTTTGGTTTCAAGCCTTTCGGCAAGGGCAAGGCCGAGCTGCTCGATATGCTGAACACGTTTCTGCTCGATCGCTATGCCGAAGGCAAACGCGTGCTGTTGATTGTCGACGAGGCCCAGAACCTGTCGCGCCGTGTCTTGGAAGAGTTGCGGCTACTGAGCGGCCTCGAGACGCACAAGGAAAAAGTGCTGCGCATTATTATTGCCGGTCAGCCCGAGCTGCGCGACAAGATCAACCGTGACGACCTGCGCCAACTGACGCAGCGTGTGCGTCTTCGCTTTCATCTCGAACCGTTGAGTCGCGAAGACCAGCGCAACTACATCGAGCACCGCCTGCAAGTGGCTGGCGCCGGTGAACGCGAGTTGTTTGACGAGGATTGTTTCGATGCGATCTACACGGCGACCAAGGGCGTGCCCCGGCTGACCAATACGTTGTGCGACACAGCTATGTTGTGCGCGTTCGCCGACGAAACCGAAACGGTGTCCCTGGAACAAGTAGAAGCCGCGCTAGCAGAGCTTGGCTGGAGCGACGACGGCTCCCACCTGGAAGGCATTGGCGCGGGCGCAACGTCAGATCACTTGGCAATTCTTGCGCAGATGGAGTTGCGTGAAAAAGACAAAACGCTGGCGCACTTCGAATTGGCACCGGGTCGTATCGTTGTCGGGCGCACCGAAGACAACGACATTCACATTGATTCGCGCTTTGTCAGCCGCCACCATGCGCAAATCACGACAACTGCCGAAACCTCGATTATTGAAGATCTGAACAGCACCAACGGCATGTTTATCGGGGCAAAGCGATTGAAGAAGCGTCGACTACGTGACGGCGACGTTATCGCACTGGGTGCTCATCAATTGATCTACAAGGATTTTCGTGAGCCCGAGGAAGCTGACCCGTTCGGTGAAGAAGAGTAATCCGAACTGATTAATGTGCCGGCCGGTGCAGATGCAACTTCAGAAGCCTACAGCAGGTTATCGTCCAGATTTGAGCGACGCTCCCGGTAGTCGCGCCGGCGCAGCCACAATACGAGCCCGTAGATCAGGCAACAGAAGCCGAGCAGTAAGCAAACCGTCGGCCAGATGTCGAAATCCAAGTAGAGCGACAGACCCAGCAAAATACCGCCCGCAGCCAGATACAGATAAGGCAACGCCTCATAAACGGGTTTCGATATCCACATAGGTTGTGCTCCTGCAACGGGCGTACCGCCGCTAGCGCGCCCGTACGTGTGCGCTCAGCATACCTTGTGCAGGTCGTGTGGGTAAAATCGCTGTCTAGTCGCGCTTAATGCCAAACATGCGCAGCACGCGGCTGCCCAGAGACTCGCGAAACGCATCGACGCCATAGTCGGTGTCAGGTTTGATACCCTGCTCACGCAACTGTTTAGCGAACTCCTGCGCGGCCGGATCGAGGTCAGTTTCAGTCATGGTCGTATCGAATTGCATAGCAGTCTCTGTCGATTATTGATATTCAACATAGTGTGCAATCGCATACAAAAAGCTGCAGTGAAACCGTTCACAGGCCGTTCAATCGCTGTGCGACATAACGTAACTATCTAGCCGGTACCGCCAACAGTGATCTCATCGATTTTCAGTGTTGGCTGCCCGACGCCAACAGGCACGGACTGCCCTTCCTTGCCGCAAATGCCAACGCCGCTGTCCAATTCCAGGTCGTTGCCGACCATACTCACTTGAGTCAGCACATCAGGGCCACTGCCGATCAGCGTTGCACCTTTGACCGGCGCACCGAGCTTACCGTCCTTGATCAGATACGCCTCACTCGCTGAAAACACGAACTTGCCGGACGTGATATCGACCTGGCCGCCACCAAAGTTGCGTGCGTAGAGGCCGTCGCTGACCGATGCGATGATCTCTTCCGGGTCGTGCTCGCCGTTGCGCATGTACGTGTTGGTCATACGCGGCATCGGCAAATGCGCAAACGACTCGCGCCTGCCGTTGCCGGTGCTGCGCGAGTCCATCAGGCGTGCATTCATCGCGTCTTGCATGTAACCGCGCAAAATACCGTTTTCGATCAACACCGTGCACTGCGATGCCGTGCCCTCATCGTCAATGCTAAGCGAGCCGCGCCGATCCGCCAGCGTGCCATCGTCAACAATGGTGCACAGCGGGGACGCAACCTGATCACCAATGCGTCCGCTGAATGCAGACGTACCCTTGCGGTTGAAGTCACCCTCCAGACCGTGACCGATCGCCTCGTGTAACAGCACGGCGGGCCAACCCGGCCCGAGCACTACCGGCATCGGGCCGGCAGGCGCAGGCACCGCATCCAGTTGGACGATGGCGCGGCGCACCGCTTCCTTGCCGTACTGAAACCCCAGATCATCGTCGAGAAAAACATCCAGCGCGTAACGCCCGCCGCCGCCCGCATAGCCCTGCTCACGCTTGCCCTGATCGTTGACGATCACGGTCACATTCATGCGCACAAGCGGCCGCGCATCGGCAGCGAGACGACCATTGCGAGCAGCGATCAGAATGTCGTCGTGACTACCCGACAAGCTGATCGTGACTTGCTCGATGCGCGGATCCAACGCACGAATGCGTGCATCGAGGGATTTGAGCATATCGGTCTTCTGGCTGTCGGAAAGCGCCATTAACGGATTGGCGGCCGAGTAGCGCGTCACCACACCTTCGCTGGATGCCAACTGCGTGCTGCGCGATTGTCCCTGGCGAGCAATAGCGCGTGCGGCTCCAGCCGCATGCTGCAGCGCCGGGCTGGTCAAATCGTCAGAATACGCAAAACCGGTTTTCTCACCGCTTACTGCACGCACGCCAACACCCTGGAACCGCGAATACGCGGCATCCCGCACGATCCCGTCCTCCAGCGTCCAACTCTCGCTTTGCTGCTGCTGGATGTACACATCAGCCTCGTCAACGCGATGCTCGACTAACGTGGCAAGCGTGCCCTCGAGCTGCGACTCGGTAAGCTGCCCGTTGTCCAGAATTCGACCTACTAATGCAGATTGCGTTTGTTCACTCAAGACATTGCCTCAATTGTTATGCGTGCCCGCATGATAGCCCGCCAAGCCTACCCGTTGTCCTGTAACAGACATCCGGCCAATTCAGCAGTCGCGACGAAGCGCGCAGAATCTGTGCGGTCAATGCTGGGTTCGTCCCAACTACCATTGATTTGATAATAGATTTGCGTCATGCCTTGCAGCGGCTTTTTGAAGATCTGACTGAACAGCAACAGCACGGCACCAACCTGCGGCCCGGCAACGACAGCACCAACGGCAGGTAACGTGTTGCCAACCTTAACGCTTACGACAGCGGTCTGATTATAGTTGCGCAGATCCAAGCTTGCGCGGCCGATGATACCGACATCCGCAGACGCACCCTCCAGCGACAGGTTACACGTGTAGGCATCGCCATTGACCAGACGGAAATCGCCCTTGATCTCGTCGAAGTTGAAGCCCCTTTGGAATACATCGCGAAAATCCAATGCCAGACGCCTGGGCAACTCGGCGAGACTGATTAAGCCGACCACTCGGCCGGCTCCCG
The DNA here is from genome assembly GCA_038529355.1 of Pseudomonadota bacterium. GTDB lineage: Bacteria > Pseudomonadota > Gammaproteobacteria > Steroidobacterales > Woeseiaceae > CALBPI01. Next base: position 72,160 of record JBCBDU010000010.1, read on the forward strand.
GGTCTACTTCATCGAGCGTGCCATCGACGATACGCAAACTCACCTCACCGTCCAGCGAGTCGAGGAAATCGTCATCGGGACCGCCGGCCCACGATAAATCAACGGTGCTGGTGAGATCCGGCGCATCGATACCGGGTGCGTAGCCCAGTTCGCGCATCATGCGTTTGACATCAGTGCTGCGAATCTCCGCCTGTAGTCGCGTGCGTGAGCCCTCTGGCTCGTCGCTGTCGAGCAACCAGTCGCCGGAACCGGAAACCGCAAATGCTTCATTGGCCGTCGCCAGCCGCGTCGCCACTAACCCGTCCGGTGTCTTGTCCAGATCCAACTCGAGCGCTCCGAACTGCCGCTCGCCCAACGCAAACTGCTCGGCACGAATCCGCAAGGGTGGCAACGACGTGGGATCTGCCGGTTCGCTATCAATCGGGTCGGCTTCCAGCAATGCCAATCGACGCATGTCAAGCACCACCGCATCGCCTTGCGACAAATCGCGCGGCACCGACACCGTGCCGGCGACGGCCTCCGACTGCACGTCAATCAACCAGTTTTCGCCGGCGCGTTGCAGCGTGCCATCGACACCGCGCACGCGTTGTCCGAAAATATACAAATCGTCAACGGACACTTGTGTCGCGGTCAGATTATCGGTGACCCAGCCGTTGCCATCAGTCAGTTTCAGATTGAGCCAATCGCCCAACCGAAGCTGGTCGATTGAACCATCAACGTAGAGACCCGCAGCCAATGGCAGCAGTGCTCTGCCATCTCCCAGGTGGACCGTCGCGCGTTCAACCTGCAACGCAGCGGTGCCCGGATCCGGTTGGATTAGCGCCACCAGATCAATCCACTCGCCCAGCGAGCCGCGCACATCAAACGACGGGCCAATACTCAGCAGCAGCGAGGCCGGCAGCGCAGCGTCTTGCGACTTGCCAACTGGATAAGGCAAATCAATCCCCAAACCTTCGAGCGCTGAGGTCAGACTGATCTCGACCGGTAATGCAGCGTCTGCAGCGCGCTCTTTATTACCCTGCGGTAGGCGGATGATTGCGTCAAATGGCGCGCTGCCGGCAACACGCCCGGTTAGCGGCAAGCCAAGCTTTTGTGTCAACGCATCGCTGGTCAGCATGCCGGCAGCGCTGAACATCAACGAGTAACGATCATCGTCCGGGACAGGCGACACACGCAGCGTCACCGGCGCGTCCAACAGGGTCGCGGTCATGTCTTGTGCGTAGACACCCTGACGATCAATGCGCACCGTACCGCCAAGATCAGTGAGACCGAATGGCAGATAGTCCAGCGCAAAAGTCGCGTTATCGGTGGTTAATGATGCGTCGACGGAATACGTGGTGAGCGCCTTGAGTGGCACCACCAATGACACCTGATACTGCGCATTACCGCTCAGCGACATGTTGTCGAATTGCTTGCCAAACAGATTACGCAGTGGGCTATCACCCGCGTATTCGTAAAGACGCTTCAGTCCCGAACGCCCCTTGGTGTCGATCAGCAACTTGGCCGACAGCAAGTCGTCAAAGCGCACGTTTGCATTTTTGAACGGCACGCCACCAGATAAACCCTGATTGCGCGTTGTCGCCAGGCGCTTGCCAATCATTTCAACTTCGGCGGAGACGTCCGTTAGCGTCGGCCATTGCCGCGCATATTGCATCGTCACGTTCTCGGCCTTTGCGCGCACCGCGAACTCGCCGTCGCCGTCCTCAAACGGAAAATTCGCCAAATCACCCCGCAGCACAGCCGTGCCTGACGCAATGCGCCCTTCGATCAGGGCGTTGCGTAACCAATCCACCAGCTTGGGGCGCATCACGTTGACCGGCAACAGTCCATCGGCGTCATTAATGTCGCCCATAGACCAATCCGCGGCCGCGTTAACGATGGCGCTCTTGCCCTGCTGGCCGCCCAGCAGCAGATCCAGCTTGCCCGTCAGCGCCAACGATGCGCTGCGCAGCTGAACAGCATCGGAAATCAGCTGCAAACCATCCGGCGTTGTGCGCCAGATCAACGTGCCAGCCAACAGATCCAACGGCACCGGCGCAGCGAAAACCGCTGGCAGAGACACGGCGGCATCAGTCGAATTGAGCGTCAAACTGGCGGTGTCCTGTGCCATCCGCAACGTGCCGGTCGCACCGCTGACGCCTGGCCACGCGCCGATCGGCGCGACAGCCATGTCGACGAACTCCAGGTTCAGTCCGAAATCGCTGAGACGTTCACGATTAATCTGGTCCGGCGACCCGCTGTATTGCGCAAATCCATCGGCGCTGGTTAGGGTCCCGGACAGTTGCGATGCGAGTAATGCAGCAGCCGCATCGACCGGCAGAAATGATGCGAGATACGGCAAGTCATAAACGGTGACGTTAGCCAGATCAAACTCAACACGCTGTTCATCGCCGACATCGCGTTGCGCAATGTTCGCCGATACAGCCGGCCACTGACGGTCAGACACGCCAACAACGAAGTCCGACACGGCACAGATCCAACCGTCCTGCGTACGTGACCACTCAGCGTGGCCGGCAACGCGCGACTGATCCCCGCCGTCCGGTGGCACCAGCGAATCGGCATCCAGATCAATCGTCGCAGCATCCAGCGCACCATCGCGCCATTGCACCGCCGCTGTCAGATTGGCGTTGCCGGCACGCGGCATACGCCAGCTTGCCGGTAACACGGCACGCGCGACCTCTGCCGAAAAATTATCCAGCTCCGCCGTCGCTCGCCACTCGCCACCGATCAGCGCATCCAGCGTCCAGCGCGCGAAATCGCCCTGCACAAAAACATCCGCGCGCGCACCGGTCTGCGTGCTGACCGCAGCCTCCAGGCGCATTTCGCGCGCAGTAACGTCCAGTGTGCCGCGCTCCAGCGCTATGACCCACGGTGCACGCTCTTCCGCGCTATCCAGATACGTCACCTGCAGTTTCGCGATCCTGACATCGACGTTATCGCCGAACGGCAGCGCGGCCCGCGCCGCCGCCACATCGACGGTCATTGCCTGCGCATCGGTCGGACTCGCCGGAACAGCGCCTTGCACAATCCAGCCTTGCGGTGACCGGTCGACCGTCAACGTGCCGCCTTCAAGCCCGATACGACGCACCTCGAGCGACTGCGACAACAGCAGTCTGGACAATGAGATTCCCACGGTAACCGATTCGAGCTCGATTGGCAGAACCTCAAACGCCCCCACTTTGGGACCGACACGTACGTCGTAGAACACAATCTCCGGACCGCGCAATCGCCAGCGCGCATCGAGCCGCTCGAAATGCACATCACCATCAATCGCGGCGGCGATGCGGGCAATGATCTCATCACGGTATTCGGGCAGCTGTGGCATCGCCAGGCGCAACAAACCCACCGCCAACGCCAGCAACACGATGAGCGCACCCACCGTGTACAACAACCATTTGCGAATTCGGGCGAACATCCTGATGCCGCTACATCAACACAACGTCGTATTGATCGGGTGCATACAGGTTCTCGGTCTGCAAACCGATGTTGCCGTCGATCAGCTCGCCAAGCTCGGCCAAACCGCCGGACTCTTCATCAAGCAACAACTCGACGACATCCTGATGCGCCAGTATCAGAATCTCGTCGAAACTGAATTGCCGGTGCTGGCGCAGGATTTCACGGAAAATTTCGTAGCAGACCGTTTGCGGTGTCTTTACCGAGCCTCGACCCTCACACGTCGGGCAGGCATCACACAAGATGTGCTCAAGGCTTTCGCGTGTGCGTTTACGCGTCATTTCAACCAGGCCCAATGGCGACACCGGCATGACCTGATTCTTGGCATGATCGCCGGCCAGTGCCCGCTGCAGGGCATCAAGCACTTTCTCCCGATGCGTTGCCTCGACCATGTCGATGAAGTCGATAATGATAATCCCGCCCAGGTTGCGCAGTCGCAGTTGCCGCGCAATCGCAACCGCAGCCTCGAGATTAGTCCGATATAGCGTATCTTCCTGATTGCGGTGACCGACGAAACCGCCAGTGTTCACATCCACCGTGGTCATCGCTTCAGTCTGGTCGAAAATCAAATAGCCTCCCGACTTGAGATCAACCTTGCGCTCAAGCGCGCGCGACATGTCTTCCTCGACACCGTGCAAGTCAAAGATCGGTCGACGACCGGTGTACAGCTCGATCTTGTCCGTCAATTGCGGCAAAAAGCTGCTGCAGAAATTATTCATCTCGTCGAACGCTTCCTGCGAGTCAACGCGAATACGCTCAACATCGTGCTGCACACGATCACGCAATGTACGCAACATCAGCGGCAAATCGCTGTGCACCAGCTTGCCGGCATTGATCGAGCCGGCACGCGTGACGATTCCCTCCCACAACCGCTCGAGAAACATCAGATCGGCACGCAGCGCATCGTAGCTCGCGCCCTCGGCGGCCGTGCGCACGATGTAGCCGTCGCGACTGTCCGCCGGCACAATGTCATCGAGGATTTCGCGCAGCCGTGTACGTTCCTGCTCGTCTTCAATGCGCGCTGATACACCACGGTTTTCGTTATTCGGCAGCATCACGAGATAACGTGATGGCAGCGTCACAAAAGTCGTCAGGCGGGCACCCTTTGTCCCCAACGGATCCTTGAGCACCTGCACCAGAATCTCACCACCCTCGGTGACCAAGTCGCTGATCGACGTTGGCGCAACGTTGACGATGATCGTTCCGTCCTCACCGTTGTCATTCGACGAAGGCTTGGAAATATCCGAAGCATGCAGGAACGCTGTGCGCTCGAGGCCAATATCAATGAACGCTGCCTGCATACCGGGCAACACGCGCTTGACGCGACCTTTGTACACGTTGCCCACCAAACCGCGGCGCGACAAGCGGTCGATAAAAATCTCCTGGAGCACGCCGTTCTCTACAACGGCGGCGCGCTGCTCTCCGGCAGTGACATTGATCAAAATCTCTTCACGCATCGCATTCACAGTGCTGCTTCCGTTGTGACGCTGCACACATCCAGTCCGCACGCAGTCAATAAGTTCGCTGTCTCGTATACCGGCAACCCCATCACCGCGCTGAAGCTGCCCTGCAAATGTGCCACAAAGCGACCACCACGCCCCTGAATGCCGTACGCGCCGGCCTTGTCTTGTGGCTCACCGCTGGCCCAATAGGCAGCGATCATTGCCGGCGTCAGCGGCATAAAGGTCACGATCGAATCGACACACTCGACATGGCACTGGCGATGATCGTGCACAGCGACTGCGGTGTGCACGGTATGCGAGCGATCGCTGAGCGCGCTCAGCATCCGCTGCGCATCCGCGGCGTCTTGCGGCTTACCAAAAATCTGCTCGCCCAGCGCTACAACGGTGTCCCCGGCGACCACGATCAATCCCGCAGCACGCGCATCAGCGCGACCCACGCGGGCTTTTTCGTGCGCCAAACGCTGCACGTATTCACGCACCGGCTCATCGGGCCAGCGCGTCTCGTCAATGTCACCGCCAACGCGTTGCACGTGCAACCCCAACGTCTGCAACAGCTCACGCCGACGCGGCGAGCCGGAGGCAAGGGCAACGGTCGTTGGGGCAGACTCAGTCACGGTGATACGGATGTCCTTCGATAATCGAATGCGCGCGATACAGTTGTTCGACCAGCACCAGACGCGCCAGTTCATGCGGTAGCGTCATTGGCGATACGCTCCACTGCTGCGTCGCCCGTTGGCGACAGTCTGACGCAACGCCATCCGGCCCGCCCACGATGAACTTCAGATTACACCCCTCGCGTTGCCAGTCATTGATGCGTGTCGCAATCTGCCTGCTGGCCAACGACTTGCCGCGCTCATCAAGCAGGATGACGATATCGTTAGCCTTTAGATGCCGCTGCAGACGCTGCCACTCATCGTCCTTGCGCTGCCCGGCACTATCGCGCTTCGCAGGCGCAATGCGTTCCATGGAAAACTGCCAGGCTCGCGGCAGTCGCTTGATGTAATTCTCAGACGCATCGGCCGCCCAGTCCGACGGGCGACCGGCAACACAAAGAACGCCAATATGCATGATCAGGTATCGCTGTCTTTGGCCGCAGCCCGCGCAGGCAAATCCCAGAGCTTTTCGAGATTATAAAAGTCGCGCACGCGCGGCAGCATTACGTGCACCAGCGCGTCCTGCAAATCGACCAATACCCACTCACCGTCACTCTCGCCCTCGATGCCCAATGGTCGCTCACCGGCCTTTTTCATTTCCGTGACCAGATTGCCGGCAACCGAGCGCACATGGCGATCTGAAGTACCGCTGGCGATCACCATGAAATCCGTCATGCTCGTATGGCCGCGCACATCAATCACTTTGATGTCCTGCGCCTTGCCGTCTTCAAGCGCTGCAACGATTGCAGCAATGTTGTGTTCGAGGTCTGGCACTAACTGTTTACTTCCTGCGGTTAGGGGGACTGGTCGACTCGACGAGCTGCTCGTGCACGCCGGTCTGGTCACTGTAGCATTTTGCCGCCTGCACCTGTTCGCGCACGCATTGCGGTAACAGGAAGCGCGGATCGTGCCCGGCAGCAATCAATGCACGAATGCTGGTCGAAGAGATTTCCAACTGGGTCACTTCCTGCACATAAATGGCGCCGGCAAGCGCCTTGTGCAGGTCAGCCACCAGTGACGTGCCACGGTCAGTCAACAATCGTCCCAGCGCGCCGCGCTCAGGCGCGCGCCAGCCCGGACGGTGCGCAACGACAATATGCGCTAGTTGCAGTATCTCCTGCCACTGATACCACTTCGGCAAACTCAGGAACGAGTCCATGCCGACGATCAGACACAACGGATGCTGCGGGAAGTCTTCCCTGAGACTGCGCAATGTATCGACACTATAAGAAAGTCCGGGCCTGCGCACCTCGCGGTCATCAAGCACGAAACCCTCTTGTGATGCGATCGCGCACTCAACCATCGCGACACGCAGCGACGCGCTGGCAATCGGTGCGGCCCGGTGCGGCGGATTGCCGCACGGCAGGAAACGCACTTCGCGCAGCTGCAGTGACTGCAGCAATTCAAACGCGCTGCGCAGATGGCCGAAATGGATGGGATCGAAGGTGCCTCCGAAAACACCGATCGGTCCGGCCAGTTGCCCGACACTCATACTGAATCCGCCATGATCTGGCTGCTGGCCAGCGCGGCGGTCAGATGCCGCAGCAGTTGCCAGGGTTGCTCACGACTCTGCCCCTTGGCTGCGCGATCGATCCGCTCACACAAAGCAACCAGTTGCACCAGCACCGACAACGGCAGGCGTTGCAGCGCGCCGCGATACAGATTCTGGCGATTGGACCAAACACGCCATTGCGACAAAACATCACTGATCGAGCGGCCGCTTGCCATCGCCTCGCTCATCGCCGTCAACTGACGCGTCTCTTTGGTCAGCGCCCAGGCCGGCAATACCGGAAAGAGCCCTTCCCGTCGCAAGCCGCCTAACATGCGCAAGGCTCGCTCGCAGCGCCCTGCCAGCGCCTCGTCGGCAAGCTTGAATACCGTAAAACGTGTGCTGTCGGCAACGGCTGCGTCAATGTCATCGACCCCGAGCTCGCGCCCCTCACTGAGCAGCGCCAGTTTGTCGATTTCCTGTTGCGCGGCAAGCAAATTACCTTCAACACGTCGGGCCAAATGCAACACAGCGTCGCGACTCACCGTTAACCCGGCCTGCTGCATGCGTTCATTGATCCAGCGTGGCAAGTGTTGTGCTTCGAGCGGCCAGACGCGCACGATCACTCCGGCTTTGTCGATGGCCTTGACCCAGCGTGTCGACATTGCGCTGCCATCCAGTTTCGGCGCACTGACCAACAGCAAAGTGTCCTCGGGCGGATGCTCCAGCATACCGGCGATCGCCTTGCTGCCGGCATCGCCCGGCTTGCCGGTCGGCAAACGCAAATCGATGATGCTGCGATCGCTGAACAGCGACATACTGACACTGGCCTGCGTCAACACATTCCAATCGAAACCACGCTCGGCAACGTGCACGTTACGAGTGGTAAACCCGTCTGCGCGCGCCGCAGCACGAATCCGGTCCAGCACTTCGTTGACGATCAACGGTTCGTCACCGGTGACCAGATAAACGCCGGCCAGACCGCGCTTGAGATGGCCGTCTATATCTTCGGGTTTGAGTTTCACGCAGCGCAGCTCGCGATGCGTGGGCGTGACGCAGTTGTCGTACGATTCAACAGCTCACGCACAGATGGCACCGACGCTCGATCTGTTTGCACACAACCCACGCTCAAAGACGCCACGCACGCATCAGCGTGAATCAGCGCCTTGCAAATCGCCTAACTCCAGCGCGGCACCCGGCAACAGATTCACGAGTCCGTCATCAATGGAGTATGCACGGCGCCCATCGTGCGTCACCAGCGCGGCTCGCAACTGGCCGGACAGCTTGGTGCCATCAACCTGCGTTAACGTGCCATCAGCGATCGCCTGATTCAGCGACGCGAGTTGACCACTGTCCATTTTGCGCAAAGGCTCATGCGACAGCGGGCAACACACGATATCGAGTAATTTCTCGTCCATAGCGCAATTGTCGCCGGATTAGCGGCATATGACCAGTCGAAATGGCGCGTGTGGAGCGGTTAGCCACGCAAGGTATTTGTCGTTGGAAATGTAATGTTATATCATTTTCGCAATGTCATGAGGCCAGACCATGCTCGAACCGGTTAAACATACGCGCGCAGACATCGTCGGCATGCTGTTGTCCTTCATCTGCATGCTGCATTGCCTGCTATTGCCGCTCATCGTTGTGCTCGGCATCGCCGGCGAGCGGTGGCTGCTGAATGATGAATGGGCACATATTGTCATGTTGGGGTTTGTCATCCCCATCAGCGGTGTCGCGCTGATCGGCGGCTGGCTGCGCCACAGGCGCATGACTGTTATCGCTTTGGGTTTGGTCGGTGTCGTTTTATTGGCCGTCGCGGCGCTGGTCTTGCATGACCATGCGGGTGTCTGGGCAGACGCCGCCGTAACAACGATCGGTGGCGGCTTGCTGGCTGTGGCGCACTGGCGCAACCGCCGCTGTGGCTGCGCCGGCAAGACCGGATTGGCAGCTGCCTGACAGCACATTTTTCGGGGTCGAGCCGGAACCCTCTCTCTTCGGTTCGGCCCCGGTTTTCCCTTAGTTCGGCTAATCGCGGTTCGACCCCGGTTATCGGTTGACCCGGTTATCGGTTTTCGTTGCGGACCGCGGTTTTCGTTGGTTTTCTCATCACGAGCGCGTCTTCACCGCCAATGCTCAGCCAGCGGCGCAAAAGCGTGGCCGTCGAGCAGCCGGCGTGCGTAACCCCGGTCGTGCGGGTGCGGCGCAAAATCCTTGTCAATTGACATACAGGTCAACAGTAACTGCGCCGCGCCTGCGCGATCGTCGTTGGCCACTAGATGTGAAAAATAGTTGCGCGCCAACATTAAGTGCGGGTTGCGCTGCTCCCAACCGCGCATCTCGTCAAGAAACCACTGCCACGAGTCATCGTCGTCGTGTTCTCGCAAATAATCACGCAGACATTCGAGCCCGCTTGGCGCATTACCACGACTGAAAAACACGTACGCGCGCCCCAACACACTGCGTCGCTCACTGAGCACCGCAGCATCGCGCTGCCATTGCTGTCGGATGTGCTTCTCTTCGCGTTCCACCGGAATATCCAATGCAACGCGATGCTGGAACAGCAACACGCCCGCTGCGACAAACAGCAACATCATCTGCAGCAGGAACACGAAAGCATGCACCAGCAATGGCATGCTCACGGGGAGAAATGGCTGCACCAACTCGACCAGCGCGATCAATGCCCAGCAAGCCAGCAGCTTCAGATAATCAACGCCCATGATCGCGATCACTTTCAACAATTCGGGCAACCGCAGCATGCTAAGCGGCTGACAGTTGACGCTAACCACCGCGATAATCGCCGGCACCAGCGGCAACACGAGCGCCGCATACACGATGAGCGCGGTGTCTCCGAGCTTCAAGCCGACAACGGCGCCCAATGCGGCCAGCATCGACAACGACAACCAGGGCGCGAATGCCCAGCTCATACGGAAGTAATCGAATACGGCGTTCTGCGCACTCGGCACGGTCTGGCCCAGCGCCAATGCGCGAGTGACCTGCGTGGCAAATTTCATAATCGCCGACGTTGAATATACGATCAGGAAAACCGCGATAACGAGCCACTGCAAGCTGCCGCTCAGAGACAATCCGAACGTCAGCGGAAACGCAATCAACGCGCAGAAGAACACCACTGCAGGATCAAAAGCGATGCTCAGCGTCTTGCGAACAAACGCACCGGTCGACATCGCATTCGTCATTGGCGAGGTTGCCTGCGCTCGGGCACCGGATCGTGGCCGTGGCCGCCCCAGGGATGACAGCGGCCAATGCGTTTAATTGCCAGCCAACCACCCGCTAACGCACCGTGCGTCAGGATCGCGTCGCGCGCGTACGCCGAGCAGGTTGGCTGGTAGCGGCAATTCGCACCCAGCAACGGCGAAATCAGAATCTGATAGGCGCGAAAAACGCCCAGCAGGAAACGTTGCGCTAGGTTGATGCGCACTCGTCAGCCCCGGCGGCGGCGCGTATCCGTTGCAGCATGGCCAGCAGCCCGTTGGAGCGACTTTGGCTCAGGTGCTGATCCAGACCCAGCGACTGGATGAACGACGCGTCGTAGGCGCGAATCGCTGCCGCCGGCTGGTCGTCATACAGCCTCAGCAACACGGCGATCAGCCCGGACACAATCGCTGCATCGCTGATGGCCCGAAATTTCAGACGCTCATCCTCACGCTCGCACTGAAACCAGACCTGCGACTGACAGCCTGCGACCTTGTCCTCAGCGCGCCGCTCGCTCTGTGGATAGTCGGGTAACGAGCGACCCAGATCGATCAGATAGGCATAGCGATCCATCCAGTTATCGAAGATCTGGAATTCTTCAACCAATGCCTGCTCGCGTTGCTCAATGGTGTCGCTCATGACGCACCTGCCTCAATGCGTTTCCACGTGGAGCCGTCAGCAGCGTCCCGCACTTCGATACCACGCGCAGTAAGTTCGTCGCGAATGCGATCGGCAGTAGCGAAATCCTTCGCCTTTTTCGCTGCTACGCGCCGCGCGACCATCGCATCGATCTCATCGGCATCACCACCCTGTGCGCGCTGTGCTGCAAACCAGTCTTGTGGGTCGCGTTCGAGAAAGCCAATCAACGCGCCACATTCGCGCATCGTGTTGACCAGCCGCGCACGATCTGCCGCGTCCGCGGACGCGTTCAGGCGCCGTGCAATTTGAAACAGCTCAGCCAACGCCTGTGGCGTATTCAGATCATTGTGCAACGTTGCAATAAACGCATCGCGCGCATCGCTATCGATGCCCGCTTGTGGATCGACGGGTACATCCTGCATGGCGCCGTACAAACGATCGAGCTTGCGCGTAGCTTCGGGCAACGTCTCGCCGGTCCAATCCAGTGGCTGCCGGTAGTGCGCCGACAAAAGCGCCAGACGAATGGCCTCGCCGTCCGCCTCCTGCAGTAACTCGCGGACCAGACGCACATTGCCGAGCGATTTCGACATCTTGGTGTTACCCATGTTCAGAAAGCCGTTATGCAACCAATAGTTGGCAAACGTCTGACCGCCGTGCGCGCAGGTGCTCTGCGCACGCTCATTTTCATGGTGCGGAAACACAAGGTCCTGGCCACCGCCATGGATATCGACGGTCGTGCCCAGATGCTTTTTGATCATCGCCGAGCACTCAAGATGCCAACCCGGTCGTCCGCGACCCCACGGGGAATCCCAGCCCGGCAATTCGTCGTTCGACGGCTTCCACAACACAAAGTCAGCCGGATGTTGCTTGTAGGGAGCCACTTCCACGCGCGCGCCGGCGATCATTTCGCGAACGTCGCGCTTTGACAGTGCGCCGTAATCATCAAACCGCTCAACGCTGAACAGCACGTGCCCCTCAGCAGCGTAGGCATGCCCGCTGGCCAGCAGCTGCTCGATCATCTCGATCATTTCGGCAATGTGCTGCGTGGCGCGCGGCGCGATGTCCGGCGGTCGCACGCCGAGCGCTCCCATGTCCGCCAGATACGCCTCGGTGTATTCGTTAGTGATGTCACCAATGCTGCGACCCGTATCGATCGATGCCTGATTGATTTTATCGTCAACGTCAGTGATGTTGCGCGCATACACCAGCGTGTAGTCGCGGCGCAGCAGGCGCGCCAGTACATCAAAAACCACCGGCGGCCGCGCATTGCCGATATGCGCATAGTTATAAACTGTCGGTCCACAGACATACATCGTCACGCGCTCGGGGTTCAGCGGTACGAAGGGGCGTTTTTGCCCACTGCCGGTGTCGTGCAGGGTCAGAGTCATGGTGTGTGGCCGTTGGTCTAGTCAGCCCCAGATTCTAACAAACAGCGCAGACCTCAGGGTGAAATGACAACAAACCAGTCACAGCATCGACAAGCCGACTAGCTGCTGCGGCAGACGCAACACTATTGCCGTAACGCGTTGCTGGCCGCGTTTTCGAAAGCCGCCATGGCATCCCGGTACGGTTGTGGCCCGTAGCTGATGCGCGCAACGCCTAACGCAGCGAGTCGCTCACGCGACGGCAAGGCATCGCTGTGCATGACATTTACCGGCAGACCAACGCCAGCAACGATACGCTTGATTAACGCTGCATCACCCAGGCCTGGCACGAACAGACCGTGCGCCCCGGCGGCATGATACGCCGCAGCACGCGCAATCGCTTCATCCACCACCGATGCATGCGCGTCGGCGTCTGTTTGCAAAAACAGATCTGTGCGCGCGTTGATGAACAACTGATGTCGTGCCTGGTTCGCTGTATCGGCAATGGCTTTGATGCGGGCAGCCTGCTCGTCCATCGCTAATAAGCCGGTGCCACCAATGACCTGATCTTCAAAATTGATGCCTACGATGCCGGTCTCCAATAGCGCCCCGGTGTTGCGCACCAGACCTTCGGTATCAGATGCATAGCCACCCTCGAAATCGACTGAAACCGGCAAGTCGGTTGACTGTGTGATGCGCGCCACAATGTGCAGCAACTGCGTCAGCGGTATTTGCTGACCGTCACCATAACCTTGCGCCGCCGCCACCGACCAACTGCCTGTCGCGACGGCGACCGCGCCAGCAGCCTGTGCGGCCTGCGCGGTGCCCGCATCCCACACATTGAATAACACCAGCGGCTGACCCGCCCTGTGTAGATCGCGAAACCGCGTAGCGTTGTTGTCAGTTTGCATAGTCGTTCACCCTCAGTGTTGCGCTGCGATGCGTTGCTCGAGTTCGATAAGTTTCTGCTTTCGCCAAAGGCCGCCGCCGTAGCCGGTCAGAGAACCATCCGCGCCAATGACTCGATGACACGGCACGATCACAGCGAGCTGATTCGCACCATTCGCGCGCGCCACGGCACGCACCGCATCTGGCTTGCCGATCTGTCGTGCGATGTCGGCGTAGCTGCGCGTTTGTCCGGGCGGGATGGTGCGCAGCGCCGACCACACGTCACGCGTGAACGACGTGCCGTGCAATGTGACCGGCGTTTGAAAAGATGTCAGCGCACCTGCGAAGAACCGTTCCAGTTCACTCGCTATTTGATCGATTGGTGAGAATCTGCCAATACTGACGCGTGCGCCGGTTTTGGCCTGCAGTCGACTCAGTTCGCCGGCGAGTGCGCGACGGTCGAGAAACTCAAGAAGGTGCAGCGCGTCGCAATCCGCCACCGCGATCATGTGCCCCAATGGCGTGGCGATCCAGTCAGCCCTTAGCGCGCCATCGCTGAGCAATTCGCGCGGTGCAATGCCCAACAAGCGAGCAAACGCCTGACGGAAACCACTGCCGGAGTCAAAACCGGCATCCAGCTGCGCATCGATAACCCGACTTGTCGATTCGAGCGCGACAAACCCGCGTTGCAGTCGCGCCAGGCGGACATACGCCAAAAACGTCATGCCAAAATGGCGTTTGAACGTGCGCCGAACTGACGCTGCGTTCAATCCAAATGCCCGCACGTCTGCCTCTGACCAACTGCGCTGCGGATCATCGTTAACCGCGCGCAACAGCCGGGTCACAGTAGGGTCTGCCTCGGCGGCGGTTTGCATCGGGATGCAACGCTTGCACGGCCTGAATCCTGCCTGCAAACAGGCAGCTACAGAGTCATAAAACGCGCAGTTTTCGCGCTTGGGCTTGCGCGCCGGGCATGTCAGACGGCAAAAGATGCCTGTGCTGGTCACACCCACATAGGCGCGCCCTTCAAAAGCAGCATCACGCTCTATCAGTGCCTGGTACAACGCATCGGTGGTGAGATCTTGTGTCAGCATGACCGGCAATATACAACGTGACGCGCTGGCCACCGACGCTAAACGCGCAGCTATTCAGCATTGCTGCCCGCGCTTGATATACTCGCCGACCGTTACATCGTTGCCGGAGCAACTGCCGTCATGGACACCCCGAAATTCGCCGCCCGCCGAAGCATTGAGCAGGTCGAGGAAGGCTTTGATCTTGCACCAAAATTTGACGCCGACGGCTTGATCCCCGTCGTCACAACCGACTTTGTCAGTGGCGAGCTGCTGATGCAGGGTTACATGAATGACGCCGCGCTGAAAAAGACGATACAGAGCGGCGAAGCGCACTATTACAGCCGCAGTCGCAAAGTCCTGTGGCACAAAGGCGCCTCCAGCGGCCTGACGCAACGCGTCGATGATCTGCTGATTGACGATGATCAGGATTGCGTCTGGCTGCGTGTCACCGTTGCCGGCAATGGCGCCAGCTGCCACGTTGGCTACCGCTCGTGTTTTTATCGCAGCGTGCCTGTCGGCGAAGCATTCGCAACGCAGGCCAAAGACGGTGAAGTCACGCTGACCTACACCGAATCGGAAAAAGTGTTTGACCCGAAGCAAGTCTACGGAGACGCACCGAATCCGACGCAGCTCTAGCCGGAGCCCTAAGTACGCGTGATGTCACGCCATCGGCGCAGAATGCGCGTCGACAGCACTGCCGTGGACAAACGCAACCTCGCGGCCATTGATCGATACCTGAAGAATCCGATAGCCGACCGCCCGTAGCCGCTCGATCAGATTCGCGGTACGCTGCAATCCATCCGGAAAGAACCGGTGATGAAATTCGACCAGCAACTGGGTTGGCCGCACATCACTATCGATAAGGTTGTCCAGCACCTCGTACTCTGCGCCCTCGATATCCATCTTCAACATGGCAATCTGCCCATGGCCCAGCTTTTGTCGAATGCTTGCCAGACAAAACGTATCGACCGTTACACCCCCCGCACTGTCGCCAGCATCCTTGACTACGGTCATCATGTCGCGCGAGTTGCGCCCCTGTTTCGAGCTACGCGGATACAGCGTCAGCGTCCCGTCCACAGCTGTCACGGCCCACGGATGGAAGTGAAATGCATCCGGCATGCTTTGCGACTTCAACCATTCGATCGTGTTCGGCGTCGGATCAAACGCGTGCACGATAGCCCCGTACTCAGCAATCAAGGCTTCGTCAAACGCTGTGTCCTCGCCAACACCCAACGAGTAGACGACCGAGTCCGGCGCGACCAGTGAAGGCGCGAACCACCAATGCGAATGCTCAACCGTTGGCAGCGCAACTTCCGATCGCAATCTGAGTTCTTTGCCGACCAGTCGCTTTAGTCCTACCTTCGCTGTCACGAAGAACGGCGTCTTTTCGAACGCCTTCCAGGTCTTGTTGGCCATGTCGCAAGTATTCCGTTGTGCTGCAAACTGTCTGTCGCAGACAGCGCGCCGTTGCCTGATGGTACTAAAAAACACGCAACCGAGAACTGATACGCCGCGCGCTCGACTCAATCACTCCCCGAAACAACGACCAATCAACACTACCTAACACGGATACGGTCGCCGATCACAGACAGGCAGTACCCATTTTTGTCAGGCCTGAACGCTATGTGACGTGCGTCACACTTTGCTGGCGCCGCGTCTCCTAATCTCATCACTGAATATGTGCTTGTTCAGCATTGCGGGGACACCGATGCGTATTACAAAGTTTGCGGAAATGTCAGCGGTCTGTTTGGCACTGATGTTGGTCGGTTGCGGCGGTAGCGGTGATTCGGACGCACCGACAGACGATGCGCCAGCACCACAAAACGCGCTACCAACGCTGAGCTTCCTGCAACCGACTAACGGCGAATCGCTGCCGGCAGGTGACGTGGCGCACGTGATCGTCGACGCCACGGACTCGGACGGATCCGTCATGCACGTGACGCTGTCTCTGGATGGCATGCAGATTCGTCAGGACAGCGAAGCACCGTTTGAGTGGGGCGTAGCGGGCAGCACCGACGATGCTGCCTTGCGCAATCTTGCCAGTGGCGATTATGAGTTGATCGCTGTTGCCACAGATGACGATGGTGGCGAGGCATCAATCACCCTGACATTCTCCGTTGCTGCAGCAGCACCTGTACCACCCGCACAAAATGTACCGCCGGTAGTCAGCTTTACCGCGCCTGCGCAGGGCATGTCTTTTACTGCCGGAGACACAGCCTATGTCAATGTTGATGCCACCGACAGCGACGGCTCGATAGCCAATGTGCAACTCTTTATCGACAACGTTTTGGTGCGACAGGAAAACGTAGCTCCCTATGAATGGGGCGCGGCAGGTGGCACCAATGACGCCGCGCTGCGCAATCTCGCGGCCGGCACCTATGCACTCACTGCGACTGCAACAGATGATGATGGCGCGCAAACGTCCACCGAGATTTCGATCACCGTTGATGCCGCGACACCACCGCCAACGCCGCCACCGACTACCGCTTGCGCCGTGAGCGGCGATTTACGCCAATGGCATCGCACTGCAATCACTTGCTCCGGGTTTTCTGCCAACGAAAGCGATGCCGATACCTTTACCGACTATCGCTTCAATGTAACCTTCACGAAGAACAATACATCAATCACGGTTCCGGGGCACTTCGCAGCCGACGGCAATGCTGCCGACACCAGCGCGCAAAGCGGTGATGTCTGGCGCGCCTATTTCGCCGCACCGCAAACCGGTGACTGGCAGTATTCGGTTTCGTTCAGAACGGGTGCAGACATCGCCGTGCAGACCGAGCCGGCCGCGGGCTCGGCAATGGCAGTTTTTGATGGGGAAAGGGGCAGTTTCTCGATCAACAGCGCGCCTGCCGAAAATCAGGATATGCGCACCCGTGGCTTGCTGGAGCATCGCGATGGCGAGCGCTATCTGCGCTTTGCTGGAAGCGGCAAGATCTATATTGAAGGTGGTATGGACAGCCCCGAGAACATTTTCGGCTACTCGCAGTTTGATAACACCACCAAATTCTCCGATGCCGGTAGTTGCAAAGGTATTTTGCACGACTTCGCGCCGCACGCGGATGACTGGAACGACGGTGATCCTGTATGGGGTGCAGATCGCGGCAAGAGTCTGATTGGGTTGATCAACTACATCGCATCAACGGGCGTCAATGCGGTCTACATCATGGCCAACACAGTGCGCGGAGATGGTTGCGACGCACACCCGTGGTCCGAATACAACGCCAGCGGCACTGTCAAACGCTTCGACGTCAGTAAACTGGATCAGTGGGAGCGCGCGCTCGAACACATGAGCGCAAACGGATTGCTGATTCACATCGTGACGCAGGAAACTGAAAACGACCAGCTGCTTAACGACGGCAATCTCGGACTGGAGCGTCGCTTGTATTACCGCGAGTTAATCTCGCGCTTTGGGCACCACCCCGCACTGCAGTGGAACCTCGGCGAGGAGAACACCAACACGCCGGCACAGCAGCGCGCATTTGCGGATTATATTCGTGAGCTCGATCCCTACGATCATGCGATTTTCATGCATACCTATCCGAACCAGCAAGACCGCTACGACGACCTGCTAGGCCACGCCACATTCGACGGACCCACCATCCAATTTGGCGCAATTCCCAGTGAGCCCGCCGCTGCAAACGGTGTTTATGCAACAGCAGCAAGCTGGATCGAGCGCTCGGCACAAGCCGGCCAACCGTGGGTCGTAACCTTTACCGAAGCTTCCGGTGGCGATGCGCCCACGCCAAACACAGCGGTGACGACAAAGCAGCGCGTGTACTGGATGTGGGCCAGCGTCATGTCAGGCGGCGGTGGTTTCGAGTGGTATCTGAAGAACAACGGTGCCGGGCATGCCTACGACCTGGCCGTTGAGAACCTGCGAGAGTTCGATGCACATTGGCAACAGTCCGGTCACCTCGTG
The DNA here is from genome assembly GCA_038529355.1 of Pseudomonadota bacterium. Classification (GTDB taxonomy): domain Bacteria; phylum Pseudomonadota; class Gammaproteobacteria; order Steroidobacterales; family Woeseiaceae; genus CALBPI01. The sequence continues at coordinate 90,314 of JBCBDU010000010.1, forward strand.
CGGTTCTTCCATGATGTGCTGCAGGGCCAGCTAGGAATCGATTTACAACAACTCGCCGCAGACAATGACGTGACCAGCAGCACCAGCGACTGGGTACTGACTGATGCCGGTAACCATTACGTGATATTCCTTCGCGAAGGTGGCGGCACCGATATCAACCTGCCGAACAACGATCTCTACAACGTTATCTGGTTCAATCCGCGAACGGGTGCGCAGACCGATGGCGGTTCGCTGCAGGGTGCCGGCAATCAATTTATCGGCAGCCCGCCTGCTGAAGCGAACCAGGACTGGGCCGTCGTCGTCAGCAGTGCAGGTACAGGCTCCCCTACCGCTCAATTCACGCAGGCTGACGGACTGGTCATCATGGAAGCAGAGAACACCGCCACAACAGACCGTGGTCTGTGGCTGGAAGAAACGGATGTGGCCGGCTTCACGGGTGCGTCGTACATTGAATTCAACGGAAACCGCGAGACATCTGGCCCACCGACGTCGCCGCTCACCTACACATTCACAATCAATCAAAGCGGCCTGCACTATCTGCACTTGCACGTAGCGCGCGAAACCCTGGTGCTGAATGGCGAAACACGCACCGACGTGGCCAATGATGCCTTCGTGCGGTTAGACGGAAACTTCAGTGCTGGCAACAACGTCGGCAACACACATGGCGACGACGCGCCACTGGCAACACTGATGGCGGATACCAAGTTTTTCGGCGGCAACGATAATCAGTTTGTCTGGGCATCCGGCAACCGGCTTGATCTCGGCGGCGAGCGGAACAAGCGTGTCGCCGTGTACAACCTGCAGGCTGGCGAAACCTACACATTCACAATGTCGGGCCGATCGAAATTCTTCAAGGTTGATCGAATCATGTTCCGGCACGAATCGGTGCCTGCAAACAGTGCCCAGGACCTGTCCCGTGGGGAGACGCGCTAGCGCTTAGTCGAACTGGAATCTCTAGCATCTATCGAGGAGTCTTCGCCAACCACGGTGTGGTGATATTGGAGACGAGCGGGATTCCCCGCGCTATGCGCTAGCAATGCTTCCTGCGGCACGACGGCCCCGCCGTCTCAGCGCGACTGATACGCTGCGCCGCCGCACTCACAATTGCTGTGGCAGATGCATCAACCGCGCACCGCCAACAGTTGCGCCTAAAACCGGGCGCAAACGCCTCATGCCACTGAAAACCTTGGGAAATCAAAGCAACCGCGGCCGACGCATATCGAGTTGGTGCAATGCGGCGAACTTAGCCTTTGCCAAACTCTCCTTCAGCTGCATCCATTCGCACCCGCATGACGAACCCGTGGGCGCGTTGTTCATGCCGTAAATGCACTATCATCGTTGATGTCACGCTGACGCAATATGTTTCAGCGAGCTTTCAGGAGCCTTACTCGCACATGTTTTTGCCGCAACCGAAAGCGACCGTACTTCTCACGCTAACTCTGGTGCTCGGGGCATGCAGTGCCGAACCCGACAACACCGTGCGTCGCCAACACGTCGTGCAAATCGTTGCCAACGAAGTCAGCTATCGAACCGACCGGATCACCGTTGAAGCTGTCGGCACGGCGCGCGCACGCGCATTCGCCGAAATCTTTCCGGATACCGGCGGCGAAGTCACTGCAGTCGAATTTGAGGCTGGCCAAAAGGTCGGCGCCAACGACGTCTTGCTTCGGCTGGATGCCCGTGCCGAGCGCCTGGCCGTCGAGCGGGCTCGGGTGGCCGTTAAGAATGCGGAACAGATTCTCGGTAGGTTTCAGCAACTGGAGTCTCCGGGCGCTGTATCCGCAAGCCAATTGGACGAGGCGCAAATAGCGCTCGATGGTGCTCGGATCGACCTGCAACTTGCGCAGGTCACTCTCGAAGATCGCACCGTCCGAGCACCGTTTTCGGGCTATGTCGGACTAACAGACATCGACACCGGCGCACGAATCACCACGCAGACGATCATCACCCAGCTTGATGACCGCGATGTGTTGTTTGTCGATTTCGACGCGCCAGAACAAGTGTTCGGGCGTGTGGCGCCAGGCGACTCTATCCCGATGGCCCCGTTTTCGGCACCCGCTCAGCCTTACGACGCAGTGGTTAGCAGCGTCGACAGTCGCGTCAATGCGACCAGCCGCAGCTTCCGGGTGCGCGCGCGTGTCGACAATGCGCGCGACGAGCTGCGGCCGGGCATGAGTTTTCGCATTGGATTTGAGCTTCCTGGCGAGGCCTATCCAGCTGTGCCGGAGGCCGCCATCGTGTGGGGTGGCGACGGTGCCTACCTGTGGGCCGTTCAAGGGGGAAAGGCAACACGTGTGCCCGTCACGATCGTGTCGCGCCAGGACGGACTGGTACTGGTTCGAGCACCCATTCCGGAAGGTGCGCTGATCGTTGCCGAGGGCGTTCAGAAAGTACGCGAAGGTGCCGTCGTCAATGACCCTGCGTTTGCTGAAAAAACCAGCGGCGATGAAACGCCGACGACTGATGCCACCACAGACCGGCGGCAGGTGACCGGTGCACCGGATAGTGACCCCGTTGAAACTAGCAGGCAGGCAGCAGCAGCTGGAAGCCGCCAATCATGAACGCCGCGCCATCCGGACTTCCGGAGCTTGCGGTTAAACGACCGCTGTTGATCGGCGTATTGAACGTCTTGATCATCATCGCCGGACTTGCCGCATTGTTCGGCATTGAGGTGCGCGAGTTGCCAGACGTTGATCGCCCGATCGTCGGCGTGCGCGCCACCTATCCCGGCGCAGCACCGGAAACCGTTGATGCCGAAGTGACCAGCGTCATCGAAGGCGCCGTAGCGCGTGTTTCCGGGGTACGCGAAATCAACTCGTCGAGCGAAGAAAACAGCGCGCGCATTCGTATCGAGTTCAATCCGGGCGTTGATCTGGACATTGCCGCGTCTGACGTTCGCGAAGCGCTGAGTCGCGTGACGCGCGAGTTACCTGATCGCGTCGAGGACGTGTTCGTGACGAAAGCGGACAACGACGCGAACCCGATCATCTCGTTAGCTGTTATTGCACCCTCGTATCGCGAAGATGCTTTGACGCAAATTATCAACGCGGACATTGCGCCCGAAATCCTGTCGATTGATGGCGTCGCAACGATCCAGGAGTTTGGCTCCCGCGAGCGGCAGATGCGCGTTGTTATCGACCCGCTGCGGTTGAGTCGCTTCGGGCTCACCGTCACCGATGTTGCCGATGCGCTGCGGCAAGCACCGTTTGACGTACCGGTCGGCAGTTTTCGCTCGCAGGATCAGGAACTGATTGTACGAGCGGAGGCGACGGCCGCGACGCCGGAACTGATCAAATCGGTCATCATTCAAGGCAACACGCGCGTTGGCGATGTTGCCGAAGCCATTGTTGCCCCGGCGGATGCTGAGAACCTGTTGCGCCTCGATGGCCAACCGATCGTCGGTCTTGGCATCATCCGTCAGGCGCAATCAAACACCATAGAGATTTCCGACGCGGTCAAGCGCAAGGTCGCGCAGCTCAATGACCGCTTTGATGACATCGAAATTGTCATGACATCGGACGATGCGCTGTTCATTCGTGCGTCGGTGCGCGAGGTGTTGACCAGCCTGCTGATCACGATCGCCGTTGTGATTGCTACGATCTGGATATTTCTCGGCTCGTGGAAGGCTACGCTGGTACCGTCCGTTGCGATCCCCGTGTCATTGGTCGGCACCGTTGCCGGTATCTGGTTACTCGGCTTCTCGATCAATCTGCTCACGCTGTTGGCACTGGTGTTGGCGACCGGTCTGATCGTCGATGACGCGATCGTTGTACTCGAGAACATTCAGCGCAAACAGACTCAGGGTCTGCGCCGTCGTGCCGCCGCTGCCATCGGCGCCCGACAGGTACTGTTCGCCGTGATTGCCACCACCGCCGTGCTGATTGCTGTCTTCGTGCCGATCTCTTTCCTGCCGTCCACCACTGGCCGCCTGTTTCGTGAATTCGGCTTTGTCTTGTCGTTGTCCGTCATCATCTCTTCGTTTGTTGCACTGTCGTTAGCACCGGCTATTGCCGCGATGTTCCGGTTCAAGGATGAGGACGACGATCGTGAGTCCCGGCTAGCACCAATCGGTCGAACACTCGGCAACAGTTACGCACGCGCATTGCAGGTCTGTTTGAAATATCCATGGACGACGGTGTTCGCCTCGGTGGCGATCGCGCTCGGCGCACTGTGGGCAAATACACAGATCAAAAGTGAATTGGTGCCTGACGAGGATCGTGGCCGGGTCGAAGTATTCGCCACCGGCCCTGACGGCGTCGGTCTGGCCTACATGGAGCGCCAGTCCGATCAGATGGAGGCGATTCTGCAACCGTTGCGTGACGACGGCGTGATCGCATCGGTCTACACGATTGTCGGACGCTACGACCCGAATCGTGTCGGCATTACCGCGCAGCTTGCCAGCTGGGAACAACGCAGCATGAGCCAGCAACAAGTGATCGATGCCTTGCGTGGTCCGATGTCGGCGATTCCCGGTTCGCGCATCTCGGTATTCGCACGCGGCAGCCTCGACACCGGCGGGGGCTTTCGCAGTGGCTTGCAAGTTGCGTTAACCGGTGGTGATTACGACGAGATTTATGCGGCAGCGCGAGCCCTTGCGGCACGGATCGAAGAATCTGCCCTACTGGCGAATCCGGAAATCTCCTATCAACCGACACAACCGCAGTTGTCGGTGCAGGTAGACCGGCGTCGTGCGGCTGATCTGGACGTGTCACTAGACGAAATCGCAACAACGCTGCGCGCGATGGTGGGTGGCGAAGATGTTATTGATCTGAACGTTCAGGACCAGGCGATTCCGATCATCCTCGAAGCCGAGACCAGCGCAATCGAAAGTCCATCCGATCTGCGCAACCTGTTTGTGCGCTCGCGCGCCGGCCAGCTGATTCCGGTGTCGAGCCTGACGACGATCGTCGAAGAAGGCGTCGCGGCCGAGCTGGATCGGGTTGAGCAACGCCGCGCGATAGAGGTTGAGTCCGATGTCGCAACAGGCGTGCCGCTGGCCGACGCCATTGCCGAGTTAAAGCGCATCGCCGCCGAGACGTTACCGGACGATATCGGCCTGCTGTTGCAAGGAGAAGCGGCAACGCTACAGGAAAGCTCGCGCGAGTTGCTGATCACCTACGCATTCGCGCTGGTTGTCGTGCTGCTGGTTCTGATCGCCCAGTTTGAGAGCCTGACGAGCCCGCTCATCGTCATGCTCATTGTGCCGTTCGGTTTGGCTGCCGCCCTCTATGCACTGTTGCTTACCGGAATTTCGCTGAACATCTATTCACAGATCGGTTTGATTCTGCTGATTGGCCTGATGGCGAAAAACGGTATTTTGATGGTGGAGTTTGCCGATCAGCTGCGCAACGCCGGGCGCTCTGTTCGCGATGCGGCATTTGAAGCGGCCACAATACGTGCACGCCCGATTGTCATGACGGTGGTTTCAACCATGCTCGGCGCATTGCCGCTCGTCATTTCCAGCGGTGCCGGGGCTGAAGCGCGTGGCGCGATCGGTTGGGTTGTGTTCGGTGGACTGGGTTTGGCCGCCGCATTCACGCTGTTCCTGACACCGGTGCTGTACCTCGGCCTTGCCAGATTCAGTGAAGAGCGCTTCCGCAAGGAGGCTGCACTACGGGAAGAACTGGACGAAGCCGGCCGCCGCGCCTCGCGCACCGGTGGCCCATCAGGATAATCTGCACAACAACTAGCGCTGCACCAGCTCTACACGCCGATTGACGCTGCGCCCGTTATCGGTAGCGTTCGTGGTCGCCGGACTCACCGGACCGATGCCGACCGCTAACAGTCGCGATGCATCGATGCCGTGCGTGGTCGTGAGGTTATCAACCACTGTTTTCGCGCGCGCTTCACTTAACGTCCGATTGTAAGCGTAGTCACCTGTGCTATCGGTATGCCCGACCACAAAAAACGCCATGTCCGGATTGTCTTGCAAAAACTGCGCAACGATTGCGACGGTGTCGGCGGATGCCGGTTTCAGGCTAGTCTTGTCGAGATCGAACAAAATGCCATCAAGCACTGCCCGACCGCTAGTGCGTATTGCCTGTCCGAGTGCATTCAGATCGATCGCTACCTTGCCCAGCTCGATTGAGTCCGACTCGTTGACGTCAAGTACAACCACCGCCGGGAATTTCTGGCTGACACCCTGTACCACCAATAGTGAAATCACGGCGCTGTCCGACGCGCCGCTGGTGCGGCCGGACCAGTAAAAATAGCGCGTACGCTCACCCTTGCGAGTAGCCGCGCTGAGATAGGTATGCTGACCGCGACGCGCCGAGTCACCGTAGTGATAGAGCTGCACCACGAACTCCTTGCCACACTCGCGGTCCGAGTCACAGCTGAAAATCTTGCGAAACCCCGATTGTTCGAACGCGTCTTCGAAGTTGCGGAAAATCTGCAGTGCCGACACAGTTCTTTCCCGTGCGCGATAGGTCACAGACACAACCTTCCCTTCGCCTTCCAGCAACGGCGGTAGGGACTGTTTATCGACCTTCTCTTTCAGCGGCCCGGTAGCAACGCGAAAATCCGCGAACTCGGTATCACTGTAGGAAACAATATCGGTGTCGGGGAAACGCGAAACCAACGGGTGGTCTTTTGCATTGTTGATGTCATCTGCCAGAGCCACGGCAGTACCGGAACACGCAACGATCAGACACACAGCGAAACGACGTAGCGATACCGTCAGCAAGCTCCCCCAAAACGGCCCGTGCTTGCGATCATACACGATCACGCTAATGCCACGCTGTACAGCTAGCCGATACGCACGGCACTGCAACGCCATTCGCCGCCGCCTACCCTGGCGGCTACAAACCTTCCGCCGACAGCAACCTCTCACCTATCGTGAACGATGCCGCGCTGCCTCGTGACCGCGGCACTGCGCTCATTTGTCTTGAGACTTTACCGCAGTGCCCATGACCTTGATCTTCGCGCCAAACGGCAACGCCGCCACCTGATAGATCGTGCGTGCGGGGCGCTGATGCTCGGGGAACAGCGATACATAGAGCGTATTCACTGATTCGAGCATCGCCAAATCTTGAAAGGCAATATCGACGAACACGATGTCTTGCTTAGCAAACCCGGCCGCGGCAAGCGCGGCAAAGAAATTATCAAACGATCGGACAGCTTCGTCGTGCACCGAGCCGGACACGTACTCACCTTGCCGATTGACAGAAAGCTGTCCACTGACAAAACACATACCGTTCGCGACAACGGCATGACTGATCGGGTTCGACCATTGCGGCAACCCATCACCAGCAGTGATGTAGGTGTGCTGACTCACTGTTGTTCGGCGATCCACGTATCAACCACATCTTCGAGAATCTCAAGCGGCAGTGATCCATTCATCAGCAATGTTTCGTGGAACTCGCGGATATCAAACCGCTCGCCCAGAGCGCGTTCGGCGCGTTCACGCAAACGCAAGATAGCCAATTGCCCGGTCTTGTAACCGGTCGCCTGACCCGGATTGACGATGTAGCGTTCGATCTCGCGGGTGACTTCCGCCGTTGTCATACCGGTCTTGGAAACCATGTAGTCGATAGCTTCCTCACGCGTCCAGCGCTTGGCATGAATGCCCGTATCGACAACCAGGCGCACGGCGCGGAACATCTCTGCCTGCAGTCGCCCCAAATCGCCCAGCGGGTCGAGCTCGTACATGCCCATGTCCGTTTTCGCAATGCGCTCCGAGTACAGCGCCCAACCCTCGGCGTAAGCATTGAACGGCACGACTTTACGTAGCAAAGGCACATCTTCAATGCGTTGCGCCAGTGATAACTGGAAGTGATGGCCTGGCGCGCCCTCGTGATACATCAATGTCGGCAAGGTCCATTTTGGGTTGTCGGCCGTGTCTTTAAGATTGATATAGAAACGACCCGGTCGTGAGCCATCCAACGCTGCGGGCGAGTAGTAACCGCCGGGGCTCGAGTCTTGCGAATACTCCGGTACACGCACGATCTCGAGCGGTTGCGGCGGCAACGTGATGAAAAAATCACCTGCCTTGCGCATTAAATCGTCGTTCAACTCGTTGAGATACTCCAGCAGCGCTTCACGACCCTCATCCGTGTTCGGAAACTGCTGCTCCGGCATCGCCATCATTTGTTGTACGCGTTCGGCAACGCTACCTTCGAGCAACCCTTGTGCCTGCAGAATCTCATCCATCTCCAGCTCAAGCCGCGCCACTTCAGCAATACCGGTGTTATGAATATCGTCGGCCGTTAAATCGGTAGTCGTGCTCGAACGCAACGCGGCGCGGTAGATCGCCGCACCTTGCGGCAAGCGCCAGATACCGGCATCGCTGTTGCTGTCCGTCAGCAACTCCTCGAACACGGCAATCATCGCCTCGTAACCCGGAATGACATGCGTTGCCACGGCGGCTTGCGCTTTAGCGGTGTAATCGTTAACCCCTGCCTCGTCCAATCCGATCGACTCGAGTTTTTCAGGCAACGTGGTCACCAGCGGATTGCCGCCCGGACCACCGTCGATGAACGCTCGCATACCGATCAGCGATTTTTCAATGATGAAGTCCGGTGGCACAACGCCGTTGTCGCGGTCATCCTCGACGCGCACGATGACCTCGTTGATGACACGACCGAATTCCTGCAAGCGTTCGATGTAGCGCCGCACGCTTTTTTCATTCTTGATGACATGCGCATCGGTCAGGAACTGCGGCAGATTAACCATGACGCCACTGAGTTGATTAACGCGATAGCCCGAGTATTCAAATTCCGCCTGACGAATCAGATCATCAAAAAACCAGGCCGTCACTTGCCAGCTCAGCAATTCTTGTCCGCTGAGATCATCAGGACCGTATTTGTTCAGCCCTTCGCGCGCTTTGCGAATCTTCTCCAGCGTTTCGATTTCACCGGCTTTGGTGTAATCGCCAAGCTTGCCTGAATGGAAATCGAGGATGGTGTTATCGATCGCACCCAATTGCGTCATCAGCTCGGGCGAGTCGATTGAGAATTGCACTGTGATCTTGTTGATGTAGTTGTTGATACCGACCGGTGCTGCCCAGAACCAGACGTAGGCACCACCACCCACAGCCAATAGCAGCAACAATAACCATTTGAAGAACCTGAATACGCGTCGCATTGCAAACTCCAGACTGATAGTGCGAAGAAACCTATAGTATCCGATTGATGTCTGCGCCGTCTCGAAGCGCGCATCCTAATAAGTTGATATTGACGTGTAGCGTAGGACAGCACCGTCGCTGGTGCTGACGTTCCCTCGTTACAGCGCGCTAGGCAGCAAACTACGTGTTTCAACTCTTACTGATCGGATCCTCGGCCAGATGCCGATTGATCGCGCGCGATCTAGACCGCGGTTAGCGTAATCGCCCTGCCTGCATGATCTCTCAAGCCCATAGTCTGAGCGGCAACATACCGGCGGCAATCAACACGCCGCACCATTGCAAACTAAACAGCGCAGCCGCCAAATGGATAGCATTCCAATGTGAAGCATCAAGCAGGCGCCAGGCGCGTACTACCGTTAGCAACATGCCGATCGGCAATAGTACAGTGACAATGGCGAGCAGCATGCTAGCTGCAGTCACATCGCCGAGCGCCATGAAAGACTGTGTCATAAAAAACGGGACCGGCACGAAGACAAGCAACAAGGCGACGAACGCTGGCGCTTGCGCGGTGGCAAACATGCGATGCCCCGTCCGGACAACTGACCAGACGCCACTACAAAACAACCACAAGAAACCTGCAACGCCCATTGCAACACTCGCCCGATGCGCAATCACAAAGAGTAGCGACACCTTCTCGTACGTCTGGAAGCCATCGCTGAACAGGTAGTGTTGAGTGTTGTCCTGAAAAAACACATGCGATGCGGTGGTGCGATCATGCGACGAATAGGTTCGCTGAGCAACCGGTCGCAAATGTCGAGGGTCGGCTTGCAACGACGTCATCACAAGCGCATCTGCGTCCCGCGAAATCCTGACCCCGCCAAACACGGTGTCTAGATACTCGAACGCCTGGAAGCGGTTTGGACTAAGAATGTAGTGGCCATACCAATCTGCAATATCGGCAGCTGGCGCGACGGTAGCCGGCGCTTCAGCCTGCGCAACTGCCAGCGCATCGATCAGTACGGATTGGATACGACCATAGTCCGCGGTCTCGCTATCAGTGTTTACCGCGTAAGCAAATGCCTTGCCCTGCTCAGGGAACACACACAACATCGCAACGAATCCGACAATATTGCCGCCGTGACAGTAACCAACCACACCATGTCTGTCACGCCGCCCCAAGCCCAGCGCGTAGCCGGCAGTCAGCCCGTTGCTTGCCGCCTGGGTACCCGAAACTCGACCGCGCGCGCGCATCAACTCAGCGCTTACAAAAGGCTGACCTCTTACGTTCCCATCGCTCAGCAAGAATTTTGCAAATTGCGCAAGATCCGCAGCCGTGGTCGTAAATTGTCCAGCTGGCCTGAGGAACATAGGCTGCGCCGCATATCGGGAGCCGTCATCAACATGCCCCCATGCAAGCAAAGGATCGGCGTTCATGCCCTCCTGCGTCGTG
>JBCBDU010000011.1:0-82708 GCA_038529355.1 Pseudomonadota bacterium
CACCAGCTACCGCCACCAAAAACAGCGTTGTCCAAAAACGTGTGAACGACGTCAGGCTCGCATTCAGTATTGCCACTGAGTTTGAGCCGACATAGCTAGCGCAACAGCAGCAGCGGGACCTTGCTGGTGCGAATCATTTTGGATGTGTGACTGCCGACGAAGAAATCGCGCACCCGCGAATGGCCGTAGGCACCCATGACAATCATTTGAACGTCGTTCGCGCGCCGGAATTCGCGCAGTTGCTCAACAACGTCGCCCTGCAGCAGATGCGCAGACACGCTGTGTCCGCGGGCCTCGAGCAGGGCGGTTGCATCGTTCAGGCTGTCTTGATTGGCGGCGTTGTCAGCGCCCACGCACACGACATGACCGACCATCGCCTTCAGGACCGGCGTGTCAGCGATGTTGGCGATGGCATTGTTCGCGGTCGCGCTGCCGTCATAGGCAATCATGTAACGCTGCGGCGCTTGAAACTGCCCGACACTGACCAGAATCGGCGTATGGATCGCGCGCACGACACTCTCGAGATGCGCGCCCAGGCGGTCCGGGTGATCCTCATGATCGCTACCACGACGACCGAGCACAAAGAGCCGGGTTGCCAACTCTCGGTTTTGCAGCGCTTCGAGCAAATCGCCGTGCCGCTGTTGGGCTGTAACGTCGCTAACGCCGGCTGACTGTGCGCGTGCAGTAGCATCGTCAAGCATATGTCGGCCGAGGGCCATCGCCAGTTTGCCACGTTTCTCATCTAGCGCCGTCAATTCGTCGAGCAAATCGATCGCATCGTCGGGTAACACGGTGCCGGAGCGATCTGTGACAGGTGCGTCGGCTTTTTCAAGTACGTGCAGCAGATGCAGCGGTGCGGTAAACGTTGTGCTCGCCCATGCGGCGGCGTCGATGACCGGTGTGGTCAGGCTCGAGCCATCGATGCAGGCTGTAATGTCGGTCTTGGTATCTGAGCTCATGCGTTACCTGCCATTAGTTTTTCAACTTCTTCGGGTTTGTCGTAGACGCCGAAGCGATCAACGACAGTGCGCGTTGCTGCGTTCATGCCAACAACATCGACTTGTGTGCCGTCGCGGCGGAATTTGATGACGACCTTGTCCAGGGCGGCCACTGATGTGATGTCCCAGAAGTGCGCCTGCGACAAATCGATGACGACGCGTTCGATGACTTCCTTGAAATCGAACGAAGCGGTGAAGTGATCAGATGAGGCGAAAAATACCTGGCCGATGACCTGATAGCGTCGCGTGGTGTTGTCAGCCAATTCGCTTTTGACGGCCATCAGACGACCAATCTTGTTCGCGAAAAACAGCGCGCCGAGCAGCACGCCAACGAAAACGCCCAGCGCCAGATTGTGCGTGGCGACGACAACGATCACTGTCGCCACCATCACGACGTTTGTTGAAATTGGGTGCTTTTTCATGTTGCGCAGCGAATCCCACGAGAATGTGCCGATCGACACCATGATCATGACAGCGACCAAAGCGGCCATCGGGATCCGCCCAATCCACGTATCCAGAAAAACGACCATGATCAGCAGCAACGTGCCAGCCATGAATGACGACAGGCGCCCGCGGCCGCCCGATTTCACGTTGATGATCGATTGGCCAATCATTGCGCAGCCAGCCATGCCACCGAGCAAGCCGGCGCCGATATTGGCAACTCCCTGAGCTTTGCATTCGCGATTCTTGTCGCTTGGTGTGTCAGTCAGATCGTCGACGATCGTCGCAGTCATCATCGATTCCAGTAGACCGACAACGGACAAGGCGGCAGCGTACGGGAAGATGATTTGCACTGTCTCGAGCGTGAGTGGCACATCAGGCCACAGGAATACAGGCAACGTGTCAGGTAGCTGCCCCATGTCGCCAACGGTGCGAATGTCCAGACCTAACGCAATCGACACAATCGTCAATGAAACGATACACACAAGCGGTGACGGCAAGGCCTTGCCGATGCCGGGGATGAGCGGAAACAGGTAAATGATGCCAAGCCCGGCCGCGGTCATCGCAGAGACATGCCAGGTCACGTTCGTCAGCTCTGGTAATTGCGCCATGAATATCAGAATCGCCAGCGCATTGACGAAACCGGTGACCACGGATCGCGAGACAAATCGCATCAGACTGCCGAGCTGCAAATAGCCGGCACAGATCTGCAACACGCCGGTTAGCAGCGTCGCCGCCAGCAGATACTCGAGCCCGTGTTGCTTGACCAGCGTTACCATCAACAGCGCCATCGCGCCGGTGGCGGCGCTGATCATGCCGGTGCGCCCGCCGATGAACGCGGTCACTACTGCAATGCAGAACGATGCATAGAGTCCGACTTTCGGATCGACGCCCGCTATAATCGAAAAAGCAATCGCTTCGGGAATCAGTGCAAGCGCAACAACAGTGCCGGCCAGCAGGTCGTTTCTGGCGTTGCTGAGCCAGTCTTTCTTGAAGGTATCGAACATGGCGTCCTGGTTGGGGGGAGTTGATCGTTGAGCGCGTGGCGGGCGCGCCTGATTGGGATCCGGTGAGGTGAGTCGTTAGCGGTACCTGTCGTTGCGCACCGACAAGCCGCTTACAGGTGCTGGCCAGTGCGCTATGGTAGCGAATAAACTGCAGGGGGTTGTGAAGAATTTACCGCGTGAACTGCTTCGCACGCTTTGCTTTGCAAGCGGACAGGCAATACGGGTCGATACAACCAGTCCGAATCGTCAGCGACATCGAACGAAATTATGACATTACACATTCCTGATTTTTCATCGGCACGCGTTCTGGTCGCCGGTGATGTCATGCTTGATCAGTACTGGTTTGGCGCAACGCAGCGAATCTCACCCGAGGCGCCAGTGCCCGTGGTGCACGTTGATCATGACGAAGAGCGGCCGGGGGGTGCGGCGAACGTTGCGGTGAACCTTGCCAGTCTTGGCTGCCAAGTCCGGCTGGTTGGTGTGACCGGTGACGATGAGGCAGCAGGTCGGCTTGAGCATGTGCTCAGGTCGCAGTCCGTTGATGCCCAGCTATTGCGTAACCCCGATCAGTCGACGACCACTAAACTGCGCGTGTTGTCGCGGGGGCAACAGTTGATTCGGCTTGATCGTGAGCGACTCGACGGTGCCAGCATGTCGCTCAAAACGCCGGTCGAGGATGGCCTGGGCAAGCATTCGGTGTTGGTGCTTTCTGACTACGGTAAAGGTGCGCTACAAGATGTTGGCGCGCTTGTCTCTCAGGGGCGTGCAGTCGGTGCAACTGTGCTCGTTGATCCGAAAGGCAGTGATTTTGCCAAGTATCGTGGCGCCAGTGTGATTACCCCGAACGAGGCTGAGTTTCGCGCGGTCGCGGGCAATTGGCAAAATGATGACGAGTTGGTTGCACTGGCGCGCACGCAGCTGGCAGCAAATGCTCTGGATGCGCTGCTGATCACGAGAAGCGAGCGCGGCATGTTACTCGTTGAGGCCGACGAAGAGGCGTTCTTTCTGTCTACCGAGGCGCGCGAGGTGTTCGACGTCACGGGCGCCGGCGACACAGTCATTGCAACGCTTGCAGCGGCGCTGGGCACGGGATCGTCGCTGCGCGATGCGGTGCAACTCGCCAATCTGGCGGCAGGGCGCGTTGTTGCGAAAATCGGCGTTGCCACTGTGACGCCGGCAGAGTTGCGGGTTGCACTGCACAGTCGTGGCAAAGGTGGTCGCGAACCGGTAGCGCTGGATGCGTTGTTGGCGTTGATCGAGGAGTCGCGCGCCGCCGGCGAGCGCGTTGTAATGACGAACGGTTGCTTCGATGTATTGCACGCAGGGCATGTCGCCTACCTTGAGGAAGCCAAATCACTGGGCGACCGTTTGGTGGTCGCAGTCAATGATGATGCGTCCGTGCGACGACTCAAAGGCGAGGGTCGGCCCGTCAACACGATCGAAGATCGTTTGCTCGTGTTGTCCGGATTGGCAGCTGTTGACTGGGTGGTTTCTTTTGCGCACGACACGCCGCGCGAGTTGATTGAGGCTGTGCTGCCTGATGTGCTGGTCAAAGGCGGCGACTATGCCGTCGCCGACATTGTTGGCGGTGAGGCGGTGATCCGCAACGGCGGTGAGGTGAGAGTGCTTGCGTTCAGGCCCGGTCGCTCGTCCAGCAGCATCATTGCGAAAATACGCGGCGAATAACAGACCGTGCGAATCTTCTACAACGCGCTGGTATTGCTGGGATTGCCGTTCGTCGCGCTCTATTGGGGTTGGCGGGCGATCACCGAGGCAACCTACAGGCGTAATTTTCTGCAACGTTTTGGGTTCCGCTATCCGCGAGTCGACCGGCAGCGCCCCGTGATCTGGGTGCATGCGGTGTCGGTCGGTGAAGTGCAGGCTTCGGCGGCGTTAGTTCGAGCCCTGCAGGCGCGAATGCCGGACGCGCAGATGCTTATTACGACTGTCACGCCCACAGGCGCTGATCGCGTGCAGCTGTTGTTTGGGGATGCCGTGCGCTGCGCCTATGTGCCCTATGATCTGATGCCGACGGTGCGGCGTTTTTACCGCAAAATCAAACCTGCGCTTGCGATTATCGTTGAGACAGAGCTGTGGCCGAATCTCTATCATGAAGCTGGGGTGCAAAATATTCCATTGGTGTTGGCAAGCGCGCGTATTTCGCCGCGATCTATGCCGCGCTACCGGCGCCTGGTTGGGTTGTTTCGCGATGCGTTGTCCAATGGCATTATCATCGCCGCGCAAAGCGAGATAGATCGGCAACGTTTCGTAGAGCTGGGTGCCCCTCCCGAGCGTACGTTTGTGTCCGGCAACATCAAGTTCGACGTGAATGTGGATGAAGACATCACGCGTCGCGGGGAAGCGTTCCGCCGCGAGTTTCTCGGCGATCGTCCTGTGTGGATTGCTGCGAGCACACACGAAGGCGAGGAGGCGATTATTGTCGAGGCACATCAGCAGTTGTTGCAGACGATACCGGACTTGTTGCTGGTACTCGTACCACGACATCCGCCGCGTTTCGCTGAGGTTGCGCAATTGCTTGAACGTCTGGGGTGCAATTTCGTGCGTCGGACCGACGGGCAACGCTGCACCGAGCAGACCAATATCCTGCTCGGCGACACGATGGGCGAAGTACCGATGTTCTACGCCGGCGCCGACATCGCATTTGTCGGCGGCAGTTTGGTGCGCGTCGGTGGCCACAATCTGCTGGAGCCAGCGATCGCCGGTGTGCCCATTTTGACCGGGCCGTATTTGTTCAACGCCCAGGATATCGCCAACATGTTTCTGGAACGCGATGCGGCGCGCGTTGTTAGCAACGCTGCCGATTTGGTGACAAGCCTTAAAGCGCTGCTGGCTGACGATCAGGAACGGGCCGCCATGGGGCAACGCGCCCAAGCATTGATGGATGAGAATCGCGGTGCCGTGAATCAGCTGCTTCAGCAACTGGAGCCGTTCATTGACGGCGGCCGACCAATCGCCGGTACTAACCGGCCAACCGCTGATCCCGGCTAACGCAACCGCGGCTATTCTTCGAGCAGTGCGTTGATCGTTTCCAGGTCTTGTACGCGCAGGCTGCCAGCAGCATTCTTCAAACGTAGAACGTTCAACAAATAGTCATAGCGGGCACGCAAAAACTGTGTCCGTGCGTTGAACAAGTTACGTTGCGCATCAAGCACATCTACCGTTGTGCGGGTACCGACCTCGAATCCGGCTTGAGTGGCTTCCAGTGCTGTTTCACTCGAGCGCAGCGCTTGCTCAAGCGCTTTGGTTCTGGAGATCTCGGTAAGAACGCCAAGGTAGGCGTCGCGAGTCAGGCGCTCGGTTTCGCGCGAGACGCGTTGCACGCGCTCGCGTGCTGCTCGATGTAGATAGACCGCTTCACGAATCTGCGAAGTCGTTCGAAAACCGGAAAACACGGGTACGCTAAACTGCAGCGCGATACTCTCGTTGTCGGATTCAAAGGCGAATGGCGAAAATGCCGAACCGTTGAAAGATTGTTCCGAATCTTGCTGGTTATAGGAGCGACGCACGACAAGATCTAGCGTCGGGTAGCGGCTACCGCGGCGCACGCCGATCTCTTTGCTGGCGATTTCGGATTCGATACGGCTCGCTACCAGGGTTAGGTTTTGCCCCAAAGCGGTATCCACCCATGTGTTCTCGTTGGCTGGCTGAGGCGCCACCAAAGGAATCTGTCCGGCGGGTTTGGCAAGCTCAGTAATGCGACTACCGGTAATTTCAGTTAGCAAGTAGGTCGCTGTCGCGAGCGTGCGTTTGGCGGCGATCTCGTCGGCGACTGATTGGTCAAACGCCGCCTGTGATTCCTGGACATCGGTGATGGCAATCAATCCAACTTCAAAGCGCTTTTGGGACTGATCGAGTTGTTTTGCGATGGCGATGCGATTTGCTTCGCTGGCTTCCAGCGAATCTTCGGCTGCGAGTACATCGAAATAACGCTCAGACACACGCAGCAGTAAGTCCTGTTGCGCAGCTTCATATTGTGCATCAGCTTGAGCGACGCGCTTACCGGCCTGTTGCAATCCGGCAATTTGATCCCAGCGGAACACCGTCTGCGTCAGCTGGACCTCCCAGTTACGTCCTTCGACATTACGATCCTCGAAAGGCACTTCTTCCTGTATGACTACGCCACCAATGACGTTAGTAATTACTCTGCTACCTTCTGAGCCGGCTTCAGACGCCCCGCCAGAAGCAGTGATCTGCGGGAACAACAGGCCGCGTGCTTGCGGTGCTGCCTCGGAAGTGGCCATGCGATTGGCCTCAGCCTCGCGAATCAGCGGATCTGACTGCAGCGCGCGCTGGTAGATGTCGAGCAGATTCTCGGCGCTTGCGGCACCCGGCAGAGCAATCGCCAGGACTGCCAGTACAATTCGGGATGTGTTCATGACGTTCGTAGCGATTCCGTGTTGGTAATGGTGTTATAGTCAGCTAGTACACTATATCGCCGGGGTTATGCTCGGGTCAATAGCGCGGCAGGGATGGATCAACTTCCGCGGACCATCTATCGATGCCGCCCGTTACGTTATAGATGCTGGTAAAGCCATTAACGTTTAGTAGCATGGCGGCCTGGGCACTGCGCACGCCGCCATGACAAAGTGCTGCGACTGGCGCGGCAGGGTTCAGTTCATTCAATCGGTCTGCCAGTTGGCCCAGCGGGATATGCACGGCCTGTGGCAATGACACGATGTCCAGCTCCCACCCTTCGCGTACATCCAGCAGTTGTATGGATCCGTCCACCAGTTTGGCGGCGGTTTGCGTCGGGGTAAGTTCTTCGTACATTCAAAAATCCAGTGTGGCGGGCATAGCGAAGTCGTGCAGCGGTGGTAGCGCGGTTTCAAACAGTGCCTCGCGCTCCCAGCGCTCATCGCTGAACTTGCGCACCCGCATCGCGACCGCCGTGGCGCCTTCGCCAGTGACGGCAAACAGTCGGCCGCCGGTTTTGAGCTGAGCCTCGAACGGCTTCAGCGACGTCGCGACACTGCCACCGACAACGATGACATCGTATTGCTGTTGCGGCAATCCGAGTGTGACATCGAGCGCTTCGACCTGCACGCCGTCAATTTCGTTGGCAGCAAGGTTTGCTTCGGTCATCGCGACCATCGCATCGAGTCGATCCAGCGCGTGCACACGGCCTCCCAGCATTGCCAGACAAGCAGTCAGGAAGCCGCTGCCACAACCGATTTCCAACACACTGTCGGTGGCTGCGATATCAAGCGCCTGCAGGATCCGACCTTCCAGTTTTGGTGTGAACATCCGTTGGCCAGAACCAAGCGGAATGTTGATGTCAGCAAACGCTGCGTCGCGCCATGCCTCAGGCACAAAGCGTTCGCGCGCAACGCTTGCCAAGGTGTCAAGCACGTCGGGGGCAAAGACGTCCCACGCACGCACTTGTTGGTAGACCATTTGCTGGCGTGCAAGCTCTGTATTCATCTACGTTCCAATGCGAAAACACACATAATATTATTTCACAGCGACTGCGCTGCGTGTAGCTTATGCACAGTCCACTGCGTGTTATGGTTAATCATGGCACCCAAGGCGTCGTCGATCAGCTAATCTTGAATGGAATCATAACTATAACAATATCGCTCTTTGACCGAACGGGGCCGTTTCCGGACCGGATCTTCCCGCACTGCGTAGTGTCAAAAACCCAATGAAGGGTGCGCACGCGATCACAGTGCCGCGACTAGAGCCAGCGATGCGACAGGGGTAAGTGTTCCGCATGCCGAGCTATCAGTTCATGGCGTTTTTCGTGATCGGCGCAGTTGCGCTGATCGCCGTCGTGGGCGCGATATTTTTTTGGCGACGCTACCGGCGGCTGACGCAAGCATTGCAGGGATTGAATGCTGATATCCGCGATGCGGCTGCCGATGCGTCGGTGGGTCGCCGGCTGACCGATGGTGATGCTGAAGTCTATCCGGTCAGCACGACGGTCAATCAGTTGTTTGATGCGCTGAGCGCAAAAGAGCACGAGCTGACCGAGCGTGATCAGCGCTTCACACGGTTTGCGCAAGCACTACCCGAGGTCACGCTGATTCACAACGAGCGCATTTTGTTCGCCAATGCCGCCGCCGCGTCTTTGGTCGGCCTGGATAGTCAGGCGCTGCTCGACAAACCTGTCGTTGATCTGGTCAAACCGCCGTATCGTGCGTTGCTGCGAGAGTCGACAGCGCGTCGTCTGGCCGGTGAGCATGTACCGTCGCGGCAGCAGCTGCAGCTGATCAGCGCTGAGCACGGAGCTTTGTGGGTCGAGGCGACCGCGGTCCTGACCGAATACAACTCCCAACCGGCGATTTTGACGATTGCGCGGGACATTTCGGACCGCAAGAATGCCGGTGCACGCACGACGGAGCAGGCGCGGCTGCCATCTTTGGCGTTGGAGTCTATGGCCGAAAGCGTTTTGACGACCGACCGGCAGGGCGTTGTGACGACGCTGAACGCTGCGGCGGCCGAGATTTTGGGCGTGCTGCCGCGCGATGCGATCGGCATGCCGTTTGGACAGCTCGCGACGCTGGTTGACGAAGCCGATCACAAAGCACTCGGTAATCCGGTTGAGAAGTGCCTGGCGTTACGCCAACGCGTGAATATGGGGCGCCGTGCGTTGTTGTTGCGCAAGACCGGTGGCGATGCATGTTCGGTCGAGCTGACCGCCTCGCCAATCGAGGATGATGCCGGTGAGTTGATCGGCGTGGCAGTGGTTTTTCAGGATGTCAGCGAGATTCGCGGTCAGGCGCGCGAGATCAGCTACCAGGCGAGTCACGATGCACTAACCGGCCTGATCAACCGACGTGAGTTCGAGCATCGCGTTGAGCAGGCAACCGGCGATGTGCGTGGCGAAAATTCTCAATTCGTGCTGGCGTATCTGGATCTTGACCGCTTCAAGCTGGTCAATGATGCCTGTGGGCACCAGGCTGGTGATGATTTGCTGCGCAAGGTTGCTGCGTTGTTGCGCGAGCAGGTCCGTGACAGTGATTCGGTGGCGCGCATTGGTGGCGACGAGTTTGCAATGTTGCTACCGGGCTGCCCGTTGGAGAAGGCGCAACAGATCGCTGACAATACCTGCAAGGCAATCGCTGATTACCGCTTCATTTGGCGCGATCGGATTTTCACGATCGGCGTGAGCATCGGTTTGCTCGAAATCCGCGAGTCCAGCGGCAATGTGCAAGATATTCTCGCAGCGGCAGATTCGGCGTGCTACATGGCCAAGCGCGGCGGGCGCGGGCAGGTGCACGTGTACTCGGAGAGCGACGAAATCATTGCACGCGAGCGGGGCGAGATTCGCTGGTTGCAACGCTTGCAAGCGGCGCTGAAAGACGGGCGTTTCAGTCTGGCCACCCAACCAATCATATCGCTGGGTAATGAACGACCGGCAGGTCCGGCCTGTGAAGTGTTGCTGCGCTTGCGGCGCCGCCACGGTGAGTTAATCCAACCGGTTGAATTCATGGCTGCGGCCGAACGTTATCAGTTGATGCCGGACATCGATCGTTGGGTAGTCAGAGCGGCATTCGACGCAATTGCCAACCACGAGCTTGTGCTGCCGAACCGGCGCAGTTGCGGCATTAATCTGTCCGGTCAAACCTTGTCTGATGAGGGCTTTCTCGAGTACGTCGTGGACGCATTGGATGTGACCGGTATTAGCCCCGAATCCGTGTGTTTTGAGATGACCGAGGAGTCGGTTTACGAGAACTTCACCAGCGCGCGGCGCTTCATCGAGGTGCTGCATGGCATGGGTAGCCGCTTCGCGCTGGATAACTATGGCAGTGCGCCCGGCGCCTTCACGCGGTTACGCGATTTGCCACTGGATTTTCTGAAGATTGACGGCAAGCTGACGCGCAACTTGTCGGCGGACGCGGTGAATCAGGAAGTCGTTGCATCGATGATCCGCCTGGCGCGCACGATGCAGTTCCAGACGGTTGCTGAACAGGTCGAAGAGCAGGAAGATTTCGACACGCTGCGTGATCTGGGTGTGGACTTTGCGCAGGGCTTTTTTATTCGCTCACCGTCATTGTTGGGCGGTAGCGCGCATTAAGAGAGCCATCCAATAGCGTTATTGAAAAGATGATCTCGCGTGTCGCCGGTATCTCCCTAACCGGTCGACCGCGTGTTATCGAACCGTTGCCGGTTCGGACAGACAATGCCTGCGCTGAGCCTACCGAATCGGTACGCAAGCGATTCAGGCACTGCATGTCGATGCGTCCCTGTCTTCGCAAGCGTTGTCGTTACACCACAAACGGTGTTTTCAATTTCGGTATTACCGGATTGTTCTTCAGCGAAACGTAGACGGGCAAGCCATCTTTGAATGGCGGAAAGTCCTCGCCACGGATCAGCGGCTGCAGATAGCGACGCGCACGCGCGGTGATGCCGAAGCCGTCTTTGGTGATGTAGCTGCGCGGCACATGTTTTTCCTTGTTGGCAATGCGCGCTAGCGGTGCCTTGTCGATGCGCCAGCGGTATGGCGCGTCAGAAGTTCTCTTGATCACCGGCATCACAGCAGTTTCACCGGCGAGCGCAAGCTTCACCGCGTGTTTGCCGACCGCGTAAGCCTGGTCAACGTCAGTCTTCGACGCCAGATGACGTGCGCTGCGCTGCAGATAGTCAGCGACCGCGTAGTGATACTTGTAACCCAGGGCATTGCGCACCATGCCGGCAACGACTGGTGCGACACCGCCAAGCTGGGCATGCCCGAATGCATCGCGCGTGCCGGACTCGGCGAGAAAACTGCCGTCCTTATAGCGCGCACCTTCGGAGACGACAACAACGCAGTAGCCATACTCTATGACGCATTGCTTGACGCGCTTCAGAAAGGCTTTCTCGTTAAACGGAATCTCCGGGAACAGAATGATGTGCGGGGCTTCGGCTGGACTCTGGCCAGCCAGTCCCCCGGCGGCTGCGATCCAGCCGGCATGACGACCCATGACTTCCAGAATAAACACCTTGGTCGATGTCTCGGCCATGGATGCCACGTCCATCGCAGCTTCCTGCGTCGATACGGCGATATACTTGGCGACGGAGCCGAAGCCCGGACAACAATCGGTGATGGGCAGATCGTTGTCGACGGTTTTGGGGATGCCGATACACTGAATCGGCACGCCCATTTTTTTACTCATGACGGACACTTTGTGCGCGGTGTCCATCGAGTCGTTGCCGCCGTTGTAGAAAAAGTAGCCAATATCGTGCGCCTGGAAGACTTCAATCAGGCGCTGGTATTCGGCGAGATTGTCCTCGATCGACTTGAGCTTGTAGCGTGCCGAGCCGAATGCACCGCCTGGCGCATAGCGCAGTGCTGCGATGTTGCGCGCCGACTCTTTGTTGGTGTCGATCATGTCTTCGGTCAATGCGCCAATGATGCCGTGGCGACCGGCATAGACGTTGCGGATTTTCGCTTTGTGCTTGCGGGCAGTCTCAATCACGCCGCACGCGCTGGCATTGATTACAGCGGTCACCCCACCGGATTGGGCGTAAAAGGCGTTCTTGGCGGTCATGGGCAGGCTCCAGTTAAAACTTGGCTGTAGTCAGGGTTGCAGGCTGCGCTAGAATAACCAATTCCTGTTTTGCGCGCCGCATCAGGCGCGTTGCCGCATTGACCTGTTTCGACGGGGCAGGTAGGGTTTGCGACCGGCTCGGCATGGGCTGGCATGTTTTGTTCAATCAGGCTTCACTATGCGCATAGTTCTTCTGGGTGCTCCGGGTTCCGGAAAAGGCACACAAGCTCAACGACTTATGGCTGATCGCGGGTTGCCGCAGATCTCCACGGGTGACTTGCTGCGTGCGGCAGTGAAAGCCGGTACCGAGCTTGGCAAAAAGGCCAAGGTAGCGATGGACGCGGGCGCACTGGTGTCTGACGACATCGTGCTGGGCATGATTCGCGAGCGCATTGCAGAGCCGGACTGCGAAAATGGCTTCGTTCTGGACGGGTTTCCGCGTAACGAGGCGCAGGCCGAAGCGCTGGAAGGCGTGCTGAGCGACATCGGCCAACCGCTCGATTGCGCAGTGCTGATGGACGTAGACACAGACATTTTGCTCAAGCGTTTGAGCGGCCGGCGCACCTGCTCGAAAACCGGCAAGGTGTTAAACATCTACTTCTCGCCGAAAGAGGACATCGATGCGTCGCTAGCATTAGGCGCCGAGCTGTTGCGTCGCGACGATGACAACGAAGACACGATTGCCCATCGCCTGGATGTGTACCGTGAACAAACCGCTCCGTTGATCGATTACTACCGCAAGCAGAATAAGCTGGCGATTGTCGATGCCGTTGGCAGCATGGAAGAGGTGCAGGCGCGGTTGATTGAGGCCGTCAGCGGTTAGCACGGCCGATGCTGGCTAGTCCGGCATCAGGTTGCGGATCACATCGCCGACGACGTCGTTGCGCCAGCCGGTTAGTGCCCGCAGGTTGGTGTCACCACGCGCCGCACGCTTGATCTCGCGCATCGGCGCCAGAATCTCTCCCTCCATATCCAGCGACGCGGCCGTTTGCTTGACCGCAGCCGCTATCGCTTTAGTGCGCAAACGTTCGGCTTCGTCGGGTCGATCCTGTGGCGGTGCGATTTCCGTCATCTGCGATTGCAGTGCGGTGATAACAGCGTCGTAGTGGCGATCTACAAACTTGCGGTGCACACCTTTGATGTCGGCCAGTGCAGATTTGTCCGGCGGATTTTCTAAAGCGATGCCAATCAGTTGTTCGTCGCGAATTACCCATTGGCGCGGCAGATTACGCTCGACAGCGATGCGCTCGCGCCAGGCGGCCAGTGCGCGTGCCCGCTGTTGGGTATCGATCGGCAAGCGCTGCGTGCCGCGCAGTTTGCGCCACGCTTCGTCGGGTTGGATGACATACAACGCCGGATCAAGCAGGGCGGCGCAGTCCTCAATCACCCATTCCCAACGCCCGCGATCTTTCAGAATCGCGGTCAGGTGGCGCTCGATGGCGGGCAGGTATTCGACATCGTCAGCCGCATAGTCCAGTACGGCTTGTGGCAACGGTCGACGGCTCCAGTCGGTTCGGGTATGTGCTTTGGCCAGATCTACGTTGCACACGTTGCTGACGAGATTTGCATAGCCAACCTGCGGCGGTAGTCCGGCGATGCCGGCGGCAATCTGGGTGTCAAAAACCTGCGCAGGCAATTTGCCAGCCGCAAGGTTCAATACTTCCAGATCCTGACGCCCTGAATGCATGACCAGCGTACGATCGAGCAAAGCACTCCAGAAGGCTTCGTAGTCGCATTCTGCGAGGGGATCGATCAGATAAATGTCACTGCCTGTATTTATCTGTGCGAGACACAGCAAGGGATGATACGTTTTCTCGCGTAGAAACTCGGTATCGAAATACAGCGTGCGGGTTTCAGACAAGGCGTCCGTCGCTGCTTGCAGGCCTGATTGTGAATCGATGTATTGGATAAATCCTCCGCTATCACAAACCCGGCCAGCGCTGAACGGTGCATGAAAGTAAGTCGACAATGTAGCAGAGGGGAGTCTGTTTGATTCGTTTTTTTCGATTGATGTTGCCGGTTGTGTTGCTGCAGCGTGGCCCTGAAGACGTGCCGTATTCGACGAATTTGCTATGGACCGCGTTGGCGGCCGTTTCTCTGCTCAGTGTGATTACCGGATACTGGATCGCGCTGGCCGGAGGCACGGTCGGGGATTGGGGTTTGTTTACGCATATCACAGAGCTTGCCGTACTGGTGCTTATTTTCGTGGGTTTCGTCACCGTTGCGCTCGCAACCCAAGGCTTGTCTGCACGACTGACGCAAACGCTAACCGCCTCGTTCGGTGCAGGCGCAGTGATGCAGCTGGTGTTCATGACGCTCGTGTTAACGCAGATTCTCGGTTTGCCGCTGGCGATTATTCAGCCATTGGCAATCTTGATTTGGATGTGGTCCATCGTGGTTGATGGCTATATTCTGGCATCGGCGCTAAAGCTCAATCGCATCGTAGGTTGTGTGGTTGCGCTGTTTGTTTTTGTTGTCCAAGACATCGCCATCAACGCACTACAGGGTGGCCACTGATGCACATCCATATTCTGGGCATTTGTGGCACGTTTATGGGTGGCGTTGCGGCGTTAGCGCGTGCAGCCGGCCACCGTGTTACCGGCTGCGACACCAACGTCTACCCGCCCATGAGCGATCAACTGCGCAAGCTTGGCATCGACGTGATCGCAGGTTGGGACGTTAATCAACTGTCCTTACAACCCGACCAGTTTGTCGTTGGCAATGTTGTGAGCCGCGGCAATCCTTTGATGGAAGCAATCCTTGATAGCCAGCTCGACTACGTGTCTGGTCCCGGCTGGCTGGCCGCAAACGTATTGCGCGGGCGCAAGGTAATCGCGGTCGCTGGCACGCACGGCAAGACGACCACTGCCTCGCTGCTGACACACCTGCTCACCGAGGCAGGCCTCGCACCAGGATTTCTGATCGGTGGTATACCGGAGAACTTCGGCGTCAGCGCACAACTCGGTGAGGGGGTGCCGTTCGTCGTTGAGGCTGATGAATACGACACAGCCTTTTTCGATAAGCGTGCCAAGTTTGTTCACTACCGGCCGAGCGTTGCGGTGCTGAACAATCTCGAGTTTGATCACGCAGACATCTACGAGGATCTAGCCGCTATCGAATGGCAATTCCATCAGCTACTGCGCACGGTGCCGGGCAATGGCACATTGGTCGTCAACGCCGATGATCAGAATTTGCAGCGTGTGTTACAGGCGGGATGCTGGACGCCGGTCAGCGGATTTTCAACCGGCGCGGTAGCGGGTGCAGATCTGCACGTGCAGCTTGATGCTGCGGCAGGCGACGTGTTACTGACAGGCGCAACCGGCACGATACGCACAGCAACGCCTTTGGCAGGCGCGCACAACCTGGCTAATACGGCAGCTGCGCTGCTGGCCTGTCAGGCGGTCGGCGTGCCGCTCGCCGAAGCCGCGGCGGGTCTAGCGAGCTTCAAAAGCGTGAAACGGCGATTGGAGCAATTTATCGCCACCGGCCAGCTGACAGCCTATGACGATTTTGCGCATCACCCCACAGCGATCGCGCTAACCGTTGCCGCGCTGCGTCAACGACATCCTGACGGACGCTTGATCGTTGCGTTTGAGCCGCGCTCCAACAGCATGCGGCTGGGCATTCATCAGCAGACTCTGGCTGCGGCGTTCGACGGTGCAGACACCGTATTTGTGTTACGACCGGCAAACCTCGATTGGGACCTGGCCGCCGCGTTGTCGCACAGCAGCGCTGCCGTGCGCGTGTACGATTCGCTCGATGCTTTGTACGCAGATCTTGTACATACACTTGGCGCAGGCGATCATCTGGCATTGATGAGCAACGGCAGTTTTGGCGGATTGCGCCAGCGGTTAGTTGCCCGATACCTTGAAGGTGCTAGCGGTGAGTGAGCAGGAGATTCCACTGTTTCCGTTGTCGACGGTTCTGTACCCGGCAGGCCCGTTGCCACTGCGGTTGTTTGAAACACGCTACACGGACATGGTCAGTCGGTGCATGCGCGAATCATCCCCGTTCGGTGTTGTTGCCATCAGCGAGGGGCGTGAGGTCGGTCCGTCGCTGATTTGCGAACTTGGCACGCTGGCAACCATCAGCGACTTCTACCAGGGCAGCGATGGTTTGCTGGGTATCACTGCTGTTGGCCAGCAGCGCTTTCGGCTGCTGAGCGAACGCACACAGGCCGACGGATTGCGCATCGGGCATGTGCAGTTGCTGCCTGACCCGCCAGCCGTGCCATTGCCCGCGCGTTTCGCGGCACTGGCGACGATGCTTGCAAAGGTGCTTGACGATTTGGGCAAGCTCTACGCGGATGTGCCGCGTCATCTTGATGATGCGGATTGGGTCAGCTATCGCTACTGTGAAATCCTGCCGATGACACTGGCGCAAAAACAGCGCTGCCTCGAAATAGAGGATGCGAATGAGCGACTCGAAATTGTTACGACCATCCTGAGCCGCGTGCCTGACCAGCGCAGCTAATGAGCGCGCTAACTGCTTGCGACTACGCTAGCGCGCGCATTGCATCGTCAGCGCGCTCAATCGTGGCATCGATGTCGGCATCGGTGTGCGCGATAGAGATGAACCCGGCTTCGAACGCTGACGGCGCAAGGTAGACACCGCGCTCCAGCATGGCGTGAAAGAAGCGCTTGAAGTAGTCGACATCTGCCGCGCAGATGTCATCGAAGCCTGTCACATGTTCGCGATCCGTGAAAATGAAGCCGAGCATGCCGCCGCAACTCGCCGTGTGCAGCGGCACTTGGTTACGCTTCGCTGCTGTTTCGAAGCCGCTGAGCAAGCGGTCGCTGCGGGTCTGCAGTGCGGCATGGAATCCGGGTTGATCGACGTGTTCTAGCGTGGCAAGACCTGCCGCCATTGCCACCGGGTTGCCGGACAAAGTGCCGGCCTGATACACCGGCCCGGTGGGTGCGATGTGTTCCATGATATCCGCGCGACCGCCGAACGCTGCGGCCGGCATACCGCCGCCAATCACTTTGCCCAGTGTGGTCAGATCCGGTGTGATGTTGTAGACCTCTTGCGCGCCACCCGCTGCAACGCGGAAGCCTGTCATGACTTCATCAAAAATCAGTACGGCACCGCTTTGCGTGCAGACCTCACGCAGCGTTTCCAAAAAGCCCTGCGCCGGCGGCACGAAATTCATATTGCCGGCGATCGGCTCGACGATGATGCAAGCAATCTCGTCGCCGCGTTGGGCGAAAAGATCGCGCACGCCGTCGGCGTCGTTGAAGCTTAACGTGATCGTGTGGTCAGCCAGTGCCTTCGGCACACCGGGGGAGCTCGGGACGCCCATCGTCAATGCGCCGGAACCTGCTTTGATCAGCAGTGAATCGGAGTGTCCGTGATAGCAACCTTCAAACTTTACAATCGTTTCGCGCCCGGTGAATCCGCGAGCGAGACGCAGCGCGCTCATGGTTGCTTCGGTGCCGGAGCTGACCATGCGTACGCGCTCTATTGACGGCACCATGCTGATGATTTTGCGTGCCAGTTCAGTCTCAAGCGCGCAGGGTGCGCCAAAGCTCAGACCGTTCTCTGCGGTTTTTTGTACAGCCGAAATCACGTCAGGATGCGCGTGACCAAGGATCATCGGTCCCCATGAGCCAATGTAATCAATCAGTTCGCGACCATCTTCAGTCCACACATGCGCGCCTTTCGCGCGTTTGAAAAACAGTGGCTCTCCGCCGACGCCATTGAACGCACGAACTGGCGAATTGACGCCGCCGGGAATATAGCGACAGGCTTCCTGATACAGACTCACGGCATTACCTCTACGTTGATGTGCGCGTATTGTAACGTGCCGCTAACCGCAGCGGCTATTACTGCTATGATTTAATGCATCGATATTCACGGCGCAGCGCGGGGGCGTTACTGCATGAAAACTTATATGTGTCTTATCTGTGGCTACGTCTATGACGAAGCTGCCGGCGACCCGGAAGCAGGGATTGTGCCGGGCACGAAATGGGACGACGTTCCGTTGTCGTGGCGTTGTCCTGATTGCGGTGCAGGCAAGGAAGACTTCGACATGGCTGAAGTTTGATCATTGCGCTGCGTTGTATCGCTGGTGGGTAAAAAAAAGGCTCCTTGCGGAGCCTTTTTTGTCGTTCGGATCGCCAAAAGTCAGTAGCGGTATGCTTCCGGCTTGAACGGGCCGCTCGCAGAAATGCCGAAGTATTTCGCTTGCTCGTCGGTCAGTTTGGTCAGTTTCGCGCCGATGCGATCCAGATGCAGCGCAGCAACCTTCTCGTCGAGCTCTTTCGGCAACACATAGACTTGCTTGTCATATTTATCGGGATTGTTCCACAGATCCATTTGTGCGAGCACCTGATTGGTAAACGACGCTGACATGACAAAGCTCGGGTGACCGGTTGCGCAGCCCAGATTGACCAGACGGCCTTCGGCCAACAGGATAATGCGCCGCCCATCGGGGAAGATGATGTGATCAACCTGTGGCTTGACGTTCTCCCACTCGTATTTGCGCAGGTGCGCAACGTCAATCTCGTTATCGAAGTGGCCGATGTTGCACACGATCGCCTGATCACGCATCCGCTCTAGCTGTTCACCGCGAATGACGTTGAAATTACCCGTTGCCGTGACAAAGATGTCGACCTGGTCGACAACGTCATCGAGGCGTACCACACGATAGCCTTCCATGGCCGCCTGCAGCGCGCAGATCGGATCAATTTCGGTAATCCATACGGTGGCACCCAGACCGCGCAGGCTTTGCGCACTGCCTTTGCCGACATCGCCGTAGCCGCAGACCAGCGCAACCTTGCCGGCAATCATGACATCGGTCGCGCGTTTGATACCGTCAACTAGCGACTCGCGACAGCCATACAGATTGTCGAACTTGGACTTGGTGACCGAGTCATTGACGTTGATCGCCGGGCAGTCCAGCTTGCCTTCGCGCGCCATTTCATACAGCCGCTTTACGCCAGTCGTTGTTTCCTCCGAAACACCTTTGATGTCCTTCATCAGCTCCGGATACTTGTCATGCACGAGGCCGGTCAAATCACCGCCGTCGTCGAGGATCATGTTCGGCGTCCAACCATTCGGCCCGTGGATTGTCTGCTCGACGCACCACCAGTACTCTTCCTCAGTTTCCCCTTGCCACGCGAACACCGGCACGCCGGTTGCTGCAATCGCGGCAGCGGCCTGATCCTGCGTCGAGAAGATGTTGCACGATGACCAGCGCACCTCAGCGCCCAGCGCCGTCAGTGTTTCGATCAGCACAGCAGTCTGAATGGTCATGTGCAGGCAGCCGGTAATGCGCGCGCCTTTCAGCGGCTGTTGGTTGCCGAATTCTTCGCGCAGTGCCATCAGTCCCGGCATCTCGGTTTCGGCGATCGCGATTTCCTTGCGGCCCCAGTCGGCCAGCGTGATATCTGCGACTTTGTAGTCGTTGTCCGCGACCGCGTTTGCGTTCGTGCTCATGATGGGTTTCCTTACTATAAAATTTGGTGGATTGAAGCGAATAGTGTTGTGCGTGCGATCAGGCCAGTTTTGCGCCTGCGGCGCGCAGCGCGTCGGCCCGATCCGTGCGCTCCCAGCTCAGATCGATATCGTCGCGACCGAAGTGTCCGTAAGCGGCCGTGGGCTGATAAATGGGCTGAATCAAATCGAGCATCTCGAGAATGCCGTATGGGGTCAGATCGAAATGCTCGCGCACTAACTTGGTGAGTGCGCTTTCGCTGACGGTGCCGGTGCCGAACGTTTGTACCGTAATCGATGTGGGTACGGCGACACCGATGGCATACGACACCTGCACTTCGCAGCGCTCTGCCAAACCTGCCGCAACGATGTTCTTGGCAACGTAGCGCGCCGCATAGGCCGCCGAACGATCGACCTTGGATGGGTCTTTGCCCGAAAACGCACCGCCGCCATGCCGCGCTGCGCCGCCATAAGTATCAACAATAATTTTGCGACCCGTCAGGCCACAATCACCGACCGGCCCCCCAACGACGAATTTGCCGGTTGGATTGATGTGGTAGATCGTGTCGTTGCTGAGCCACTCTGCTGGCAACACCGGCTTGATGATGTGTTCGCGCACGGCCTCCTGCAGATCGCTGTGCGAAATCGACTCGGCGTGCTGTGTCGACAGCACGACGGCGTCGATACCTACCGGTTTGTCGTTCTCGTAACGGAACGTGACCTGACTCTTAGCGTCCGGGCGCAGCCACGGTAGCGTGCCGTCCTTGCGCACTTTGGCTTGCTGGCGAACCAGCCGGTGCGCAAATGTAACCGGAGCTGGCATCAGTACGTCGGTCTCATTGCTGGCATAGCCAAACATCAGGCCCTGATCGCCGGCGCCCTGTTCCGCGGCCTTGCCGCGATCGACGCCCTGGTTGATATCGACCGATTGCTTGCCGATGGCGTTTAACACCGCACAAGATTTGCCATCAAACCCCATGTCCGAGCTGTCATAGCCGATATCCAGCACGACATCGCGCACAATCGCTTCAATATCGACCCAGGCGCTGGTCGTGATCTCACCTGCCACCAGCACCATGCCAGTCTTGACCAGTGTTTCGCAGGCCACGCGCGCATGCTTGTCTTCGGCGAGAATCGCGTCGAGAATCGCGTCTGAGACTTGATCGGAAACTTTGTCCGGGTGACCCTCGGAAACGGATTCGGAGGTGAATAGGTATGCGTTGCTCATGAGTCTCCTGCTTGCGTTGTTCTTCCTGAACCCTTCCGTCCAGGTTGCGGGCAAATGTATTTGCCGCTAATTGGCTACGAGTAGATTGGTGTTAGGGGTAATGGGCTGTGTCCGGTGCGGTGTGTGTCATATCGCCGGACAGGTGCCGGCGCTACCATGACCTTCAGCGCCCGAGCGGCAGCTGCAGTGCATGTGTGAGCGTACGCAGACATTAACTTTTTTCAAAAACCTCGAATAAGCCCCTAAGTATAGCAAGTGGGTGGAGCGGGACGCGAACGTTTGCTTGCTAGGCTTGCCCGTCATCGAGCAAAAAGCGACAATGCGCCGCTGCTACACGCCGGAAACACTATGTCAAACCAAGCTGCTGACGGAGCAAATCCGTCGCGACGCGATCTTGCGAATGCTATTCGCGCGCTTTCTATGGATGCCGTTCAGGCGGCGAACTCGGGTCACCCCGGGGCGCCAATGGGCATGGCCGATATCGCTGAAGTATTGTGGCGAGATCATCTGCAGCACAATCCGGACAATCCCGAATGGTGGGATCGCGACCGATTTGTGTTGTCGAACGGCCATGGTTCGATGTTGTTGTACTCTTTACTGCACCTGACCGGTTACCCGCTGCCAATGCAGCAGCTCAAAGACTTCCGCCAACTGGGGGCGCATACGGCCGGTCATCCCGAGCGCGACCTCGAGCTGGGCATAGAGACAACAACCGGACCGCTCGGACAAGGCATTACCAATGCCGTTGGCATGGCAATAGCCGAGAAACATCTGGCAGCCACGTTCAACCAGCCAGGCCACCAGATCGTCGATCACCATACCTACGCATTCGTCGGCGACGGCTGCCTGATGGAAGGTATTTCGCACGAAGCCTGTTCGTTGGCCGGTACGCTGGCGCTCGGCAAGCTCATCTGCATTTACGACGATAACGGCATCTCGATTGACGGTGACGTGCAGGGTTGGTTTACCGATGACACGGCACAGCGCTTCGCAGCCTATGGCTGGCAGGTGATCGACAACGTCGACGGCCATGACGCTGCTGCGATCGACGAGGCGATGAGCCAGGCGCGTGCTGATGCCGACAGACCGACGTTGATTGCATGCAAAACTGTGATCGGCTTTGGGTCGCCGAACATGGCGGGCACAGCGGCAACGCATGGTGCGCCGCTAGGTGATGACGAAATTGCGGCCACACGCGAGCAGATTGGTTGGCCACACGCACCGTTTGAGGTGCCGGCTGCGATCGCGCAGGCGTGGGATCAGCGTGAACGCGGCAAGCGCGCAGAAACTGACTGGAATCAGCGTTTTGCCAGTTACGCCAAAGCGCATCCGGAGTTGGCGACCGAATTAACGCGGCGCATGCGCGGTGAGCTGCCGGGCGACTGGCAAGAGCGTTGCGCCGACGCGATACGCGGCACGATCAGTGCCGCAGCGACGATGGCGACGCGCAAGGCGTCGCTCGCTGCACTCGATGCACTGGTCGCGGATTTACCGGAAATGATCGGCGGCTCAGCGGATTTGACGGGCTCCAATTGCACCTATCACCGCGCATCGAGTGTACTCGACGCGGCCAATCCGGCCGGCAACTACATCAACTACGGCGTGCGCGAGTTTGCCATGTCCGCGATCGGCAACGGGATTGCGCTGCACGGCGGCGTTGTACCCTATTCGGGCACCTTTCTGACGTTTTCGGATTATGCGCGCAATGCAGTGAGGATGGCTGCATTGATGGCGTGTCAGAATATTTTTGTCTACACGCACGATTCGATTGGTCTGGGCGAAGATGGCCCGACGCACCAGCCGGTTGAGCATGTTGCCAGCCTGCGCCTGATCCCGAACCTGAACGTATGGCGGCCGGCTGACACCATGGAGACGCTGGTTGCGTGGATGTCGGCGATTGAGCAGCGTGCGACGCCCGCGGCGTTGGTATTGACGCGCCAGAATCTGCCGTTTATCGAGCGCGACAGGGAGACAATCGAAAGTATTGCCAAAGGTGGCTATATACTCAGCGATAGCGAAGGCGAGCCTGATATTGTGATCATTGCAACGGGTTCGGAAGTATCGCTGGCCCTGCAGGCGCAGGGTGAGCTGGCCGACCGCCAGGTCAATGCACGCGTTGTGTCGATGCCATGCTGCGAGCTTTTCGCAGCGCAGTCGCCAACCTGGCAGCATCGTGTGCTTGGCGATGCAGCGATTCCGCGCATTGCGATAGAGGCCGGCGTCAGCGACTACTGGCGCAAGTTTGTGGGTCTGCACGGTGCGGTCATCGGCATGGATCAATTTGGGGAGTCGGCGCCAGCCGGCCAGTTGTTTGAGAAGTACGGGTTTACCGTCGACAATCTGCGTCGTCAGGCGATGCAGTTGTTGTCGAAATAATGCTGCCGCGGGACGAGTGGTTTAAAGCTGGAGAACGATGATGACGATTAAAGTGGGAATTAACGGCTACGGCCGCATTGGCCGCAACGTGTTGCGTGCTTTGTATGAGAGTAACCGCCGCAGCGAACTGCAGGTCGTTGCCGTCAATGATTTGGGTGATGCCGAAACAAACGCATACCTAACTCGTTACGACACGGCGCACGGAAAATTTCCGGGCACCGTTGAGGTTGAAGGCAACCACATGATCGTCAACGGCGACAAAATCCGCGTCACTGCGGAACGCGATCCGGCGAAATTGCCGTGGGGCGAGCTGGGTGTTGATGTTGTGCTTGAGTGCACCGGTATCTTCAACACCAAGGAAAAAGCTTCCGCCCACCTCACAGCGGGTGCCAGCAAAGTGGTTATCTCGGCGCCGGCAGGCAACAACGTCGACGCCACGATCGTCTATGGCGTGAATCACGATTCACTGACGGCCGATGACGTCGTTATTTCGAACGCATCATGCACGACGAACTGCCTTGCGCCGCTGGTCAAGCCGCTGAACGATGCGATTGGTCTGGAGCACGGCATCATGACAACGATCCATGCCTACACCAACGATCAGGTGCTGACGGACGTATTCCACAAGGATTTGCGTCGTGCTCGTTCTGCGACGCAATCGATGATCCCGACCAAGACAGGTGCCGCCGCGGCCGTTGGCCTGGTGTTGCCTGAGCTAGCCGGCAAGTTGGACGGTTTTGCGGTCCGCGTACCGACCATCAACGTGTCGATGGTCGATCTGTCATTCGTTGCCAGTCGTGATACCAGCGTTGATGAGATTAATGATGTGCTGAAGAGCGCAAGCGAAGGCGCGATGAAAGGCGTGTTGGCTTACAGCGATGGCCCGTTGGTGTCGATCGATTTCAATCATGACCCGGCATCATCGACCTATGACGCCACGCTGACCAAAGTCATGCAGGGCAAGTTGGTTAAAGTGTGTTCCTGGTATGACAACGAATGGGGTTTCTCAAACCGCATGCTGGACACCGCCCAGGCGTTGGTGAAAGCCGCAGGTTAACGGTTGCTGGCGTTGACGAGCTAAGGAAGGCGGGCAAGGTGACTTGTCCGTCTTTTTTTATGAAGGAATCGATATGTCAATCACGTACATGAGCGATCTGGATCTTGCTGGTAAGCGGGTGCTGATCCGCGAAGATCTGAACCTGCCGCTTGATGACGGACACATCACGTCCGACACGCGTTTGCGCGCGGCCTTGCCGACGATTCGTGCTGCGCTGGACGCTGGCGCTGCGGTGATGGTCATGTCCCATCTCGGACGGCCGACCGAAGGTGAATACGACGATGCAGCGTCACTCGCGCCAGTCGCCGACGCTATGTCGGCCATGCTAGGTCAACCGGTGCCGTTGATTCGCGATTGGTTGGGTGGGGTCAAAGTCGCGCCCGGCGAGGTCGTGTTGTGTGAGAACGTGCGCTTTAACGTCGGCGAGAAAAGCTGCGATGAGTCTTTGTCGCGCAAACTGGCGGCGTTGTGCGACATTTTCGTTATGGACGCTTTTGGTACGGCACATCGAGCCCATGCCAGCACGACAGGCATTGCGCGTTTCGCCGATGTCGCATGTGCCGGGCCGTTGCTGCAAGCCGAGCTTGCGGCGTTGGGCAAAGCGATGGCCGCACCGGCACGTCCGGTTGTTGCAATCGTCGGTGGCTCCAAAGTCTCGACCAAGCTCAGTGTGCTTGAGGCGCTGGCGCAGCAAGTGGACCATCTGATTGTCGGCGGCGGGATCGCCAACACGTTTCTTGCAGCGGCTGAGCATCCGGTCGGTAAGTCACTCGCCGAGCACGATATGCTGGATACGGCGAAGCAGTTGCAAGAGGATGGCGGTGCGGCCGACATACCGCTGCCGGTCGACGTTGTGGTTGGGAACGCGTTTTCAGCCGACGCGCAGGCGCATGTCCGGCGCGTCGCGGATGTACAGGCTGACGATATGATTTTCGATATCGGGCCGCAGACGGCGGCGCAATTCGCTGCGATGCTGGCTGATGCAGGGACGATCATCTGGAACGGGCCGTTGGGTGTTTTTGAGTTTGATCAATTCGGTGACGGCACGAAAGCCATTGCTGAAGCCATTGCAGCCAGCGACGCGTTCTCGATCGCTGGTGGTGGCGATACGCTGGCAGCGATCGAAAAATACAATGTTGCCGACGGTATCA
This sequence comes from Pseudomonadota bacterium, assembly GCA_038529355.1. GTDB lineage: Bacteria > Pseudomonadota > Gammaproteobacteria > Steroidobacterales > Woeseiaceae > CALBPI01. The sequence goes on from JBCBDU010000011.1 coordinate 25,187, forward strand.
GTTACATTTCCACTGGTGGTGGTGCGTTTCTAGAGTTCGTTGAGGGAAAGCGCCTGCCGGCTGTCGCGGCATTAGCTGCGCGCGGCTGATCAGCCACAGTACAATGCAAACAGGCCGGCAGAGCGCCCGGCAGGGGATGAACATGCTTCGCAGAACAAAAATTGTGGCGACATTGGGTCCGGCCACGGACGACGATGCCGTGCTCGGCAAGATGATCGAGAACGGTCTGGATGTCGCGCGTCTGAATTTTTCGCATGGTAGTGGCGATGTCATGGCAGCGCGTTGTGAACAACTGCGCAGGCTCTCTGCTCAGAAAGGTCGACAGGTTGCCATTCTGGGCGATCTGCAGGGCCCCAAAATTCGTATCAGCAGCTTCAAGGAAGGTTCGGTGCAATTGCGCGAGGGCGCTGAATTCTTTCTCGATCCGCAGTTCCCCGATGACAACGGCGACGAGGCCGGCGTGTCGATTGCCTACCCAGATCTGGCTGCGGATGTGTCAGTTGGCGATACGCTGTTGCTAAATGATGGGCAGATCGCCGTTCGCGTGGTCGGCATCAACGGCACCCGCGTGGATACGATAGTGACCACGGGAGGCCCGTTGTCGGATCGCAAAGGTATCAATTTGCAAGGTGGCGGCTTGTCTGCGCCGGCGCTTACCGACAAGGACGAGGAGGATATTCAGGTTGCAGCGGATCTCGGCCTTGATTATCTGGCGGTATCGTTCGTGCGCAGCGCATCGGATATCCGCCAGGCGCGCGCGTTGTTCCAGGCGGCAGGCGGTTTCGGCAAACTGGTTGCGAAGATTGAGCGTGTTGAGGCAGTGGACAACATCGAGCAGATCGTCGAGGCCAGTGACGTCATCATGGTGGCGCGCGGCGATCTGGGCGTCGAGATGGGTTACGCCGAACTCACCGGACTACAAAAACGCATTATTCGGCTAACGCGCGCAGGCAACAAAATTGCTATTACGGCGACGCAGATGATGGAGTCGATGATCCAGAACCCGATTCCAACGCGTGCCGAAGTGTCCGACGTTGCGAATGCAGTGATGGACGGCACCGATGCGGTGATGCTCTCGGCCGAAACAGCCGTGGGCAAGTATGCAGCTGAGGTTGTGGCATCGATGGCATCAGTCTGCGAAGGGGCCGAGAAGTACCATACGCATCGCGGGCGCGTATCGACGCGTCTGGAAGATGATTTTGTGCAAATTGACGAAGCCATCGCGATGGCGACGATGTACACAGCCAATCACTTGGACGTAAAAGCGATCATTGCCTTAACCGAGTCGGGAGCCACCACGTTGTGGATGTCGCGTGTGCGCTCGGATATTCCGATTTTTGCATTCACGCGCCACGAGCGTACCAATCGCCGCGTGTGTTTGTACCGCGGCGTCTACCCGGTCGATTTCGACATTACGAACACCAACTCCGTACGCGTTTATAATGAGGTGTGCGCGCGGCTATTTAGTCTGGGTTTCGTCGAACCCGGCGACCGCGTCATATTTACCAAAGGTGACTTGTCCGGCGTATCGGGCGGCACCAATGCCATGAAAATCATCGAAGTGCCAGACGCCGACATCATGGGTGTCAGCTAGGCTTGCGGAGCAAACGGAATGAGCGATACGAGATTTACCGGTACTGACAAATACATTGCCACCGACGACCTGATGATGGCGGTCAATGCCGGCGTTACGCTGCAGCGTCCCATTTTGGTCAAGGGCGAGCCGGGCACCGGTAAGACGATGTTGGCTGAGGAGGTTGCGCAGGCGCTGGGTAAGCCGCTTTTCGAGTGGCATATCAAATCGACGACCAAGGCGCAGCAAGGGCTTTATGAGTACGATGCCGTGGCGCGTTTGCGCGACTCACAGCTAGGCGATGACAAAGTGCATGACATTGCCAATTACATTGTCAAAGGCAGTTTGTGGGAAGCATTCGAGGCGGACACGCAACCGGTGTTGCTGATCGACGAGATTGATAAAGCGGATATCGAATTCCCGAATGATTTGTTGCGTGAACTGGATCGAATGGAATTCACTGTGTATGAGACCCGCAAGACGGTTCGTGCAACGCACCGGCCGATTATCATTATCACCAGCAACAATGAAAAAGAATTGCCGGACGCCTTCCTGCGCCGCTGTTTCTTTCACTACATCAAGTTTCCCGATGAGCAGACCATGACGCGCATCGTTGATGTGCATTTTCCGGATTTGAAAAAGGATTTGCTGCGCGAGGCGCTGGCCAGTTTCTACAAAGTCCGCGAGATGCCTGGCTTGAAGAAGAAACCATCGACCTCCGAGTTGTTGGATTGGATCAAACTGTTACTGGCCGAAGATATACCGGCCGAAGCGCTGCGCGCGGATGACAATCGCAAAGCGATCCCGCCTCTGTATGGCGCGCTGCTCAAGAATGAGCAGGACGTACATCTGTTTGAGCAATTGGTGTTCCTGAACCGCGGCAATCGCCAGTAGAGCGCGGCGCCGCTGATGCTTATCCGGTTTTTCTACATGTTGCGCGAGGCAGGTCTGAAGAGCTCGGTGACCGAGTTGCTGACTTTGCTCGAGGCGATGAAGCAAGGTCTTGCGGGCACCAGCGTGGATCAGTTTTACTACCTCGCGCGCGCCTGCATGGTCAAGGATGAAACGCAGTTCGATCGGTTTGACCAGGTGTTCGCCGCGCACTTCAAGGGTATCGAGCAGGCTTTTTCTGCATTGGATGGCGAGATTCCGCAGGACTGGCTGGCGCATCTTGATCAGTTGGATCTGTCAGAAGAAGAGCGTGCGAAGATCGAAGCGCTTGGCGGTCTGGATGAACTGATGAAAGCGCTGCAGGAGCGGTTGCGCGAGCAGGATGAGCGTCACGAAGGTGGCGACAAATGGATTGGTACCGGCGGCACCTCACCGTTCGGTGTTGGCGGCTTCAACCCGGAAGGGGTGCGTATCGGTCCGCAGAACAGCGGTGGCAATCGCCGCGGCGTCAAGGTATGGGATCAGCGCGAATACCGTAATCTAGACGATAGTGTTGAGTTAGGCACGCGCAACATCAAGCTGGCCCTGCGTAAGCTGCGCCGGTTTGCGCGCGAAGGTGCGGCGGATCAGCTGGATCTGCCGGATACGATTAGCAGCACCGCACGCAATGCAGGTTTTCTGGATCTGAAGATGGTGCCCGAGCGGCATAACGCCATCAAGGTGTTGTTGTGCCTCGACGTGGGCGGCTCCATGGATGACCACGTACGCGTTTGCGAGGAGATGTTTTCCGCCGCGAGTAGCGAGTTCAAACATCTTGAATATTTCTATTTCCACAACTTCATTTACGAGACGATGTGGAAAGACAATCGTCGTCGCCATGCCGAGCGTATTCCGGTCACGGAAATCATCAACAAATACGGGCCCGACTACAAACTGGTTATTGTCGGCGATGCCACGATGAGTCCGTATGAGATCATGTACGCGGGCGGCAGTGTCGAACACTGGAACGAAGAGCCGGGTGCCGTTTGGCTGGGCCGCTTGTTGAGAGCCTACCCGAAGGCAATCTGGCTGAACCCTGAACCGGAACAACGCTGGCCGTATACGCCGTCGGTGAAGGTGGCGCGCGAACTGATGGAGGAGCGCATGTTTCCGCTCACAGTGTCGGGTCTTGACAAGGGTATACGGCGGCTGCAATAACCGGGTTCGATCACGGGTCCTCGCTTTATGACTGCACCGCAATCACAACACAACGACATAGACCGGCTAGCGCTGGTTCTGCCGGGTGGGGGTGCGCGTGGTGCATTTCAGGTCGGCGTCCTGAAGGCGATTGCTGAGCTGTTGCCCGCCAAGCAACGTAACCCTTTTCGGATTATCAGTGGCACGTCGGCCGGGGCTATCAATTCGGTTGTACTCGCCAGCAAGGCGCAGCGTTTTCGATTCGCCGTCAATGAGATGGAGCGCGTCTGGGCTGGTTTCCATACACACATGGTTTACAAGTCCGATGCGTTGACGATGCTCAAGACCAGCATGCACTGGATGGCGGCACTGGTGTTTGGTGGCCTGGGTGTGGCGAATCCGAAGTCCTTGCTAGACAACGCACCGTTGCACGCGTTGCTGTCGCGCAACGTACGCTTTCCGCGGATACAAGCCAACATTGACAAAGGGTTCGTGGATGCGGTTGCCGTGACGGCCGCCGGCTACAGCTCTTCACGTTCCGTGACGTTTTTCCAGGCGGCGGAACACATGCAGGAGTGGTCGCGCACGCGCCGCGTGGGCAAACGTATTTCGTTGCATCTCGATCACCTGATGGCGAGCATCGCGGTGCCAATGATTTTTCCGCCGGTTGCCATCGGTGGTGAGTTTTTCGGCGATGGCGCGATGCGTCAGGCAACGCCGCTGTCGCCGGCGGTGCATCTGGGTGCCAACCGAATTCTGGTGATTGGTGTTCGCGATGAGCGTGCTGATCATCTGGAGCAGTCCGATCGCGCGCCCGAGCCGCCCGGTTTTGGCCAGATTGCCGGCTACATGCTCGATACGCTGTTTCTCGACGGTTTGTATTCGGACCTGGAGCGCCTGGCGCGGATTAACCGGCTCATCGACAGTGTTGAGCCATCTGCCCGCACGGGTATGGCGCGTGACATGCGCTCGATCGATACGATGGTGGTGTTGCCCAGCGTCGATCTGCGCACGATCGCGCTGCAATACGTGCAGGAGTTGCCGCGACCGATACGTTTGTTGCTCGGTGGTGTCGGCGGCAGTGAAGGGCGCTTGCTGAGTTTTCTGCTGTTCGAATCGGGTTTCACCAAAGCGCTGATCGCACAGGGCTATCGTGATGCAATGGCCATGCAGGATGAATTGCGCGCGTTCGTGATGGGCGAGGCAGTCGCGCCGTTGTCGGGGCCGGACAGCGTTGTGGATGATTTATCCGGCATCAGGCGCTCGCCGTTGTATCACGCCGGCTACTGATCGTCCGCGCGGCCAGTATTGATTACAGTAAGATTGCGGCGCCCAGACCGAGGAACAAGCCATAGCCAACCACGTCGGTAATGGTAGTCAGTATCACACTGCCGGCGAGTGCAGGATCGATGCTCAGCTTGCGCAGCACGATCGGAATGGCAAACCCTGACAGCGCCGCGATGATCAGATTGCAGGCCAGTGCGATCGCGACGATCAGCCCGATGACCCAGGTACCAAACCACAGCGCCGTCACCGTCATGACCAGCGCGGCCCAGAATGCGGCGTTGATCAGACTAACCGTGAACTCACGCCGCAGCACGGTGAGCGCATTCGATGCTTCGATCTGGCCCAGCGCAATTGCGCGCGTAATGATCGTCAGCGACTGGGTACCGGCCACACCGCCCATGCTCGGCACGATGGGCATCAACACCGCAAGCAGGACGGCCTGATCGATTGTCGCTTGAAACATATCAACGACGCTGGCCGCCAGAAACGCAGTAGCAAGATTGACGCCCAGCCAGAACGCACGTCGCTTGGCACTCTGGAACACCGGGGCGAATAAATCGTGATCCTCGTCCAGGCCCGCAACACCCATCAGATTATGTTCCGCTTCATCGCGAATCACATCGACAACATCGTCGACGGTAATGCGCCCCAATAGCGTGTTGCTGTCATCGACCACAGCTACCGACAACAGATCCCGGTCCTCGAACAGGCGCACGACTTCATCGGACGGCATCATTACTGGCACGCAAATCGATTCATCGGCCATCAGACTTGCGATGTCGGCGTCCGGATCGGCCGTGAGCAGATCCGTGAGTGCAAGCGTGCCCTTGAAGTGATCTTCTCGGTCTACGACTATCAGCGCATCGGTGCGCTCGGGTAATTCGCGATGTGCACGCAGGTAGCGCAGCACGACGTCAACGGTGACATCGGCACGTACGGAGACGGTGTCGGTGTCCATGAGTCCACCGGCGCTGTTCTCCGGATAGGCCAGCACCTCCTGCAGGCGTTGGCGATCCTGGGCGTCGAGCGAGCGAATGACCTGCTCGTTGATCGCTTCGGGCAAGTCGACAATCAAATCGGCGAGATCGTCAACCGCCATGCCTTCGGTGGCTGCAACCACCTGATCGACTTCCATGGTTTCGATCAAGCTGTCACGCACGTCGTCGGCAAGTTCGACCAGCACCTCGCCTTCGTTGTCTCGATCAACCAGTTCCCAGACCAGTCGTCGTTCAGCCAACGGCAGAGATTCCAGCAGGCGCGCGATCTCGCCCGGTCGCAATGTTGCGATCAGGCGTCGTGCGGTACGGAATGTGCCGCTATCGAGCGCGTCTCGCAGCGCGCTCAGTACTGACTGTCGTGTGTTGTTTGCCGCTTCCATGGATTGCTGCCTGGTTGTGGGCAGCAGGCGCCATCGTGGCGCATGCCTACCGAGCGCTACGTCGTAGCCTCAGCGCTCAAGTGTATCAGGCATGCAGCGGATTGGCGCTGGCTACCAGTTCATGGTGGCGTACAGTGATCGTCGCATGATCGGTGTCGCTGAGCGTGCGCGCAATGCGCTCTGCCATATAGACTGATCGGTGTTGACCGCCGGTGCAACCAATCGCAATGGTCAGGTAAGAGCGATTGAAGTTGCGAAATTGTGGTAGCCATTGGCGGCAGAACGCGATGATGCTGTCGTGCATTTCGGCGACGATTGGTTGTTGCTCGAAAAACGCAATGACACCCTGATCGAGACCGGTCTGCTGGCGCAATTTCGGCTCCCAGTAAGGGTTCGGCAGGCAACGTACGTCAAATACGTAGTCGGCATCCGAAGGCAGACCGTGCTTGAAACCGAACGATTCTATGAGAATTGAGAGTTTGTGTGCCTCACGCGGCGCGATGCGCTCACGCACCAGGTCGCGCAATTCGTAGACACTGGTGCGAGTCGTGTCGATGATCAGATCCGCAAGGACCAGCACGGGTGCCAGTGCGACCCGCTCACGGGCGATCGCCTCGCGTAGCGACATATCTGCCGTCGCCAGCGGGTGTTTGCGTCGCGTCTCACCGTAACGTTTGAGTAATACATCGTCGGCTGTTTGCAAAAACAGAACTTCGGCCGAGGTACCACGCGATTTGAGTCGCGAGATTTGTTCGCTGAGCTTTTGCAGATCTGCCGGTTTGTTGCGGGCATCGATGCCGATAGCGACCTTGTCACCGCGCGTTGAACCGTCGGCTAGCAAATCCTGCGTTAGCTTGTCGAGCAGCGAAACGGGCAGGTTGTCGATGCAGTAATAGTTAAGATCTTCGAAAACCTTCAGTGCGACGGATTTTCCAGAGCCGGAAAGTCCGCTGACCACGACAAGGCGTTTCACCGCAGCGCCGCCAGGTTGCCTGTGTCATCAAGGCCGATCAGCGCGCCATACAGGCTTTGCGCGTCGGGTGCCGCGCGCATGCAGTCAATCGTTCGCGGATCCAGAATGGTATTGGTTAATCGGCGCAGTTGAGCTTCATCTTCGTCATCCGTTTCCAATGGAATCAGAAAGCCGAATAACATGTCGACGTCAGGTGTGTCATTGCTGTCAAAGTCGACACTTGCGCGCAGCTTCAACAGCACGGCCAATGGCGCGTCAATGCCGTCGATGCGCGCATGCGGCAACGCGACGCCGCCGATCGATGCGGTGCACCCCAAGCGTTCGCGCTCGAGTAGTGCCTGAAATACGTCATCGTCTGAAGCAGGATCTACGATGTCTGCCAGCGCATGACTGAGGATTTGCAGTGCGTGCTTCTTGCTGCCTGCGTCGACGTCGACGAAGACTTCGTCGGCGCTTAAAAGATCACTGAAATGGAGCGTCATGGTTTGCGTGTAACCGTCGTGCCGTGTGCACATTCAACATGCACATCTAAAAACTACAGCGTCCAATGTTGCAGAGGAGGCCGAAAAGCAAAATAAGCCGCCGATGTGACTGCATCGACGGCTTACCGAAAGCGGATTATGCCATTACCAGCGTGAGTGGCAAGCCTGTGTATCAGTTGTTAACAGACTGGCTTAATTTAGTGGCTGTGCGGGCATTATGGTCACAGCGCTTTTCCTTATGTTTAAGGATGCGTCGGTCCAGTTTGTCGGCCAGGCCGTCAATTGCAGCATACATGTCATTCTCGGTCGCCTCGGCGAACACGCGAGCCCCGCGTAGATTTGCAGTGGCTTCGGCCTTGTGGCGCATCTTCTCGACCGTCAGGATGCAATGCACATCAGTGACGCTGTCAAAATGCTTTTCAATTCGATGCATCTTCGTCTGCACGTAATCCCTGAGTGCGGTTGATACATCGACATGGTGTCCGGTGACATTAAGCTGCATAGCTTTCTCCTGTTGCTAATGGACTTGTTTGGTGATTGGTTGCGGGCCTCCTGAGTAAATCCCGATAATAAAATCAATGACTTGGCAAGTAATCGCGTAGTGCTGGCCAGAGCCTGCGAGTTTTGCTTGCACGCCCCGATAATGCGCCGATTGGATTTGCGCTGCAAGCGACGCCGTCCGAGTCCGGATTTGCAGTCTTTGCGGGTGCCTGAAAGGCTAGCGGGGCGGGCGCTGGCGGCGTTCGCTGGACGATGGGATGTTCATCGCTTCGCGGTATTTTGCGACGGTACGACGCGCAACCTGCACGCCGTCTTCCTTCAGCAATGTCGCGAGTTTGCTGTCGCTGAGCGGTTTCGCCGGATTCTCTGCGCCAATCAATTTGCGGATCTTGGCACGCACGGCGACGGACGATTGTTCATCACCGTCCGTCGTGGACACGTGTGAGGAGAAAAAGTACTTGAACTCAAGCACGCCTCGCGGTGTGTGCATGTATTTGTTGTTAGTCACGCGTGAAACGGTTGATTCGTGCATTTCAATGGCATCGGCGATGTCGCGCAAAATCATTGGCTTCATGGCCTCTTCGCCGTGCTCAAAGAAATCAATCTGGCGCTCGACGATCGTATTGGCAACCTTGAACAACGTATCGTTGCGGATTTCCAGACTGCGCACCAGCCAGCGCGCCTCCTGTAGTTGCGCGCGCAGCACCGAGTGTCCGCCATTGCCGCGTAGCAACTCCGCGTACTGCTGGTTGACCTGCAGGCGCGGCACCCCTGATGGGCTGATTTCGACAATCCACGTGCCATCGACCTTGCGCACAAAGACATCGGGGACCACGTATTCGGTGCGGCCGCCGTCGACGGCCTGACCTGGCTTCGGGTGACAACTGCGAATCAGTGCCAGCGCGTGCTCGAGGCACTCATCGTCAACGGCCAGCCGGCGCTTGAGCTGCGTGTAGTTTTGTTCCGCCACCAGCGGCAGAAAATCCTCGGCAATGCGTCTTGCAACGCCTAGCCCGTCCGTTGACTCAGGATAGGGTGCGAGTTGCAGGCTGATACATTCGGTCAATGAGCGCGCGCCGATACCCAGTGGGTCAAAGCGCTGGATTTTCACCAACACGCGCTCAATCTGGCTGATCGTCAGATCAGGCTCGCCAATCACGTCGTGAATTTCTTCCAGCGACTCGAACAGATAACCATCGTCGTCGATAGCATCAATGACGGATTCGCCAATGATACGTTCGTGATCGGTGAAGCTCTCTGTTTCCAGTTGGCTCAGCAGGTGCTCGCGCAGTGTTTCTTCACGATCATCGGCGAAATCCGCCATGGAGCGACCGTCGTTGCCCGAAAAGCTCGAGTCCTGGCCGCGCCCCACGTCTCGCCAGCTGTCCTCGGCGGCGGTAATCGTACGCACTTCCGCGGTATTCGCTGCATTGACTTTGGGCGCGTCCGGCAGGTCCTCCATCTCCAGCATGACGTTCGATTCGAGCGCCTCCTGAATTTGCTGGTTCAAATCCATGACGGGCAGTTGCAACAGCTTGATTGCCTGTTGCAATTGCGGCGTCATTGTCAGCGATTGGCCGAGCTTGAGTTGTAGGGTCGGTTTTAGCAAAAAGACCATCCATGATGCATATGCTGCATAAGCGTATCAGATACGCTGCTGTCTGCCGTGACTGGATTCACAGCCAAATTACAATGTGAAATCGTCGCCCAGATACACTTCACGAACGTGACGATCGGCGACGATTTCAGTTGGCGTCCCGGCCGCAATGAGACTGCCGTCACTGAGGATATTGGCATGGCCGCAAATGCCGAGGGTTTCGCGTACGTTGTGATCGGTGATCAGCACACCAATGCCGCGTTCAGTCAGATGCCGGATTGTGCGTTGGATGTCGATGACCGAGATCGGGTCAACACCGGCAAACGGTTCGTCCAGCAGAATAAATCGTGGTTCAGCGGCCAATGCGCGGGCGATCTCAACACGGCGCCGTTCGCCACCGGACAAGCTGATGCCGAGCCCGGTGCGCACGTGACCAATATGCAATTCGTCAAGCAACTGCTCGAGTTTTTCTTCACGTTCATTGCGTTTGAGTTCGCGCCGCGCTTCGAGGATGGCGAGGATGTTTTGCTCGACGGTCAGCTTGCGAAATACGGAGGCTTCCTGCGGCAGATAACCCAGGCCGAGGCGTGCGCGCTTGTGCATCGGCTCGTGCGTCAGGTCTTGTCCATCCAGCAAAATGCGGCCGCGGTCAGATCTCACTAGACCCACGATCATGTAGAACGCGGTTGTTTTGCCGGCGCCGTTCGGCCCGAGCAAACCAACGACCTCGCCGCTCTTGATTTCAAGTGAGAGTCCTTTGACGACCTCGCGAAACCGGTATTTTTTTGCAATGTCCTGGACGCTGAGAATGCTCATGGTTGCGGCGTATCCTCAGTTTCTTCGTCTGGCAGACGCTCGGTCAGCCCTTGCTCTTGCGCCGCTTCGCGCAATGTCTGCTCAGCCTCGTCGGCAGGCGGCTGGATAACGATTTGCACCCGGTCACCGGCGTTGCTGTCCCCTTCGAAGTCGATCTTCTGAGCCGCGACGTCATAGACCAATATGTTGCCGCTGATCTCGCTGCTGCTATTCGCGATATTGGCATTGGCCTCAAACCGCACCAGTTCTGAATCCAGATCGTAGAACAACGATTCGGCCTGGCCGCGCGTCACCTCGCCCGATTCTCGATCCTTGTTGCGGAACGTCGCCGGTTTGCCGTTGACAGTCGCGTTTACCAGGCGGTTCTTGTTGAAATACAAATCAGCGGATTCGGCTCGAATGCTTGCTGTATCGACATCGATGCGTACGTTGCCGCGAAAGCGCCAGCGTGTGTCTGCGAAATTGGCCTGCGCATCGGTTTCTGCATAGTCAGCTTCGATCCGGGTGGCACCCTGCGTGATACGCAACCGTGTGTGCACGCTTTTGTTTTCGCCGATGTACAGGCTGCTGTTGTCTGCATCGAGTGTGATCGGCAGATTGGTATCTTGCCGGACCTGGGCGACAGCCATTGTGCTGCCAGCCACGGCCGCGGCTAACGCGAATAGCGTGAATACGAACTTAAGGCGTGTATTGTCCACGGACATTAGATCTCAGGTTAATCGTGTCTTCGCTCAGCGTTGCGCGCATACCCAACGCTTCAAGCCGACTGCGGCCGATCAAAAATTCAACATTCGCATCGGTCATGACGACATCACTGGCCGGATCGAATGCCAACGCTTCGGTTTTCATGCTGAACGTTACGCCCCCATCCGCGGGCATGCGAGTTGCAACGACGTTACCGGCCATTTCGAGTTTTTGCGTGGCTTCCTCCAGCGCCGCCGTGCGCGCCTCGATGTGCCACCGTTGCTCATCGTCGGTGGCATAACGTATTTCGATGTCCGTCAGCAGAATTGGTTCACCGCGCATGCTCTGCTGCGCTTGTGCTGCTGTGATCTCAAAGACACCACGCGTATCGCTGCGCCCGCCGTAGATGACCGCATCAAGCACGTAATAGCCGGACTGGATCGGAGGCGGTGTGTCGCCGTCTGCTACGTCGTTCGTGTCATCAATGCCGGCATACCAAGCGATCACGGCAATCGCCGTGAGGATGACCAACAACAGCGCGTTGCGCACGGTCATGCACTTTGCCTCGCGGCTAGCACGCAATCGGCGATCTCGCGCACGGCACCAAAGCCACCACGTTGCTGTGTGACCCAGTCGGCAGCCGATTGCACGCTTGCAACGGCATTCGCAACACAAACACGCGTTGCCACCGCGTCGAACATTGCAAGATCCGGCTCATCGTCGCCGACTGCGGCAACGACGGTCGGCGCGATGCCCAGTTGCGTCAGCAGCTGCTGGATCGTGTCGGATTTGTTTCGGCAGCCCTGGAACACATGCTGCACACCGAGCTCCTGCATGCGCACAGTGACTGCGTTGCTGTTGCGGCCGGTGATTACAGCAATGGCGACGCCATTGTCGAGTAAGCTGCGCATGCCGTAGCCGTCCTGGGTATTGAACGTTTTGCTTTCGTTGCCATCGGCGTCAAGTGTAAATCTGCCGTCGGTCATGACGCCATCGACATCAAAGACGATCAGCTGCAATGCGGCGAGCGCGCGTCGCTCTTCAGCCGTTGCTTGATCGAACGTCTTTGCCATCACATGACTCCCGCACGAAACAAGTCGTGAATGTTGAGCGCACCGACAATCTGCCGAGTGCTGTCGACAACCGGCAGCGCCGTGATCGCGTGCTGGTCCATCAGTCGCACGGCATCGGCTGCCAGTGCGTCGGGCGCGATGGTGTGAGAGCGCTTGGTCATCGCATCGCGGATCGAAATATTGCGCAAGTCCAGATTGCGATCGATCAGGCGGCGCAGATCACCGTCTGTGAACACGCCGGCCAATGCGCCGTCGTTATCGGCAACGATCGCCATGCCGAGTCCTTTTGCAGACATTTCCAGCAAGGCGCTGGACAGACTGGCGGTGATGCCAACGACAGGAACGTCCTGATCCTTGTGCATGATGTCTTCAACGCGCAAGAGCAGCCGCTTACCCAGACTGCCGCCAGGGTGCGATCGAGCGAAGTCCTCGGCCGTGAATGCTCGGCTGTCCAGCAGCGCTACGGCTAGCGCATCGCCGTACGCAAGCGTTGCCGTCGTGCTGGCCGTCGGCGCAAGATTCAGTGGGCAGGCTTCTTCATTAACATGCACGTTCAGATGCGCGTTGGCGCGCCTGGCGAGCGTCGAGTCCGGGTTGCCGGTCATGCTGATCAGCGGTGCGCCGAGGCGCGCGATCAGCGGCAGAATGGTAATCAGCTCGCTGGTTTCACCCGAGTAGGAAATGGCTAAAACGACATCATCGGCAGTAATCATGCCGAGATCGCCGTGACTGGCTTCACCGGGGTGCAAAAAGAACGCCGGGCTGCCGGTACTGGCCAGCGTCGCGGCGATTTTGCCGGCGACGTGGCCCGACTTGCCCATGCCCGTGACGACAATGCGGCCACGACAGGCAAGCGCCAATTGGCAGGCCCGCTCAAAGTTATCATCGATGCGCTCGATCAGATCACCGATCGCAGCCGATTCGATTTGCAGCACACGGCGCGCTTGCTCGGCGCGTTGTTTAGGGTCAGCCGACACGGATCACACTCGTGGTTAACACATAGGCATGGTAGCCGAAGAATGCCAACAGCAGTGCGCTGCCTTCAATCCGGTTGATGCGTCCGTCGCCACTATAGTTATAGGCCATAGCGAACAGCACCAGCGTTAGGGCAATCATGACGAAAAAGTGTAGCGACAGCACCTCGGGTGCAACCGCTGCCGGCGAGATCACAATGGCGGCACCAATTACCGCCAGCAAATTGAACATGTTCGAGCCGATGATGTTGCCAATTGCCAGCCCTTGTTCACCCTTCAGGGCCGAAATAATTGAGACGGCGAGCTCGGGCAGACTCGTGCCGACCGCGACCAGCGTGACGCCGATCACCAGCTCGCTGACGCCATAGCCGCGCGCGATTTGCGTTGCCCCGGACACCAGCAGCTCAGCGCCAATCAGCAACACCACCAGGCCGAAAGCGAACCAGCCGCCAGCGACCCTCATGGACATGTCTTTACGAATCTCGGCTTCGTATTCCGCTTCAATGGGATCGTTCTTGTTGCCCTTGTAACCCAGGCGCACGATCCAATACATGACGACCACTAGTGCGATCAACATGACTAACCCATCGATGCGACTCAGCTGCAAATCCAGGCACAACGCGACTGCCAGCAGCGTGACCGCCAGCAACGCCGGCATCTCCTGCTGCAGTGTGCGCGACATGACGCTAATCGGGCGCAACACCGCCGTGGCGCCGAGCACCAGCGCGATGTTTGCGATGTTGGAGCCGAGCGCGTTACCAATCGCCAGATTTGGCTGCTCGTTCAACGCGGCGACGATCGAAACAAGGATTTCCGGCGCCGATGTGGCAATGCCCACGACCGTCAAACCGATCAGCAGCGTAGGCACGCCCAGGTTGCGCGCCATTGCGCCCGCGCCGACAACAAATCGATCGGCGCCCCAGATCAGCGCGACCAGCCCAATCAGTACTTTGAGAATATTGATGGCAAGGTCTTCCAAAGGCCGTATTCTCCTGTGCGGTTAGTAGTCTCAAACGGGCTAATACCACCGCCCTGTCAGCGTTGCCGGTGCCTTGACGGGATTACCGCAATGCCCGGAGCGGCACGCAATGATACACAAAAGCCCCGGGTTACACCGTGCAGCCGATTGGGCTACCACGCGCTTTGGTTTAGACTGCGCGCAACCGACGCGAAGGAGAGGGCAGTGACGCCGGACGATATTGAGAAACTGATCAGGGAACATTTGCCGGTGGCGACGCTGCAGGTGCGCAGCGACGATAACGTGCACTTCGACGCGCTGGTCGTGTCAGAGGCCTTTGCCGGCAAGCGCGCCGTCGCTCGTCATCAGATGATTTACGCGGCACTAGGCAGCCACATGCACGCAGACATCCACGCTTTGTCTATTCGCGCATTAACGCCGGACGAGCATACGACGGCCGGCAACAGGGTCTGATCGATTGGACAAACTTGCGATTAGCGGCGGCCGCCGCCTGCACGGCAACGTGCAGATTTCCGGAGCCAAGAACGCGACCCTGCCCATTTTGGCAGGAACCTTGCTGGCGACCGAACCGGTAACCGTTACCAACGTGCCCCATCTTCGCGACGTGACCACCATGATCGCGTTGTTGCAGCGCATGGGCGCCAAAGCGACGATCGGCGAACAGATGAGCGTGGCTGTCGAGGCAGGCGACGACGTCGATCCGACTGCGCCCTACGAATTGGTCAAGACGATGCGCGCCTCGGTGCTTGTGCTCGGCCCGTTGCTGGCGCGCTACGGCCGTGCCGATGTGTCATTGCCCGGTGGTTGTGCGATTGGCGCAAGACCGGTTGATTTGCATGTCAGTGGCCTGCAAGCGCTCGGTGCGGATGTCTGGATCGAGAATGGCTATATCCGTGCGCGTTCGGATCGCTTGCGCGGCGGTACATTCGTGTTCGACACCGTATCTGTCACCGGCACAGAAAACCTGATGATGGCCGCCTGTCTGGCAGACGGAGACACGGTGTTGGAAAACGCCGCACGCGAGCCGGAAGTCAGCGATCTTGCCGGTTTCCTCGTTGCCATGGGGGCGCGTATCGAGGGCGCGGGCACCCCCACCGTACGCATTCAAGGTGTCGAGCGACTGTCGGGGTGTAGTTATTCCGTGCTGCCGGACCGTATCGAAACCGGCACGTATCTGGTGGCGGCAGCCATGACGCGTGGTCATGTGCGTGTTTGCGACGTACGTCCGCATGACGTCGATGCTGTGTTGGCCAAACTGACCGATGCTGGTGCGAAGATTCATTGTGGCGACGATTGGATTGAGCTGGATATGCACGGTAAGCGCCCGCGTGCGGTGGACGTGCGAACGGCGCCACACCCGGCATTCCCGACTGACATGCAAGCGCAGTTCTGCGCGCTCAATGCCATCGCTGAAGGCAGTGGTGCCGTCACCGAGACCATCTTCGAAAACCGCTTCATGCACATACCGGAATTGCAGCGTATGGGCGCCGATTTTCGGGTGCACGGCAATACCGTGACATCGACGGGTGTTGAGCAGCTAACCGCTGCCCCGGTGATGGCGACCGATCTGCGCGCGTCGGCCGGTTTGGTGTTGGCCGGGTTGGTTGCCAATGGCGAGACGATCGTGGACCGCATCTATCACCTGGATCGAGGTTACGAGCGGATTGAAGACAAGCTGCGCGGCCTTGGTGCACAGGTGCGACGGATTACCTGACTGGAACGACTGGCACGCGATTGGCAGTCGAGCCGGTCGACAGCGAACGATCGCCGGCCACTGCGTCAACGTTACTAAATTCGCCCTTGCGCCAATACGCCAGCTTCAACTGCGTGCCAGGCTCGTAGCTTGCCACCTTCAGCAGTGCCTGCTGGTTGGTCTCGATTTGCTCACCGTTGATCGTCAGCAGAATGTCCCCGGGCCGTATGCCGGCTTGCCACGCAGGGCCCTGATGCTGCACAGCACGCAACATGATGCCTGAGCCCGGCGGCAGACCGATGCGCGCCCAGTCTTCTTCCGACAACGGTTGCATCTCCATACCAAGCCAGCCACGTAACACGCGACCGTCTTCGCGCAGGGCGCGCACGACACCGCTGACAAGATTGACCGGAATGGCGAAACTGATGCCCTGGATGTTCACCTCCCGCGAAATGACTGCTGTATTGATACCAATCAGTTCGCCGCGCGTGTTGACCAGCGCACCACCGGAGTTGCCACTGTTAATAGCGGCGTCGGTCTGGATATAGTTTTCAAACGTTGTCAGGCCAAGCAGGCCACGACCTGTTGCACTGATGATGCCCTGGGTTACCGTCTGGCTGAGTCCATAAGGATTGCCAATCGCCAGCACGACATCGCCGATCTGCATTTGGTCTGAACGACCCAGCGTCACGGGTTGCAGGTCTGGCAGATCGATTTTCAGCAACGCAAGGTCGGTATCGACGTCGAAACCGATCACCTGCGGCCGCGTGACCCGCCCGTCGGCCAGCTGGACGCGACGCGCTTTCGAACCCGCGATCACGTGGTAATTCGTGACGACGTAGCCCGCTGCATCGATGATGACGCCCGAGCCAAGATTGTTTTGCTGCGAATAGGTCGTCTGTTGGCTATCAGCATCGGTTTGTGCGACGACGCGCGTGGTGTAGATATTGACGACACCGGCTGCGCTTTGCGCAACCGCACTGGCAAAACTCTGTTGACCGGCTGCATGCGACGCCGGGGAGTGCAGCAGCGATGGCCGCATCAGGATGATCACGCACGCAACTGCCAGACCAATAATGATGCAGCGCAACACGAAGTCAGCGGTAGATTTTAGACTTTGCATGGACATTGGTAATGATTGGGCTTGAATCCGACGAAAAAGCTTCTGGATTGTGACTGACTCATCGTTGTAGTGGTAGGCAAAATAGTGTTCGACTCTGTATACTTTCGGGCTGCCGAGCGTTTGGTCGCTGTTATCCGTGCTGGTTTGTCCAACAGGTTTTGCCGGTCATATTAGACAATTTATTCGACAAGCCTGAAATATGTCGGATTGAGTACAATTTTGTCTATGTTGGTCGCTAAGGTTGTAAGACGTCTTGGTCATCATGACAGCGCTTGGCGCAGTATTGAATTTTTGCAGGTAGGCGGCATTTCGGGGATGCCCAAATGCCGATTGATGATACGACCTGCGGCGAAGAAAAAAAGTGCGGTGAGTTTGCGACGCACGGGCGTCGCAGAGCTGATTGCGGGAATTACTGTTTCACCGATGAGTGTGGAGTTTATTTATGACTGACCAGTTGGACGAGAGCCGGAGACGTTTTCTCGGCATCGCTACCGCGGCGACGGGCGCTGTTGGTGGCGCAATGCTTTTGGTGCCCTTTCTGGGTTCGTTGAAACCGAGTGCGCGCGCTCAGGCGCTAGGTGCGCCAGTGGAGTTCAACGTTGCCAACCTCGAGGCAGGTCAGATGGTGGCGAAACAATGGCGCGGGCGCACCGTCTATGTCGTGCGTCGCGACGAGGACATGCTCGAGCGCATCAAGAAAATGGAGTCGCTGATCAGCGATCCCGAATCCGATGGTTCCGACCAGCCTGAGTACGCGAAGAATGAGTTTCGTTCGGTCAAGCCGGAGTTCCTGGTGGTCTTCGGCCAGTGCACCCATCTGGGTTGTGCGCCAGGGCCGCGATTCGATGTGCAGCCTGAGGATCTTGGCGACAAATGGTTCGGCGGATTTTTCTGCGCGTGCCACGGATCAAAGTTTGACATGGCAGGGCGCGTGTTCAGCGGCGTCCCGGCACCGAAGAATCTTGAGGTGCCGCCCTACCGGTTCATTGGTGAATCGACGATTGAAATTGGCACCGACACAGGAGCAGCGTAATGGCTAGAGCTGAGTCAGACGTTCGCATCGGTCAGGAAAAGCCTGGCTTGATGCAATGGATCAACAAGCGTTTCCCACTTGATTCGATGCTCAAGGAGCACGTCACCGAGTACTACGCCTCCAAGAACTTCAATATCTGGTACGTCTTTGGCGTGCTGTCGATGGTCGTGCTGATCATCCAGTTGTTGACCGGATTGTTCCTGACGATGAACTACAAACCGAGTGCCGCCGAAGCGTTCGCGTCGGTTGAATACATCATGCGTGATGTAGAGTTCGGCTGGTTGATTCGTTACATGCATTCGACCGGTGCGTCGGCGTTCTTTGTCGTTGTCTATCTGCACATGTTCCGCGCGATGATGTATGGCTCATATCGCAAGCCGCGTGAGCTCATCTGGATCATCGGCATGTTGATTTTCATCGTACTGATGGCCGAGGCGTTCATGGGTTACCTGCTGCCGTGGGGCCAGATGTCCTACTGGGGTGCGCAGGTGATCGTATCGCTGTTCGGCGCCATTCCGGTGTTGGGTGAGCCGCTTGTTGAACTGATTCGAGGCGACTTCTCGATCTCCGACATTACGCTGAACCGTTTCTTTGCACTGCATGTCATCGCCCTGCCGCTGGCGCTGCTGATGCTGGTGGTTGTGCACATCCTGGCGCTGCACGAAGTGGGTTCGAACAACCCGGACGGCATCGAAATCAAGGAAAAGAAAGACGCTAATGGCGTGCCGCTGGACGGCGTTGCCTTTCACCCGTTCCACACCAGCAAGGATCTAGTCGCGATTGTGGTGTTCATGGCGCTGTTCTTTGCCGTTGTATTCTTTGCACCGGAAATGGGTGGTTATTTCCTCGAGCATGCCAACTTCGAGCCAGCTAACCGACTGAAGACGCCTGAGCACATCGCGCCTGTGTGGTATTTCACGCCGTTCTACGCGATTCTGCGTGCCGTGCCACATAAGCTGACCGGTGTTGTCCTGATGGGGGCTGCGGTTCTGTTGCCGCTGTTCTTGCCATGGCTGGACAAGTCGCCGGTCCGCTCGATTCGCTACAAGGGCATGATCACGAAACTGGCACTGGGTGCTTTTGTCGTCGCCTTTATCGGTCTGGGTTATCTCGGTCTGAAGCCGTCGTCCGGCCTTTACGTGCTGCTGGCACGAATCCTCACCGTCGTCTATTTCGCGTTCTTCGTGCTAATGCCGGTGTGGAGCAAGATGGACAAAACGAAAGCCTTGCCGGAACGGGTGGTCTACCATGGGTAACGCAATGAAAACTGTTGTTCATTCCGCAGCGATTATCATTCTGGCTGCAACCTTTAGTGGCGATGCAGTTGCTGCCGGTGGCGGTGCGAAGCTGGATCACGCCGGCAACAATGTCGGCAACACCGATTCATTGCAGCGCGGTATGAGTAATTTCATGAATTACTGCTCCGGCTGCCACAGTGCCAAATACGTGCGTTACAACACGCTGGGTGAGGCGCTTGGTTTGAGCGATGATCAGCTGATCGAGAATCTGATGTTCAACGCGGATAAGACGCACGAGACGATCAACGTGTCGATGCGCCAGGCCGATGCCGAGAGCTGGTTTGCGCAGGTGCCGCCTGATTTGTCATTGATCGCACGCAGCAAAGGGGTGGACCACATCTATACCTTTTTGCGCAGCTACTATGCGGAAGACGCCAGCCGTACCGGCTGGAACAACACGCTGGTAGCCGGCGTGAGCATGCCTCATGTGCTCTGGCAGCTTGAGGGGATCAAAGAGCCTGCGCACGGTGACGACCACGCTGCTGACGCCGAAGGCGGCGATGATGGGCATGGTGACAGCTCCAGTGATTACACGATGATCAGTGCCGGCGCGCTCACCAGCGAAGAGTATGACCAGTTCGTGCGCGATACCGTGAACTTTCTGGCGTTCATCTCCGAGCCTGTGCAGCTGCAACGCAAACAGATTGGCGTATGGGTGATGGCATTTTTGATCTTCTTCTTTATCTTGGCTTTGATGCTCAAGAAAGAAATCTGGAAAGAAGTAAAGTAACCTTGCGCTAGCGCGCGCCCGGTGATCTCGATGGGGATGCTTGTCGGGCGCGCGACAGTTTTGTTGCCGCAATTGTTGGTTGGGGATATTGGCCCTGGTTCAGGACCTCTCTCATTGGCCGACATTGCTCAGCGACTATAATCAGTAAATACAACGATAAGTATTTCGACGGAGACACACATGGCAGTTCTGGCCAACCGGCGCTCGATTATGAGCCTTTTTTCTCGCCCAACCTGTATCTACAGCCATCGCACGCGTCTGGTGCTGGCCGAAAAGAGCATCAACATCGACATCGTCAATGTTGAGGGCAACGATCTGCCTGAAGATTTGCTTGATCTGAATCCCTACCACACGGTCCCCACTCTGGTTGACCGTGATCTTGTGTTGTATGACTCGCGCGTCATCGTCGAGTATCTCGACGAGCGCTTTCCGCACCCGCCGCTGATGCCGGTCGACCCGGTCACGCGAGCCCAATTCCGTCTTGCGTTGTTCCGAATTGAGAACGACTGGTACAAACTTGCCGAGCAAATCGAGGAAGCTGCCGAGAAGAAGCAGGCCACGCGCGCACGCAAGATTCTGAAGGAAAGCGTATTGGCCAGTGCCGATGTCTTTGCTGCCAAAGAATTTTTCCTCGGCGACGAGTTTTCTCTGGTTGATGCCAGCGTTGCACCACTGCTTTGGAGGCTGGCGTCATACAACATCGAATTCGGCAAAGGCGGCGAAGCGATTGATGCCTACATGGAACGCATGTTTGCACGCCCTTCTTTCCGTAGCAGTCTGACCGAGCTTGAGCAGGAAATGCGGCTGTAGCTAAGTGACAGGGACGACTACCAATGTCTCGTCAAAACGTCCGTATCTGATACGGGCCATGCATGAGTGGATGAGCGATAACGGTCACACGCCGCATATCGTTGTCGATGCACTACACGCGAACGTTCAGGTACCGCTGGAGCACGTCAAAGACGATCGTATCGTGCTGAACGTCAGCCACTCCGCCGCCCACGGGCTGCAGCTCGGCAATCATATCGTTGCGTTTAAGGCCCGGTTTGGTGGCAAACCCTTTGAAGTCAGTGTGCCCGTCGCCGGCATTCTTGGTATCTATGCCCGCGAAACCGGTCAGGGTATGGTGTTCGCCGACGGCGATGATCAAAACGATCCAGGCCCCGACGACGATGATGACGCGCAGAAAAAATCGCCCCATCTGAAGATCGTCAAGTAACGGCATAGTCTTTTAGGTTGCGCTCCGACGAACGTCTGTGCAACCAACGCTGAGCGCCTGAATTCTGGTTGTCGTGGAAGCATGCAGGTTGGATGTGCTAGTCGAGTGAGCTAGCATCGAACGCGTTCTTGACCCACGTCAGAGTGGGTTTGTCATGCGCTTGCCCGTCAACGCCAATCACATCGAAACGCATCCATGCGTTGCGCCATTTCGGCTGGTGCTGCAGGAAATGCCGTGCTGCGTTGATGATTCTGCGTTGCTTAACGGCCGTGACTGATTCTGCTGCCGAACCCATAGCGCTGCCGCGACGGTAACGCACTTCGACGAATATCAGGTGGCGCTGATCGCAAACGATTAGATCGATTTCGCCCAGCCGGCATTGGTAGTTGCGTGCGACGACCTGACAGCCATGGGTCATCAAGTGCCGTTCCGAGATTGCCTCGGCCCGTGCACCTTGACGATGCCGGCTATCTTTCGATTGCCGTTGCGCCTTCTTCACGGGAGGTATCTGAATCGTCGGCCATGTTATCACCGGCTGGCGCAAGCGTAGCGTCGGTGTCGGTGCTATCAAAATCGAGATCGTCACGGGTGAAGTCGAATCTGGGTACCGGTGTATCAAGCACCGGCAGTGCTTCGGGTCTGCCTGAGTTGAACACGGCCCAATCGGTTTGCCGTCTTATGTGACCATCGTCGCCTAGCGACAATGTACCTGTCGCGCCGGACCAGGTTTGTGCGCCGCTCGCGCGCTCGTCACTGGTGATCTGCCGCAAAATGCCCCATGTGTCGAAGCCCAGTGCGAACAGTCGCGGCTGGCTGCGTGCGGCAGGAAAATACTCGCGCAGCATCGCCAGCGGCGTCGACTCGCCACGCAGCTCATCGACCAGCCAGCGGACGTCGGTAAAGCGCACACCGTTCAGATCGGTGTCGGCTTGACGTCGAGCAACGCTGTTGACATGTGACGTGGCAAATACTGGCAGGTCACCGGCATAGTGGAAGCGCAATTGCGGTTTCAACCGCCGACCACTGTCGGCGTTGGCGGCCATGAAGATGAAGTCGACATCCTGTCGGCGGCGAGGTTCGAATTGCAGCGCACCACCAATGGTCGCGCGCATATTGCGATACCGGGCAACGCTGTCGGTCAACAGCATGGCACGCTGGATTTCGTCGTTGTAGTCAGTCTCAGCAGGTACGTATTGCTCGTAGGTCAAGGTTTGACCACCCAGCGCCGCGAACTCGCGGCTGAATGCGTCGCGCACGCGCTCGCCCCAGCGGGTCGCCGGCACAAATGCAACGGCGCGGCGATGACCTTCGGCAATTGCGCGCGCCGCGACCGCTGCCGCCTCGTCTTCCGGCGCAAGGCCGAAGCAGAAAAAAGACCCTGGCAGACGCACTGTGTCCGGCGGATAGTTCAGCAGCAACGTGGGTACCGTCGGACCAGCGTACGTTGCCAGCTCCTCAACGGCGCTGGGCAATACCGGACCAATAACGAATTGCGCACCATCGTCGATGGCTTGCTGATAGCTCAGCGTAGCGCCATTTTCGGTAATGTCATAAAAGCGCAGCGTCGGCGCGTTGAGTTGATCACGGTATTGCTCGGCGTAGGCGCTGAGCATGCCGTCGCGCACAGCCTGGCCAATGATTGCCGATCGACCACTGCTGGTCAGCAGCACTGCCACTGCCGTCGGCATGCCTGCCATGACGGTCGTATTCGTCGCGTCAATACCGGGCACGATAGTGCGCAACGCGGGGTGTTGCGGGTAGTCGCGGCGCCACATGGCGAGCCCGCGTTGCGGGCCGCCCGGCACTGTGCCGTCGGCAAGGGTGCCAAGCGCCAGCCAGCCGGCGAGCGTTGCATCGCTGGTTTGTGCCAGCGCATCGCGCAGCGCTTGCGGTGGGCTTTGTAGCAAGCCGTCCCAAATCATTCGATCGTTGTCGGCGATCTCCTGTCCGTTGCCGAGCCACAACTCGCGTTGTGCAAATGTTGCCAGCGCGGCCAGCGGATCACCGATCAGGAACTGTGCGTTGCCGCGAGCGGCTTCGGCGCGAATACGCGCGTCCAGTGACAACGTGCCCATATCAAGTTCTGCGAGCGCACTGAGCGCTCCACGGCCATCGGCGTTCAGGTTGGCCAGTCCGGCGCGCGCGATGTGCCAGCGGTTACGAATTGCGGTCGCCGGCGGCGTTGTCATTTGCGCCAACGCGGATTGCGCACGGCTCGCGTCGGCTTTGCCGATCCAGGCGTCGGCCGCGCCCAACAGGTACGGGTCGCGGTCGGCGCCCGAGACGCTACCGGCCAATTGCATGAAGGCAACGGCAGCGCGTTCGTAGTCGCCACGTTGCAGCAGGCGTTCGGCGCGCGTTGCGGAAATGCCGCCGCCGCTGCCTGGCAGCGTCTCGCACCCCGCAAGCGTTAGTGCGCATACCAGCGCGGCAAGCCAAAGCATGGACTGCGTGCAGCGAGCGAAGCGGGTTGCGTTTGCGGGTTGGTCAACGGTTGCGATGTTCATGGTATTGGCATCTTGTGAGCGGGTTTGTCAGGATCACGCTCTGACCTAAGCCAATGAGCGCATCTGTGTTGAAACAATATTCTTATTATACCGTGACTGCCGATGCGGGTTGCTGCGTGCATGAGTGATCTTCCCGGACGCCTCGATGTTGTTGCGACGCCGATTGGTAATCTTGCCGATGCCGCACCGCGCATGCGCGATACGTTGGATGCCGCGGATCTCGTTCTCGTAGAAGATACACGTCGCACGGGCCGCCTGTTGCAGCAGTTTGGGCTCAAAAAGCCACTTTTTGCCCTGCATGACCACAATGAAGGCGATGTGACCGACACCCTGCTTGCGCGCCTGCTGGCTGGCGAGCGCATGGCGCTCGTTTCGGATGCTGGTACGCCGACCATCAGTGACCCGGGGTTTCGCCTGATCCGTGCCGCCCGTGGCGCCGGCGTTGCCGTGTCGCCGATACCCGGGCCGAGCGCCGTCATAGCGGCTTTGAGCGCATCGGGCTTAGCCACTGACCGCTTTTGCTTTGAAGGTTTTTTGCCGAACAAGTTCAAGGCGCGTTTGGAGCGCCTCACCGCGCTGCTCGATGAGCGCCGCACCATGGTGTTTTTCGAGTCCGTGCATCGCATCGAAGCCATGTTGGTCGATGCGATCGCAACGCTGGGTGGGGATCGTCCGGCATGCGTTGCGCGCGAGCTGACGAAAATGCACGAGCAAATTGTCGATGGCACGTTGACTGATTTGCGCGCAGCAGTGGCGACGGGCGCGATCCCGTTGAAGGGTGAGTTCGTTGTGATCATCGGCGGCGCCGTCGCCGTTGCTGAGGCGCACAATGCACAGGCGAAGCATATGTTGCGGGTGTTGTTGGCCGAGGGCCTTGCCGTCAAGCAAGCGGCGCGCATCGTCGCAACGTTGACGGGTGAGCCGCGCAACGAGCTCTATCAGGCCGCGTTGACGATTCAGAACGCCTGACGCTGACCGCATCGCTTGCCCGACGCCTGCGCATGACCTAAGGTTCGCCCGGGAGTCGGCCGGGCAATCGCTGTGTGCTTATGCGCGCGGAGGAAAGTCCGGGCTCCATCGGACAGGGCGCCAGGTAACGCCTGGGAGGCGCGAGCCTACGGAAAGTGCAGCAGAAAATAGACCGCCATGTACGCATGGTAAGGGTGAAATGGTGCGGTAAGAGCGCACCGCGCTGGTGGTAACAGCAGCGGCAAGGTAAACCCCGCCCGGAGCAAGACCAAATAGGGGAGCAGCGGCCTTGCGTCGCATCGCCGGTTCCGAGCGAGCTCCCGGGTAGGTCGCTACAGCATGGTGGTGACACCATGCGCAGATGAATGATTGTCCCTGACAGAACCCGGCTTACAGGCCGGCTCCCTCTTTTCCTTTGAAATGCCTCAAAATCATCATTTGCGTGATTTTAGGCACATTTTCGCCACATTTACGCGCTATTTTCTGATTTATGACTGTGCCAGACGTTCAACCTCACGGTCGTTTGCGCAAATTGGCGCGTTTGGGTATTTGTCGCTGAATGACGACGCAGTAGTTAGCTCTAATTTAGCAATAAGCTGTAAGGCGCTGAATTTTCGTGCCTTATAGTTGGCAAAAAACTCGCAAAAAGTGGCGCAAAAACCGCCTAAGTGCCTGTCCTGCAACAATAATTAGCGTCAAGAGTTGACGCAAAATTATCTGCTCCCTATATTTGATAGGAAGTGGGGAGAAGTGGAAAAAAAGGGTTTTTTCCGTCGCAAGAACTATGTTTCGTGGTCCATCTAAAGTAACGCTCGATGCTAAAGGTCGTATGGCGATTCCTACTCGCTATCGCGAGCGTATTGCTGCGCGTTGCGAGAACCACCTGGTGGCCACCGTCGATCGAGGCTGTCTCCTTATTTACCCATTGCCTGATTGGGAGGATATCGAAAGAAAGCTCGACCGTCTCCCTGCATTGGATAAACAGGCGCGCAGGTTGCAGCGCGTGCTGCTTGGCCACGCCGAAGATCTCGAAATGGATGCGCAAGGTCGTGTGTTGATCCCCAAAGTCCTGCGTGAATACACGCGCATCGGCAAGCGCGCGATGCTGATTGGTCAGGGGCGCAAGTTCGAGCTGTGGGACGAGGAGGCCTGGAATGCGCGCATGGATGCGTGGATGTCGGAAGACGAGGACGAAGATGATGGCGCGCCATTGTCTGCTGTGCTGGAGACGTTGACGCTGTGACGAACACTCATCAGCCCGTCATGTTGCGCGAGGTGCTGGACGGTTTGGCGATTCGACCTGACGGTTGCTATGTCGATGCGACGTTCGGGCGAGGTGGGCATAGCGCGGCCATTCTCGAGCGATTGGGCGATAGTGGCCGTCTTCTGGCATTGGATCGCGATGCCAGTGCTGTTGCCGTGGCCGGCAAGAAATTCGCCGACGAGCCGCGCTTTGCGATTACGCATGCGCCGTTCGCGACACTGGCAAGCGTTGTGCGCGATGCAGGGCTGCTAGGTCAGGTTGACGGCTTGCTGTTTGATTTCGGCGTGTCGTCTCCGCAGCTTGACGATGCCGATCGAGGTTTTAGTTTTCTGCGCGATGGTCCGCTCGATATGCGAATGGATGCGGAGCAAACGCTCACCGCTGCGGCCTATCTTGCTGACATCGACGAATCTGCGCTGCGTCAGGATATCGCGCGGTTGGGCGAGGAGCGCCTGGCGGCGCGTATTGCGCGAGCGATCGTGCATGCGCGTGACAAGGCGCCGATCACGCGCACACTACAGTTGGCTGGCATCGTCGAGGCGGCAACCCCGGCACGTGTGCGTGCGCGCTCCGCACGCCACCCGGCGACTAAAACATTTCAGGCGATTCGCATGCGCATCAACGATGAATTGGGGCAAATCTCGGATGCGCTTGATGCCGTTGTGAACGTTTTGGCAATCGGTGGTCGCGTATGTTTTTTGACGTTCCATTCGCTCGAGGATCGCCCGGTGAAACGCTTCTTGCGCGACCAGTCGGCCGAGGATCCGGTGTATCGCGGTCTGCCGGATGTGCCGCCGCACGCGCGACCTGCGATGCGCATCGTTGGCAAGGCCTGTGTCGCCGACGATCGCGAGCTCGACGACAACCCGCGCGCGCGCAGCGCACGCCTGCGCGTCGGGGAGCGATTGCAATGAGTCTTGAGTCTGTTGCTGCTGCACGCCACAAGCCAGGCGTGAGTTTGTCGCTGGTGGTTTTGTTGCTCGTTGCGTTATGCGTGGCGGCGATTGCGCTGGCTTACACCAAGCATCAATCACGGCAATTGTTCATCGAGCTGCAAGCGCTGTCGGCGCAGCGCGACGATCTGAATGTCGAATGGGGGCGTTTGCAACTCGAACAAAGCAGCTATGCCGCGCACAGTCTGATCGAGAAGAAGGCTGCGGAGTCGCTGTCGTTGTTCAGGCCTTCGGCCAGCGAAGTGTTTTTGATCAGTAACGATGGTGATTATCGCTTCGTCGGTCTCGAGCCGATGAGTGAAGAGCTGGCTCGCCTGATTGAGCAGCGTGCGGAAGACGCTGCCGTGGCGGCAGCGCAATGAGTCGCAAATCGCCCAGCCGTAAGTCGGAGAAGAAGGCGGACGTCGTGCGACGCTTTCGTATGCGCAGCGGCATATTGTCTAGCGTATTCATTGTTGTCGCGGTTATTCTCGTCGGTCGGGTCGCCAAGCTGCAGGTGCTCGATCGCGAATTCCTGAACCAGCAGGCGGATGCGCGACATCTGCGGCGTACCAATATCGTTGCGCATCGCGGCGCGATTACCGATCGTTTCGGAGAGCCGCTGGCGCTGTCGACGCCGGTCGACAGTATTTGGGTGAACCCAAAAGAGTTAGTCCCCGAGATGGACCAATTGCCGCGGCTCGCCAAGGCGTTGCAAATCGACGCTGATCAGCTGATGCGTAATGTCAATCGCAATCTCACGCGCGAATTTGTTTATCTGCGTCGCCACGTGCGCCCTGAGCAAGTGCGACGAGTGTCTGATCTGGAGCTACCAGGCATTGATGTGCAGCGTGAATTCAAGCGCTTCTATCCCGCCGGTGAAGTTGCCGGACACCTCGTTGGGTTTACCGATATCGATGGTGTCGGTCAGGAAGGTCTTGAGCTTGCCTACAACCATGCTTTGAAAGGCGAGAACGGCGCCAAACGCGTGTTGCGTGATCGCAAAGGGCAGGTGTTTCGGGATGTTGAAAGCATCAGTACGCCGCGCCACGGCGAGACTTTGGCGACAAGCATTGATCTGCGTCTGCAGTATTTCGCCTATCGCGAATTGAAGCGCGCTATGCAGCGTAACGGTGCGCGTTCCGGTTCGATGGTTATTGTTGATGTGCATACCGGCGAAGTGCTTGCGATGGTGAATCAGCCGTCGTACAACCCGAATGATCGGTCTCAATACAAACCGGTGCGATATCGTAATCGCGCGATTACCGACATCATGGAGCCTGGCTCCAGTATCAAGCCGCTGATCGTTGCGGCGGCGCTTGAGAACGGCGTTTTGCAGGCCGACGATATCATCGATACATCGCCTGGTTTCGTGCAGGTTGGCGCCAAGCGTATCGAGGATCACCACAACCTTGGGCCAATTGACCTGACGACGTTGATCGCGCGCTCGAGCAATGTTGGTATCACCAAGATTGCGATTCGCATGCAACCCGAGCAGTTGTGGCGTGGATTGACCGCGTTGGGTCTGGGTAGCCTGACGTCGAGCGGTTTTCCCGGCGAGTCCGGCGGCTTGCTCAGTCACTTTAATCACTGGAAAAAGATCAGCCAGGCAACGATTGCCTATGGCTACGGTTTGTCGGTCACGCCGTTGCAGTTGGCGCGCGCTTACGCGGCACTCGGCAACGGTGGTGAGTTGAAGCCGGTGTCCTTGTTGCGACAGGCGGGTCCAGTCGCTGGCGAGCGCGTGTTCAGCGCTGAAACGACTGACACCGTGTTGCGGATGATGGAGCACGTGGTGCTGCCCGGTGGGACTGGTACCAAAGCCGCGATCCCCGGTTACCGGGTTGCTGGCAAAACCGGCACTGCGTGGAAATTCGCTGCGGGTGGCTACTCGCAGGACAAATACCTGTCGCTGTTCGCCGGTTTGGTGCCTGCATCCAACCCGCGGCTTGCGGCGGTCGTTGTGATCGATGAGCCGACCGGCGTTGATTACTATGGCGGCGATGTTGCCGCGCCGGTGTTCGCTGAAGTCATGGCCGAGGCGCTGCGTTTGATGGCGCTGACGCCGGACGATGCGCCGGGACTCGAGCGGCAAATCACTGCGCAAATCGGTGATGCCCGATGATCGCTGTTCAGGACATTCACGGTTGGACACTCGATCGGTTGCTGGACGGTTTGACCGATGCGCCGAACGTTGCGATTAGCGACATCACGCTCGATTCACGTGCCGTCACACAAGGTGCGGTGTTTATCGCCGTCGCTGGGTTGCACACGCACGGCATCGCATTTGCGCCACAGGCACTGCAGCGCGGCGCGGTTGCTGTGGTGACTGATCTCGAGGTCGGTGATGAGCGGTTGCGCAGCGTGGCGGCGCGGGTGCCGGTGATCAGTCTGCCAGCTACGCATGACATTGCCAGCACACTGGCGGTGCGCTTTTTTGGTCACCCGTCCGCGGCGCTGGACACAATTGCTGTCACGGGCACTAATGGCAAGACAAGCATCGGCTGGCTGCTCGCCAATGCGCTGCGCATTGCCGGGCAGCCGGCTGCGCTTAGCGGCACGCTGGGTTACGGTCGTCCGGACGCGCTGATGCAACAGTCTTTGACGACACCGGACGCCGTCACCCTGCAGCGCCAGGCACGCGATTTTTGCAACGATGGTTGCCAGGCAATGGTATTCGAGGCTTCATCGCACGCGTTGCATCAGGGGCGACTTGCCGATCTGGATGTCGACATTGCGGTGTTCAGTAACCTCACGCGTGATCATCTCGACTATCACGAGGATATGGACGCGTATTTTGCCGCCAAAGCGACACTGTTCGAAGGCGAGCGTCACGCGCGCATCATCGGTTGCGATGATGCGTATGGACTGCGGCTGTGGGAGCGCTATGCAGCCACTGCCTGGCGCGTCAGCGTGCATGCTGGGCACGCCGATGCGCAGCGCTTCGTGGTCGTCAAGTCGGTGCGCAAGTCCGCGGATGGCTTGCAGGTGTCTTGCAACACACATCAGGGCGAGGCGCACATCCAGTCTGCGTTGGTTGGTGACTTCAACGTGCAAAACCTTGCGTTGGCGCTTGCTGCGCTGATGGCCGCTGGTGTGTCTGTCAGCGCGGCTGCAGATGCGTTGTCCCGGGTTGTTGCGCCCCCGGGTCGCATGCAGCGTGTCGGTGGCGCTGGCCCGCAGGTGTTCGTGGATTTTGCGCACACGCCTTCCGCGCTGACTGCGGCGCTGGCTGCGTTGCGTGAGCACTGCCACGGTGAGCTGTGGTGTGTCTTCGGTTGCGGCGGTGATCGCGACAGAGGCAAGCGCCCGTTGATGGCGAAGGCAGCGCTCGCGGCGGACCACGTCATTGTGACCAGTGACAACCCGCGTTATGAAGCGCCGCGGGCAATTATCGAAGATGTCATTGCCGCGACGCGAGATCGTGTAGCGGTTGAGGTTGATCGTGCGGCGGCGATTCGGTCCGCCATTGCCAGCGCCGCGGCGCATGATGTTGTTTTGATTGCCGGTAAGGGGCACGAAAAAGTACAGCACGTTGCCGGTGAGGCGTTGCCGTTTGATGATGTGGAAGCGGCAATGCAGGCGTTAGCTGCACGGGATGGTGCTGCATGTTAAGCGCATCGCTGAACGACATAGCTGCGATGCTGGGTGTCGCGCCGCCTTCTTCCGACGTGCTTTGCAACGGCGTGAGCACAGACACGCGGTCTCTGGCCGCAGGCAACCTGTTCGTCGCGTTAAACGGGCCAAAATTTCGCGGTGCCGACTTTGTGCAAGCGGCGCGCGAGCGCGGCGCCGTAGCAGCGCTCGTTGATACGTTACAACAGGTGGACATGCCGCAACTGCTCGTGCGCGATACCCGCCAGGCGTTGCAACACCTTGCCAGAGCATGGCGCGCGATGATGACGCCGTTGTTGATCGGGATTACCGGTAGCAATGGCAAGACAACGATGCGTTCGATGATTGCCGCGTGCTGTCCGGACAATACGCTGGCGACGCAGGGCAACCTTAATAATGACATCGGTGTTCCGCTCACGTTGTTGCGTCTGTCCGAGCAACACCGGTTCGCCGTCATTGAAATGGGTGCGAATGCTGTCGGAGATATAAAGTTGCTGGCCGACATTGCCAAACCGGCGATTGGCATTGTGACCAACGCAGGTCCTGCCCATCTGGAAGGGTTCGGTTCGCTGCAAGGTGTCGCCGATGGCAAGGGTGAGCTGTTCAGTGCCTTGGGTGCAGACGATACGGCGATCATTAATCGCGACGATACCTACTACGCGCAATGGCGCGAGATGGCGGCGCCTGCGACGGTGATGACGTTTGGTAGCACGCCTGCGGCGGACGTGTGGTTCGACGATCTGCGCATTGCCGAGCACATCGAGTTCGCCTTGCACGTTGGTGACGATGTGCAGCAGGTTGCCCTGCGGCTGGGTGGCGAACACAACGCCTACAACGCGTGCGGTGCGCTCGCGGTTGCCCTTGCGGCTGGACTCCCACTCGACGAGTCAGTTGCGCGGTTGAGCGCTGTCGAAGCAGAGCCCGGGCGTCAGCGCTCGCGGATTGGTCGCCACGGCGGCGCCGTCATCGATGACTCGTACAACGCAAACCCGGCGTCGATGCGCGCATCGGCGGCAGCGGCTGTCGCAGCGCACGACGATGTGTACATGGTCATTGGCGATATGGGTGAGCTGGGTGACGATGCGATTCAGATGCACGCCGATCTGGGTGCGCAGCTTCGCGACATTGGTGTTAGCCAATTATTTGCGTTCGGTCCGCTGGCCGCGCATGCCGCCGCAGCGTTTGGTCCACAGGCAATGGCGACGCAGTCACTGGACGAGTTGATCGCCGCGTTGCAAACAAGTCTGAACGCCGGCACAGCGGTCATCGTCAAAGGTTCGCGCAGCATGCGTATGGAACGCATTGTTGATTTGCTGTGCGCAACGAAGCAGGAGTGCCACTGACATGTTGTTGTGGCTCGCCGAATATCTGACGCAGTTCGAAAGCGGTTTCAACGTGTTCAGCTACCTGACCATGCGCGCCATTCTTGGTGCGCTGACCGCGCTGATCATCTCGTTCGTTATTGGCCCGATGATGATCAACCGGCTGACGTTGCGGCAGATTGGTCAAACCGTGCGTGATGACGGTCCCGAGTCGCATCTGTCGAAGGCCGGCACACCGACGATGGGTGGTGCGTTGATTCTGACAGCCGTCGCATTCAGCACACTGCTGTGGGCCGATCTGGGTAACCGCTTCGTCTGGGTTGTCGTGCTGGTAATGCTGACGTTTGGTGGTATCGGTTTTTATGATGACTGGCGCAAGCTCGTGTTGCGCGACAGCGCAGGTCTTGCCGGTCGCTACAAACTGTTCTGGCAAACGCTGTTCGCGTTGGTCGCGGCAATCGCGTTGTTTCAGACCGCGTCGGGCGACGTCGAAACGAATCTGATTTTCCCGTTTCTGAAAAATGTCGTTCTGCCGTTAGGTATTTTGCAGGTCCTGTTCACAACGTTTGTTGTCGTTGGGTTCAGCAACGCGGTCAATCTGACTGACGGTTTAGACGGCTTGGCCATCATGCCGACCGTGCTGGTGGGTAGCGCACTCGGCATTTTCGCCTACGTTGCCGGCAACGTAAATTTCTCAGATTACCTGGGCGTGCCTTACGTGCCGGGCGCGGGCGAGGTGTTGGTGTTTTGCGCGGCTCTGGGTGGCGCCGGGCTAGGTTTTTTGTGGTTCAACACTTACCCCGCGCAAGTCTTCATGGGTGACGTCGGCGCGTTGGCTTTAGGTGCTGCACTGGGCATGGTTGCGGTCATCGTGCGGCAGGAGTTGGTGCTTGTCATCATGGGTGGCGTATTCGTCGTCGAGACCCTGTCAGTTATCATTCAGGTCGCATCGTTCAAGCTGACCGGCAAGCGTGTGTTCCGCATGGCGCCGCTGCACCACCACTATGAGTTGAAAGGCTGGGCAGAGCCGAAAGTCATTGTGCGTTTCTGGATCATCACCGTGATTCTGGTGCTGGTCGGTCTTGCGAGTCTGAAAGTCCGATGAGTAACGCAAACCTTCTCAGGATGACCTACGGCGTTGAGCCGCGTTCGGTTGCCGGCGAGCGGGTACGCACACTGGTGCTGGGTCTTGGTGATACGGCGCAGTCGGTTGCCCGCTGGTTGTCTCGCCAGGGCGAAACTGCGTTGTTTGTCGATGCGCGGCCCGACGCAGATACGCAGGCTATTCACGCAGCGCTGCCCGATGCATGCGTCATGCACGGTTTCGAGAACGTCGACATCAGTGCGTTCGATCAGATCATCGCCTCGCCCGGCATCCCGGACAACACACCACTGCTCGAAACTGCGCGTGCCGCTGGTGTGCCGGTGCTCTCCGACATCGCGCTGTTCTGCCGTGAGGCGGTCGCGCCGATTGTGTGTGTGACAGGTAC
The DNA here is from genome assembly GCA_038529355.1 of Pseudomonadota bacterium. Classification (GTDB taxonomy): domain Bacteria; phylum Pseudomonadota; class Gammaproteobacteria; order Steroidobacterales; family Woeseiaceae; genus CALBPI01. Next base: position 58,766 of record JBCBDU010000011.1, read on the forward strand.
TAACGGCAAAAGCACGGTCGTGAGTTTGCTGCGTGAGATGTGCCGGCACGCCGGCGTTGATGCCGCAGCAGGCGGGAACCTGGCGCCACCTGCGCTGGACCTGCCGATGCTCGATAGCGATGGCGTCTACTTGCTTGAGTTATCCAGCTTTCAGTTACAGCGCACTGACAACCTCGTTGCGCACTGCGCTTGCATGTTGAATATCTCTCCGGATCATCTGGATTGGCATGGCACGTTTGCCCACTACAAACAGGCGAAGGAGCGCATCTACCGCCACACGGCCTATGCTGTCGTCAATGCCGATGAGGCGCTGCCGGAACACATTGACCCTGATGCGCAGGTGTTGCGTTTTACGCTGGGTGTGCCGAAACACGCGTTGGAGTTTGGCCGCATCGAACATGATGGCCAATTGTGGTTCGCCTTTGGCGCAACGCCACTGATGCCGGCGGCAGATAGCGGCTTACGCGGCGAACACAATCACAGCAATGTACTGGCGGCGCTGGCACTGGGTAGCAGTTTCGATTTGCCGATGACGGCGATGCTTGCAGCGATTCGCGAATTTGCCGGCCTTACACATCGCCACCAGGTCGTAGCAACGCACAATGAGGTTGTCTGGATCAACGACTCGAAGGCAACCAATTGCGCAGCTTCACTGGCGTCTATCGGTGCCGTGCAAACGCCTGTGATTGTGTTGTTGGGTGGTCGCGGCAAGGGTGAGGATATTGCAGCGTTCGCGAACTCGCTGCCGGCGCATGTGCGGCACTGCGTCGCTTACGGCGAAAACGCGCAAACCTTTGCTGATGCGTTGGGCGCTGCGAACATCGCGTTCAACACCGCTGAGCATCTCGATGATGCTGTGGCCTGTGCGCAGCGCCTGGCGAGCGCTGGCGACACGGTGCTGTTGGCACCGGCTGCAGCCAGTCACGATCAATACGCCAACTACGCCGCGCGCGGCGAACACTTTGTTGCACTGGTGGAGGCGATTTCGTCATGAGTGCGGCTGCTGGTAGTTTTTCGATTCCATTGCCATTGCGGCCTTCGCCACTGCGTCTTGATGTGCCGCTATTACTAACAGCGCTCGGTCTGTTGGCGCTCGGTCTGGTGATTCTTGCGTCTGCGTCAATCGGGATCGCGGAGGGCTTGCACGATCAACCGCTGTTCTTTTTGAAGCGTCAGCTACAGGCAATTGCGCTCGGCGCGCTAGGTGCGGCGTTTATGCTTGCGGTGCCCACCAGTGTCTGGGAGCACACCGGACCTGCATTGTTGCTGTTCGGTTTGGCGTTGCTTGCGCTTGTGCTCATTCCGGGCGTCGGCAACACCGTTAACGGCAGCACGCGCTGGGTCAACGTTGCAGGCATCGGTGTGCAGGTGTCAGAGCCGGCACGTCTAGCGCTGATCTTGTATATCGCAGGGTATGCGGTGCGCCAGCAAGCAGTGTTGCGTACCCGATTTGTGGGGTTGCTCAAGCCGGTCATCATTCTCTCGCTGGCGGCCGCGCTATTACTGCTGGAGCCTGATTTCGGTGCCGCGACAGTACTGTTGCTGACGGCGATGACGATGTTGTTTGTGGCAGGTGCACGGTTCCGCGATATGGCCTTTTTTGCGGTTGCCGGCATCGCTGCATTCGCCGTGCTGGCGTTCGGCACAGAGTATCGCAAAGACCGCATGATCGGTTTTATGGATCCGTGGTCAGATCCGTACGGTAACGGGTTTCAATTGATCCAGTCGCTGATGGCGATCGGTCGCGGCGAGTGGTTCGGTGTTGGTCTCGGCGATGGCGTGCAGAAACTGTTCTACCTGCCCGAGGCGCACACGGATTTCGTGTTCGCCGTGTTTGCCGAGGAATTCGGGTTGCTCGGTGTCGTCGCGCTGATGGCGCTGCTGCTGTTCTTCGTGCTGCGGATCCTGCGCGTGTCGCGACAGGCTGCTGATAGTGGCATGTGGTTTCAGGCCTACGTCGTTGTCGGCATCGGTGCATGGCTCGGGCTCCAGGCATTCATCAACATTGGTGTGAATGCTGGCATTCTGCCGACCAAGGGTTTGACACTGCCGCTGATCAGTTACGGCCGCAGCAGCATCATCATTGTCATGACTGCAATTGGTTTGGTGTTGCGGATTCATCACGAAGTTTCAGGTGCATCGGTGCTGGCCAAGCCACGCAAAGGTAAACGCACATGACGCGCGCGCCAGTTTTGATGATGGCAGGCGGCACCGGCGGGCATGTGTACCCGGCGTTGGCGATTGCGCGTGCGTTGCAAAACGTCTCGCAACCGGTTGTGTGGCTGGGCACGGCAAACGGGTTGGAAGCGCGCGTTGTGGTTGCCGAAGGTTTGCCAATGGAATGGTTGAGCATCAGCGGGCTGCGCGGCAAAGGCGCGCTAAGCTGGATGTTGGCGCCGTTCAAACTGTTGTGGGCGTTGCAGCAGGCGCTGCGTGTCATGCGCCGTGTGCAGCCGCGCTTAGTGATCGGTATGGGCGGGTTTGTCAGCGGCCCGGGCGGTGTGGCTGCGTGGCTGACGCGCACCCCGCTGGTTATTCATGAGCAAAATGCGATAGCAGGCATGACGAACCGCTGGTTGTCGAAAGTTGCAGCACGTGTGTTGCAAGGCTTTCCGGGCGCCTTCGGCGCAGACCATGAGCACTTGACGGTAGGCAATCCGGTGCGTGACGCGATCAGTCGCCTGCCGGACCCTGAGCAACGCTTCGCCGGACGTTCGGGTCCGCTGCGCTTGCTGGTCATTGGCGGCAGCCTCGGTGCGCTGGCATTGAATCGGCACGTGGCGCCAGCGATTGCGCAACTGACTGCGGATGAGCGACCCATCGTGCGCCATCAGGCGGGCGACGCAACACTGGAGCAGGCGCAGGACGCGTATGCACGTTGCGGCGTGCGCGCCGAAGTGACCGCCTATATCGAGGACATGGCCGCCGCGCTGGCGTGGGCAGACTGTGTGATTTGCCGGGCCGGCGCGCTGACGATTGCCGAGCTCACCAGTGTCGGTCTCGGTGCCGTGTTTGTACCGTATCCGAGCGCGGTCGATGACCATCAGGCGGTCAACGCTCAGCAGCTGGTTGATGCGGATGCGGCGATCGTTTTGCGGGAAGCTGATTTGACGGCGCAATCGTTGTTGGACGCACTGCGCGCACTGGGCGCGACTCGCGACGCGTTGCTCGTCCGGGCGCGCAATGCGCGCGCGCTACGTAACGGCAACGCCGTGACCAGCATTCTGTCCGTGTGCGCCGATGTGATTGACGACCCAACGTTACGGGTGAACACATGAACCTGCGCATGCGTCGTATTCACCGGATACATTTTGTAGGCATTGGCGGTGCCGGCATGTGTGGTATCGCCGAAGTGTTGCTGAACCAGGGCTATGATGTGCAGGGCTCGGATCTGGCCGAGAGCGCGGTGACCGAACGCCTATCCGGGCTCGGCGCCGACATCTTGATTGGCCATCATGCTGACAATCTCGGTGATGCGGATGTTGTCGTTGCATCGAGCGCGATCGCTGCCGACAACGTTGAGTTGCAGGCGGCGAACTCGCGGCGTGTGCCGGTTGTCGCGCGGGCCGAAATGCTCGGTGAGTTGATGCGGTTTTCAAGGCGCTCGGTGGCAGTGGCCGGCACTCATGGCAAAACGACAACCACCAGTCTGGTGGCGAGTATTCTGGGTCAGGCAGGATTGGATCCCACCTTCATTATTGGCGGTCGCCTAAAAGGCGCCGACACCAACGCGCGCTTGGGTACCAGTGACTATCTGGTGGCCGAAGCCGACGAGTCCGACGCGTCGTTTCATCACTTGCAACCGCTGGCGGCAATCGTCACCAATATTGATGCCGACCATCTGGGTACATACGAAAACGACATGTCGCGTTTGTATCAATCGTTCACGGATTTCTTGCACAACTTGCCGTTCTACGGCGTTGCAGTGGTTTGCATCGATGATCCGGGCGTGCGCACCGTGCTGCCGGAGGTCTCTCGGTCATTGCTGACTTATGGTCTGGATGCCAGCGCCGACGTGCGTGCCGACAATGTGCAATTCGCTGGCAGCGCCAGCACCTTCGATGTGCATCGTGCCGGCCGCGAGACGCTGTCGGTAACGCTGAACCTGCCCGGGGCACACAATGTGCGCAACGCGCTGGCAGCCATTGCCGTTGCGACAGACTTCGATATCCCGGACGTGGCGATTCAAGGTGCACTGAACGCATTTGGCGGCATCGATCGGCGCTTTCAGCATCTGGCGACAGTGCCTGTTGCGGATGGGCACATTGACATCGTCGATGACTATGGCCATCACCCGACTGAGTTACAAGCCACGCTGGACGCTGCACGCAGCGGTTGGCCGGAGCGGCGGATCGTGCTTGCGTTCCAGCCGCATCGCTACTCGCGTACGCGCGATCTGATGGACGACTTTGCGGCTGTGTTGAGCACGCCTGATGTGCTGGTATTGCTGGAAGTGTATGCCGCCGGCGAGGCGGTGATTCCGAATGCGGATGGTCGCGCGATAGCGCGCGCGGTGCGCAGCCGTGGCGCCATTGAGCCGGTCTTCGTGGAGTCGGCGCAGGCGCTCGCAGCAACGCTTGCCAATCTTGTGCGGCCTGGCGATCTAGTGCTGACAATGGGCGCCGGTGATATCGGCCGGATTGCACAGGGTTTACCGCAGGCGCTGATGGGCGCGTTGCGCGAACGCACGGTGCGTGCATCATGAGCGCGCATCAGGCCGCCATCGAATGGTCCAACGCGCACCATCTACAGGAGCGCTTTGGTGACGCCATCAGTTTTGATGCATCGATGGCTCAACATACCTCGTGGCGCGTTGGTGGTAGAGCGCAAGTGTTGTTTCAGCCGCGTGATGAGTCGTCATTGATCGAATTCGTGTCACTGTGGCCGACGTCGTTGCCGTTGCACTGGATTGGTCTTGGCAGCAACCTGCTTGTGCGTGATGGCGGTGTGCGCGGCGCCGTGGTGACAACGAAGAAACTACCGAACGCCGTGACGCGAGACGATGCCGTGACGGTTAGTGCCAGCGCAGGTGTGCCGTGCACAACCCTTGCTCGGCAACTCGTGCGTTGGTCGTTGGGGCCCAGCGAATTTTTTGCAGGCATTCCAGGCTCACTTGGCGGCGCATTGACGATGAACGCCGGCGCGCACGGGAACGAGACCTGGGATGTCGTGCACGACGTCCGATTGCTGATGCGCGACGGTACGCTTGCCTATCGTGGGCGTGACACGTTCCAGACCACGTACCGCACGGTTACAGGGCAGGGCGATGCGTGGTTCCTGTCAGCACGATTGCGGTTCGATCCGCAATACGTGCCAAGCGCCGAACACATGAAAGCGCTGCAAGACAAGCGTAAGCAAACCCAACCGTTAGGTCTGCCGAGTTGTGGCTCGGTATTTCGTAATCCTGACGGCGACCACGCGGCAAGGCTAATCGAGACAGCCGGTCTGAAAGGCAAGGTGATCGGTGGTGCGCAGGTGTCACCAAAGCATGCCAACTTCATTATCAACGTTGGCGAGGCCAGCGCGGCGGATATCGAATCGCTGATCACGCACGTCATGCAAACGGTGCTCGATACTCATGGTGTGCAGCTCAGACATGAAGTGCGCTTTTTGGGGGACGCCACATGAGTGCGCCGATGCCAAAGGACTTCGGCAAGATTGCAGTGCTGTGCGGCGGCGATTCGGCCGAACGGCCGGTGTCGCTGGATAGTGGCCAGGCTGTTAACGCGGCGCTGCGCGCTGCTGGTGTCGATGCGCAGTGTTTCGATCCTGCCGAGCAGGATCTAGCGAGCATTCGTACTCAGGGTTTCGCTGCGGCGTGGAACGCGCTGCACGGCGGCGCGGGTGAAGACGGCACGGTGCAGGGAATGTTGGACATACTCGGCGTGCCTTACACGGGCAGCGGAGTCCTGGGCAGTGCGCTGGCGATGGACAAGGTGCGTAGCAAAGCCGTGCTGCGCGATGCCGGCGTTGCTGTGCCCGGCGGTATCGTCTTACGACGTGGCGAAACACCGCCTGTCGATATCGACTTTCCGGTGTTCGTGAAACCCGTTAACGGCGGCTCAAGTCTGGGCTCTACGCCGGTTGCCGATGTGCAATCGTTACCGGCTGCCTTGCACAGCGCCTTCGAGTTAGACAGCACGGCGCTGGTCGAGCCGCACTTGGCGGGTCCGGAGTACACCGTTGGCGTGCTGCACGATCAGGCTTTGCCGGTTATCCGCATTGATGCCGGCAATGCGTTTTACGACTACGACGCGAAGTATGTATCGGACGCCACGCGGTTTACGTGCCCTGCACTGAACGATGATCCTGCGCTTGCTGCATCACTCGCAACGCTTGCGTTGCGCAGCTTCGCCGCACTCGGCTGTTGCGGGTGGGGGCGCGTTGATTTCATGTGTGCAGCCGATGGCACGCCGTATGTCCTCGAGGTCAACACGGTGCCAGGCATGACCGACCACAGTCTGGTGCCGTGCGCCGCGCGCGCGGCCGGCATCGACTTCGAACAGCTTTGTGTGCGCATCCTGCAGTTAGCGCTTATATCGCAACGGGAGGGACGCTGATATGGCTCGTCAAGCACGACGTCGCAAGTCACCGTCGCAGCCGAAACGGCTCGTCATCAAAGTGCCATCGCATTGGGTGCACCGCGGCATGTTTGTTGCGCTCGTCTGCGCCAGTGTTATCGGCGCCGGGTGGCTTGTGCGCGCGGCGGTGGATGTGCCGGTCGCTGCGATGTCGGTCGATGGGCCGTTTCAGCGGGTCACGGTGCTGGACGTGCGCGAGGCGGTCGCTGATGAAGTGGCCAAGGGATTTGTGGGCGCCAGTCTGCAGCGTATGCAACGCAATATCGAGGCGTTGGCGTGGGTGGATACCGCCAGCGTGCGGCGCGTGTGGCCAGATCGTATGCACGTTGTCGTGCAGGAGCAGATCCCCGCCGCCCGCTGGGGCGAAGATGGTTTGCTCAATGTACGCGGCGAGCTGTTTATCGAATCAGTGCGGCATGAGTATGCCGAGCTGCCGCGGTTGTCCGGACCGCAGAACGCGGTGCAGGACGTGGCTGCGCAATATCTTGCACTGCGCGGACCACTCATCGCTGCGGGATTGGGCTTGCGGGTTGTAACACTCGACAAACGCGGCGCCTGGCAATTTGTGCTCGGCAACGGCATTGAGGTGCGTCTGGGTCGTCGCGAGGCACAAGCGCGCGCCGAGCGCTTTATCTCGGTGGCCAGTCCGGTCGTGGCTCGGCATGCAGAGAAAATTCGTTACGTCGACATGCGCTACAGCAACGGTTTCTCCGTTGGCTGGAAGCGTCCTGAATATCGTGAGGCTGTCCGTGTGGAAGCTGCAGCCGCTGTCAGTGCGGCGATGGAGAATCATTAGATGTCACGCAAACCTGACCAAAACCTGATCGTTGGCCTCGACATTGGCACATCGAAAGTGGTGGCGATTGTCGGTGAAGTGTCGGAGGACGACACCATAGAAGTGATCGGTATTGGCTCGCATCCGTCACGCGGTTTGAAGAAGGGCGTCGTGGTTAACATTGAATCGACGGTGCACTCAATTCAGCGCGCGGTCGAAGAGGCCGAACTGATGGCCGGTTGCGACATTCATTCGGTTTACACCGGCATCGCGGGAAATCACATTCGCAGTCTCAACTCGCATGGCGTCCATGCGATCCGTGACAAGGAAGTGAGTCAGCACGATGTTGATCGCGTGATCGATGCTGCGAAGGCGGTTGCTATTCCTGCCGATCAGAAGATCCTGCACATCCTGCCGCAGGAATTCATCATCGACAACCAGGAAGGCATCCGCGAACCGGTGGGTATGTCCGGCGTACGTTTGGAAGCCAAGGTGCACATGGTCACCGGCGCCGAGAGCGCCGCGCAAAATATCGTCAAGTGTGTGCAGCGCTGTGGCCTGGACGTTGACGGCATTGTGCTTGAGCAACTGGCATCGAGCTACTCGGTGCTTACCGAGGATGAGAAAGAGCTGGGTTCCTGCATTGTCGATATCGGCGGTGGCACCACGGATATCTCGGTGTTTCTCGGCGGCGCGATCCAGCACACAGCAGTGATTCCGATTGCCGGCGATCAGGTCACGAATGACATCGCCGTATCGATGCGCACGCCGACGCAATATGCCGAGGAAATAAAAATTAAATACGCCTGCGCGTTGTCGCAGTTGGCCAATTCCGACGAAACGATTGAAGTGCCAAGCGTCGGCGATCGGCCGTCGCGCCGACTCGCGCGGCAGACGCTGGCAGAGATCGTTGAGCCGCGTTACGAGGAGCTGTTCACGCTGATCCGCGACGAGCTGAGGCGCAGTGGTTTCGAGGAACTGATTGCTGCCGGGTTAGTGATCACCGGGGGCAGTTCGAAGATGGAAGGTGCGGTCGAGCTGGCGGAAGAGGTGTTCCACATGCCGGTACGCCTCGGCGTGCCACAGCATGTTTCGGGTTTGTCCGATGTGATCCGTAATCCGATTCACGCAACAGGCGTCGGTCTGTTGCTGTACGGCCTCGAAACGCTCGGCAAGAGCGAAGCGGTTGGCGCCGGTGGCGGGAAGCTGGGAGAAATTTTGGCGCGCATGAAAGCCTGGTTCAAAGGTGGCTATTGATGTGTGTTGTGCAATGGGACGTTGCTTTGGGCAGCGGGATAACAATGGAAGAGTTTGTCTAACAGACGAAAGGTGAGCGATATGTTTGAATTGAGAGATACACAAAGCGCAGCGGCGGTCATCAAGGTGATCGGTGTTGGCGGCGGCGGCGGCAACGCTGTGTCCTACATGGTTGAGTCCGGTATTGAAGGCGTCGAGTTTATTTGCGCCAATACTGATGCGCAGGCGTTGAAGAACGTGCATGTGCGTACCGGTCTGCAAATCGGTTGCAACATTACGAAAGGGCTCGGCGCAGGCGCGAACCCCGATGTGGGTCGACAGGCGGCGATGGAGGATCGCGATCGTATCCAGGAAGCTATTGATGGTGCCGACATGCTGTTCATCACAGCTGGCATGGGTGGTGGCACCGGCACCGGTGCGGCGCCGGTCGTTGCTCAGGTGGCCAAAGAGATGGGCATTCTGACGGTCGCGGTTGTGACCCGACCGTTCGCGATGGAGGGTATCAAGCGTTCCTCGATTGCCGATCAGGGCATCAACGAGCTGGGCAAATACGTCGACTCGCTGATCACGATTCCGAACGAGAAACTGCTGAGCGTGCTCGGTGCTGATACGACGTTGCTCGACGCATTCGGCTCGGCAAACGAAGTCCTGCAGGGTGCCGTTCAGGGCATTGCTGAACTGATTACGCGCCCGGGTTTGATCAACGTCGATTTCGCCGACGTGCGCACCGTGATGGCCGAGATGGGTATGGCGATGATGGGCTCAGGCGCGGCAAGCGGCGAAGATCGCGCGCGCGAGGCGGCCGAAAAAGCCGCGTCCAGCCCGTTGCTCGAAGACATCAATCTCGCTGGTGCCAATGGCATTCTCGTCAACGTTACCGCCGGCATGGACTTGTCGATCGGCGAATTCCAGGAGGTCGGTGAAACGATCAAGGCTTTCGCATCGGATGAGGCAACCGTTGTTGTTGGTACCGTGATCGATCCGGATATGAGCAACAGCATTCGCGTGACGGTCGTTGCGACCGGGCTTGGTCAGGCGCCGGCACAAATGGAGCAGCCACCAATGCGTGTGATTCGCAAGCCGGTTGCACAGTCTGCCGAGCCGGTGCAGCGCAGCGGCACCGAGCCAAATTACCAGGACCTGGAAAAGCCCACCATCGCGCGCAAGCGTGCGGTTGGCGATGGTCTGGGTGATGGCATGTTGCAGGAAGACTTGTTGGACATTCCGGCATTCCTGCGACGTCAGGCCGACTGACGAAGTCATGTTGCAGGCAATCAGACCGTCCGGCGCTCACCGACGGTCTGGTTGCAGTGCACAAAAATTCCTTGCGTTTTATGAAATTTGAGTTACCATTTGTTTCAAGTAGTTGATTTTGTTGACGTCTTCGTCGTGGAAAGGCGACAAGGCAGCATCAAACGGATAGCAAAATACAACACTTAGACACAACAGTGGCGACGCAGTGCTTGGGCAAAAGCGATTGTGGTGCCGGCTTTCACGCAGTGCTGCGTGATTTTTTGTATGTAAGTCAGAAAGTTGCGCGTGTGCTGCGCGGATCTTGTGACGCGCGACAGGATGTTGCCGAACGGTAGAGAGCGTGTGGTAATGCTGCGACAACGTACCCTCAAAACGACGATTCGAGCGACTGGTGTGGGTTTGCACACCGGCGACAAGGTGTTCCTGACACTGCGACCTGCGGCGGTTAACACCGGCGTGGTGTTTCGTCGCGTCGATCTGGAAAACCCGGTAGATATTCCAGCGCACGGCGACGCCGTGCGCGAAACGATGCTCGGCACCAACTTGTTTAACGGCGAGCACAAAGTCGCAACCGTTGAGCATTTGTTGGCCGCCGTGTCTGCACTCGGCATCGACAATCTATATGTCGACATCAGCGCGCCTGAAGTGCCGATCATGGACGGCAGCGCGGCACCGTTTGTGTTCCTGATTCAGTCAGCCGGCATCGAGGAGCAGGATGCGGCCAAGCGGTTGCTCCGAATTCGTCGCAAAGTGCGTGTTGAGGACGGCGACAAATGGGCGGAGCTTACGCCGTTCGACGGGTTCCGAATCAATTTCGGCATTCAGTTCAACCATCCGGTCTTCAATAAGCAACGCCAGCACATCAGTCTTGATCTGTCTTCCAGCGCGTTTTTGCGCGATGTCAGTCGCGCGCGCACGTTCGGTTTCATGCGCGATATTGAAGCGCTGCGCGAGCGCGGTCTGACGCTGGGTGGCAGCATGGACAACGCGATCGTGCTGGATGATTACCGGATTCTGAATGAAGATGGCTTGCGCTACGAGGACGAGTTCGTCAAGCACAAGGTGCTCGACGCTGTTGGTGATCTGTTCCTGCTCGGTCACAGCCTGGTCGGCGAATATAGCGCGTTTAAGTCAGGTCACGATCTAAACAACAAACTCGTCAGAGCCGTCTTGAACGATTCTGATGCCTACGACGTTGTCACTTTTGGCGAGCAGTCGAAGGCGCCGGTTAGCTACCCGACTCCGGCATACGCCTGACGGGTCGTACTTTGAATTTACATCGCTTGGCAGCGGCGCCGGCTTGGGCCGCCGCAGCCAATAGGTCGGCTTGAGCGTAACGCAGGCGACTGGCTCGTTCGCCGGTGTCTGCCGTGACCATCAGGCAACTGCTGGCCTCGTCGACATGTACGGCCGCGATGATATCAGCGAGCGCTTCTGGCAGATGTTGCCGGATTCGGTCGTCAAGATTGCTCTTGAGCTCGGCTTTACGCGCCAAGGACGCGAGCGCGCTGTTGCCGTCGAGAATGGATTTGATATTTCGAGTAGTCATCGCTCGCACAGTTTATGTGATCGATGTCTCAACCTGAAACGAAGCTGTGCGGATTGAGAACGAGTCGGTAGTTTCGTTTTGGTTTTTTTTGCATAGTGTCAACGTCTTAGGGCATACCTGACGAAAGTCAGGGACGCAAAGCGACCGGTCTACAGGTTTGCATGGAACTCCCACATGCGGCCCACGGCGGCGGCGCTGCTGACAGAACGATGTACGAATCGCGGCCACGCCGCAGTTTGATGCGCCGAAAAAGCCAGCAGCGACGCAAAATTTTTGGTAAAACAACCGGCTTGTTCGGTTGGCAGCGCAACAACACTGGGTATTATGAACGTCGTTATCTTTCGCAACGGGTCAAGCGGACCTCGTCAGTTTCAGCTGAATTCCTTTAGTTTTATCGCAGCCGCTCTTGTTGCCACCGTCATTGTCAGCGCGATGTTATTCAGTGCCGGATTCACGCTAGCCGTCAAACAGGGCGGCCATGCAGATGCCGAAGAGCTCGAAGTACTGCGTCAGGAACTCATAGCCCAGAATGAAGTGCTCGAAGCTGCCAAGCGTGATGCGCAAGATACCCTGGATGCATTGGCAATCCGAATTGGTCAGATGAATGCACATGTGGTTCGTCTGGATGCTCTGGGCCAGCGGCTTACCGAGATGGCAGATTTGCAGGACGGTGAGTTCGATTTCGAATCAACGCCGCCGATCGGTGGTCCCGAAGAGACCGAGCAGTTTCTGGATCTCGATGAAGCAGGTCTGGTCAGGCAGTTGCAAGGCTTGAACGTGCAGATCAATGATCGTGCCCGCCAGCTCGAAGTGCTGGAGACAGTATTGCTGACGCGCAACGTGGGGGCCAGAACGCACCCGCAAGGCCAGCCAGTTGAAGGGGGCTGGATTTCCTCCCATTTCGGCACCCGTACCGATCCGTTCACCGGCAAACAGGCGCGCCACCAGGGCGTCGATATCGCTGCCCGCGCCGGCGCAGAAATTCATGCGGTCGCATCAGGCGTTGTTACCTATTCGGGTAATCGCTATGGGTACGGCACTATGGTCGAGATTGATCATGGCGACGGCTATACGACGCGTTATGCGCACAACGCTGAAAACCGCGTCGTGGTTGGTGAAGAGGTTCAGAAAGGCCAGTTAATCGGTCTGGTTGGCTCCACTGGTCGCGCAACGGGGCCAAATCTGCATTTTGAAGTCCTCAAAGATGGCAAACGCCAGGATCCTGTGCGTTTCATCCGAGGCAAGCAACGCAAATAGCCTGCAGGCCGTCCGGCGGACGGTTGTAATCGGGCAACTCGTGCCCATACCTGAACTGATATCCGTGATTCGCGTCGATGACCCGCACAACGGTAGTTTCGTTGTGGGCCGTGACACCCTAAAATAGCGGGCTTGTCCGCGTATCAATGTGATGCGTGACCACTTTATATTCAGCGAGGAGCCAGCGTGGCTTTGTTCTCCAGCATGTTCGGCAGCCGCAACCAGCGGCTCGTTAAGAAGTACCAGAAAACAGCGAAACGTATCGGCGATCTAGAGCCGGCCATGCAAGCACTGCGCGACGATGAATTCGCGGAGAAAACTGCGGCGTTCAAAGCGCGGCACGCCGAGGGCGAATCACTGGATGCTTTGATGGAAGAAGCGTTCGCGCTCGTCCGTGAAGCGTCTGTGCGCACGCTCGGCCTGCGTCATTATGATGTGCAGCTCGTCGGCGCGATGGTGCTGCACAACGGTGATATCAGCGAAATGCGCACCGGTGAGGGTAAAACGCTGATGGCGACACTTGCGGCGTACCTGAATGCCCTCGATGGTGGCGGTGTGCACATCGTGACGGTCAACGAATACCTGGCCGCACGTGACGCCGAATGGATGCGCCCGGTCTATGAGCTGCTGGGACTGAGCGTTGGTGTCATCAGCAGTGGTATGTCGACCGCGGACAAGCGCGCCGCATATGCCGCCGACATTTCCTACGCGACCAACAACGAACTGGGTTTTGACTATCTGCGTGACAATCTGGCGTTTTCGCTCGAAGATCGCGTGCAGCGCGACCTGAGTTTTGCGATCGTCGATGAGGTCGATTCGATCCTGATTGACGAGGCTCGCACGCCGCTGATCATTTCCGGCCCATCCGAGCAACGTACGGATCTTTATGAGCGCATCAATAAACTGGTGCCGTCACTGAAGTTGCAGGAAATCGAGGAAGAGCCCGAGAACAAGATGAACCTGTCGGCGCCGAAGCCGGCGCTGACCGACGAAGAGCGTGGCGACTTCACGATTGACCGCAAATCACGGCAGGCATTCCTGACCGAGCAGGGTCACGAGAATGCCGAGCGGTTGATGAGCCGCGCCGGTTTGATTGGCGAAGGCGAGAGTTTGTACGATGCTGCCAACATCCGTCTCATGCACCACCTGACCGCGGCGCTACGTGCACACCATCTGTATCAGCGTGATGTCGAGTACATCTTGCAGAACGGCGAGATTGTCATTGTGGACGAATTCACCGGCCGTACGATGCCGGGGCGACGTTGGTCAGACGGTTTACACCAAGCCATCGAAGCTAAGGAAAACGTTTCCATCAAGGAAGAGAATCAGACCGTTGCGTCGATCACGTTCCAGAACTTCTTTCGCCTCTACGACAAATTGTCCGGTATGACCGGTACCGCTGACACTGAGGCGTTCGAGTTCCAGCAGATCTATGGTCTCGAAGTTGTCGTGATTCCGACGCATCGACCGATGGTGCGTGATGATCGTGCGGACCTCGTGTTCCTGACCGAAAAGGACAAATTTGCGGCTATTGTTGACGACATCGTTGATTGCCGCGAACGCAAACAACCGGTATTGGTCGGCACCACGTCGATTGAGACCTCGGAATTGCTCAGTCGTGAACTCAAGAAGCAATCAATTTCGCACGAAGTGCTGAATGCAAAACAGCATGAGCGCGAAGCGAAAATCGTCGAGCAGGCGGGCAGACCAGGCGCTATCACGATTGCAACCAACATGGCCGGTCGTGGTACCGACATTGTGCTCGGTGGCAGTCTTGAGGCCGAGTTGCGCGAGCTTGGTGAGGAGGCTCCCGAGCACGAGCGCGAGGCGTTGCAGGCCGATTGGACCCAACGTCATGAGGCCGTGCTCGAAGCGGGCGGTCTGCACATCGTCGGTACCGAGCGACATGAGTCGCGGCGTATCGACAATCAGCTGCGCGGGCGCTCCGGGCGCCAGGGCGACCCGGGTTCGAGTCGCTTCTTCCTGTCGATGGAAGACAATCTGATGCGGATTTTTGGCGATCCGGACCGCACCAAAGCGTTACTGCAACGCGTCGGTATGCGTGAAGGCGAAGCGATTGAAAGCGGTTTGCTGTCGCGCCAGATCGAGAAGGCGCAACGTAAGGTCGAGGCGCACAACTTTGATATGCGCAAGAACCTGCTCGAATATGACGATGTCGCCAACGAGCAGCGCAAGGTCATCTACCATCAGCGCACGGACCTGATGCATGCAGACGATGTCAAAGAGTCGTTGGCAGAAATTCGCGCAGAAGTGGTCGAGAATCTGGTCGCCGAATTCTTCCCGCCGAACAGTATTGATGAGCAATGGGATGCGGCGGGTCTGGCAACCGCACTCGAGGCAGAATTCGGTGTTATTGCCGATGTCCCGATGTGGTTGCGCACTGACACCAAACTCAATGCGGAAGGCGTACAACAGCGCGTGCTTGAAGCCGTTAACGGTGCTTATCAGCAGCGCGAAGAGAGCATTGGCGCAGAAACGATGCGTCAGGTTGAAAAGGCCGTGATGCTGCAACAGCTGGATCTGGACTGGAAAGAGCATCTGGCAGCGCTCGACTACCTGCGCCAGGGTATCGGGTTGCGTGGCTACGCACAGAAGAACCCGAAACAGGAATACAAGCGAGAAGCCTTTGAGATGTTTGCGGCCATGCTCGATTCAGTCAAGCGTGAGACCGTGTCCAAACTGGCGCGCATTCGCATTCGCAGCGACGAGGAAATTGCTGCGATGGAGGCGGAGCGACGTGCTGCGCAGGCGCTGAAATTCCAACATGCATCTGCACCGGAACTCGCGCCCGGAGCGTCGGAGCAGACGGCGCCGCCAAGTGCAGAGACGTTCAAGCGCGAACAGCCGAAAGTCGGGCGCAATCAGCCGTGCCCATGCGGTTCGGGCAAGAAGTACAAACACTGCCACGGCAAATTGGGTTAGGCGGCATCGCGCCGCGTGTGACCGAGTGTTCGACGTTGCTGGCAGTCGTGGTTGTCTGCGCAATGGCGCAGCTGTGTGACCTGGTAATCCGTTGACGGACTCGAAGAAGACCATTCGTGTTGTCGCCGGCGTGTTGCACAAAGACGGGCGCTATTTGATCGCCCAGCGTTTGTCCGGCACGCTTGGCGCTGGTGCCTGGGAGTTTCCCGGCGGCAAGATTGAACCCGATGAAACCGAATATGCGGCACTGGTGCGCGAGCTCAATGAGGAGCTCGGTATTGAAACGTTAGCCGCACAGCCGTTGTTGTCGCTGACGCATGAATATCCTGAGCGATTCGTCGCGTTGTCGTTCTTCGCGGTGACCGCTTGGCGTGGCGCAGTCAACGGACGCGAAGGTCAGGCGATACGTTGGTGTCCACGCGATGAGATGTTGTCGGTCGATTGGTTGCCTGCGAACCTGGCGGTGGTTGATCGGCTTCTTGTGGTCAGCAAATACTGAGCGCGAACTCTACCGTTTCGGATGTTTGCACAGGCCTGTTCTGCACGTCCGGCCAGGTCATGAAACGAATCGTAAATCGATGCGGGCTGCCGCTGACTTCAGGGAACAGTTGCGTTTGATCGCTGAGTGTCACTCGCAACATACGACACGACGTTTCTTTGCCAATCGAATGTTGGAACATACCGCATTCCGCGACACAGGGTTGCGGTACCGTGTTTTGCCGAATCAGCCACATGATGTGCTTCACGCCACCACAAAGCGGGCGCAGGTCACGCAGCCATTGGTCCAGATCTTCGCGGCGCGCTTCGTATGGCTTGCGCAGCCAGTGACCAAACAGTGGTAGGTCAAACTCGCAGGTGCCGCCGGGAATCGCAGTGCGGTGTTTAATTGCGCTCAAAAACTCGCTGTCTTTCAATGGTTGCAGGTAATGTGGACCGATGGCGTTGGTTGCGTCGCGAATTCTGTCCAGTTCGTCGATCGCAGCGTCGAGCCGTGATCGATCAACGCTCGGATTAGTCGCAAAATTCTGCAACTCGGCAATCTGCCGCTCCAGCTCTTTCAAAACTTCGCTGCGCACATCGCCACGCGTCAGGATCGCTGCGATTTCGAGAATGCCGTCGATCGCCTGACGTGTTGCAGTCTCGCTCGGGTCGGCAACGTTGTATTCCGTTTGGTGATACAGGAATTCAAGACGCAAAAAAGTGCGCATCCGCTCGTTTAGCGGCTGCTCAAAAGTGGTCACGGCAGGTTGCTGCTGCGGTTTTTGCGAATTCTCGGCGGCGAAAACCATGCAAGTTCCAAACTCATCGTTATGGCATTTTGCGCGCTGACGGCGATTTGCGCAAATGTGTCGTGTTCTTGGGTGTTAGTGCGCGTCGCAGGCCATAGCCAGGTAAAATTGATGAATGATCTGCACCTGCCGTCGCAGTGCGTCCAGATCACGATCATTGCTGATGATGTCATCGGCGAGCTTGAGACGGTCGGCACGACTCGATTGCGCTGCGAGAATGCCTGCTGCCGTGTGCGTGTTGCCGCCGTCACGATTCAACACTCGCCGCATCTGAGTCGCCTCGGGGCAATCCACGACCAGAACACGGCTGATCCGGCTGCGCAGGCGCGAGCGCGCCAGCAACGGCACAACGAGAACGAAATAGTAGCGCGGTGGTGTCGCAAGTGCTTTGAGCACCGCGTCCCCAATCTGGGGATGGGTAATGGACTCGAGAGCCTTGCGTGCTGCAGGGTCAGCAAACACGATGCGTCGCAGCTGTGCGCGATCGAGTTGCCCGTCGTCGCTAAGGACACTGTCGCCGAAGCGCGCAACGACTTGTTGCAAACCGTCGCTACCTGGCGACACAACCTCTCGCGCAATCACGTCTGTGTCTATAACGGTCACGCCCAAACCAGACAGCTGGTCTGACACTTGCGTCTTGCCGCTAGCAATACCGCCGGTCAAGCCGACAATGAAGGGGGATGCGTTGGTGTTCACGACGATCGCACTCACTGCGCAGAACGTTACTACAGTCCTAGCGTTGCCAGGTACCAAGTGTTGAGTGTATTGCCGAACATCAAAAACAGCCAGCCTGCGATTGCAAGCCAGGGGCCAAACGGCATCGTTGCGCCACGTTGCTGTTGCCCGGTTACGATCATTGCAATGCCAAACAGTGCACCAGACAGCGCGGACAAAATAATAATCAGTGGCAGTGCAGCCCAACCCAGCCACGCACCGAGTGCTGCGAGCAGTTTGAAATCGCCGTAGCCCATACCGTGTTTTCCGGTGAGCAATCGAAACGCATGAAACACCAGCCACAACACGAGGTAGCCCGCCAACGCGCCAATGATAGCGTCTTGCGGGCTGATGAACAGCACAGTGGTATCAGGCACAGGAAAGAGTGACAGCGTCAGGCCAATCCAGAGCAGTGGCAGCGTCATGTTGTCCGGCAACAATTGATGGTCAATATCGATGCCCGACAATGCGATCAGGAACCACGTCAGCACTATGCCGGCTATCGCTTCAAGACCTGGGCCGAATCGCAGTGCAACTGCCAATGAGGCTGCGCCGGTGAGAAACTCGACGAACGGATAGCGCAGGCTGATTTTCGTGCTGCAGCCTGAGCAGCGACCACGCAGAAAAAGATAGGACAGCAGCGGAATATTTTCGATAGCGCGAATCTTGTGATCGCACTTCGGGCACGTTGATGCCGGAGTGGCCAGATTAAAGGGTGCTACGTCGGCAGATGGTGTCGTCTCGGTGGCTTGTTTGTTCTTGGCGTCTTGCTGCTCACGCTGCCAATCGGCGAACTGACTGTCCCACTCGCGCTGCATCATAACCGGCACGCGATAGATCACAACGTTCAGGAAGCTGCCGACCAGTAGTCCAAACGTTGCAGCCACGCACGCAAACAGCCACGGTGAAGTTTCGAAAAGTAACGCCATGTGACGAGATCAGTAGTGTGGTGTCAACCCTGGAGCCGACTGGCCCGTGGCGCAACTGTCCTTGAGTTGGGCTCGTTATACAACGGAACCCATCTTGAAGATTGGCAGATACATGGCGACAACCAGACCGCCGACCAAAATTCCGAGGATACCCATAATCAACGGCTCAATCAGGCTGCTCATGTTGTCGACCGCGTTGTCGACATCTTCTTCGTAAAAGTCCGCAACTTTTGCCGACATCTCGTCAAGCTGACCGGACTCTTCACCAACCGCAATCATCTGTACGACCATGTTCGGGAACAGATCGGTGTTCTCCATCGATTGCTGCAATCGTTGTCCCGTGGCCACCTCGTCGCGCATCTCCAGCACCGCGAGCTCGTAAACAATGTTGCCTGTCGCACCGGCAACCGATTCGAGGGCCTCCACCAACGGCACACCGGCTGCGAACATGGTCGAGAGCGTGCGCGAATAACGTGCGATGGCGGATTTCTCAAGAATGGGTCCGACAATCGGCATCTTCAGTGCAATGCGGTCGAGCGTCTCGCGCATTTTTTTGGATCGTTTCTTGAAGTACATGAAGGCGGCAGCGCCGGCGCCGACGCCGACCAGTATTAACCAGCCTTTTGTCCTGACAAACAGTGACAGATCGACGACCATGCGTGTGAACGCGGGCAGGTCGGCGCCGAAACCCTGGAACAAATCTTCGAACGAAGGGATCACAAAAATCAGCAGGATCACGGTGACAATGACCGCCACCACCAATACGGCGGCCGGGTAGGTCAGTGCCTTCTTGATCTTTTTCTTGATCGCTTCGGTTTTTTCCTTATACGTTGCGATCTTGTCGAGCAGCGTTTCCAATGCACCGGCTTGTTCGCCGGCCTCAACGAGATTCACGAACAGGTCATCGAAATACAACGGATGCTTGGCAATAGCCTCGTGGAGAGAGCTGCCGCCTTCGACACTGGCTTTGATGTCGAGAATCAGCTTCTGCATGGACTGGTTCTCGTGACCGTTGCCGACAATATCGAACGACTGCACCATCGGGATACCGGCGGCCATCATCGTGGCTAACTGACGTGAAAAAATCGCGATGTCTTCGGTAGTGATCTTCTGCGTGCCGGAGAACATCGTCGATTGTTTGCGGATGCGATTCGGTACGACGCCCTTGCGGCGCAAGTCGGCACGCACTTCTGCTTCGCTGGTAGCGATGGACTTGCCTTTGACACGTTGCCCGCGACGGTCAACGCCTTCCCAGCTAAATGGAATTTCTTTGGTTGCAGTAGCCATGATCTTGTTTACCTTTGGTGACTTGCTGCCGTTTTGGCGGCAAGCGCTCAATGTGTCCTGTGCGTAAGAGTTCTATCTATTCGATAGTGACCCGATTGATTTCCTCTAGGCCGGTTTTGCCATCGATGACTTTTTGCAGCGCTGCCCGTCGTAGATCCCAAACCCCTTCCTTACTGGCTTGCTGGGCAATCTGCAAAGCGTTACCACCTTCCATGATGATGCGGCCCATCGTCTCGCTGACCTCCATGACCTGGAAAATACCAACGCGCCCTTTGTAGCCTTCATTGCAGCTCTTGCAACCCACCGGACCGTAAATTGTCAGCGACTCATTGATTTGATCTTCGGTGAAGCCTTCGCGCAGTAGCGCTTCTTTAGGAATATCTTTTTGTTCTTTACACTTGTCGCAGAGTTTTCGTGCCAGGCGTTGCGCTATGATCAAGCTGACCGAGGTCGCAATGGCGTACGGTTTGACGCCCATGTCAACAAGACGCGTCAGTGTTTTCGGCGCATCGTTGGTATGCAGTGTCGACAACACAAGGTGTCCGGTTTGTGCTGCCTTGATAGCAATTTCCGCCGTTTCCAGATCGCGAATCTCACCGACCATGATGATGTCGGGATCTTGTCGCAGGAATGCTTTTAGTGCTGATGCGAACGTCAGGCCGACCTTTGGGTTGACGTTGACCTGATTGATGCCCGGCAGGTTGATCTCGGCGGGATCTTCCGCGGTGGAAATATTGCGATCGGCCGTGTTGAGAATATTCAGTCCCGTATAAAGAGATACGGTCTTGCCGCTTCCTGTCGGTCCGGTCACCAGGATCATGCCGTACGGTTTCATCAGGTGCTTCATGTAGAGCGATTTTTGCTGCTCTTCATAACCGAGCGCGTCGATGCCGAGTTTAGCGCTGCTTGGATCCAGGATACGCAGCACGATTTTTTCGCCGAACAGCGTCGGACATGTGTTGACACGAAAATCGATCGCGCGGTTCTTCGACAGGCGCATCTTGATACGGCCATCCTGAGGAATGCGTCGTTCAGCGATGTCCAACCGTGACATGACCTTCAGGCGGGCAGACACTTTCCCGGACAGCGCGGCGGGTGGCTGAGCAATTTCCTGCAATACACCGTCTAAGCGCGTGCGCACGCGAAAGTATTTCTCATACGGTTCGAAGTGGATGTCCGATGCGCCGCGCTTGATGGCATCGAGCAACACCTTGTTGACGAAGCGCACGACAGGCGCATCGTCGACGTCGTCCTTCGTGACGTCGTCATTTTCAACTTCGCCCGATGACACGTCGAGGTTTTCAAGATCGAAGTCGTCATCATCGAAACTCGACATCGTCGTATCGACGGCTTCCAGCGTGCGGGCAACCCGCTCATCGAGCTTGTCTTGTTCCACAACGACCGGATCGACGCGAAAACCGGACTGGAACTTGATTTCGTCGATGGCTTGCAAGTTCGTCGGATCAGAAATGGCGACATAGAGCCGTTTGCCACGTAATGAGAGCGGCAGCACCGAGTGCTTCGAGATCAGTTTTTGGTCTACGGCGCGAATAATATCGAGATCGATGTCCATTGCATCGAGATCCATCAGCGGTACGCCGAATTCGTGAGCGGCTGCGATGGCGATCGATTTGGGGTCCGCTAACGCGTTCTCGACAATGTAGGAAACCAGAGGCTGCTTCTTACCGCGTGCTGCTTCAAGCGCTTCCTGAACGGCTTGCTCGGCAATGATGCCATCTTGCACCAGTCGGCGCGGAAGCCCGGACAGTGCGGTTTGTGATGCAGTTACAGCCATAGGTAAGGTCGCGGCAATTAAGTGAAAACGCCCAACCGGTAGTCTCACCGATAAGCTCTTGGGGATCAACTTGATAGTGAGGGGTAGGTCACAAAACCGGTGCGATTAACGCAAAACTGAGTACTGGTACCACCGGCGCGAGTGCGACCCGCCTCGCCGCTAAGGCTTCTACCGGGGATGCGTTGCTGGCGTTGTGACTAACGGCAGCTGGAGGGCAGGAATTGGTTGGCCACTGTTGATGCGGTATAGGCGGCAGTCGTACCGCCGCCCGCTGTGCCCATGGGCTGGGTTCCGGCCGGGACGGGCGCATTGGCGCAGCGCCAGACAATACTGCGATCCGGTGTTTCGTAAGGTGTCAAATACAGGGTTGCGCCAGCAATTTGCGCGTTTGCACGGTTGCCGAACGTAATCTCAACCTCGCCGTTGATGATATCAACGGCTGAGACGTAGGTGCCCTGAGTATCGGTCGCATTGGGGGTCAACCCAGATTGTGTGCGATTGGCAGGTGCTTCGCCGCGGTTGACAAACGCTTCTGTAATACCCGCCTTGGCATTGGTTGCTACGCGAATACCCTCGGCAACCTGGGATCGAACGGTGTAAGTCTGATAAGACGAGACGGCGAGAGACGCCAGAATTCCAACGATAGCGACGACAATCATCAACTCAATTAGCGTAAAGCCGGATTGCTTGCTCGGATACATCGTTAGTCGCTCCCTACGCGTTTGAGTGGTGTTTGTAAACACGCTTTGTGCTTGAGGTTTCAGCATTATGTTTGGTTTGGGTCCGCGACGAAAAAGAGCCCCGAAGGGCTCTTTTCCGCAGGTGCGTGACCATGTGATCGCGCACCCAGACCTGATGCTCGGTGCTTATACGCGACAAGCAGCTGGCAGGTGGCGAGGTTGTACGTCGGTTGCGACGTCAGCAGAACCAGGCATGATCACCGTGCCGGCAGGTACCGGAGCCAAACCACAACGCCATACAACGCTGCCGTCCGGTGAAACGTACGGGTTGATTGCCAGTGTGTCGCCTGCAAGCTCGGTGCTTGCTTCGTTACCGTACAGAACAACGATAGAGCCAGTCGTAACGTCAACAGAAACGACATACTTGCCGCTGGTATCTGTCAAAGTCGGGGTCATGCCAGCTTCGGCACGGCCAAGCGGTGCAAGACCGTCGTTCAAGAACGTTTCTGCAACAGCAGCTTTGGCAGCTGAAGCCAGGCTCAGGCCTTCAGAAGCCTGTGAGCGGATCGTGTAGTCCTGGTAAGCCGGGATAGCGATGGCTGCCAGAATGCCGATGATCGCAACAACGATCATAAGTTCGATAAGGGTGAAACCCTGTTGGATTTTCTTCATTGGATGTCTCCTGAGACAAAGTTTAAAGTTGTTTCCGGTGGCGTTGCCGCCCGTCGGGGATATAGGAGCAAGGCGTGTGCCAATTTAGCGACACCGGCGCTAAGCCTATGAAAGAAAACAGGAAAAAAATTGGCCTGTGAACGGCTTCACAGACTGCCAGCACACCAAAAAGCGCTGTTTTGTTCGGCATGCACGTCAACATCTGACAAATTTTGTCAAAAACTGCCCAAGAGTGCCGGTTACGCGCTACTCGATATCGAGTTTCTTGATGCGGTAGCGCAATTGCCTGAACGTCAGGCCCAACAGCTTGGCCGCCGCTGTCTTGTTATAGCGGGTTTTCTCAAGCGCCTCGATGATGGCCTGCCGCTCCATATCCTGAAGTTGCGGTGTCAGCGGCCCTGAGCTGACGGACTGGGCCTTGGGAGCGATCGCATCATCCCGACTGCTGGCTTGTCGCTGCTCGTTCTGCAGATTCAATGCGGCGACGTTAAGCTGTGTCTCCGGCGACAGCGTTACTGCGCGCTCAATGACATTCTCCAGCTCGCGTACATTGCCCGGGAATGGATAGTCGCGCAGCGTCTGGCACGCTTGCTCTGTCAGCGTCTTGCGCTGGGTGCCGTGTTGCCGCGCGAATTTGTCCAAAAACGCCTCGGCAAGCAGAATCACGTCATCGCCGCGGGCTCGAAGCGGCGGCACCGGCAATTCAATGACATTGACGCGATAGAACAGATCTTCGCGAAACTTTTGTTCCTTGGACAATGCTGCTAGATCCTGGTGAGTTGCGCTCAGGATCCTTACATCGACAGCGGATTCCTCGGATGCACCGACGGGTCGGACCTTCTTTTCCTGAATGACGCGTAGCAGCTTGACCTGCATCGGCAGCGGCAATTCGGCAATCTCATCCAGAAACAGCGTGCCGCCATCGGCCGCCTGAAACAGACCCTCTTTGTCGGTAACCGCG
>JBCBDU010000012.1:0-62806 GCA_038529355.1 Pseudomonadota bacterium
CAAATCGCCGATCGACAACACGCCCGTGACAGTACCGTTGTCGAGCACGGGTAAATGGCGTGCATTGATGTCGGTCATCAATGCCAGGCACTCGTCCACGGTGCGCTCGGGCGTTGCGTACAAAACCTTAGCTGTCATGACCTCTCTCACCGTTGTTTCGCGAGACGCCTTGCCGGCTAGAATGACCTTTCTCGCATAATCCCGCTCGGTTACGATGCCTTTCAGTCGATCATCTTCCATGATGAGCACCGCCGAGATCTCTTTCTCTGCCATAAGCGCAATGGCCTCAAAGACAGTCGCGCCCGGTGCCAACGCGAAAACGTCGCGACCCTTCTCGTCAAGAATCTGTTTGGCCGTGGTCATACCGGCACCCCCCGATGATGCTCATAAACGATTACCGTAAAGCTACACCAAAGCGGCAGAAAATAAAGCGGCGACAAGGGTTAGACGGCGAACTTTACTTGAGCATTCGTATCGCGGCCGGGATACAACCCGATACGACGTGCTTGATGATGACCTCTTCGAATCACTCCGCTGAGGTTCGCGATGAGATCTACCAGATTCGAAACGAATCCAGGCTTTGCGGCAATTGCACGCGCCAGAAATATTTCCCGACCGCCGCGCTGAAGTTGGCGATGCCTTCGTCTTCATTCCAACTCTTACGATCCAGCGTCGTCAGTGGCTCAAGACCGACGCCTTCCAGCATTGCATTGACCTCTGCCAACTGAGCGACCAGCAAGTCGTCACCTGACGTCAACGCATCATCCAACTCAGCACCCAACGTGTTGCGTCGGTCAAACTGCGTCTCGGTCGGGCGACCGTCGTAGCTCGTGACGTTGCCGTACAGCGTGCCCAGGCGCTCGCGCAATTGCTCCTCGCCGGTGATCATGCCACCTTTGCTCGACGACAACGAAGTCCGCAACGTTTCCAACGACTCGGCGTACGCGTCAAGTGCATCAGCCAATGCTTCGTCTGCGCCATCCATCTTGTCCTGCGCCTGATCGCGAACCTGGATCAAGTTGTCAGACAGGAAGCTCAGGTCGTTAATCATGTTGTACAGATCCAGCGCCAGCGTTTGCTGTGCCATACGATCCTTGCGCGAGTGCGGTGTACGTGGATCTGCCACAAGTCTAACAGTCGACTCGATCGTTTCTTTGCCTTTCGTCAAGACAACGCGATACTCGCCTTCCGGCACGCGCGGTCCGAGAAAACCAGGCACGAGATTTGTCGCTGGCGGAAACTTCGGTGCCTTGAAGCGCATCGGCCATTCGATCCGATTCAAGCCTTTGCGTTTGCCGCCCGGCAACGTTGCGATCAACTGCCCCTCGTCATCGAACACTTCTGCTTTCAAGTCGCCGAACAAGTGACGCTTCTTGAGGTAGTACACAATCGTCGCCGCTTGCGGTGGATTGCTGCCGACAAATGAATCGCCGGCACCGAACGTTTGCAGTTGCGCGTTCAACACCATCGGTGCCGGACGCGAATCCAAAATCGCTACGTTCGAGTCGATGATCTCTTGGGTGATACCGCGCAGCGGCGTTACGTCATCAATGATGTAGACGCCGCGGCCGTGCGTGCCGATGACAAGGTCGTGCTCGGTCGGATGAACCACAATGTCATGCACAGCGACGCGCGGCAGGTTCTCGCTGAACCGCGCCCAGTTCTGACCTTGGTCCAGACTGATGTACAAGCCTTCCTCGGTGCCGAGGTACAACAAGTCCGCGTTGATCGGATCCTGTTTGATGACCCAGGCATAACCGTCGATGTCGTCGCTGGTCAGCGCCGTCCAGGTAGCACCGAAGTCGGTGGTTCGGAATAGATACGTATCCATGTCGCCGCGACGGTGACCGTCGAAGGTCACAAACGCCGTGCCTTTATCGTGCGGACTCGCCTCGACTCGTGAGACCCAGGTGCCAGTCGGGACGCCCTCGATATTGCCGGCAACGTTAGTCCACGTACGTCCGCCATTGCGCGTCAGCTGGACGTTGCCGTCGTCGGTGCCGACCCAAATCGTGCGGTGATCAAGCGGCGATTCGCTGATGGAATAAATCGTCGTGTAGTTTTCGGCTGTTGAGTTGTCGATCGACAATCCGCCGGATTCCGCTTGCCGTTGTCCTTGCGGATCGTTGGTCGTGAGGTCTGGGGAAATCGCTTCCCACGACTCGCCGCGATCGCGACTGCGGAACAAGTACTGCGCGCCGTAGTAGATGGTGCCGGGCTTGTTCGCGCTCATATGCAGCGGCGTGTTCCAATTGAAGCGCAACTCGTCCTGACCTGTTTCGGCGGCCGGTTGAATGCGCTTGATCTCGAGCGTTTCGCGATCGACGCGCTTGAGTTGGCCGCCCTGATACTCGGTGAACAAAATTCGATCATCGTTCGGATCCGGGAAAGCCCAGAAGCCGTCGCCGAACCCGATGTTTTCCCAATGACGGTTCTGGATGCCGCCCGGCGCTTGTGATGGACCCATCCACGATCCGTTGTCTTGCAGGCCGCCGTAAACGTTATACGGCCAGCGACTATCTACGGCTACGTGATAGAACTGACTGACCGGCAGATTCGCAACATGTCGCCAATCGAAACCGCGGTTTTCAGAAATGTACACACCGCCGTCGGTGCCGAGAACGACCTGGTTCGGATCGCTGGGGTTGATCCACAACGCATGATGGTCGGGGTGAATAGCAACGCTGAAACCGGAGCCGAACATGCTGGAGAATGTATCGCCGCCGTCGGTGCTGAGGGTCAGACTAAACGCTGGCTTATAGACGCGGTCGGGGTCGGTCGGATCGACCACCAACTCGCCAAAGTAGAACGGACGCATTTGCACGTTGCCCGAATCGTCTTTCTCAACCCAGCTATCGCCACCGTCGTCAGAGCGATACAACGCGGTGTTCTCGCTTTCGATCGTCGCGTACACACGCTGCGGCTCCGACGCGGCGACAGTCACGGCAATGCGACCTTTTTCGCCAGCGGGGATGCCGTCAGTGAGCTCTTCCCAGGTATCGCCGCCGTCGGTGCTGCGATAAAGGCCCGAGGTTTCGCCGCCGGACTCGAAAAAGTCCGGGTAGCGGCGCACCTGCCACATGCCAGCGTACAACACACTGCCGTCAGGTGTCATCGCAAGATCCGAGCAACTGGTCGCATCGTCGATGCGCAAAACGTTTTCCCATGTTTCGCCGCCATCGGTGGTTCGGAATACGCCGCGATCACCGCCGGGTGCCCACAGATGTCCGAGCGCACACACAAAGACGGTGTCGCTATTGCTCGGGTGGACCAATAACTCGGGAATATGGTCACTGTTGGGAAGCCCCATGTGCTGCCAGCGATCGCCACCGTCGGTAGAACGATAGACGCCATCGCCAGGTGACACGGTGTTGCGCACCCAGCTCTCGCCCGTGCCTACCCAAATCGTTTCGGAATCGCTCGGGTCGACACGCACCGCACCAATTGATTGCATGTGTTCGTCGAAGATCGGCGAGTAGGCGATACCGCCGTTATCGGATTTCCACACGCCACCGCTGGCGGTGCCAACGTAGATCGTGATGGGACCGTCTTCATTGACGACCCCATCGATGGCAGAGACTCTGCCGCTCATGACTGCGGGTCCAATACTGCGAGCGCTGAGCCCGCCGAATGTGGACTCATCAATCTCGATTTCGCCATGGGCGCCCGACGCAAGACATAGAGCGGTCAAACAACCGAGTAAACGATTCATACAGAGTCTCCCCAATTCCCCGAGTGGTCGCTCTACGACCGCTAGTCAACTAACGCCGGTGCTTCTGGTACCGCTGGCATCATGAAGCGATCGGCGGAGATGTCACTGACGTTGATTTCTGTCGTCTCGATCGTAATCGCCTGCTGTACCGGCGCCGGGCCTTCGCCAATGCTGGCGATCAGTGAATGCGCCATGACAATGTCGCCAACTTCCTTGTAGTCGCCGATCGATTGCGAAACGGCCATTGTGTTGCCCTGAATATCACGTGTGCCTTTCGACAAGAAAGGTAGGCAGTATTCGGTGTCGAGATAGAAGACAGACTGGTCTTCGCTGCCGGCGCGGACTACTTTCAGCGCGTAAGCTTCTGTGCCTTCGACGTCTTCGGTGCCGATCAGCTCAACGTTATGGCCTTTCGCTTCCCAGTCGACGAGCGGGCCTTCCCACTCGGCCATTTCCTGAACCGACTTCAACTCGTCTTCGGCCATCTCTTCTGGATCGGTCTTACCCAGGAACGGCATGATCGCCCAGCCGGTTTCGCCGTCGTATGCCTGAACAGCCGTCATGCCCTGAATCTCGAACTCCATCCGAACGCGATTCGGCTTCTGAAATTCGATGGTGAACGGTGCCTGCATCGGCCCCATCGTCATTGTGCCTGTCATCCGGGCAGACTCGACCGCCTGGATGTTTTCAAGACCGCCCAGCGTCTCGTAGTTACAGGCCAAAACCTCGTCGAGCTCAGCCGCTTGTGCTGTCGCGGCCGCGCCCAAAGCTGCTGCCGCCAAGATCGCTAATCTCATTGCGTCGTCCTCATAGTCGGATAGAAAGGGATCAGTCTAGTCAAAAGATGTGTTCTCGCAACTGAGGAGGGTCAGCTAGGCGAGCCGTTTTATCAATGAAATCAGTAAATTCCCCGTCACATCAGTCGCCTGCCGGCACCGATGAAGCACTTTTTGTGATCCCAACAAATGCGAAATCGCCCAGAATTCTCCCGAAAACGGCGCAAATTTAGGTGGGTGTTGAGCGGTGTAACCTAGGGGGAACCGAGGACAGACACGCCCTGGTAGGGAACTGAGGGAACTGAGGACAGGCACCGCCCTAGTGTGTATCGGTTCATCGGTTCGACAAATCTGCAAGCCGTCTGCGACGAAAACTATACGACGAACTCGTGACATAGCGTACTTTGGAAAGCGATGCATTTGCGTTCTGTACAGGTGCACGAACGTCTCAGCAAGAAGTGCTGCAATTTGGGGTCAGCCTAAGCGCGCCGTGTCAGCGTCTTTTGCTCTGCATCGGTCGCTGATGGCATGACTTCACTAAGCCACTGCTCAGCATCGATGACTACTCTGGGTGAGGTAGCTCGTCGCCAATTGCCAAAACCGCCACGTTTGCTCACCAAACGATACCGACCTGTCGCTTCGAGCAGAT
This sequence comes from Pseudomonadota bacterium, assembly GCA_038529355.1. Classification (GTDB taxonomy): domain Bacteria; phylum Pseudomonadota; class Gammaproteobacteria; order Steroidobacterales; family Woeseiaceae; genus CALBPI01. The sequence continues at coordinate 5,138 of JBCBDU010000012.1, forward strand.
CGAGATACTCATCTTTTCGTAAAGGTAGGGCGTGATCGTCATGCCAGCTTGCTTGAGTTGACGCGAAAGCGGCTAGTGGCCTTACCGGCACCGAGAAGTGCAACAATTCACCGCTATCTAACAGACGTTGAATACTAGATTCAATGTCTGCGTGCGTAAGTATCATTCGAGATCGAACACTCGTGTAGTCAGAAGCAGTTACTGCGTTTACCATTCCAGCTCTAACAGGGTTGAGATCCACATAGCCCATCGCCGTGATCAGGGCTCGATCTGAGTGCAAAGCCTTTGAATGAAACCGCGCCTCCCAGAAATGACCGGTGCAGTGATCTTCTGCGTTAGCACGACGTGCTATCGGCTCATTCAAGCATTTCATGAACCAGCTGAGACTGCCAAGACGTTGTCGATAGATCGCTACGGTGTCGTCAAGGCTCTGTTGTTGCGCACTGGATAACGCAGCACCAGACCGGTAGCGCTGCACGAGCAGCGTGCCTTTGAAGAGCGAAGTCCAGCGATTTAACACCTCATCGCTGGACCAACGGTTGATGTCCTCGGCATTGAGTCGCACCACCAGATGGTAGTGATTGCTCATGATGGCGTAGGCACAGATTTCGATACTGAACAACGAAGACAACGCCCGCATCCGATCTTCGATCCAACCGCGCCGATGTTCGTAGCTGTTGCCGGTGACTCTGTCCTCACCGCACAGAAAGGCACGACGCACGCAGCGCGCGGTGATCAGGTAGTAGGGTGTTTGTTCGGCGCACACCAAGTGCTTGCGTGCTCGGGTCATGCGCCAATGATCAACGATTGTTGTCGGTACTGCTGTATGGATTTCACGGTAGATTGGATGGATTGGGTAGGATGTGTGCCTGTCCTTGCTGTGCGACGTGTTGTTCGACGGGGTAAGGTGTGTGCCTGTCCTTCTTGTGCGTCCAGACATTGTCTCACGGACATTTTTTTCCTCCGCCAAACACGTCCTAATCTGATATACATAGCGTCAGAAATGCTTCGAGGATCTCTCGAGCATCAACAGTTCCACCGATCGGGAGAGAGCATTGAGAATCGCGTTGATTATTGAGAACAGCCAGGCGGCCAAGAGCGACATGGTACATACCGCGCTTAAGAACGTGGCAGAACCGCTCGGGCACGATGTGCATCACTATGGCATGTACAGCCCGGACGATCAGGCGAGTCTCACCTACATCATGAACGGTATTCTGGCTGGGGTCCTGATCAATGCGAAGGCAGCGGACTTCGTCGTGACAGGCTGCGGTACTGGAATGGGCTCGATGCTGGCGTGCAATGCCATGCCGGGCGTCGTCTGCGGCTTGGTCATCGACCCGACTGATGCATTCCTGTTTGGGCAAATCAACGATGGCAACACGTTATCCATGCCCTATGCGAAAGGGTTCGGATGGGCAGCGGAGCTGAACCTCGAAGACTGTTATCGCAAACTGTTCGAACATGAGCGTGGCGTCGGTTACCCCAAAGAGCGCGCAGCGATCATGGCGAAAAACCGTAGCATCTTCAGCGAGGTCAAAGCGGCGGCCAGCAAGGATATGCTGACGGTCTTGCAAACGATCGATCAGGATTTGCTCAAAGCCGCCATCGCTGGTGAGCGATTCGCAGAGTTGTTTTCTGCGAATGCCGAGGACGGGGAGATCGCTGACTACGTCAAGTCCTTGCTGTAGTCACACAGATTGCGAACGGTCGGACTACTGTTGGGCCTGCGCCAGCTCCTGTTGATATAAGCGAAGCGCTTCCTGCATTTCCTGCTGAGCCTGCCTGGTTAACTGCGCAAGCTCTTCCTGCGATGCACCGCGTTCCCGGGCTTTGAGCAAGGGTTGCTGTGCAGCGATCATACGTTCTTCGTATTTCTGCATTGCTGCCATGCCGGCAAGCCTCGGATCCTGTGCAGCTGCTGGTACCGGTTGCTTGCTGGCTCGCGGCGCATCTTTGGCGGGCAGCGCTGGTAGCGGCGCCGGCGCATTCCAAGCAACCGTGGTGCCAGCCGTTTGCGCCACCGGTACAAACGGGGGCTTGATCACAGGCGGCGGCGCGAAAGCTCGCACCGATGCTGTCGGCGGCTCAACACCTGGATTGTCCATGACCGTTTCGGTCAGTTGACGCAGATTGCGCTCGAACTGTTTCACCTCGGCGCTGCGACAATCGCCGGACTTCGTCATCGCGACGATGCCTTTGAAAATTGCACCCTTGACGGCCAGATTGGCTGGATCGTCGCTGCGATTAGCACCTTTGTGGCTGGCGAGCTTGTCACGCAACGGAAAAAACTCAGGGTTATTCGTGTAAGTGGTCTCAATCACCAACCCGCCCGATGTCGTCGTACCGTATTCGTCAGTTTCGATCACTGTCGGTGTGACATAGCGATAGGGCTGGGTCACCGCACCGGGGTCAAGGCACGCGTCGCCCCACATACCATAGGCATGCATGTATTTATTGGCCACGACCGGTAACAACTGCACCTGACCTGGCTGCGCTACCGTGTCGTAAATCTTCGCCGCCGCATCGCCAAGCATACGACCCGCGAGCTCCAACTGACTTTGCTTGAACGCTGCCAGCGCTTCTCGATGCAACGCATCGATTTGGCGCACAATGGAAAGATCGCCACGGTAAATGGCATTCAGGTAGCGCCCGCCCGGATATTCGCAAAACGCACCGCTGCACGGTCCGAACGACTGTTTTGCCATTGCTTGTCGGTGATCTTGCGCCGCCTCGCTCTGGAAAACAGTGACGCCCTGATACGGTATTTCACCCGAGTTGCGACGATATCGGTACTCCGTGGTGTCCCAGGGCACTTCGTCGCCAGCGCTATATGCGTTGACGCGAAATTTCAGAATCTCGCCGCACCGCCTGCCAAGCAGGTCGCTGACCGTGTTGGCGATTGAGTCGTCGTAGTCACCGGGAAACAGCGAGCCGCGCGCCTCGTGATTGATGCGGTAGACCAAATCTACCTCGCGCGTTTTGCACAACGGTTGGCGGGCGACAAACACGCGAAACATCTCGCGATCGATCAAAAGCTCCGGACCGCTGCGCCCCTCGGTCGATTGGATGATGTTCGACTGCGTCGACAACGCAGCATCCAGTGCGGCGACCACGGATCCAGTATTGGCAGCACCGTTGGACGGCAGATCCCACAGTTCGGTGACGGCGTTATCGCCTGACTCATTCGCAGCGGCACACCATTTGATCGTCATCGGCAGCGCTTGGTTATCGGTAGAGACCGACATCGCAAAACTCCCCCACAGCCGGTAGCCCTCGCGCTCGTCGTCACACTGGCGCTGCGACTCATGAAAGCCGGAGTCATAGAACTGGCCACGGAGGTTGTAACCGCTGTCGGCCCGCTCGATATGTGTTGCGACCAGTCGATTATCGAGGTCGTGACCATAAACCGCCTCGAACCTTCCGTTCTCAACGCGCCACCAGGCTTTGGCAAAATACGGGCGTGGGCCGGCTGCCGCCTGATAGCCGGCCTGCGACAGCACGGACTCAAGACCTGATAGGGTCGTGTAGTGTTCGACTCGCCATTGATTGGCGCGCGACATGGTGAACAGCGCTGCATCCCGCGCACGTGCATCCCTCGCGCTGACTGCAATAGTCTGGACGTCCGGACACTTCGCCACCAGTTTGTCGACCGCCTGTTCGGCCTCACCAATCAGCGCCGGCAACGCATCTTGCCCGCGGGCCAAACGTCCGATCGCCTGCAAAGCAATTCGCGACGAGCAGACTCCCGGGTAGTTGAGCATAAATCCCGGGTTAACCGGGGTGAGTTGCTCGACCGCCACTGCGGGTGCCGATACGGCCACGGCAGTCATCATCACTGCCACTAGTTTGTTCAATTGCATTGTGTGTCCCTTGCCGATCAGTTATCTGGACGTGTTGCCCCGAAACCGCGGTAACTCTCTCGCCCTGTACCTTAAGTCTCATACGTAGTTGCAGGTTGCAAGTGCGTAAGGAATCGTCAACGGGCAGCGTCAACGGGGACAGGCACTCGAGGGGGCGTCAACGGGGACAGGCAGCTAATAAGGCGTCAGCAGGGACAGGCACTCGACAGGGCAGGATCGTGGCCAATCGAACGCGACACGAACGACGCGTTCAGAAACTCTGGCGTCATCGTAAGACAGTTGTGTGTCTCATCATGCGGATGAGTCGTCCCTCGTTCCTCTCGCGAATGAGCCATCCGTTCACTTCCATAGAAACACCTCTAGGATGCTTTTTGAAGCTCAGCGTCACAAAATGCTCGGCCGTTGCCCGAAGATCTAATCCACCGTCTCTGCGCGGCGCTTTGGCAAGAACCCTCACGGCTGTCCCGGTATGTGAGGACGAGCCTGCAGGATAGAAGTCAGGTGCGGTGAATGTGCTCTCGGAAACTGGAAAAACCGACATCGGTGATGATGTCACTTGAATGAGACGTTTGCCTGCAGCGTTCAGCTTAGTTTCAGTAATGCCACCAAAGTGCACGTCGCCTGCAACGACAACGATATCGTGTTTCGAAAGGGCTAGCGTGTTGACCAGCGTTGAGTACTGTTCATAGTTCGCAAGATTGGCGTCCTTGATTCTAGGCAGTGCGGCACGCTCGGTAATCACAAGCTGCGCCAACGCAAGTATGCCCGGCCCGTTTAAGCGCTCGACCCAGTCCTTAAGCTTGTTAATATCTGCCGGTCTTGAGAAATCGGTGCCAATGAAGGGTTCCCTGCCGGGGATCCGTTTTCTATTCACTCGTGTTTCCAGCACGAACATCGACAAGTTCCTACCAACACTAATCTGCTGTGTGTCTACCTCGCTTTGAATGCCCCTAAAAAAGGCCAAAGCGTGTTTCGACCAGGATTGCCGCTTTTTACGATCTAGGGTAGAGCTCGCGACGATTGAGGCGTGAGGGTAGTTGTTCCAGAACTCATGGTCATCGGCGGTAAATGCACTACAACCTGATTCCAGTAACAGTCGAAAGTCTGACGTCCAAGTTCTGCGATACAGTCTCAACAATCGGTCGCTGATGACACCAAGTTTTTTTGGCAGACGCTTTTCGTCATCGAGATACACCTGATCGCCGAGAAACAACTTCATATGAGGTTCGTACCGTTCATATTGCAGCAAACGTTTGAAGGCCTTGGCCGTCCGCCCCTCATCTTGCGGCTGCGAGTAGCACGACGCAGCGAAAAGAGTGAAGCCACGGTCGTCGGCGCTACTGGCGAGTGATGCCGGTTGCACCTCGAATTGTCCTCGACCGACGAGTTGCTCGTCACGCCCTACGCTTGCCTCCAAAGAAAATCGTTGTCGAGGAGGCAAGGACGTCGCTAGGCGCGTGTAGTAGCAGTACTCGTCCGGGCCTGCTCCCAATTTCTGCCAGTCTCTGCCGGCCACCTTCATGGTCTTGCGATATCGATCTGCACGCAGTCTGACTTGTATCGCAGGTGGACGACCCGGCAGGAACCATCCGATCCAGAATTTGCATAAACCGTCATCAGAACGGTGGGGGGCTACAATAAATGGAAATGGCATAGCCCGATCGTTGACACTAATCAATACCGGACTGGCTTCGGCCAAATTGATATCGTGAAACACTGATGTCTTCGCAATAATCTTCCAGCCCCCAGACGCATCATATGTCTTGACTACAAACAACAGATCCGGGCGGCGCGCGTCTCCTGAGCCAAAATCTCGCACTCTTGGGCGCGCTGTAATAGCGAAGTCGCCGTTTGCATCAGTGACAGCTCGACCGATTAAATCGCCTAGTTCGTGCAAATAGTCTCGATCGTAGGCTTCCACAAGCAAACCGAGCGGAGATCGACTCGCACACGTTATACGCCCTTTCAATTCTACGTTCGTCATTTGAAGTTCGCTGACGTTCCCTGATTGTTGTTGACCCAACCACAGTAATCTCTTTTCCAGCTTTCGCCAAATAGTGACGGGCTTGCCTGGGGGCGCATGACCTGAATTTCGCGATTCTGAGATAAACTTCTATCTCTTGTCAGTATACTCAGGCGACAAAACGCATTGACGAGGCACCTTGGTGAGCATTTCATTCCGAGCGTTAGGCAGTTTTTTTGATGATCAAATGGACACGATTCGGATTAGGGGCAAAGCCTCGGATGATTCGCTGTCTTGGTATGTTACGAAGCCCCGCAACGCCGCCGCAGAGATCCACGGTACCATTAAGTCCACTGCCGTCGAACCGATCGGATTGACCAATCATCCGGAAAAAGGACTGGCACAACTAACCCGCTGGCGATCGGCCGCAGATAGTCATCGAGTATCTCTGCGCGAGATGAGCGAACGCGAATCCAGTCGCGATAGTGAGACTTATAACCTGCTGGTGTACAACACATGGCTGATTGATCCACCGACAGCTGTCAAAGATCCCGAGGACAGAGAGAGTCGCATTCCAGAGATCGGTCGTGCCATCAGCAAGAGCAGTGCCGATATCGTCGCGCTGAGCGAGGTATTTAAGAAAAAGGACCGCCGCGCCATCGAGCGTGCGGTCGAGTTTCCTGTCAAGACAGAGCGCGGGCCCGGTCCAGCTGGTTTGGAAATTAGCAGCGGTCTGTTTACGCTTGTGCGCGCGTCGAAAGCCCGCATAGTAAGTCGTAAACGTATGGCATTCGAAGCAAACGAGGGCTTTCCTGATAATCTGGCTCAGAAGGGCGTATTGCTCACCGAAATAGATCTTGGTGCCGGCAGCATCGATCTATTCTCCACACATCTTAATGCGGTGAATTCGTCAACGAGAGGCAAACAAGTCGGCGAGCTTTTGCGTTTCGTCGCGAAGCATCGCTCGAAAAGGAATGTAACGATCGTCGTCGGCGACTTCAATATCGATGGGCGAAAGTCCGAGTATGCAGATTTGCTGCGCAGAATGGCGTCAGAAGGGCTGCATGATGTTTGGCTCTCTAGAGGTTCGCGTCTAGGCGCGACTGTCAAGAAATCAAGTTACGATTCAATTTGCCGACTCGATCACAGCAACGACTATTGCCGCGACTTTTCGGGCGATGATGATCCGTTGCCGGGTACACCGAGTGACCGCCTCCCTGGCCATCGCTTGGACTATATTTTCATTCAGGCGCCAAGCTCCGATCATTCTTTCGACCTTGACATCAGCCGGGTCCGACGGCGCCCGTTCTGGCGCGGTCACCCCTATCCAAAAAATTCGTTTACGCATACGCCGCAGCCTCGTAGTTCTATACACCAGCAGCGGATCAGGGCGGGACTTGCACATCCGATTACCCCGTCACTGGTAACCAATTACCTGTCCGACCATCTCGGTCTGGAGATCAAGCTTCGCGTCACTGCCTCTTCCTAATGGAAAGTAAAGTGAAACGGAGTATCGTAGAAGAGTGGCCGCGCGACTGAATACCAACACGTATAACAAGGAATAACAGATGCTAGCAGATATTGTTGTCGATAAAGAAAAGATCGAACTATTAGATGCGAGACTGGTCCGTGTCAAAAATTCACGAGGCCAGGTTTTCGTCAAGATTGAAGGGCGGCTATCGACTACCGGAAGTCTTGCTGCGAGTGAACTGAGCGCGAATAAATTGGTTCTCGGCAGCAATGCTGGCGATGAAAATCCACGCAATGGAGAGCTTCTCGTTAGTTCGCCGCGTGGTCGTGGTGGTGCGTCGGAGGTCAGAGTCCGGCATGGCGCGGTGCAAGGGAAGAGGGCGAGTTTCGAGCAAGTTACCTGTCAGAAAATGAGCTCCAGCAGCGTTTCAGTTGGTCCTGCAGCCACAGGAGAGTCTCGAACTGCTGGCAGCATACAAGTGAAAAGCAATACGGGTAGAGCTGGTGTGACTATTCAGGGAAGTGGCGACATTCGTCTCGCAGAGCTCGGTAGCCTCAAGGCAGTGATACGAAAGCTGGAGCGCCGGATAGCCACTCTGGAGGCCAGGCGCCGCTAAATTTTCTATGTACGTCGCGGCGGTCACTGGCACCAATGGCAAAACTACTACGGTAGAGTTTATTCGACAGTTGCTTGGGGGAAATCATAATCAAGCAGCTAGTGTCGGTACGCTCGGCATCGTAGATCAGCAAGGACAATCGCCGCCGCCTTTCGTGTTGAGTGACGTAGGTTGCTGGCGGCAGGTTATTGATGACCTTTCACTGGACTACGACTACCTTGCGCTGGAAGCGTACAGCGCCGGGCTGAGTTCTCGTGATTGGGATGACGTACCAATCAATGCGGCCGCGCTGACAACGTTCGGACGTGATCATCTCGACTTTCATGGTAGTGTCGAAAACTACGCCAACGCCAAGCTACATCTATTTCAGAGTATTCTGCCGAGCGGTTGTACTGCGGTGGTCAATACAGATTGCCCCCTGTTCGGTCGTGTGGTCCGGATTGCGTCGCTGAATAGTCATCGCTTGATCTCCTACGGAACTGGTGGGGACGTTTACTACCAAACACTCTCCCCTGTTGCCGGTGGTCAGCTAGCAAGCATTTGTGTTTTCGGCACTACTTTCGAACAGTTTGTTTCCGTGTCGACGCCGTTTCTTGCCGAGAACGCGCTAGCAGCGTTTTGCATCAGCCTGGACGCCGGGATGGAGGTTGAGCAAGCCCTGATCGGACTTGGGCAACTTCAAACGCCGTCTGGCCGAATGCAAGCGTTAGGCGAGCGTCGCGGCACGCGTGTGTTTGTCGATTTTGCGCACACGCCTGACGCACTTCAAAGGGCCCTACAAGACATCCGGTTGCTCAGTTCAGGACAAGTACGGTTGGTCTTCGGTTGCGGCGGCGATCGTGACGCAACAAAAAGACCGGCTATGGGCGCTATCGCAGATCGCTTTGCGGATGTGGTCGTTGTGACCGACGACAACCCGCGGAGTGAGTGCCCGAGCAAGATTCGTGCAGCGATTACTGAGCAGTGTCCTGGTGCAGTTGAGATAGCGAACCGTGAGCAAGCAATTCGATTTGCGCTTGACCAAAGTCGCTCAGGAGACGTTGTTTTGATTTGTGGCAGAGGCTCAGAAGCGACGATGACCTATGCGGATCATGAGTATCCGTGGTGTGATCTTAACGCGCTCAGTCAGTTCCAGAAATAATGCCACTATAGTCACGAGGTGAACCCACGGAACAGCCGCTTTAGGAAATGCGTATGCCGAATAAGCAAGCGCGAGATCTTCTAAGTTAGCATGCTAGTGAGCATAACAACGGCTTTGTTGGTCATTAAGCTGCTGATTTTCAAAATACCGAAGGAGCAGTACATAGGATGGAGAGTATATTCGCAAACACTTCTCTAACACTGGTAGCGATGTAGATATTTCTTGTGATTTGGATTTCGGTTGCAGTAGCGGGCGCTGTCCTATTGAAATGCAATTACCGGAGTATGACGCGTACGTTTTACGGTGCCGATGTATTCGGCACGATCTATAGTGAGTTCGAGCAACTACTAATAAAGAAGCTGAACACGCGATTTGTCATTGGGTTTAAAGGGGTTCCGTTTTGGTTCGTTGTAGAACACATCGACGACAGCCCGCCATCACACATGCGAAATTGCTTACCTCGAGTCGGTTTCAGTGACGATGATTGCTCTCGCTTGCAGGCATCATTCGAACAGCATGTTTCCGGTTTCGACCTGCACACAGAGCAGCCACGGTTTTTTTGTTAGCACTCGGCAAAACCCAAATATGTTGGAGAAACGGGAGTCCCCGTTATCGTATGAGCGACGTCAGTCTCAATGCAATCGTTGAGCATGGTATATGGGCAACAGTTTCGGCGAAACTTTGAGTAATTTTCCTGGCAAAAACGTGCATGTAACGAGTAATTCATTTGAGCTTCGGGCCCAAGAAGACGAGATCGTATTGACCGGTAATCGTGCGACACCAAATCTTTAGCGAATCTGGTCTGATAGTATCGGCGTCGATGCGAACCGCTATTGACCGCACCAAAGCGCGGCCTAAGACTAACCTACTCTCGACGTCAATCGCGCGGTGTCCGTGCCCCTATCGCGAAGCCTCGCCGCGAATATCCTGATAGAACTTGTCCTTTACGTTGTTGCTATCCGAATCGGCAAACACGAAGGTCAGCAACGGAATCGCGACCAACGGAATGATCGTCGCTGAAAACGTCGGGTCTTGCCACTCGCCAAGCGTCTGGCAAAGCTCATACCAGAACTGTGCAAACCCACCTGCCTGCGCATTACCCGCGCTGGCAAACAGCGTGTTCAGCGCCCAGTGCAAAAGCCCGCCACCGTAGCCGGCCAGCATGCCGTAGAACGCCGCTTTCTCCGACGTCTTCTTCCAATAAAAGATATAGGCAATCGCGATGGCGGGCGGCACGACAACGGCGAAGCCGAGCAGCAATAGCTTCAACACCGACGTGATGCTTGCTTTCCACGCGATCGTCGTCGCGACCAGTCCGTAAATTACCGTCGTGATCTTGTAGGCGCGCAAGCGTTTTTCACTCGACCACTGTTTCGATTGCGGTATCCAGTCATTGACAAACATCGTAGCGCTGCCGAGCAAGATCGGTGCGCCGGAGGAAATCAACGCACCGAGGATAGCGGCTAACGCGACGCCACCCAGCAGCGGCCCGGTATCGGTCGCTAGTCGAGTAATCGATTGATAGCCACGCAACCCGCTCTCGGGGCCGTACTTCGCCAGCGCCTCAATGCCAATGAAACCCGCCAGCAGTGGCATCAGCGCTGCCAGGATGCCGGCCAGAAAAAACGCCGGCAGCAAGTCCTTCTCCGAGCGTGCGGACGATGAGTAGTTCACATAGATCGATGCGGCGGGCGTGTGCAGCGTCGCCGAAAAGAACAGCGCAATGATTGTGATCCAACCGATGCCGGTGAAACTCCACCACGACCGCTGATCAACGTTGGCAGCAACCAGCGCTGCATCCGCTTGCGATTTCAGATCAGTCCATCCGCCCATGTCGTTCATCGCCACAAACCCGACCAGCGCAAGACCGAGAATAATGACGGTGCAGTGGATGATGTTCGTAACGCCGGTGCCCTTCAGTCCGCCGGTGGCCGTCGACGTCAGGATGACAACGCCACCCAGATAGACGCAGAACACGAAGGGCAGGCCGGTCACGGCGCTGACAATCGAGCCGATCACAAATGGCTCAATGATGTTGATAATCAGATACTCGGTTTGCACGCACAGGCTGGTTAAGGATTGGCAGCGTCGTGAGCCGAACCGGCGATCAAACACCTGGCCAGTGCTGGAGAGTTTCAGGCGACGATAAGGGATCGCAAAAAAGATCCCGACCAACAGCAACGCCAGGAACGAGTTAACGCCGTACCACAGATTGCCTAACCCGCTCGTCATGACATCGCCGGCAACACCGTAGGTGCCCGCGCCGCCAATCCGCGTGCCGGCAATACCGGCGGCCAACATCCAGATGCTCATGTTGGAGCTGCCGGTTGCCCAGTCGTCCGAGTTCTTGTTCTTTCGATTCAGCACGAACCCGATGAGCGTGAACATGCCGAGGTAAGCAACAATAACGGCGCTGGAGATGCTCATGCCTGCCGCTTTCCGGTTCGCGCCGCACTCAAGGCAATCATGGCAGCAACACGATGCATTACATCATCGTGATTCAAAACGTTGATCGTTGCAACGGCATGCGCCGCATCATCGTTGCGAAAGGTTTTCATGGTTGCAATAGCATGCGCCGCATCATCTCCTCGGCGAACACCGCTGAAGACGCGCGCACGCCATCGCGTGGCGACTCATCACCGAGCTCATAGGTAATCGCCGGAATGCCGTACTGTTTGAAAAAGTAGTTCTTCGCGTTCGCTTGTTCGGACGGTGGGTTCGCTTCGCGCGTGAATTCGAACGCAGGCAAGCGCTGCTCAGCGGCGCCCAACCAGTCACCAGCGAAATCCTGGCCTGGCGGAAAATCCTCCGGAGTCTGCGTATAGAACAGGTTGCGCCGCGTTGAATGAAAATCCAGCATCAGGGCAGGGCGGGTGCCACGTGCAGCCAACGACTGCAATAAATCTCGCACCGCTTGCGTTTCGGGTTGCACGAACGGCCCCCAGTCACGATTGAGGTCGGTGCCGCCGGTGTTGTGTCGCCAATGGCCTCTTGCCACACCGTCCGGATTCAGCGTCGGGACGACGGCAATGCTGAAGCGCTGTCGAAACCGTCGCGCCAGATCGGTATCGGCAAGCACGGTCTCCACAAACGGCTGCATGGCAATCGCACCACTGACTTCCGGTGGATGCTGGCGACCCATCAGCAACACCAATTCTTTAGTGTAAGGCGTGTGTGCAAACAGGATCGGCCGCCCCATGCGACTGTGACCCAACAGTCCGACCGAGACGCCTGGTGTGTCGCGTAGCGTGTCAGTCCACTGGCGGTACCAGTCGCTCGTCAACAACTCTTGCGCACTGACGAACACGCCGCGCCGGCTCACCGGCACGGTGATGGTCATCTGATCGCCCGCCGCATTGACGCTGACTGCGTTCTCATCCATACGCGTCCACTGCTGACCATCGACGCTGAACTTGGGCCAGTAGCGCGCAAAACCATCGATGAAGTTCATGACAAGCGTCACGTTCGTGTCAGTCGTGGTCGACAGTCGCAGTGCATACCACGGACTGACATTAATCGGCGGTTTGTTTTCCGGCCTGATATCAATCTCGATCCGATCGTCTGCCGTCACCCGGCAGGTGGCGAAGTTGCCACCGTCAAAGTTCTGATCGACTAACACGGGTCCCGCGCGACAAAAGCGCGCGTCCGGCATCGCGGCGCAGCCGACGATGAGCGTAGTTGCGACCAACAAGAAGGCGATGCGTTGACTGAACATGCGTTGCACCAGTGACCTCCGTGCAGTTAACCGTGCGCTTCACCATACGGCAGCGTCGCGCAGACACCAAGCGTGCCGAGCGGATGTTGGTGTGGTTCAGCATCATTCGATCACGCCGACTTGGGAAGACCTGACATCAGAATCCCGAAATGATCACCTGCCGACATTTTCCCCGCTAACGCGTTGCAACGAGCTTTTGGCTTGTTCGTGTTCTGTTGCCCCGTTGATACCAATGAATTAGCGGACCGCCGGTGAGCCCTGTTGAAAGCGGTTCGGGCTAGCGACGTTTGCAAACTTCCTTAGGGTAACTGGGGGCAGTGGGGCAATGCTGATCGGCTGATAGCAAGGGTAATAAATATTCCTGCAAAGTCAGACATTTAGCGCATTCGGAACACGCCGCAGCCACGTGGAGTAAGCTTAGCGTTGAACCTATGTGGCATATCGCTACGGGAGAATGGCCTTGCAGTCGACGGGCGACATCACGACATTGCTTCGCGCGGCCTCGGGCGGCGATCAACAGGCAAGCGCATCGCTGTTTGAGTCGGTTTACAAGGAGCTGCGGGAGATTGCGCAGGCGCAGCGCCGCAAATGGAGCGGCAACGAAACGCTCAGCGCGACGGCACTGATCAACGAAGCCTATTTGCGATTGGTCAAAGACGAGCTTGGTGACTATCAGGATCGCACGCATTTTTTCGCCACAGCGTCACGGGCGATGCGTCACGTGTTAATCAACTACGCCGAGCAGGCGTCGGCCGCCAAGCGCGGTTCTGATCAAGTGCGTGTGACATTGACCGGGCTTGCCATCGATCAGGAGCAAACGCTCGACGACCTGATCGATATCGGTGCCGCGCTGGAGCAACTGGAGCAAACCAATCCGCGCCACTGCCGCTTGTTTGAATGTCGCGTGTTCGGCGGCATGACCATTGAAGAGACAGCGAGCGCTGTCGGTGTATCGCCGGCCACCGTCAAACGTGACTGGTCGCTGGTCAGCGCCTACATTTATAGCGAGCTCAGCCGCACCGCGCAGACAGAGCCCGGAGATCACCTCGAGTGATTTCCGATCGTGCAGCCGAGCTGTTTGATGCGGCGAGTTCGTTGGAAGGCGAGGCGCGCGAAGCATTCCTGGCGACGCACTGCGCTGACGAACCGGCACTGCGCGCCGAGCTGCGCAAGTTGCTCACAGCCCACGATCAGTCGGAGCAGTACTTCAGCGGCCTGGCTGACGAAATCAGTTTGCGTGTGCTTGCCGATGCCGACAAGATCATGCCTGCCGGCAAGGTGATCGGGCAGTGGCGTTTGGGCAAACGCATTGGCCAGGGTGGTATGGGTGCTGTATATCACGCCACGCGTGTTGATGGTCAGTTCGACCAGAAGGTCGCGCTGAAAATTCTGCCAACGGGTATGGACAGCGATCATGCCCGAGCACGCTTTGTTGTCGAGCGACAAATCCTGGCCGGGTTAACGCACGACAACATCGCCAGGCTGCTTGATGGTGGTGTGACCGCCGATGGCGTGCCGTATTTCGTGATGGATTTTGTCGACGGCCAGCCGATTGACAGCTATTGCGAGCAACACCAGTTGGATGTCAAAGCGCGGCTGCGTTTGTTGCTCAATGTTGCCAAGGCGGTGCAGTACGCACATCGCAATTTGATCGTGCATCGCGATCTGAAACCGAGCAATGTGCTCGTGACGAACGCTGGCGCGGTGCGCCTGCTGGATTTCGGTATCGCGAAAATCCTTGATGTCGAGCATGGCGAAGAGTTAACGCAGCAAGCGCAACGACCGGCGACACCTGCCTATTCGAGCCCCGAGATGTTGCGCGGCGACAGGGTTGACGTCACGAGCGACGTCTACTCAATCGGCGTCCTGATGTACAAGCTGCTAACCGGTAGTCTGCCGCTGCACTACGAGCGCATGAGCATTGCCGATATGTGTCAGCACGCAGCGACCGTGCAGCCACCACCGATGCGTTCGATCGCCTCTGCGATACCCGACGAGCTGGATGCCATTGTCGCGAAAGCGTTGCGCAAGCTCCCCGCGGAGCGCTATCCATCGGTTGAGAGCCTAGCCAACGACATCGGCAACTATCTGGATGGCTTGCCCGTCACGGCCACACCGCCGTCGCGCTGGTATCGCTTCAAGAAATTTGTCGCGCGGCATCAGTTGGAGGCGGCGTCGGCAACCTTCGCGGCGGCGGCGCTCATCGCCATAGCCGTGGTTTCCGTGCGCTCATCGATCACCGCCGAGCGGCAGGCCGAACGCATTGCGCTGGAACGTGATCGTGCCGAACAAACGCTGTCCTTTCTGGTTAGCATTTTTGACAGGGCAGACCCGAGCATCGCACCGGGCGAGCAAACCGCGATACAGATTCTGCAAGCCGGGCGGGAGCGACTCGAAGCAGAGCTTGCCGACCAGCCGGCAGTGCAGGCGGAGTTACTGAAAGCGATGAGCCTTGTTTATCAGAGTATTCGTGAACCGGACGAGGTGCGTCAGGTGCTCGAGCGTGAACTTGAGTTGCGCCAGTCGCTGGACGATCGCAGCAGCGCAGGCTATGGCGACTTGATGGTTCGCCTGGCGCTCGCTGACGATCTTGCGGGCAATTACGACCAGTCGCTCTCGCATGCGCGCGAGGCTTTGTCGATTGGTGAACGCACCGGTAGCCTTTCGCTGCGAGCGACGGCGCATCGTCGCATTGGCCGGGTGCATCATCTGCAGGGCAATTACGCACTGGCGGATACACACTATCGCCAATCGTTGGGGCTGTTTCTGGAGACAACAGGCTCGCAGTCGCTTGAGGTAGCACAGACGCGGCTTCATCTGGGTAACCTACTGAATCATCAGGGTGACGCTGCTGCGGCGATCGCCGAGTTCGAGCACGCGCTGTCGATTCGAAAAACGCATTATGATCGTGATCATGCTGATATCGTCGAGGTGTTACTGGGCTTGGCGCCAACTATGCTGGCGAGCGGCAAACTGGACGAGGCGCAAACGACCTTCGAAGCGGCGTTGTTGATGAACGACCGTCTGTACGGTCCCGACAACAGCTACAACATGTATGTGCACAGCGGTCTGGGTAAGCTCGCTGAGCAGCGTGGCAATTTCGCATTGGCGGCGACTCACTTTGATCAGACGGTGCGCTTGGTCAAACAGCACACGCCGCAGTCACCGAATCTGGGATTTGCATTGTCTTACGTCGGGCGCGCGAATGCGGCGCTGGGCAATACTGATGTTGCGATTGAAGCATTTCGCGATGCGCTTGCGGTGCTCGAGCAGAAGTTGTCCGAGCATTGGCTAGTTGGTGACGTGCGCTGGCGACTCGGCGTTCAGCTTGCCGCGCGTGAACAGTTCGCTGAAGCAGACACGCTGATCCAGTCCGGCGTGGCGCGTGTCACCAGCCAGTGGGGTCCCGATGACGATCGTACGCTGGCCGCTCGCGCTGCCGCCGCCACGCTCTACGAGGCGATGGGCGACAGCAGCAAGGCGGCTGCGTACCGTTGAATCATCGCCGCACCAACGACTGCATGCCGTTGAATCAACGACGCACCAACCAGATCGTGCCAGTCGGGCCGTTCAGATCACCGTCGGCTACGCCCGAGAAAAACGCGTTTGATGTGCCATCGTTGAAGTCATATGAGAAGGGATAGCCGCGCCCGCTGATGTTCGCCGCGAGCGTGACGCTCAATGCGCGTGCCGGAAACACGCTCAGGTTCACTGCCGGCTGCGTGCAAGCTCGTTCGGTGATGGACTGCAGCTCCTCAAGGTTTGCGATACGCCAGGCATCGTCGCCGGTAAGCCCTTGCGCATCATTCAGAGCCGACACCTCGTTCACCGCTGTTGTGATGTCATAAATGGCGCTGTCGCCTGCAACGCACACGTCATCGAGCGTGTTGTCTGTCTCGCGGCTATCCAGTGACCAGCCCAGCGGACAGCGCATCCATTTGCGCTGACTTTGCGTGTCCAGCACGACGCCGGCATTGATTGTGAATCGCGAGGTCGGCGTGGTGAGCCGCACATCCAGCTCGCAGCGTTGCGAGGCTGCTGCGGTGCTGGTAACGAGCAGCATCAGCATGGTCGTGACAGCGGCGGCGCGTAGATTTGTGTTGTCAAAAATCATGAATTTATCCTTTGTATTTATGGGTTGCCGCGTACCAGGCGAACGAAGCGCCGCGAGGCCGAACCACCGAACGGTGACGGACCGGCGCGAAAACGCGTGATACCCAAACTGTTGTAACCGTAGAGAAAGTCATCCAGAGCGATGTCAGGCGAGCCGGTCCATGTGCCTCTGACAAAGTTGCTCGCGCCGATTTCCTGGTTCGGGAAATAGTCGGTATCCAGCGTTGGTCCAAAGAACGGCCCACCGTCGTAGACGATGTTGGCCAACTCGTCGATGGTCGGCAGGCGCCAATCGGCAAAACCACACAAGTTGATGCTGTTCACATAGTCCACGAATTTTTCGGTGTCGCAATCGGTATCGCCGTCACAGGTGCCGCCGTTCTCGGTACCGATGATGCCGTTGGTCTTGACGCCGGCCGTGCTGTACCACGTAAACGTCGAACCGCCGATTCGCAAGTTGTCGGCGCCGGTGACCGGATCGCGAACTGTCTTCACCTCCCACATCAATCCGGTCACCTCATCGCGCACACAATCCCACGGTGTGTTGCCGTAGAGCGCGCCTTGATCGGCAAGCGGTAGGCCCGCCGCGTCGAGCTTCGTGAATGAGAAGCCGGCGATGCCGTCGCTGTCGTCGGGCGTGGTCGCATCACGACCGGTGCTGGCGTCCAGACCGTCGAGCGCAGGACACGCGTCACCGCATTCCGCCGGACCGGTGTCGTTCAGTCCTGTGCCCATAGCTGATACTTCATCATCGACAATGCGTACGCTGATTGCCATCGAATCAAACCCATCGAGGAAGCCGCTGCCGGTGACGCCGTCAAGATCGATGTACAGCAGCGTATCGTCGTTAACCGTTGCGTTGTCGATCGACGTTAGCGAGATGAATTGCTCGCGTTCACCAGGCAAGAACGTCAACGTGCCGCGCTCACCCAAGTAATGCGTGCCAGCCAGCGCCGAGTCATCGCGTGTGATGTAGTTGACGGTAACCGTGGACTTGGCGGGCGCAGACAACACCACCGGCACCTGCAACGTTTGCGCAGCACCGGCATTACCCTCGTCGAGTTGCAGGGTCACTTGCGGTGCGCCGACATAGACGCGATCGTCGTCGACCACACGACCGAGGCTGACATGCTGCGCCATGACGACGTTACTGGACGGATTGTCGAGCGTGAGCAGGAAGTACTCATGCGCTTCGCCCACCAGATCACCGATGATGTTCACATCAATGGTCGTGCGCAACGTTCCGGCCGGTAAGGTTGCCGTACCAGATGTACCCACGAAATCTTCGCCGACCATTGCTGAGCCCGATGTGACCGTGTAATCCACGGTGACATCGGCGTCTGCGGCTCGATTGAGCAAGATCGGCATTCGCACAACGGCACCCGTGCTGGCATCGGTCTCGAGCGCGCGTCCGAAAGCAGCACGCAACGCTGGTCGTGGCCGTATCGGCGCCGTATCGGATACCCGCATCAGGCGCACGAGGGCGGTTGATGTCGTTGTCTGCGTCTGCAGCGCACCGTTCGCAAAATCGACGGTCCACGCACCGCCACTACGGGTCGGTGTCGATGACCAGAAAGGTGCCGGCGGCGTATCGGGAAATGCGTTGTACGCGATCATCGCAGGCTGGCAGGCTTGCACAATGCTGTCGAGTTGTTTCACGTTAGGCAATTGCCAGTCGGAAAACCCGCCCAGTGCATCAGCGTTGGCAGCAGTCAGTGCATCAGGCCAATCGACAGGGTCAACGCTTCCCGACGCGACGCACGCGTCGTTCACAAAGTCGTATCCGAGCGGGCAGCGTTGCCAGGCCAATCCGGTGTACAAGTCCAGCACAACGCCATCGGATTGATAGTCGAAACGGTCGGCTGCGGGGATATCGTTGCACCCGGCTTGCACATCTTCGTCGTCAGGAATCAAACCGTCAGCCTCGATAATCGGACTGTTCGCCGGATTCGCAGGATCAAACGGTTCGTCAGGGTTGTTGGGGTCCAGTGGGTCTGACAATAGGATCTTGCTGCCGCGACCGTCGGTAGCACCGATGCCGTCTACCTTCAATTTGTACTGCACAAGACCTTCTTCACCATCCATCAGATCGGCGGGGCTTAGTGTCCCGCGGTATCGGTTCGAATCCCACCGAATCAGACCATCCGTGAACGAAGGGGGTGTTCCCCAGACCGGGTCGTCAGGGTCGTTTTCCTTGCATTCCCATGCTTCACACACCAAGTGACCTCGGCTGGGTCTGACATTCACGAAACCGCCGACTAGACCTTTGCTGGAAAAGTGGTCCACGGGTACATGAATGAAATATTTTGATGTCCCCGAGGAGAAGACGTCATCCCAACTCCAGTCGTAGTAGATACCAATTTCGAACTCGGAAGACGTAATTGGATCGTCATCAAGATTGTCGCCGGCGACAGCGTAAATGCGATGCTCCAGAAAGCCAGCATTGAGTACAAAACCGAGGGAGTCGAAAGTCGTTCCGGGGTCGTACCTAAAGCGCCATTCCCAGGTTAGCGAGCCGTACAGATTGTTATAGGACGTATCCGACGGAGCATCCCGAATGGTTCCGACCTCTTGGCCGTTCAGCCCGATATGTACGCTTGCTTGCTCATTGGCAAACGCCCAAATCCATGCATTCATGTAGTCATCCGGTGCAAGAGCACGGTCTTCGATGGCACAGTTCAAGGGAAATTCGTCACTAAGAACGTCTTGATAAATCGTGCCTGTATTCACGAAGCATATGCCTTGCAAAGGCTCGCCTAAATTGCGTGCGTTCAGTAGATGGAAAGTGCGCGCACTCGGATATTCCGCGAATACAATAGGTGTCAAAAACAGCCCAAGAAACAGAGCCAGCATGGGACGCACACCTCTGCGCACAAAGATTTGTTCGGTTTTCATCGGCGCTCTCCTCGCACCAGCTGCACCGCTAGCGCTGCAAGCGCCGAGCCAGGTGCGGAACTGCCCAACGTGGGGTTTATCGTGAAATAGTCGCTGTCGACAGGCACGCGTGAGCGGGTCCAGTACTGTTCAGCAACGTAGGGGAAGAAGTTGTCATCAAGCATCGGCGTGCCTGCCGGTGCGCCGAAGTTCAGCAACAACAACCACTCGGCTCGCGTTGGCAAGCGCCAATCGCTGTATCCACATAGCTGCGCCGCATTAACGATCGCCGCGAACTTCTCGCTGTCGCATTCCCCGCTCGTCGCGCAGTCGCCACCATTCGGCAGGCCCGCGAACGCAAACTCGCCGGACGTATCAAAGCGACTGAACGTGTCGTTCACGTCATGCAAGCCGCCATCCTCTGTTTTAACTTCCCAGGTCAATCCCGTGACTTCATCGTGCACGCAGGCCCACGGTGTTGTTGCGTAGTCAACGGACTGGTCGGGCAACGGCGTGCCAGCTGCGTCAAGCTTCACCAGCGCGAAGCCGGCCACGCCGTTGCTGTCATCGTTGTCGGTCACATCGCGACCGGTCTGGCCATCCTGACCGGGCAAAGCATTGGCACAGTTAGTCTCGGTCGCGCCGTCGCTGCAAAAGGTCACGCCGGTGTCGTTGAGCAAGCTCACGCCGGCCTCGGGTGGCGGCTGATCATCGTCAACGATCGTGCCAACCGCTGTGGCGGTGGCAAGCGTAGCGTTGGCAACGTTGCTCAGCGTCAGGGTCAGCGTTTCGTTCGCTTCCTGATCGGTATCGCCCTGAACGAGGACAGCAATCGCTGTGCTCAACGCGCCCGCCGCAATGGACGCCGAACCTGATTGCGCTTCGTAGTCATCCGGCGCCGTTGCCGTGTCGTCGGCGGTGGCGAAGTCAAACGTCACATCGTCGCTGGCGGCACTATTCAGGCTGACATCAAATTGCAGTACTGCCGTGCCCGAATCACCCTCCGTTACCAGAGCATCGGATACGCGTAGCTCGGGCGGTGGCACTTCGTTGTCGGTGATGGTGCCGGTTGCCGCTGCTGTGCCGAGCATTGCGTTGCTGGCATTCGATAGCGTCACAGTAAACGTCTCATCGTCCTCGAGTTCGGCATCATCCAATAGCGCAACATCGACGGTCGTGCTCGTGCTGCCCGCAGTGATCGTGGCCGTGCCGGTGTTTGCTGTGTAGTCGCCGCCTGCTGTCGCTGTGCCGTCGCTCGTTGCGAAGTCAACGCTAATGTCGCTCGTCGCGGCCGCGCTGAGCGAAACAGTAAAGCTCATGCTGGCGCTGTCTTCGGCCGCGCTGGCCGCGGCGATGGAAACAACAGGGTCAGCGGGAACGGGTGGCCGGGTGTCTTCGTCACCGCCACCACCTGATCCGCCGCAAGCCGCCAGCAGCAGTGCTGACGTGATCCCCGTCATGCGTCGCCAGAATCCTGGCGCCATGGATATGCTCATCGATTTTCTCCGTTGCTTATCTGTACAAACAGAAAGCGAACGGAAACCAGCTCATGGTTTACGTGTTTTTTTGTTTCGAGGCTGGCGATCAGGCTACGGTGGGGCTCGTTCTACTGATTGAGAGGGGCGTCTCATGTATGGATCGAAAGTCGTGACCACCGTCTGCGCTGCTGTTGCTGGGTTTGACCGGTTGCGCCAGCCTGCGAAACGTCGCTGACGGCAGCGCAACCATCAACGTCGGCGATACCGTTCGGCTCACGCAACCGGGCGGCGAGCGCCGAGATATCGAAGTGACAGCGCTGGATGATCAGTCAATCAGTGGACGTGCTTGCAAGAATTGCGACGTTGAGCAGTTTGAGTTGTCAGCATTCGATAATATTCAGGTGCGTAAAGTCAGTGGTGCCAAGACAACGGGCCTGATCCTTGGCTTGGTTTTGCTTGGCGGCATCATCGACAGTGGTGGCCCACCGACGCTGGGTACGGTTACGCCGCCGACGCTAGATGCCGGTACACCTTAGTACAACGACTTCGGGTGCGAGGACAGGTGATGCACACGCGTCGCTCGAATGCTTGCGCACGTCGGACTTCATTGACCGCGCTCGTCAATCACCGCCAATAAACCCGCCTGACTGCCGCGCCCACAGGTCGGCGTAGACACCGCCGCGCGCGACAAGATCGGCATGCGTGCCGGTTTCGATGATGTCGCCGCTGTCCATGACGATCAATCGATCCAGCGAGGCGATCGTCGACAAGCGATGCGCGATAGCAATAACGGTTTTGTCTGCCATCAAGTCGAACAGGCTCTCTTGAATCGCCGCTTCCACTTCCGAGTCCAGAGCCGATGTTGCTTCATCCAGAATCAGGATCGGCGCATCCTTCAAGAACACGCGCGCGATTGCGATCCGTTGGCGTTGCCCGCCAGACAGCTTCACGCCGCGCTCGCCGACAAACGCATCGAGACCGGTGCGTCCCTTCGGGTCTTCGAGCGTTTCGATAAAGTCCCAGGCTTTGGCGCGCCGCGCGGCATAGATGATGTGCTCGTCGGAGGCATCAGGTCGCGAGTAACCGATGTTGTCGCGAATCGAGCGATGCAGCAAAGAGGTATCCTGCGTGACGACACCGATCTGGCCGCGTAGCGAATCTTGCGAGACGCTGGCGATATCAGTGCCATCGATGAGGATGGCGCCGCCCTCAACATCGTAGAATCGCAGCAGCAGATTCGTCAGCGTGGTTTTGCCGGCGCCCGATCTGCCCACCAGGCCGATTTTTTCACCGGGCGCGATATCCAGAGACAGGCGCTCGATCGCACCCGAGCCTTTGCCGTAATGAAAGCGCACGTTGTCGAACTCGATCCGCCCGCTCGCGACGGTAGCGGCTGGTGCGGCTGTCGTATCCAGCACCAGACGTTCCTGCGCCATCATCGTGGCGCCGTCATGAACGACGCCGATGTTCTCGAACAGTGACGAGACTTCCCACATGATCCACTGCGACATACCGTTCAGGCGCAGCGCCAGTGCAACAGCAATGGCAATAGCGCCGACCGACACAGCCGCTTGCAGCCACAACCAGATCGACAGCGCGCTGATGATGAACACCAGCACAACATTGTTGAAGTAGATGCAGCTTTGCATTTTCGTTACGAGCCGCATTTGCTCGTGCACGGTGTCGAGGAAACCATCCATGCCTTCTTTGGCGTAGTGTGCTTCGCGTCCGGCGTGCGAGAACAACTTGACGGTCATGATGTTCGTGTAGCTATCGACAATGCGCCCGGTCATCATCGAGCGTGCGTCGGCCTGACGGCGACTGACCTTTGCCAGGCGCGGCACAAAATACGAAACCGCGGTCGCATACAAAGTGAACCAGCCGAGCAGCGGCAGCGACAGCCGCCAATCGGACTGCGCAACCATGACGACGACGGCAATGAAGTACACAGCAACGTAGACCAGCACATCAGCGAGCTTCATGACCGTTTCGCGCACGGCCAGCGCGGTCTGCATCACTTTCGTGGCTACGCGGCCTGCAAATTCATCCGAAAAGAAACTCAGGCTCTGCTGCAGCAAGTAACGATGCATTTGCCAGCGCGCAATCATCGGGTAATTGCCGAGCAGCGTCTGGTGAATGATCATCGATTGCACAAACACGGCGAGCGGCAACACGATCACCAAAAAGCCCGCCATCCACATCAAGCGGTTTCCTTCGCGAGCCAAAAAACCGACGCGGTCCGACTCCGCCAGCGAGTCGACCAACGAGCCCAGGAACCCAAACAACGCGACTTCGCCGATCGCAATGACCGCACTCAGACAGGCCATAACCACGAGCCAGCCGACTACCGGTTGTGTATAGCGCCAGCAAAACCCTTTCAGATCGCCGGGTGGCTGTTCGGGTTCGGCGGATGGATACGGATCGATCCGTGTTTCAAAAAAACGAAACATGGTGTGCCTTGGAGTTGGGGAGCATCAGAATCATGAACGAGGATGGCAGTGATGGCAAAAGTACGTGTCAGTTATACTGCTCGGGTAATGCAGGAAAGCGACAAGAACAAATACCGCCAAGTCGCCAAGGCGCTCTTGGCCGCGCAAAATTTACCGCGAGCGGTTGCGGTCGGCGTATTCGTGACGATCATCGCAGCGCTCGCCTACGCACTTGCCGTTGCTTTTTTGCCGTTCTGTCAGCCGTTTGCCGCCATGGGCGTCGGCGCGATCATTGGTTTGGCGGTGGGATTATCCGGCCACGGGGTTACCACAGGTTTTGCTGTGCTGGCGGTCGCGCTGACGCTGTGTGGCAGTGTGCTTGGCAATTTGCTAACGACAGTCGTGATGCAGGCACGCTCGGCGGTTGACATACCGCTGGCTGCGCTGTCAAACGCGTCGTTTGCTGACGTGCTCCGGTGGTCGTTTGATGGCTACGTATCCGTTCAGCTCGTCTTCTGGTTTGTCGCAGCGATCGCAGCAGGTTTCCTTGCACGTAAATCACTCTCTCGCACCGAACAGCTTGCTTTGCGATTACACGTTACCTAGCCTGACGTTCGACCTTGTGACAACCATGATGCAAAGCTACGCATTGGTCATCAGCTTACGCATCGATAGCAGGTGCGCCGACGCATGATCGACACAACATTCCCCGAGCCATGGGATGTGCGCGTTACGGCATTCGGCAATGACGAGCTGCCCTGAGCAGGTGAGGTTTTCCACCATGCGAGTCCGCATTTGCGCTGTAAATTTCTTATCGGAGCAGAGCGCGCAGAGTTAGCGCGGGGTTTGTCCAGCTACAACGTACTCACCGGTGTGCATCTGTTCGACGTTAAGCCGTTGGATACGGACGGTGTTACCGGAATTGAGCACTTGCGTGCGCTGCACGCGACAATGCGTGAGCTCGCACGGTTGCTGCATGATGCGTTCGGTGCAGTGAATGTGACCGGTATGCATTGCTGAGCTGCAATCCAGCGCGTCGAGCTTCAAGTTTGCGGATAGGCAATTGTCGGAATGGGAGTGTGGACCGGCACTTGCTGCCACCGGCAGCGCCTGCTGTCGAAAGCTGCCTGGAGACGCCGAAACAGCGTGTTCACCAGCATTTGGAGCGCGAGAATTGTCCACGGGTCACTGTGGCATGAGGAATCCCAACTATCTGATTTGGCGACAGATTTTCCTGACAATTAGGCTATAAATTGGTAACAAACTTTTAAAACCAATTCCCGAATGTGCTAATGTGGTGCAAAAGCCGGTGCCAGGCTGGGGGGTAATCATGGCCAAATCCAAACGACTGTATCGCGATGTTCTAAGGCATATCGAACGGCTTCTCGATGCGCAGGAATATCCGCCCGGCGGTCGTTTGCCGCCCGAACGCGAGCTCGCCGAACGGTTTGGCGTCAGCCGGCCGACGGTACGCGAGGCGATTATCGCGCTTGAAGCGCTCGGGCGTGTCGAAGTCAAAACAGGCTCCGGAGTCTATGTTCTGGAAACGCAGAGGCGATCGAACGGCATCAATGCGACGGCCAGCGCCTACGAGCTCACCGAAGCCAGAGCGCTCATCGAAGGAGAGGCGGCCGCACTCGCCGCCACCATGATCAGCGACGCCGAGTTGGCTGAGCTTGAAGCTGTGCTTGAGGAGATGGGCCACGAGTCGTCCAGCGGCGAACTCGTATCTGAATTGGCTGACGAAAAATTTCACCAGATTATTTCACGCGCTACGCGTAACACGGTGCTGATCTCTGTCATCGACAACCTGTGGTATGTGCGTGACAACGAACCAACAGTGCACGCCGCTTATCAGTCAATTTGCGAAGACGATCCGCGTGCGCGTGTCGACGAGCACCAGGAAATACTCGACGCACTCAAGACGCGCCAGCCGGCGGCCGCTCGTGAAGCCATGCAGGCGCACTTTTCGCGGATTCTCGAAAAACTGATTGCTGCGAATGAAAAAGCGCAGGTTGAAGCTATCCGCCGCCAATCGCTCGAGAATCGGCAGCGTTTTTCGCTGAACCACCTGTCAGCGAATCCCTAGTCCGCCGCGCGCCCGCCGGCCTGGTTACTCGGCAAACATGACCTTCGAGACTTCGAAGTCCGCGAATCGCACTTGTTCTTCGTCGGGTCTGAGGTTGTCGCGATCAAGAATAGATCGGTAAATGCCCCACTTGGGTCGCACAAAATGATCCGGTGATTCGCCACGCCATAAATCGAGCGACGCGACATCGATATCGAAAATGACCGCGTCGTCGCGCAACCGCGTGACGATCATACGAAACCCGCCGGTATCCGAGAACGTTGCGCGAACATAGGCTTGCAGCCATTCGCCGGTGACGGATGACCAGTCGGTGCGATCCAGTATCTCGGTCTCCTGCAATGGGCTGTGGCGCACTTCGATGCCATCTTCACCGCTGCGCTCCGCGCCTGAGATCGTGATGATTGGTTGGCTGTCGGAACCGCCGACCGCCTTCAGCTGGAAAAAGTGACTGAATCGTGTTGAAACAGCCATCTGTTCGTTGATACGAAATTTCCATCGGTACACAAACGTTTCGTCCTCGAAACCTTTGACGGCTGTTTCGGAGCTGCTGTAGGTCTTGATCTCATTACGTTGTCGATCGGTGATGTCTTGCCGGTCGCGATCAATATCGGTGTCTCGATGAATAATAAAGACGAAGTGGTTGCCGACTTCGCTGTCGCTGTCCTCATAAATATGGGCCACGCCCGGATGATTGATGGGATACAAATCCGGTGCCTCAATTGGGCGCGGTCCACCGAATGCACGAATCAGATCGTAGGTGTCGCTGCCCTGGCCGGCGCCATCGGACGTCAACGTGCGCGTCGATACAACGGTAAGCTGCGCCTCGTCGACGGGCAGCGTAGGCGTTGCCGGCGGTGGCGGCGGAGTGCTCACGACGGGTGGAGGGGCACTGTTGTCGCTGCCGCCACTGCTGCAACCGGCGATGGCAAACGACACGCACAGCAGTATCAGCAGTGACTGCACCTGACGAACGCCCAAATCAGAAGACGGTGCTTGATTGACGGCACGCCAGATGGAGCTGTGCGTGCTGGAGAGGACTTGCTGTAAATCAAACATGAAACGTTACTCGTGATCGAAAGCGATGCTGGTTGTCGCGTGTGCCACAACGTCGACCGCTCAGTGCATGACGCTGCGTTTGTCCGGTCGCGCAGAGGTGTCTCTTGCGACCCGGATAGCACGCTGCAATGGTAGCAGGTAACGATTGGCAGGCGTTCGTTGACCGTGCGAATCTGGTCGTTATGTTACACAGCGGTAAACCCGCTCGCTTTAGTAAGCGACGACGACGCGGCGCGCGCGTAACGATGCGGGGGTACTGGCTGCGGTGATTGCTATGTGTTGCCGCTTGCATGCGATGCAACACTGATCGCGAACGCTCCCTTGTCCGACGTGTATCCCGTTGTATACTCAAATCAACATGATGAAAGCGCTATTCGCCACTGCAGTCACCGTTATTCTTTGCCTGTTGTCAGGTTGTAGTACGTTGCAACCGGCAGCCGTCGACGACGAGGCTACGTCGTTGGACTTGCGCACCAGTCTGTTTGGTGAGCGACCTGACATCGTGACCGTGTCGCAAATCCATTCGCTGACTGAAGAGCAGCAGCGCGCATTCTTTAGCTATTTCCTGGACCCGAAACGACTTGCCACACCGGCGCACAAGCGCGTCTATGACTATCTTGCGCTTGAAACCAGTCGCTTTAGTTATCGTGGGGATACCTACGTCGCTGCCGAGGCGCTCGAAACGCTGTCCGGGAACTGTTTGTCGCTGGCAATACTGACTACGTCGTTGGCACAGTTGGCCGATGTCGACATCGACTACCAACTGATGGACTCTGATCCGGTGTTCCAGTCAGCGGGCAACATCATTCGTCGCAGCAGACATGTCAGAAGCGTGCTGTTTGATCCGACGTGGAAGTCACCGGAAGGCAACGCTGCGTTCTTGTCGTTCGGCAGACCGAGCATCAAGGTTGACTACTTTCCCAGCGACACGGACCGGATGATCGGTCACGTCAGGGATAGCGAATATACTGCGATGTACTACCAGAACGTTGCGGCAGACGCGCTCGAGGACAAAGACTTGAGCCAAGCCTACTGGTTGTTGATGGAGTCGCTGAAGTTCTCGCCGCTGAGCCCCGAGTCGCTCAACATGCTGGCAATCGTGTTTGACCGGGCTGATGATCCGCGCAAGAGCGAAGAAATCTATCTGTACGGCATTGAGCACGCCACGCGGCAAGTCAGCCTGCTGCGAAACTACGGCAAATTTCTGGAGCGCGGCGGGCGCTTCACCGAAGCGGAAGAGATTAATGCGCGGCTTGCGCAGCTCGATGATCCGAATCCGTTCGACTGGATTTTTGCCGGGCAAGAGGCTTACGGCAACGGCGAATACACCGAGGCAATCGAGTGGTTCGAAAAAAGCGCAGCACTTGCGCCGTATTTACACGAGAGCTACTTCGGCCTGGCGCGCACCTATTTCCGGTTAGGTGAGTTCGCGCAGGCCGAATACGCCCTAGAGCAAGCGATCGAACATGCGGCACGCTCCTCGACGCGCCAGTTGTACGAGGCAAAGCTTGCAGCACTGAATGCCGGGAATACCGGATAGTCGCGGCATTCTCGCTCTAAGTTAGTCGACGGGTTCCACGTCGCTGATGCGCTTGATCTCAACTTGTTCCAGCTGCCGAAACAGCGCACGCGCCTTGATCTGCGTTGTTGACTCAACCAAGTGACTGCCGCCGGATGGTAGTGCAGCGCAACGGGCGTGCATCTCGAATGCATTGATTTTGACTGCCAAAGAAATACGGAACGGTTTTTTGGCGAACAGACGCAGCGAGGCGACCGTCCCGCTTTGCCGATCAACGCGAACCTCTCCGGTCACATTCTTCATGAACGTAATGTCGTCTTTGTCCGAATCCGCTTCAGGCTGCGGCGCGAATTGGTAGGTGACGCTGCGCTCGTCGCGTTCCATTTCGATGACCCGCTCGGGCACCAGAGCACCCATTTCGTGGCACCAGAAGCCGTCCATTGGTTCAGCGTCGGCGTCGGCAAGCAGAGCCAGCATGTCGGGATCGTCGGCAGCCAGTGTTGACGTCACCAGTGAGACACGCTGACCGGCAGGCATCGCAGGGTCGATACGGGCGAGCCCCTCGAATTCATCTTCCTTGATGAACACGGTATGGCGAAATTCCGGTTGTATGGCCGGTGGATTGAGGGCGTTGCTTAACAGAGTTGGTTGCTGTGCGTGGGCGCCATGAAAGCTCAGGCAAATGAAGGCGCTCATCATGAGTATAGATTTCGTATTGAACATGGGAAGTCTCCGGAATCAGAAGAGATCGACAAGTACGCCGGCAAATGCGGACACCTGACGGTTGCTGTTGATCAATGGGCTATCACGCAACGTGCGGTCGAGTTGCTCGACGTCGACGCCGAGCGTTATCAGCACGCGTGGGCTGAACGCATAGTTGAGTTCAACGCCAGCGGTGACGTTGACTGCGGAGCCGGGCGTGTAGGCGGGTCGTGCGGTGGTTGCCTCGCGCTGCGACACGCCATAGTAGTAGTTGGCGAGATTTGCGTTCTTGTAGGTTACCGACAGCGCGGGCGACAGGCTCAATCGGTCACTGAATGCATAATCCAGGCTTGCGCCGAATGTCGCTTCGGCGCCGTTGTGGGTGTCCGATGCGTCTGTGGCAACCTCAAGGCTGAATGGACCGTAGTCGGCGGTCAGGCCGATATCAAGTGAGCCGCTACGACGCTCCAGTTCGCGGTTCAGCATGTTGTCGTCGTCGAAACCTTCAAAGCGGTAACTGGCTTCGATGCCCAGTTGCAGCGCCGAAACGTCGAGCAGCGTGTATTGCAGCGACGGCCCGATCCACGTCAGGCGCTCGCCGATATAGCCGATCAGGGGCACCACGGTGCTGGCATCATCCACGCTACCGACATACGGGTCGGGTGCGGCAATGTACGCCAGACCGACGATCCATCCAGGCGGTGTTTCGCTGTTATCCTCAGCGCTGTCCTGTGCCCAGACACTGAGCACTGGCACTACAATCATCAAGCCGGCCAGTGCCATGCTTGCCTTTCGATTGTTGATCATTCGCAAATCTCCATACGCGTCCCCATTGACGCAACGGTTCTATCCTGCGTTTTGGACTTGGCTGATGCGCCTGTTCCGTCACGCAAGGACGCCAAAAATGACCTCCCGTGACGGGAAGGACAGATGACGGGCACCGCCGGCAGCTTTCGGGTTGACTAGATCGATGCACTGCAACAAGGTGACAACACTCATGCCGGACTACAGTCTTCAATTAGAGCCACTGGCGGCGAGCGCTGTCGTCGGCATGTCGATCCTGGCGATAACGCTGCTGGCCGATCGCGCCGGCAAGCAGCAATGGCTGTGGCCATTGGTGGTGTTTTTCGGTGCCAACCTGGTTACCGAAATTGGCCCGCTGGTTGCACCGTTTGGGCCGAATGTCGCGGTCATTGCTGACGTCATCTACTTCCCGCACATGATGCTGCTGGGCCCTACGCTATGGCTCTACGTGGTTGCGCTGACGGCGACTGAGCGCTGGCGTTGGCGCTGGCCAGGTTGGCGACATGCGATACCCATTGCGTACGCAGTTGTGCTGGCAACAGTCATATTGATGCTGCCGAACGAAGGACGGTTGCGATTGCTGTCCGACGATTACCCGGGGCCCAACACCCTCTTTCTGAATGTGCTGGCGATGCTCGGCATGCTTCTGGTGCTGGTGTGGTTCGTACAAACAGCGATCTATATCGTGTTGATCGTCAGACGGCTAATTCATTACCGTGCGCGACTGCGAGATATTTTTGCGAGTACCCGCCAGCGCGAGCTCAGCTGGATCGTATGGGTTTTGGTGCTGCTGGTGTTTTCGTGGGTGTGGTTGTTGCTCAACACGCTATTCGACGCCGCAACGCAAACACGAGTCGGCGAACTGATCGATGCGGCGGTATCAACGCTGCTCGTCTACATACTGGCGATCTGGGGCTTGCGGCAGCACCCGGGTTTTGAGCATCACTATTCGGAAGCGGCGCAAGACGCGGTCTCAACCCAAACGACGAAATACGAACGCTCTGCCTTGCAAGAGGCAGATGCTGTGCGCATCGCTGGCAAAATCGAGCAGGCGATGTCTGCAGCAGCGCTTTATCGCGAGCCGAATCTGTCGTTGGGTGATCTGTCAGCGCGGATTGGTGTTACACCGAATTACGTGTCGCAGACGCTGAACGAAACACTGTCATCAAGCTTTTTTGACTATGTGAACCGGTGGCGCGTACAAGAGGCGATGCCGCTGGTTGCCGCCGGCAAGCGCACGGTAGTCGACATTGCCAATGCTGTCGGGTTTAACTCCCGCAGTGCGTTCTACAAAGCTTTCCGCAATGCAACGGGGATGACGCCGTCTGCGTACCGCAATGCACAGCGTGCGGGTAACGAGCCGGCAAAGCAATCGGTGCCTCGCGATACGCAGGATCAGTAGAAGCGTTCAGCGGAACAGAGTGCGACTGGTGCGGGTAAGACGCGCTCGCACGCCGGCCCTTCGGCGTCGTCTGTAGGCAATTGGCAGCTATGGCGGTGTCGCCTTCGGTCTGTCACTGACGATTGCGACGACCGTGTATCCGCAGCAGGGTATTGTCGGGCGCTGCTGCTATCGCGCGCGCATTGCAGTTGCGCTCACCGGCTGGTTTGCCGGACTATAATCGCAAGCCATATCGATCTGTTTCATTGGAGAGCATCATTAGTATTCGTCAACGATTGAACACGCCGACTCTGCTGATTGCCGCCTTTGTCATGTCGATCAAAATTGGCGCGGCCCAGAGCAGCGTGTTCCCGTCAGCAGATGCGCTCGACGGGGAATGGCATGGCGTTTTTCAGTGCGACGGTTATACCAATCAGTTCTCGGTTCGCCTGCAAAGCAATGGTGCGCAGCTAGCAGGACCTATGCAGCGCAGTATCCTCGGGCCAACGTTCAAAAAGCACCAGCAGCCGTACGCAAAGTCGCTGCAAATCATCGGGCAGTACGACAGCCAGACTGGCACGATTGCCCTAGCGACGGGTCAGGGTCGCGGACAGGAAATTGTGATCCGTGGGGTTGTCGGCGAGGACGGCGATCGGCTGGCAGGCACGGTGCAGTGGAGTCTGGGTCGCGGTTGCAGCGGTGTTGTGATGGGCAAACGCTTTGAACGCACAGTGGCGTCGATAGTGTCCGCTGCAAAACCTGTCCTGTATCGCCCGAAGGTGGATGGCCGCGTCAGTTGTGATGCCAACGTTGTCGAATGGATGAGTCAGCCGCTGAATTACGATCAGTATTCCTATCAACTTCGCGAAGCGGCGGCTTTTGGCAGCCTTGCGTTATTTGCCGATGACCGCTTCAAGCCTTTTTTTGGCAAGTCCTTCAGCAAGATGTCGAAACGTGATCTGGCCAAACTTGAGAATCAAATCGCCCGATCCTGTTGGGGAAACGTCCAGGCTATCGGTGGCGATGCCAAAACCGCAACGCATGCATTGAACGTCGTGCGTCAGTTGCCGGGCACACGGTTAAACGTTGCTTTGTATGCGCACGCACGCGATATCGCACGCTCCTGGCAAGCGCACGCGATTGCCAGCGCCGACCCTGCCAATCAGCAGCAGGTGAGTCGGTTAACCAATGCGGCCCGACTGTTTACCCAAACGCTGTGGCCTGAGGGCGGTTTCAACTTCAGCGCTCAGTTAGCTGAGAAAAAATCGGCGGCTGGCACGCAGAGCATGCAAGCGGCGCTCGATGCGCTGTTAGCCGATCCGACACCTTCATTCGAAACGTTGGAGCAGGTCGCGGCGTTCGATCAAGGTATGGTGGTGGGCAGCGTTGCCGCGATGGAGTCGCCCAATCGGGTGACACGTCGCAGTCGCCAGGAACAGGCGGCAGCGCAGCAAGCGGCGCAGGCGGCCAACGCGGAGGCGAGAGCAAGCTTTGTCGTCACGGCTGAAGCAGCAACGGCTGCACTCGAACGTATCCGCACCTACACGAATGCACACATTGTTGATGCGGCGGCAGCGTTTGCGGCACAGCAAACGACACCGGCGCAGGTACGCACACAACTCGTGCCGCTGCGGCAACGATCCGCGAGCCAGCTTGGTAACTACGTTGCACCTGCGCAGGCACGACAGGTTAGCGCAATTTTTTCGGCGCAGCGTCAGCAGCAAGCAGCACAGTTTGCGGCTGCCGAGCAGCAACAGTTTGTCGCCCTCAACGTATCCGCTGACGCCACGCTCGCCGGTCTGGGTGCACTGAACGCTGCGTATCGTCGTTGGCAACAAACCTACGGTGAATTGCTGAAACTCGATGCCTTTGCGCCTTTGTTGCGAGACGCGGCAACGAACCGCATGCGCATTCTCGACAGCGTACGACTATCGCTGGTCGCGCAAGTGGCGCAAGCCGACACTGTGACGGCACTGGAACGTATGCTCGATGAGCACGTGTTGCCAATCGATCGCAACAGTCGGGCCTTCGCGCCGATCGCGCAGGCTGCCGCGACCCGGCGACAATCGCTGGCGCCGTTTACCGGCTATCCTGGCGATACGTACTTGAATGCTATTTACGCCGGAGATCTGCGAACGATCGATACCATTGATGTGGCGTATCGGAACCGTTTCAAGCAAGCACTCAGCGAGTTCGGTGGCGCCGGGGTTTTCGATAACTTCTACCGCTACGCGATTGACCAGATCACGTTTATCGAACCGATCATGGCGGTCTACCTGCTGAACTATCAGAAAAACTTCAAGCGCTGTCTGCGCGCCGATGCTGCTCGCTTTACGGTGACGCGGACAGTGCCGACGACGGTCACGACCAACTTGTTGGGCATCGAAATCGCGCGCAGCGAAGGCTATACCCTTAAGGATGATTTTTGGGTTAACGCAGAGTTTGTCGGGGCGTTCAGACAAGTTGGCAAGATGCAGCCGACGAATCTGGTGGCGTCACTGGTCGATCAATACGTTGGCAGCGGTGGTATCGGCGCTGTCACGAGCGGCACCCGCAAGATGTTGCGTGAGCAAGACTGCAACGGTCCGGTGATGCAGCGCATGGAGGAGCGGATGCGAGCGGTATTGTTTCGCTAGCAGGCGCGCTACGGCAATACGATAGTGAGCGGTATTGTTTCGTCATCATGCGCGTTACGGCAATACCATAGCCGCGTTCAGTGAGAGCCTGCGAAGGAACTACCTCACCGTAGCAGCCAACAGACAACCTGTAGGTTTCCGCCTGATCACCACGCGCATGGTATAAGTATCGGAAAAGGGGGGGAGCGCTGATGAAAGACCGGATTACCCGACGCGATTTTCTGAACGGCACGCAGGTGGCGATCGGTGCCTCGCTCGCCTCACCGTGGACTACGGCATTTGGTACGACGGCGCCCGATTTCGCATTGCCTGCCGACTACTACCCGCCAGCCAAAACAGGATTGCGAGGTAGCCACACCGGCGCATGGGAGGCGATGCATGCGCGTGTGGCTGGCAAAGTCTTCAAGCCGCAGGAAGTCGAGGAGCACTACGACCTGGTCGTTGTTGGCGGCGGCATCAGCGGCTTATCGGCTGCCTATTTTTACCGTCAGGCGCATCCGCGCGCGCGTGTGCTGGTGCTCGACAACCACGATGATTTCGGTGGGCACGCGAAACGCAACGAGTTTGAGCACAACGGTGAGACACGGATCGGTTACGGTGGCACGGAATCGATCGATACACCATCGGCCTATAGCGATGTCGCGAAGCAGTTGCTCAAGGAGCTGGGTGTTGCATTGCCGCGCTTCTATGACTATTTCGATCAATCGCTGTATGCATCCAAGGGTTTGGGGCAAGCGATTGTGTTCGACAAAGAGAATTTCGGCGAACAAAAGACTGTTCCTGGCTACGGCACGCTACCGTGGCAGGAGTTCGCCGCGAATACGCCGATGAATGAACAGGCGCGCGCAGATCTCGTGCGCGCGTTCACCGATGAAAAAGACTATTTGCCGGGCCTGTCGCGAGAAGAAAAACAGGCCTTGCTGAGCAAGACCAGCTACTACGATTTCCTGAAAGACTACGTCAAGGTTGACCAGCAGGTGCTCGAGTTGTACCGGCGCTGGGGCATAAGTTTTTGGTGTGTCGGTATCGACGAGATTCCGGCGATCGCTGTGCAGGCTTATGACGATGGCGGCGGCATGCCGGGGCTTAAATATACGATGCCGCGTGTCGGCTATCGCGGTGATGAGCCCTACATTTTTCACTTCCCTGATGGCAATGCATCCATCGCCCGCCTGCTGGTTCGCGCGTTAATTCCGGCGGCGGTGCCGGGCACAACCATGGAGGATGTGGTTACGGCCAAAGTACGCTATGCGTTGCTGGATCAACAGGGGGCATCGGTCAACATCCGCCTGAACAGTACGGCGGTGAATGTTGCGCATGCGGATCGCGAGCGCCGCGTCGATGTGACCTACGTTCGCGATGGTGCGACGCACACGGTGCGTGCGAAGCACTGCGTCATGGCGTGTTACAACAGCGCCATTCCATACCTGTGCCCGGAGTTGCCGGAGGAACAAGTCAAAGGTCTGGAGTACAACGTCAAGGTACCGCTGACGTACACGAAAATTCTCGTGAACAACTGGCGTGCGTTTGCAGAGCTTGGCGTGTCCTATGTGTATTACACCAATGCGTTGTACAAGCAGGTTGAGCTCGATTACCCGGTGTCGATGGGGCGTTATGAGTTTGGTTCAGACCCGGATCAACCGATGGTGTTGCACATGTGTCATGTGCCGCACTTCCAGGACATCAGCGGGCCAGAGCAATGGCGTGCCGGACGCCGGCAAATGCTCGGACGCTCATTTGCTAGTTTCGAGCAGAACGCTTATGAACAATTAGATCAGGCGTTGTCGGGCGCTGGCTTCGATCCACAGCGCGACATCGAGGCAATTACCGTCAATCGCTGGGCGCACGGCTATGCCTACAGCCCGGATCTTTTGTGGGAGCCGCAGTGGCCGACCGAACAAAGCCAGCCGTGGGTTGTTGGCCGCCAGCCATTCGGCCGCATCACCATTGCTAATTCCGACGCCAGTGCAGCCGCCAATACTGATGCTGCGATTTACAACGCGCACCGTGCGGTGAGTGAATTGCCGTAGAATGTCATGATGGCCGCGGAAGGTCTGCGCTTGCGGGCCTAGCGGCTGCTACCGTCGCTGGTGTGTATCGCACTTTGCCGACGAGCAAGGGCGCAATGCACTCAGATGCTTTTGACTGGCCATGCCGCAACGGTTTAACACAGGTCTAGATACCACATCGGCTCTGTGCGCAGGGTCATGACGGTTCCTGCATCACGCACACGATTTTGCCTTGCTATACTTATAGGCGCGCAATCGCTGCGCTGCGCGCCTTCATGCCGAACGCGCTTGACCAATAGCAGGTAATTCTCATTAAAGCTCCAATCATCACCGCCGTCGTGACGCTCGCCCTTGTCGCCAACGCTCATGCGCAGCAACGCGCGCCCGTGGACGTTGTCATCGAACCTGTACGCGAAACCACGTTCATGGATCGCATCGAGGCGCTTGGGACGCTGCAAGCCAATGAGCTGGTCGAGATCGGTGCGCTGATCACCGAGCGCATCGACAAGCTGTATTTCGAAGACGGGGATGTGGTCGAGGAAGGTGCGCTGCTCGTGCAATTCGAGATGAATCAGGAAATTGCGCTGTTGGCCGAGGCTGAAGCGGTGCTCGAGAATGCAACGCTTGAGCTCGAACGCGTCGATGATCTGATCAAGCGCGGTGTCGCGACGGCGACGGAGCTGAGTCAACGCCAACGCGAGTTCGCTGTGGCCAAGGCGCGTTTGCGTGCCGTGCGCGCGCAGATCGATGACCGGTCCATTCGCGCGCCGTTTGCTGGCACGATTGGCATTCGCGATATCAGCGTTGGTGCGACGGTGTCGCCCGGTGATCTGATCGCGCGCATTGCTGACACCCGCGTAATGAAACTGGATTTCTCCGTGCCATCAACGTTTCTTGCAGACTTGCGCAAGGGCACACGCATCGAGGGGCGCACACGCGCCTATCCCGGCGAGACGTTTGTTGGCGAGGTGGCGACCGTTGATAGCGTGGTCGACCCGGTCACGCGCTCCGTTTTGGTGCGGGCGTTGATTCCGAACGACGATGGTCGCCTGCGTCCAGGTCTGCTGATGACGGTCGACCTGCTATTCAATGAACGGCAAGGTCTGGCAGTGGACGAGCGTGCACTGATTCCGGATGGTCGCCAGACGTTTGTGTTCGTTGCCGAGCAAAATGATGATGGCCAGCTTGTCGCCGCGCAACGCGAGGTGCGTATCGGCGTGCGCCGGGTCGGCACGGTGGAAATTGTGAGCGGACTCAGTGTCGGTGATCAGGTCGTCATCGAAGGCATGATGAAATTGCGACCGAATACGAACATTCGCGCGACCACCGAGCTCGGCGTCAACCCGGTAGACAGTTCATGATTCTCTCCGACCTGTCCGTTAAGCGACCGGTTGTCGCGACCGTAATGTCATTGACCTTGCTTATGTGTGGCATCGTCGCGTTTAAGCAATTGCCGCTGCGCCAATACCCAGATATCGATCCGCCTGTTGTATCGATCGAGACTGCGTACCCCGGCGCTTCGGCCAGCGTGGTCGAGACACGCATCACCGAACTGCTGGAAGAGCAAATTTCCGGCGTGCAAGGCATCGAGACCATTTCGGCGGTCAGCGAAGACGGTGAGTCGAACATCACCGTCACGTTCTTCACCAATCGCGATGTGGATTCGGCAGCCAACGATATTCGTGATCGTGTATCCGGCGTGCTCGATAATTTGCCCGTCGAAGCAGATCCACCCGAAATCTCGAAGGTTGACTCCAACCAGGACGTCATC
Source organism: Pseudomonadota bacterium (assembly GCA_038529355.1). Taxonomy (GTDB): domain Bacteria; phylum Pseudomonadota; class Gammaproteobacteria; order Steroidobacterales; family Woeseiaceae; genus CALBPI01. The sequence continues at coordinate 42,768 of JBCBDU010000012.1, forward strand.
ATGTGGCTCAACCTCGTGGGTGAGGGCATGACGGTGCCGGAGCTCACCGACTACGCCGAGCGTTATCTGGTGGATCGGTTTTCGGCGCTGGAAGGCGTTGCGCGCGTGCGTATCGGTGGCGCGCAAACTTACGCAATGCGGGTCTGGTTGGATCGCAAGGCGATGGCGGCGCGCGGCATAGTCGTAACCGATATCGAGGATCGGCTGCGCAGCGAAAACCTCGAGCTGCCCGCGGGCAGCATCGAGTCGACATCGCGGCAGTTTACCGTGCGTGTTGATCGTACGTTCACGCGGCCGGAGGACTTCGCGCGCATTGTGCTGGCGGAGGGCCGCGATGGTTATGATGTGCGCATCGGTGATGTTGCGCGCGTCGAGCTCGGTACGGTAGAGAGCCGTACATTCTTCCGCGGCAACACGGTGCCGCAGGTCGGACTAGGCATCGTGCGCCAATCAACGTCGAATACAGTCGCCGTTGCGAAAGCCGCGAAAGCAGAGGCCGCGCGCATCAACCCGACGATGCCTGAAGGCATGTCCATAGAGCAATCCTACGACACGTCGATCTTCATCGAAGGCGCATTGAATGAGGTGTACAAGACGCTGGCGTTTGCGATCGCGCTCGTCATTCTTGTGATTTATCTGTTCCTGGGCAGCGCACGCGCCATGCTTGTGCCGGCGGTCACGGTCCCGGTGTCGTTGACCGGTGCGTTTTTCGCGATGTACCTGTTGGGCTTTTCGATCAATCTGCTGACGTTGCTGGCGCTGGTGCTCGCCATTGGCTTGTTGGTTGATGATGCCATCGTCGTACTGGAAAACATTGTGCGCCGTATGGATGAGCGTGGAGAGACGCCGCTGGTTGCAGCGTACCTCGGCTCGCGACAAGTTGCGTTTGCGGTCGTGGCGACGACCGTTGTACTGGTCGCCGTGTTCGTGCCAATTGCGTTTCTGCAGGGCGACATTGGTCGTTTGTTTTCCGAGTTCTCGCTGACGATTGCTGCGGCGGTTTCGATTTCGAGTTTCGTTGCGCTGTCATTGTCTCCGGCACTGGCATCGAAAGTCTTGCGCCGACGCGAAAAAACCAATCGGTTTGGTGCCAGTCTGGAGCGCAGCTTCGACAAACTGCGCGGTCGCTATGATCGCTTGTTGACGGCGCTGTTGCGGCGACCGCTGATTGGCGTTGCGTTAATCCTGATCGGGTTCGCAGGCAGTTATCTGCTGACGCTCGCAATCCCGAGTGAGTTTGCGCCGTCCGAAGATCGCGGTGCTTTTTTTGTGATCGTCAACGGGCCGGAAGGCGCCACGTTTGAATACATGCAGACGTACATGGATGAAATCGAGGCGCGCATGATGCCGTACGTCGACAAGGGTGAAGTGGATCGACTGCTGATTCGCACGCCACGCAGTTTCGGCAATTTCGAGACTTTTAACACCGGCGTTGCGATTGTGTTGCTGAGCGACTGGAGCGAGCGTCGCAGCGGTTTTGTGATCATGAATGAAATTCGCGCGGCGCTGGCGGATCTGCCCGGCGTGCGAGCGTTCCCAGTCATGCGCCAGGGTTTCGGCAGTTCGATCCAGAAACCGATCCAGCTGACGATTGGTGGTGGCAGTTGGGCGCAACTATCCGAGTGGCGCGAAACACTCGTCAGTGCCATTAACGCGCGTAACCTGCCGATTGACGGTCTGGATTGGGACTACAAGGAAACGGCGCCGCAGGTCGACGTGCAAATCGACTACGATCGGGCGGCCGAGTTAGGCGTCAGCGTCGGTAATATCGGTCGCACGCTCGAGACGATGCTTGGGTCGCGTCGTGTAACGACGTTCATTCAGGACGGCGAGGAATACGACGTCGTGCTTGAAGGCGAGCGCGATGTGCAGCGTACGCCGACCGATCTTGGCAACATCTACGTGCGCTCGACGCGCTCAGGTCAGTTGGTGCCGCTCAGCAATATTGTGACGTTGGGCGAAAGCGGCGGCTCGTCGACGCTCAATCGCTACAACCGCATTCGTGCAATCACGCTCGAGGCTAATCTTGCCGAGGGTGCAGTGCTTGGCACGACGCTGGATGAGATCGAAGCTATTGCCCGTGACGTGTTGCCAAGCAACGTGGTGATCGACTTCAAAGGTCAATCGCTCGATTTGCGCCAGGCCGGATCGTCGATCCTGTTTATCTTCATCTTTGGTGGCTCGATTGTGTTTCTGGTGCTCGCTGCGCAGTTTGAAAGTTGGCGACATCCGATCGTCATCATGTTGTCTGTGCCGGTTGCGATGCTCGGTGCATTGCTGGCATTGATGGCCACAGGCCAGACGCTGAATCTGTACAGCCAGATTGGCTTGATCATGTTGATCGGGCTTGCCGCAAAGAACGGTATCCTAATTGTTGAGTTTGCGAACCAACTGCGAGACGAAGGCATGGCGTTTGCCGATGCGCTGCGCGAAGCGTCACTGACACGCTTCCGACCGATCATCATGACGGGCGTCACGACGCTGGCTGGCGCATTGCCATTGGTGTTGTCGAGCGGTGCCGGTGAAGAGACGCGCTATGTCATTGGTGTGGTCATTCTCGGCGGCGTATTCAGCTCGACGCTGATTACCCTTGTCACCGTTCCAACAGCCTATGCATTAATTGCTCGCGGCAGCGGCTCAACCGGTGACCGCGCCAAGCAACTCGAGGCGGAACGTCAGCTGTCGGCTCAGGCTGGTTCGGCAGGCGCAAAGTAAGTCGGCGACCGGCGCCGTCGTAGCACGGGCGGTTACGCTTCGCGTTGCTGTAGCGTAACTCGTGTCGTGATACGCGGTCGCAGTGTGAACTTGCCGCAGCTCGGCATGACTTGTCGGCCGTTCGATCGCAGCAGCGCCGCGCGTTGCTTTGTCGTTCAGATAGGCGCTATCGCTAGCGCCGAAACGTTTCGATGATCACGGCATCCACCCACATGATGTCGTTGCCGCGCGTGAAGAAGAAATACTTGCCGTCGGGCGTCACGACCGGGCAATAGTCGATCTGCGGTGAGTTGATCGTGTCGCCCATGTGAATGTCCTGACCCCAGCTGCCATCCGCTTGCCGGAAGCTGACATACAAATCCGCATCACCAAGCCCGTCTTCGCGCACAGCCGAAACATGAATCATGTAGGTCTCGTCCGGGTCTACATAGATGTCGCCTTCGTCCACTTTGCTGTTAATCGCCGGACCCAGATTGACGGGCAGCTCGAATGTACCATCGGTGTACTGCGCCCGGTAACTGTCGCGCGCGCCCAACGTATCGTCGCGCACGGCAGAGAAGTACAGACTGCCATCACCAACCAGCATTGGGTACAGCTCGTGACCTGGTCCGTTGATGTGCGCGCCCAGCGGCTCCGGTGTTGTCAGCCCGTGTTTGGTGATTGCACTGCGCCAGATGTTGTAGCGATCCAGTGAATAACCCGGCAACGGACGATCCGAAATAAAATACAGCCAGTCGCCGTCCTGCGAGAAGGTCATATCGACATCGTGATGTTTCGGATACGTCTTGGATGGTCCGGCGAGTCGTGGTGCGCGCCATGTGCCGTCGTCTTGTTGATAACTAAAGAACATTTTGAACGTGCCGTCGATGGCGCGCGAGAACATGAACGTGCGCGCATTGGGCGAAAACACCGAATTCAACTCGCGCTCGCCATCCAGTGAAATCACACCCGGCGCAAACACTTCAGGTGTCATGCCCGGTGGCGTCTGGCCAAGGTATGGCCCCTTGAGGGTTGGCCAATCTTCCTGCGCGCTGGCGCTAGTTGCGATGAGTAGGGCGAGCAGTGACGTCAAGCGCATCGTGCGATCTCCGGCGGGTGGTGGACGGCTACGGTAACAAGCGGGCGCTGGAAATCAAAATGCGCTCGCACGTCGACGATAGCCGCCATCTGCGTCGGCCCTATATCCGGTTGATCGAATAAATTTCCATTCGGTTAACCCCTTTTCGATTTGGCTGCGTTAGTACCTGTGAAGCCAACAATAAGCTCACAGATAAGGAAGCAGACAATGACAACCAAAATCCATCTACGATCCGGCATTGTGTGTGCCGTGACCCTGGCAGTCGCCTATGGCTGCGCGCAACCGGCAGAGAGAACGCAGCAGCCAACGCAGCCGGAATCCGAGTCAATCGACGAGGTGATCGTGCAGGGCACGCGCGCGCCTCGATCCACGCGCCAGCGCGCTGCGGACCGACGCGAGGCGAAGCGCGCTCGTGAAGACGCCGAACTCGGCTCAATCATCGTGACGGGGTCGCGCGTCGCGAGCAATGGTGTGATCGGCAGCCCATACGCCGACTACGTCGGCATACCCGTGCCCTATCCACAACAGACCAACCGCGAAAACTACGCCGAGATCGATGCCAACCCGGTGCACCGCGCCATAGAGACCCCGATCTCGACGCTGAGCATCGATGTCGACACCGGTGCGTACGCCAACGTGCGGCGATTTTTGCGCAACGGTCAACTGCCGCCGCAAGACGCCGTGCGCGTTGAGGAGCTGATCAACTATTTCAGCTATGACTACGCGGCGCCGCGCGAGCGCAATACGCCATTCAGTGTCACCCACGAAATGGCGCCGTCACCGTGGAATGCCAGCAACTATTTGTTGCATGTCGGCATTCAGGGTTACGTGCCGCCGGCGCGCGACATCCCGAATGCAAACCTCGTATTTTTGGTGGACGTGTCAGGTTCGATGAATTCACCGGACAAGCTCGGCCTGCTCAAGACGTCGCTGAAGATGCTGACGAAAGAGCTGGATGCCGACGATCGCGTGTCGATTGTGGTGTATGCCGGTGCTGCCGGCGTGGTGCTCGAACCCACGCCAGGTGATCAGCGCGCAACGATTGTCAGCGCGTTGGAGCGATTGCGCGCCGGTGGCTCCACCAACGGTGCAGCGGGTATCGAGCTTGCTTACATGATGGCCGAGCAGGCGTTCATCAAGGACGGCATCAATCGTGTGTTGATCGCGACGGATGGTGATTTCAATGTCGGTACGGTCAGTCAGCAGATGCTCGAAGACTTGATCGAGAACAAACGCAACAGTGGCATCGCGCTGACGACACTGGGCTTCGGCACCGGCAACTACAACGATCACTTGATGGAGCAATTAGCCGATCTGGGTAACGGCAACTATGCGTATATCGATACGCTGAACGAGGCGCGCAAAGTGCTCGTCGATGAGCTGCAAGCAACGATGCTGACCATTGCCAAAGACGTCAAGATCCAGATCGAGTTCAATCCGGCTGTGGTTGCCGAGTATCGTCTGATCGGTTACGAAAACCGCTTGCTGAACCGCGAAGACTTTAACAACGACAAGGTTGACGCGGGCGAGATCGGCGCCGGTCACACGGTGACCGCAGTGTATGAAGTGTCGCTGGTGGGCAGCGATGGTCAATTGACGGAGCCGTTGCGCTATCAGAATGCCGAACGGGCGGCGAGCAATCGCGGTGAGCTTGCATTCCTGCGCCTGCGCTACAAGCAACCGCAAGCCGACAGCAGTCAGTTGATTGAAACACCGATCAATCGCAGCAGCGCACTGGATAGTTACGCATCGGCTTCGGAGAACTTCCGGTTCGCAGCAGCGGTTGCGGCATTCGCTCAAAACCTGCGCGGTGGTACCTACACGAGTGACTTTGACTATGCGGCGATCGGCAAGTTGGCACGCAGCGCACGCGGCGATGATCCGCACGGCTATCGCAGCGAATTTGTCAGTCTCGTGGGACTGGCGGAATCGCTCAGCCAATCGGCGCCGGTGGCGCAAGCGCAGCGCGGCGATTGACCCGGGCGCTTGGCCAAACCTAGACTCGGGTGCATGGATGCGCCCGAGTCGGATGAGCGATTGATGACGCGCTATCGCGATGGCGACGATAGCGCGTTTGATACGTTGTACGAGCGTCATCGCGGCGGTCTGTATCGTTTCATGTTGCGACAGTGCGGCAGCCGCGCGGTGGCCGAGGAGTTGTATCAGGATGTGTGGCTGAGCGTGATTCGGGTGCGCGCAAGCTACACCGTGAGCGCCAAGTTCACGACGTGGCTGTACCAGATGGCGCGCAACCGCATCATCGACAACCATCGGCGCGCGTCGATACGGCCGGTGAGCGGCGCAGAGGTTGGCAGCGATGCGCAAAGCGAACCGAGCGCGCCGGATGGCGAGCAACCCGACCGACAGGCGCAATCAGCGCAAGGGCTTGAAACACTGGCGCGTCTGGTTGATGCGCTGCCCGACGAACAGCGCGAGGCTTTTTTGCTGCGCGAGGAGGCCGGTATGAGTGTGCAGGAGATTGCCGAATGCACGGGCGTGAACAACCAGACGGCCAAGAGTCGGCTGCGCTACGCGGTGAAAAAGCTGCGCGCGGGTTGGAGCGAACATCATGAGTGAATCAGGTAACGGACCGGAAGAGGTGGAGCTCGACGAATATCTGGAAGGCGATAGTGAGTTGTCGCGCGCGTACCGGCAGACGACCAACGCAGCGCCGCCCAGCGCGCTTGATGCCTCTATTCTTGCTGCCGCGCATGCGCAAGTGCCTTCGGGTGCGCCGAAAAAGTCGCGGTTGCTAACGCTGTGGGAAAAGCCGATCAGCATTGCTGCCGTCATGATGCTGTGCGCTGCGTTGGTGGTGTCGATGCAAAGTGCTGACGAAGTTGCACCGTTTGGTCAGCCGGACGCGGCGCGTCGCGAGGCCACGTCGCCGGCCAAGGCAAGTGGTGTTAACGCGGTTGCCCCTGATAGTGAGTTGGCAGATAGCCGTGTGGGTCAGGTCAGCGGTGCGGCGCCCACTCAAACGGCGCCAGCAAACCCGAGCCTATCCACTGCGATAGGCGTTGCGCAAACGGAAGGCGCCGAGCAGCAAGCTGCCGCCATTGCGTCGCCGCCGTCCGTTGGCGCGCAGCCAGATGTCACCGCAGCGTTGCGCGAATCGATGGCAGATGCATCCGGTGATGCGCCGGCAGAGGCGCAAAGACAACGCAGTGCAGCCAGCAGAAGTCTCATGACGACGCTGCCGCTAGAAGAGCTGCTCAGCAACAACGCACCGGAACCAGAAGACAAGACGGCTACCGAGACGGACGAGCTTGCACGCAGTCCGGCAGCTCGTGCTGACAGCGAAGGATTGACAGGAATGTCAGAAGTGGCAGAGCGTGCCCCGGCGCCTCAACAGGACGCTGCAACGGAGCGGTTTGCCGAACAAACAGGCGTAACGGATGAAAGCGAATCGATTGATGAAGTGATCGTCACGGGCACGCGAGCAGCGGGAAGACAGCAGGACCCGAACGCGCGCCGTCTGGCTAACTCCACCGTCCGACTGGATCGCCAATTGACGCAAGCGCAATTCGAAACTCTGGCGAAGGACAATCCGCAGCGCGCGTTGGCGCGGATTGCGGCGCTGTGGGACGCCGGTGAGCGCTGGGCAGCAGCAGATCGACTGGAAACCTTTCGCAGGCTGTATCCGGAGTATTCAGAGCGACGGTTGAAAGCGGTGCTGCCGGCGGCGATGCTCGAGGAGAACTAAGACGCTGACAGGTCGATCCAAACAAGTCTCAGGCGAGACTGGTGTAACCAAGCAATAACAACAATGACTGGTATATAAGTAGTGCAGCCATATGAGCCACCAGACGAGTGCCGTGCCGGTCGATAACCTTCGGGAAGAATGCCAACAAAAAGTAGTGCGCCTTCATGGCCGCTATGACTCGGTATCAGTCAGGCAATTAGCCATCCGGATATTACCGAGATGGTTCACAACGACCGAACCGCCATAGCGGGTATGCATCAGCAACTGGTTGTTCTCTAGCATTACCGAGTCGTACGGCACGCCAGATATTCTTAGCCATGGCTCTGCCTGCCAGTTGCCACCGCGGTGCCGTTGCACTTTGAGCAACAATGCGCCCCTGCCTGTCAGAAAATGCGCAGCGGCTACGGCGATGATGGTTTCATCAATGACATGGATGTCGTAAATGTTGTCACCCCACAGGATAGTGGGGAGACCTGTCGTTGGTATGTGCACTAGCTCACCGCCCCATTCGCCGCGGTTGGCGCCTGCAATCCAGCCATTCGATATCTTGATTGCGATTTGCGGTGTATCTCGAACGGCGCGAACTCTTTCTGTAGCGCGCTGCCTACGTGTCATGAAGTATCCATCTGGACTAACTTGAGCGCCTTGAAACGGGAAATAAAATGATTCAGACGCGGCGTAGGTCAACTGTCTTAAGGTGCCCTGATCATCCGGCGTTCTAAGAATTCTGTTTTCCGCAACCGCCACGTTCTCCTGAACTTTTTCACATGATTTGATTTCGCGAATAACAAGATAAGGCGATTTGGAATCGTAGACGCTAATTGGTGTTCCGTCCCGCAAGTGAGCGACGGCTTCGTCGGCGATCAGTCGTAAACTCGGGTACCAATGAGTGTCAGCAACTGCATCAATATTATCGATGAACTCGCGCTCGCCGAGAGAGGCGAGCGCGAGTATCGCCTCGAGCACAAGCTGCCAGTCCTCGATGTTGGTTAACAAGCGCGCGAGCGAAGGGGATGCCTCCCGATATTCAATGCTGCCAAGCGCACGCGTAGCTCTGATACGCACCTGCCAATTCTCATGTTCCAGTAGATGAACAATTCTTGAGCCCGCACTGATCCCGCCTGAGCCGAGGTTTTCAATACTCGTCAGTGTCTCCAATGGGTAGGCATCCAGACCTTGCAGCAAACCAGGTACGGCTCTTGGAGACGCTATGAACGTAAGCACCCGGTGCACAGTTTTACTCAGCTCGGGCGTTTGACTGCCAATGAGCAACAGTGTGTCGTCCGCCGTTCGGGCAGCTGGACCTATTCTGCCAATCGCCTCAATGGCCCAGCGGCGCGCTTCCCGATCAAACAGGGAGCTAGCGGCAATCTCGAGTAGTCTAGGCAATGCCGGCAACGCAGATCCTCGCAACTCACTGATAAGATCAAACGCGCGCCGCGCACTGTAATCGCAGTCTTCCGCGCACGCAAAGCCTTCCGCTATCAATGCAATGCCTTCATCGCCGAGGTGGCGTTGTGATTCCGGCACTTGAATAATTTGTCTCGGATGCTCTCGTAGATAAGCGGCAATGGCGTCAGCAGCTTTCTGCGAGCCCGAATGAGCCAGAATTCCGATTACCACGCCATGATGGTTTTGCATCGCCGCAATGAGCACGCTTGTGTCTTCCGGTTCGCTGGTATCGATCGTGGCTAAGGCCCTCGAAGCAACGCGCTTTTCCGTGGGGTTTGCGGCGTCGAGCCGACTTAAGAGTGGCCGGACAGCCGGAGCTCCAAAACTTGCCAGGGTTGCTGCTAACGAGTCCTCTCGATCATATGAGCGTGTCGGCGATGCAGCTAATGCGGAAAGCTGCCCGAGACATGCTTCGAGTGTGTCGCAAGCGCGTGCTGTGGACGCTGAAAGCGCCAGCATTACCAGTGCTGCGATTGGTAGCTTATGCTTCAAAGCGCCTCCTTGTTGCTTCGTCATGTTGATGATGTGTTTGCCAGATACTCGGCCTGCCATCAACCTCACAAAGCAGCCGACGTGTGCGACTTGGCGTCAGCTTTCGGCCGTCACTCCAGCCGACAGCCCTCAGCCAGCGCCGCCATCATGTCGTCTATGTCATCGCCGGAAGCTTCGCCGTACGCCAGTTGCCGACCCATTTGCATGACGGCGGCAGCCAGTACCTGCACGGAGCCGGTCACGCCAAGCTGATTGAGTTTGTCGCACAAATACGCGTACGGATCGGCTTCCATCAGGCCGCGCTGTTGCTCCAGCGCATCGCCAATGGTGAACAGGACGCGTCCGGCCGGTGAGGCTTGCTCCAGCAGTAGTTGTCGGATGTAGCTCTTGGCGGTCTGGCGCTCGCTGATGGCGGCGAAGTGCGCGGCGATTCGCTCTTCGGTGGCGGTAAACAGCCATACGGCGACGGCGGCTAGCAAACCGGCGCGATTATCGAAATGGTAGTGGATCGAGCCTTTGGTGATGCCGGCCTTACGCGCGATAGCTTCCATCGATGCATCTGCGCTACCCAGTTCCGCAAAAGTCTCGTACGTCGCTGAAATGATTGCGGCGCGCGTGGTTCTTCTGCGTTCTTGTTGGGTTTTCATACGCGCACCATAAGTCATTTTGAGCCCGAAAACACCATTGCAGTCAGGGGGCTAGAAAACATACTAACCGTTAGTTAATATATGAATCATGAATACCAAAATCCTCAATACCTTCGAATCCAAGCTCACACCGAGTCGGCACCCCTATTTGAATGGCGCATGGACGCCGCAGACGCAAGAAGTGGATGCCACGGATATGGTCGTGATTGGCCAAATTCCTAAGGACCTGTCTGGCATCTACGTGCGCAACACAGAGAACCCGTTGCACGATGCGATTGGCATCTACCACCCGTTTGATGGCGATGGCATGCTGCATACGATGTCATTCAACAATGGCAATGCGACCTATAGGAACCGGTTCGTCCGCACCGAGGGCTTTCTCGCCGAACAGGAAGCCGGGCATGCGCTGTGGAGCGGCATCACCGGCGACCCGAACGATTCGCATCGCGAGGGTTGGGGGGCGCGCGGGCGCATGAAAGATGCCTCTTCAACAGACGTCGTCGTACACGCCGGCGAAATCATTTCGACACATTACATGTGTGGTGAGGGTTACCGTTTCAATCCCGACACGATGGATCAGATCGGCACCGCTAACTGGGTGCCGCCGGAAGGCATCTCGGCGCACCCTAAGGTCGATCTCGCGACCGGCGAGATGATGTTTTTCAACTACTCCAAGCAAGCGCCGTTCATGCACTACGGCGTGGTTGGTGCTGACCGCCAACTCAAGCATCTGATTCCGGTCGAGCTGCCAGGGCCGCGCCTGCCGCACGATATGGCGTTCACGAAAAACTACTCGATCCTGATCGATTTGCCGATGTTCTGGGACGCAGAATTGCTGGCGGCGGGCGTACACAAAACCAAATTCCACGCGGACATTCCGACACGCTTTGCGATCGTGCCGCGCTTCGGCGCCGCGACTGAAATCCGTTGGTTCGAAGCGGCGCCGACGTTCGTGCTGCATTGGATGAACGCGTACGAGCAGGGCGACGAGATCGTCCTCGATGGTTACTTCCAGGAAGACCCTGACCCTGCCCCGCTGCCGATTCCGGGCATCGACCCACGCTTCGGCAAGTTGCTGGCCGGTATCGATGAGGCATCGTTCAAGCCGCGCCTGCACCGCTGGCGCTTCAATCTGAAAACCGGCGAGACGCGCGAAGAACATCTGGATGAACGTAACCTCGAGTTCGGCACGTTCAATCAACACTTCGCCGGATATAAGTCGCGCTATCTATACAGCACAACGACCGAACCCGGCTGGTTCCTGTTTAACAGCATCGTCAAGCATGACATGCAGACCGGTGATTCCAGTCAGCTCGAATTCGGTCCGGGTCGCTACGGCAGCGAAGCGCCGTTCGCACCACGCATTGGTGCGAAAACCGAAGACGACGGCTATCTGGTGTCATTCATTACGGATTTGAATGAGCAACAATCCGAGTGTGTTGTCATTGATGCGCAAGACGTCAGCGCCGGTCCTGTGTGCCGAATCATTTTGCCGCATCAAATCTCCAGCGGCACACACGCAACGTGGGCATCGCATGACGAAATTACTGCAGGTCGGCAGGCGGCGGCATGATGCAACCGGTGTACATTCTCGGCGGTGCGCAAACTGACTTTGCAACGAACTGGACGCGCGAGGGTCACCAGATTTTTGACCTGTTCGCTGCCAACGTGCGTGACAGTCTCGAACGCTGCCAGCTCGATGCCAACGATTTGCAGGTGGGTCATGTAGGTAATTTTGTCGCGGAGCTGTTCACCGGACAAGGCATGCTCGGTGGCTTTTACGGGCATGTTGATCCTTCGTTATCGGGCATGCCGGCTACCCGCCATGAAGGGGCGTGCGCGTCCGGTTCGCTGGCGGCGCTTGCTGCGATGGCTGACATTCAAAGCGGCCGCTATGATCTCGCGTGCGTCACCGGCATTGAGCTGATGCGCAACGTCCCGGGTACAGAGGCCGGCGATCATCTGGGCGCAGCGGTATGGGTGGGGGTTGAAGCAACCGACAAAAAATACATCTGGCCGGCGATGTTTTCGCAATTGGCCGAAGAATATGATCAACGTTACGGCGTCAAACGCGAGCATCTGGCCGAGATTGCCCGAATCAATTTCGCCAACGCAAAGCGCAATGGCAACGCACAGACGCGTGATTGGACGTTGACCGATGCACACTTCGGTGAAGACGAAGAGCTGAACCCGGTGATCGATGGCCACATCCGTCGACAGGATTGCGCGCAAATCACCGACGGTGCAGCCACAATTTTTCTGGCGAGCCACGAGTATGCGACGCGTTACGCAAAAGCGCTCGGCGTGCCTGTTGATTCGTTAGCGCGCATCGAAGGGTTTGGTCACACGACAGCGCCAATGCAGTTGGCCGCAAAGATGGCGGCGAGCGCTTACGACGACTATGTGTTTCCGTGGGTGCGTAAGGCAATCACCGATGCCTACACCCGCGCCGGCATCAGCGGCCCCGAGCAGCTGGACGCGATCGAAACGCACGACTGTTTCACGATCAATGAATACATGGCGATCGATCACTTTGGCATTACGAAGCCGGGCGAGGCGTGGAAAGCGATTGAAGCTGGCCGTATTGCCCCGGATGGGGATATTCCCGTCAATGCATCCGGCGGGCTGATGGGTGGCGGACATCCTGTTGGCGCAACCGGCGTACGGATGTTGCTCGATGCGGCCAAGCAAGTCACCGCGAGTGCCGGTGACTACCAGGTGGCTGGCGCGAAACGCGTGGCGACCTATAACGTTGGCGGCTCTGCTACGACGAATTGTTGTTTCATTGTCGCAGGTGCAGGTGCAGGTGCAGGTGCAGCAGCGGGTGTGAGCGAGTAACTCGCACCTCGGCGTCGAAGGAAACATAGCGTACGGGCGTGCCCACCAAGCACCATCAAGTCCTCACCGTGCTTCACGCGACCTGACAGCATTTCCATGGATTTAAATGTGCTTGATCGCATGCGCTTGCGAAGCACAGGCATGTCGTTGGATAGTATGACTACCGACCCTGCCCTTGAGTGGCATGTCAGTCATCCATCTGGATTGATCGGGAGCCATGAGCATCGAGATTACCAACACAACACCGTCGCCATCGGAATACGTTGCGCTTCGCGTAGCTGCCGGCTTGTCGGCGAAGTCTCTTGTCGCAGCCGAGATCGGTCTGCCGAATTCGCTGTTCGCGGTCTGCATTCGTGATGACGGCCAACTGATCGGCATGGGGCGCGTCGTTGGCGACGGCGCATGCTTCTTCGAAATCGTCGACATCGCAGTCGATCCTACCTACCAGGGTCGCGGATTAGGCAAGCGGATCATGCAGCATATCGATCAATTCCTGCAGGGCGCCGTCATGGATGGGTCTTACGTATCGATGATTGCCGATGAACCACAATTCTATGAAAAGCTGGGCTACAAACTGACCGCACCGGCATCGCAGGGAATGTACAAACCGCTGCAATCGCTGCCGTCACGACGCTAGGTTTGGTTCAGTCGCTGGTCCGCCCATCATGTGACGCCTTGCGTTTGATCCAGTCGGTGACGGTTGCGAACGTTTGCCGCATGTTGTTATGCCCAATGCCTGAGAATAGTACGTAGTCGTACTTGTATCCACTCGACTGCAAAGCCTGCAGTTTGTGGATCGACAGGTCCACCGGCACACTGCCGTCGTCTGCACCGAATACCCACAATCCCGGGACATCGAGTGCCCGCAGGTCTTCGGCGGCGTCAGTATCTCTGCCAAGAAACGCTGGCCACTGATACGGCGCTTGGCGCGCCGCGAGTGCTTCGGCGTACGGTGGTGCGCGATCCCTGTCGGCATTTCGTGTGTACTTGCTGTAGATGTCTTCTTCACTGATCTTGCACACAGGTCCACTCCACAACACGAGGAAGTCGACATCGGCGCGTTGAGCGGCCAACGGGACAATCCATCCGGCCTGGCTAATGCCGGTCAGACCGATTGGTACGCCCTTCAACGCGGTCTCACGCGTCAACGCGAGCACGGCAGCTTGCGCATCTGCTGCGAGCAAATCGAGGTTCACTTCACTGACCGGTTGTTTGCCTTCGAAGTGACCACCAGACTCGCCGACACCCCGTTTGTCGTAGACCAGCGCAGCAATGCCGTCCTGCGCAAACCGGCGTGCCACCGCAATGCTTCGTGGTTGCTTGCCGGAGCCGTGCACGAACACGACTGCAGCAACGGGCGGCGACTGGTCCGGCAGCACTAGCGTGCCTGCCAGTGTTGCCCCTCGGCTTTCGAAAGTAACGCTACGTTCTGTCAGCTCGGCACGGGCCACTGGTGCCACCAGAAACAGACAGAGAAAGTAGCCGGCGATCCGGTGCCGTCGATAGCGAAGGCTAGTGAAAAACGCGATCAGAACTGATCGGAGATGATTCTGCTGGTGCATGGACATTCAACGCTGTTGCCAGGGACTTGGTAATAGATGTCTGCGGAGCGGGATAGGTTTAGTCGATGCAAGCCGGCGACCAACACTCGCCAGCGACACGCGACGTCTTGCGTTGTGATTCAGCCGTCGTCGGCATACAACCCGGGGACTGCCCCTGTCGTATACTTGAATGACAACGACAGTCTCTGTTGCGCCGCCAACAGAGTCGGCGTGACTTTTATGACCGAGGAATGCGATCGATGGGAACACTCAAAGGCCAGTGCTTATGCGAGCGCGTGCGCTTCAGTGCAGAGGGCGAGATCAGACGCATCTCTGCCTGCTATTGCAGTCAGTGCACACGGCAGAACGGCGGCGGTCCGTTCTATGGCGTCGAGCTAGAGGGCAGTTTGACTGTCGAGCAGGGTGAGGCACTGCGTTGGTACGATTCGTCGAGCAAAGCCAAGCGGGGATTTTGTGCGCATTGCGGCAGCAGTGTGTTCTGGCAGGCGAACGACAATCCGTCGCTGTTTGATGTAAGCATCGGTGCACTTAACAACACCGAGCAATTGCGCTTGGATGCGCATATTTTTGTCGATCATTGTCCATCGTATCTTGCGGTACCCGACACGGCGCCGCATTTCACCGAAGCAGACGTACTGAGTTAGCGAACCGCCTCAGGTCCCCCGCCAAACTGACGAGCCAACGTTGTCGCGCTTAGCGCGACTACGCGCGGCATCACTATCGCAGCGCTATAAACCTCCATGCTTGCGGGTAAGTTCGCGCGCCGCTTCGACTTGTGGCAAGTTCTGTTACCGAACAGCTACCTCTCCTTTAGTTACTCAACGCGGTTTTCCTATGCGCTCCATAACCAATGTCCTCCTTCTGTGTATTGTCACGCTGTCGTTCAGTCAAGCTAGCGCCGACACCTACGTGCTAACTGGTCAGATGCTCGACGTGCGCAGCGGCAAGATGCTTCAGAACCAGGTACTGCAGATTGCTAATGAGCGCATCGTGGCGATATCGTCCAGGGATAGTGCGACTATCCCCACTGGGGCAACGGTGTTCGACTACTCGCAGCAATTCATTGTGCCGGGTCTTATCGATGCGCATGTGCACTTGCACGGCAACGCGACCGACCATGGTTACCGCAGGCTGGCGGACTCGCTGCCAACACGTACCTTGAAAGGTGCTGTCAATGCTGCTCGTACGCTACGTGCTGGATTTACCAGCGCGCGGATGGTGGGCGCGCCCGGCTTTGCTGACGTCGCACTGCGCGACGCGATCGATAGTGGCGCGATTGAGGGTCCGCGCCTGCGCGTCGCCGGACCGTCGATCGGAATTACCGGTGGCCATTGTTCGGACAATAACTTGCTGCCGTTTGATAGTGAGGTCATTGGCGAAGGTGTTGCTGATGGGCCGTGGGCAATGCGCCAACGCGTGCGCCGCAATAAAAAATTCGGGGCGGACGTGATCAAGACCTGTTCCACCGGTGGTGTCTTGTCGAAAGGCACCGAAGTCGGCGCGCCGCAAGGCACTGTTGAGGAGCTCACGGCGTTGGTCGAGGAGGCGCATTCACATGGACTGAAAGTGGCTGTACACGCGCATGGCGCGAGTGGCATTCGTAATGCGATTGCAGCCGGTGCTGACTCCGTTGAGCATGCCAGCTTTATCGACGATGAAGGAATTCGCATGGCGAAGAAGGCCGGCACGGTGTTGGTCATGGACATCTACAACACCGAGTACATTCTGGGTGAAGGCGAGGCGGCTGGCATTTTGCCCGAGTCGCTGGAGAAAGAGCGCCGCGTCGGTGCGACGCAGCGCGAGAGTTTTTCACGTGCCCATGCCGCTGGCGTCAAAATGGTGTTTGGCACTGACGCCGGTGTCTATCCACACGGCGATAACGCAAGGCAGTTCGCGCGCATGGTACGTTTCGGCATGACGCCTTTGGAAGCGATTCGGGCCGCGACACTGGACGCCGCCGAGTTGCTCGACTTCGCCGATGATGTCGGCGAACTAACGGTTGGTCATTACGCAGATTTCGTTGTAGTGGATGCGAATCCGCTGGATGACGTCAGTGTGCTGGAAAATCCTGCGGCAGTCGTCAAGGGCGGGCAGTTGATTAGTGCGCAGCAGGACTAGTAGCCCGTCCAAAATACGATCAGATGCATTTGATGGCTCACTCACCCGGTTGTTTGCGGAGCCACGACAAATCTCTTCTTTTGTGTTCCATCGACTAAGGAGCCGACAGTGAGGGTTGCGTCGCTATTCGAGCACACGCACGCCGCTCTTATGCCATTTGCTGTCGAACTCGTCGGACGAAATCGCTTCGCCTTCGAAGTCGTTCCGCTTCATGTTGGTGTCTAACCAGAAGCCGTAGTCGCTTTCGCTGGGTCCGGCGATAACGGGTACGTCGTTTTGGTCTAGCCCGATTTCTCGCCACGGATTATCGTCTTCATCAAATTCGACATACCAGGATCGAACAAGATGCATTTTTTCTCTGTAACCGGGGTTTGCTTCGGGAACGAGTTTCAGCAGGAATTGTTCAAGGAGGCTTTTCCAGCCTACTTCTCTAGACCAGTCCGTCGCGAGCGTTGTGCGTAGATAGTGCATCTATGTAAGAGAGTCTGAGTTGCGGTGATGTTCATTGCGATGCGCCTGTTTTTGCAGTTTTGGTCTAATGAACTTCTGAGACGACAGGTTGCACGGATTAGTCGTGGATCACCGCTTCGTTGATGAGAAACTCACAAAACTGCAGAACTTGCGCAACCTCCTCTTCACTTTGGGCTGTCGCTTGCGCTTCGACAGCTGCTTTCTTAAGCAACCAACCCTTTACCAGAGTGAGCGCATTGTGTTCCTCAAACGCAGCTCGTTCATGTCGTGGTTGTTGAGCAAGCAAACCAAGCACTTTAAGCGCATGCAGCGATGACTCAAGCGTGAAATCGGACTCCTGAAACTGATGGTCAGGCTCGATTTTCATTTCCCATCCGGTACACAAGTTTTCAGCGTGCGCCAACGGGCCCATCAGTAGCGCACAAACCAGAGGTAGCATCCTCATGGATTTCCACGCCATGGCACGTCTTGCGGCACCGGTTGATCCGGTAGCGTACGCAGGTACACGAAGAGGTCGGTTAACTCTTGTTCTGTGAGTGCCCAGAATCGATCACGAGCGATCATTGACATCAAAAACAAATCGTCTCGGTTACCGATTGCGGTTCCAGTGCGCATCAATTCTCGAAAATCGTCCTCGGAGTAGGCGACCAGCACCGCAAGATCCGGGCTATTGCCATCAGGGTTTGTTGCGCCGCGTAAATCCAGACCGTGGCATTCATTGCACATTGTCATCGCAAGATACTCGCCGTTACGCAGCGCCGCGTTCGGATGATCCTGGTACTCAAGCTTGGGCACCGCGAGCGCCCAGTCTGCCATATGCTGAGACTTACCGGTGCCAATTTGCCAGCGCGCTCGCAGTCCGAGCTTGGGTTTCGGCAACTCCTTTTGCACGACAACGGCAGATCTCAAGTAGGAAATCAGTGCTACAAAATCATCGTCAGACAAATGCTTCCAGTTATAGGAGGGCATAGACCACAGCGCGCGTCCGTTGTGACCTATTCCATGACGAATTGCAGCATTGAGCGATGATGTTGTCTGCTGTCGAGCATAGCGGGCGAGATTCGGTGCGACTGCGCGCTTGACCCATGGCCATTCGTCGGTAAACACACGACCTTCTAGGTGCTGACCATGGCAACCGAAGCAACCACGTGTACGAGCAATATGCTCGCCGCGCTTCACCGACGTTGCATCGTTAGGGATTTCGCTCGTGAAGGGTCGCGGTTCAATAAATTCTCGAAGTCGCAGCTCGCTGCGCGCAAGTATGCCCGTAAACAATCCGAGCGCCAGAATCAGTAACAATGCAAGTGCAGGAAATGCTTTGCTCACGAATTTAATGCCGTGCGCCAAATTTCACCTTTGCGTAGCGTGAATCGAGTGTTTTCGATTCGAGCGATAAGCAAAAACCGCAATACTCAACGGCAGGAAGGTCCACCAGGCGATCAGGCCAGGGACGTGAGTGATGTTGATTGGTATCAGGGTTGCTTTCAACGACGCGCCGAAGCTTCCGCCCAGGTTCATCCGGTACGCCGAATACGCCGTGACACCGATAACGATGAGCACGGCCCACAAAACGCGGTGACTTGTCGTGAGTCGGACAATCGCAGTGCCCGCGATCAGTGCGGCAACTGCTGCCGCCGGCACGGTTGTCACCAATGAGAACAGGATAAGCGATAGCGCCATGTTTTGCTGCGCGAATGACTTGTACCAGTCGGGATAGGCGATTGCCGCGGCGAAGCCGACGAGTTTGGTGTGTATCAGATAGTACGCCACACCCACGATCACCACTAAGATCATGTTGTGCGCCAGCTTGCCGATCACATCAAAGCCCAAGAAAATGTGAGAACGCGTTGTCGATAAAGATTCCACGCAACTTGTCACGAAAATCTCGGGCTGCGGCTTTGCCGATCACTTTGGTCGTACGCATGCGCATGCGACCGAGCGTAACCTGATTGTTGACCAGCAGTTTGAACTCTTCAGGTCGCAACTCACCTAACACGAGCAGTTTCGTCCATCGGTCGAGTCGTTCGCGTGAATTGGTCAGGTGGGTTTCAAAAATCGCGCGAGATTCGTCGCGCGTCTGCGTGAAGGTTGCGGCGATCAATGCGCGACCCTGCGTCAAAACCGAATCCACATAGTTGTCAAATGTCGACATGGCGTTATCCTCCCGCGCCGGTTGGGCGCGTTAGCGCCTCGCATCTGCTGAGCTGGCGCTTGTTGGCTTCCAGGCAAATGATGATATCGAAGGCTTCGGTTGCCTGGATTTTGTATTCCGTTGCCAGTGCCGGCGAGACGCGGCATTCGGTGTCATCGCCGCAGTTCGACCACAATGTTGCCCAGCCGAGCATCATGCGCTCTTCATCGCCAATCAGATCTTTCCAGTTGGCGGCCGCTTCGTTGTTGTATTCGATACCGTTGGCGTATTCGTAGGCGGCGGCCAATTGCACCAGTAAGTCTTCCAGCGCGCGGTTGTATTGCAGCCAGCTGCCGCGCTGCATCGAGCGATCGATCATCGCCAGCGCAAGCGGTTTCAGTGACGTTGCGTTTTCGTAGGCTCGCTGATCGTAGTTAGCCAGCGGGATGGCGCATCCCACCAGCAAACAACACCCAAGTAGCCAGCCGCTGAGACGAGTGACCGTGCGATTCATGACGTATCCTCTCACTGCATGAGTTGCTCTTGTGCGCACCAGCATAGACCGGCAAAACGCACAGCGTCTATCACTTACGCTGTGCTATCGCGGGTGTTTATCTCAGGATTGTTTGGCAACGCAGGCAGGTCCGTTGAAGCTGGACGGCGGTGCACATAATGGTCGCGCGCGAGTTGCGCACTGTTTGTGCTTGCGTGCGGTCGAGCACAACATTAGCGTGATTATCAGACGGCAGACGGCAGACGGCAGACGGCAGACGGCAGACGGCAGACGGCAGACGGCAGACGGCAGACGGCAGACGGCAGACGGCAGACG
>JBCBDU010000012.1:62906-80513 GCA_038529355.1 Pseudomonadota bacterium
GCAGACGGCAGACGGCAGACGGCAGACGGCAGACGGCAGACGGCAGACGGCAGACGGCAGACGGCAGACGGCAGACGCCGCGCTAACGGGTGCGATCTAAGGCTGAGACTCGGCAACCATGTAGTCGATGGCGCGATAGACTTCTTCGTCGCTCAGCGCCGCGTTGCCACCTTTAGCAGGCATGTAACCGGCGCTGCCCTGGTAACCCTCAACCGCGTGCTGACGCAGGATGTCGAGGCCTTGCGCGACGCGTGCTTCCCACGCGGCTGCGTCGCCCAGTTTCGGTGCACCGCCGATGCCACCGGTGTGGCAGGCGCCACAGGCATTGTTGTAGACCTGTGAGCCAGTCAGCTCTTCCTTGACGGGTTCGACAACCGCAAGCGTCGCCGCTGCGCGCTGGCCACCTTCGCCCGGCAACACCACCTGGCCCACCGGCGCGATGCGCTCAGCGATTTCACCCTGGTAAGTGGCATCCGAGACGATGTATCGACCCTGCGTATCGGCGGAAATGTCGGCCGAGATCACGTAGATACCGACCGAGATCGCTACGAGAATGGCAAGAACTACCATGAAAAGGTCGAAGAATTTTTTATCCTGGGCGCTCACGAATACAGCTCCGGGGGCAAAGCAGTGGTTGGACGTTCAACAGCGGTGTCCCCGCCGACTGTGAACCGCGCAATTATAATACAAAGCGCTAGCCGAAGTGGTACTTGCGTCACGCAGTGTCGCTCGCAACCCTAATCTGTAGCCGAACTGTCAAAGGTTGCGCGGTCATGATGTGCGTCTCGGATTCGACAACGTCCGCACGGCGACCGGTCAAAGCGTATGTCACTAAGCCGCTGAGCAACGCCACGGTCAAACCACACGCGATCACTGCGCAGATCTTGCGAGCACTGTTGATCGTCGCAACGATGTATACCTGTCGAACGTGAAATTCTGGTTTGTGTGAGCAAATCGTCGTTCGACACGGCTTTCTCAAGGCCGTAGCGGCTGGACGCCGCTCGTGCTGCGGCGCACAATATAGGGCTATTTTGCGGCCGCGCTTTCGCGCTGTTGGGGCCGCGCCTTGATGACCCCTTGTTCCGGAGCTTTCCGATGTCTACCGATGTTGCGCAGCCTATGCACAGCGAATCTTCCTCTCTGATCACAACGGCTGCCACCGTGTACCGGCGGTTGCTGCCGGCGGCGACGATGCTGGCAGTCGGTGTGGTCGTGTTAGGTGCGTGGGTGCGATTGACCGACGCGGGTCTGGGTTGCCCGGACTGGCCGGGTTGCTACGGCACGTTGACCGTGCCGTCCGATGCGTCTGAGCTTGCGTTCGCCAGTGAAGCCTATCCGGAGCGCCCGGTCGAGACGCAGAAAGCCTGGAACGAGATGATCCATCGGTATTTTGCTGGGACGCTGGGCATCCTCGTGCTCGGAATCGTCATTGCTGCTTGGCGCGCGCGGCGCCGGGACGCGAGTCATCCGTTTGCCGTGCCCCTGTTGCTGGGCGGGCTCATCACCTTTCAGGCCGCGTTGGGCATGTGGACCGTCACGCTGCTGCTCAAGCCGGTCATCGTCATGCTGCATCTGCTCGGTGGTATGTCGACGTTGGGGCTGCTGTTTTGGTTGACGCTGCGTGCGTATCGCCGCGGACAGCGCGCAGCACTGGCGCCCACCACGCGCTGGGCCACCGCGGCGCTGGTCATTGTATTTGCCCAGATTGCGCTGGGCGGCTGGACGAGCACGAACTATGCGGCGTTGGCCTGTCCGGATCTGCCGACCTGTCAGGGTGAGTGGTGGCCGAGCGCCGATTTCTCGGAAGGTTTTGTGCTGTGGCGCGGTATTGGCATTGACTACGAAGGTGGTGTGTTGGACGGTGCTGCGCGCACCGCGATTCATTTGACGCACCGGATTGGCGCGATTGTTGTGACGCTTGTCTTACTCGCGTTCATCGCGCATCTATGGCGGCAACCCGCATCCAGACTGCGCTGGCCGGCTGTTGCGGTGTCGGTCGCGCTGCTGCTGCAGCTCTCGATCGGCGTTGGTATTATTCAGTGGTCTTTGCCGCTGTGGCTGGCAACGGCGCATAATGCCGGCGGGGCGTTGCTGTTGTTGGCAATGCTGTTTGCCAATCACGAGACCCGCTATGTCCAAAGCTGAGGCCGATCTGGTCGCGGCGCTGCCCGCACGCTGGAATGACTACTACGAGCTGACCAAGCCTCGTGTGGTGATGCTGATTGTGTTCACCGCGGTCGTTGGCATGTTGTTGGCCGTGCCCGGTCTGCCGCCGTTGGGTGCATTGCTGTATGGCACGCTCGGCATCGGCCTGGCATCGTCTTCAGCGGCAGCCATGAACCAGATCATTGATGCGCGCACCGACGCGCAGATGCGCCGCACGCAAAAGCGCCCGCTGGTACAGGGCAATCTGACAGAACGCCAGGCGCTGGTGTTTGCCGGGTTCTTGTGTGTCTCCTCGATGCTGATGCTGTGGTTCCTGGTCAATCCGCTGACTGCGGTGCTGACGTTCCTGTCGCTGATCGGCTATGCGGTCATCTACACCGTCTACCTCAAACCGGCGACGCCGCAGAATATCGTCATCGGTGGCGCGGCTGGTGCTGCACCGCCAGTGCTCGGCTGGACTGCCGTGACGGGCGAGGTGCACGCCCACGCGTTGCTGTTGTTCCTGATCATTTTCGTCTGGACGCCACCGCACTTCTGGGCATTGGCCATCGCGCGTCGCGATGAGTACGCCAAGGTTGGCACGCCAATGCTGCCGGTCACGCATGGCGTGCCGTACACAAAATTGTCGGTGTTGCTCTACACCGTGTTGCTGTTCATCGTGACGTTGCTGCCGTGGCTGTCCGGCATGAGCGGCCTGATTTACTTGGCCAGCGCTGTCGTGCTCGGCGGTGTGTTCCTGCGCCACGCATTGCGTTTGCGCGCCAGCGAAACAGATGCACCGGCGATGCCGATGTTCGTCTATTCGATCAACTACCTGATGTTCCTGTTCGCGGCGCTGTTGCTCGACCACTACCTCGTCTAGCAGCCACAGATTCTTCGATCACGTATGTAGTTTTTTTATGCGCAGTGCTGCTGCTTGACAGTGATCTCGTGTAGCTGCGACACATGCTTTTCGCGCCAAACGTCGCAAATAAACGTCGCCGTTTCGACGTCAGTCGGATTGCAGTGCCAGCACCGGATCTAACTTGGACGCCGACAGCGCCGGATAGACGCCGAAGCCAACGGCAATAGCGATACAGGTGATCACCGCAACGGCGATTACCAACAGCGACCACGCGACGGCCCACCCGGCGAATGCAGCAATCGTGTAAGCCAGCACGATGCCGAGCAGCACACCCAGTCCGGCGCCAATCATTGCGATGACGGACGTCTCAATCAGAAACTGGCGTACGACGTCCTGCTGGCGCGCACCAATCGCGCGCAATAAGCCGATCTCGGATTTTCGCTCCATGACGCTGGCCAGCATGATGTTCATGATGCCGATGCCGCCAACCAGCAACGAGATGCCAGCAACTGCCGACATGACGACGGTGAAGATGCGCTGCGTTTGCTGGTGCTGCGCCAAAAGGCGCGCTGGCACGACAATTTCGTAGTCATTCTGGTTGCTGTGGCGCCGGTCCAGCAAGTGACCAATGGCGGTCGCCGCCGCGCCAGGTGCAACGCTGCCATCGATGCGCAGCTTGATGCTGTCCAGCTCTTCGGTGAGCGGCTCGCGCTTGAGTCTGGCCAGACCGGTGCGCAGCGGCAGGTAGACCTGATCGTTTTCACCACCCACGCTTTGACCTTGAAATTCACTGCTGTCGAGTTGCCGATCACGCAGCACACCAACCACTTCAAGCCACAGGTGATTCACTTTGATGAATTCGCCGACGACATCGCCGTTCGGGAACAGCGCCTCCGCAGTACGTGCGCCTAGCACGGCATATTGCGCAAACACAGCATCATCGGCGTCTGTAAACAAGGTACC
The DNA here is from genome assembly GCA_038529355.1 of Pseudomonadota bacterium. GTDB lineage: Bacteria > Pseudomonadota > Gammaproteobacteria > Steroidobacterales > Woeseiaceae > CALBPI01. The sequence goes on from JBCBDU010000012.1 coordinate 66,880, forward strand.
GCGCTCGGCCGACAAACTGGACAGCGCAAAAAATGACGGGCTGACCGCGACGACTTTGGCGCGGCTCTCGCCACTGCGACTGAACAGGCTCCAGGTGCGAAACTCGCGCACGCCAGCCCACTCCGTGACGAACGGCAGTGTCGAGACCGTCGCGTCGGCGTCTCTGCGACTCAGACCTGCCGAGAATTTGCGCAACTCTTTCAATGCTTCGCCGTCTGGCGATTTCGCGGAGACAATCAGGTTGTTCAACCCCATGCCTTCAATCATTTGCAGCGCTTCGCGTTTGCCGCCTTCGCTGACCGCCAGCATCGCAATGACCGCGCCAACGCCGAACACCATGCCGAGCAGTGTCAGTGCGGTGCGCAGCCGATGGTGCGACAGTTGCCCCAACGCCTGCATAACGTCGGTGCGCAGGCTAGCGAGCGTCATACTCATCCGCTGTCCTGACCGCTCAGCACAACGCGTTCGCCGCTGGCCAGGCCGTCCACGATTTCGACCAGATCAGGGCTGCGCTGCCCCAGCGTGACGCTGCGTTTTTCCGGTTGTCCGCTTGCGGCCACAAACACATAGGCATCGGCCTTGTCGCCATACACGGCCTGCGCTGGTACGACGATGCTGTCGGTTACCTGACCTGTGACAATACGCGCCTGCAGTTGACTGCCAACACGCATGATGTCCGGATCGATGTTATTGATGGTCGCCTCGACCGTGATGAATTTCTGGGGATTGTCGCGTTTGAGCGGACTCGCAATCGCGGACACCGACGTGAGCGTGGCATCGAAGACACGGTCAGGTGCTGCGTCCAGCGTCAGGTGCGCTGTCTGACCCTCGGCAAGACCCACGGCATCGGTTTCGGCAATGTACAGGCGCGCGCTGACTTTACCGCGCACCGGCAGCAGGCCAACGGGTGAGCCGGGGTAGACGCGCTTGCCTTTGCCGAGTTTGCCGCCCCAGCGCGTGCTGGCGTAGATAAACGTGCCATCAGCCGGGCTACGCAACTCCATCATCTGCAGCGCGGTGTCCTGCTTGTCGAGTATCGCCTGTTCGCCTTGTTGTTCGGCGATCACCAGATTGCGTTCGGCGCGTGTGCGCCGGTCGAAAGTCTCTGCTTGCCATTGCAGGAACGAAGCTTCGACGTTCAGGTATTCGACGTCGGACAGCGCATCGATGATTTCGATGCGGCTCATGACTCGCTCGTCTACGCTTGCGAACTGTTCGGAGATGTCTCGCTCGCCATCGACGCGCGTGCTTTCGTGACCAATACGCACTTGCTCCAGCGCGCCAACACGCTCGATGTCGGCCAGATCGAAATTGGACTTGGCGACATTCATCGCCGTGGACTGGCGAGTCTGCAGGATCTGCGTGTCGTCAAAGCGTGCAACGACGTCGCCCTTTTTGACTTCCGAAAACTCCGGTGCCATCCAGGCGATAACAAATCCCATTCGTACGCCGCCGGGCAGCGCCACCGGCAAGGATTCTGCCGCGATCAATTCGCCTCTGGCGGGCACTTCGAGTTCGAAGCTGCGTGTGGTGACCTCGATACTCGGCGTGCGAGTTTCCTCGTTGCTGCAGCCGAACAAAACCAGGGTAGCGGCGGCGCCAAGAATATATTTCACAATGCGATCTCCATGCCGGCGGATAGACCGTCGGCGACAATACGTTGGCCGTCGCTGTTGCTGCCCAGCGTAACGGCTTGCCAGCCGTCGCCGCGAACGATCACACCGGGTAACCCGTCGCGATACACCACGGCTTGCTCTGGCACTGCCAGCGCATTGCGCTCAGTGGCTACGATGACGCTGACTTTGCTGCTCATGCCAGGTTTGAGTTCAACGCCACTACTGTCGTCGAGTTCTATCGTGACGCCGCGCACCATAGCTTCGGAAAATCTCGATTGGCGGCGGACAATGCTGGCAACCTTGATCACCCTTCCGCTCAGCTCGGAACCACCGGTCGCGTCAAGAGACACTTTCGCCGGTTGACCGACCTCAATGCGCGCGGCAGCAAATTCCGGCATGTCGGCACTGATGACGAGGTCGCTGTCGTCGATCAACTCAACGATAGTCATACCCGGGTTTACGCTGTCATTTACATCGAGTTTTTGACCTTCCGAATCGGTGCCAACGACGACAAGCCCGTCGCGCGGTGCGCGTATCGTGAACGAGGCGAGTTCTGTCTCTGCGGCAGCCAGTTCGCTTTCCAGGCGGCGGATGTCCGCTTCCAGTTCCTGACGCTTTGATGTGCGCACGCGGGCAACCAGCAGTGCACGTTGTTGCTCGCGCGTGTAGCGATCGGCCGTGGCATCGCGCTCTTCCAACAGTTTTTTGTACTCCAGCCCGGCGTACACGCGCTCGTCGACTGACGCTTTGCGTGCCGCCTTGTCGGCTTCGCTGCGCGCTTCGGCTACGCGAACCTTGTCCTCTTCGACTTCCTGCGCCTGGCTCTCCATCAACGACTCTAGTTCGGATCGTTTGGTGTTCAGTGCAGCCTGTTTGGTTTTGATGCGATCGTCGGACGAGGAGCCATCGAACTCGGCGAGCATGTCACCTTTCTTGACGCGAGTGCCTTCGCGCGCCAGATTCGTGATCGGAATACGCCAACTCTGTGATGGCGGCGGACCAAACAACAAGCCGTCGCGCGGTGCGACAACGGCGCTCGCGGTCACGGTGATCGGTCGGTCTGCCGGCATGACTTGCTGCCATTGCTCGGCGAACGCCGCGGGTATCAGCAGGAGGCTGGCCAATGCGATGCTGCGCCGGTTCATGTGTTTTCCGTTGTGTTGTCAGGTACCGCGAGCACGCTCATGCCTGGCATGATGCTGTCGGGCAGCGTGCCTTGTGGCTTGGCCAGTGCCTCGAAGTAGCCGCTTTCGCTCCAATCCTGTTTCTCGATGGCCTGATTGGAGCGCCACTCAAGCACCGCGTCGAACGGTTCGATGCCTTGCGCGTCCGCAGCGATGCGCAGCGGTTGACCGATCTGCAGCTTCAAATAGTCGGCTTCATGAATCCAGAGCCGGATCTGTAGGTCCTCGCGGCTGGCGACCGAGGCGATTTCCAGACCGCCGTACAGCGTGTCCCCCGGAAAAATCTTGCGCCCGGTAAACCGGTTCTCGCCGTAAATCATGAAACCGGCTTTCTCGGCATAGATCTGTGTGGCGGCCAACGCATCGGTAATGCGTTTGAATTCCAGCTCCGCCTGCTCGGTTTCCAGTTGTGCCTGAGCGCGGGTGTCTTTCAGTTCGGCGCGCAGGTTCTCCAGTTCGCGGCGCGCACGTTGCAAGGTTTTTTGTGCGGTCGCATAGGTAAGCTGATAGCGTTCATAGTCCAACCGCGGAATGTTATCGACCGGAATGCCGGCGTCCAGCTCGGCCAGTCGCACCGCCGATTCGGCGCTGGCCAGTGCCTGCTCGGCGTCCAGTACTTCGAGTCGTTTTTCGTCGATGCTGCGTGTGGCCGTGAACTGCTGCTTCTCCATATCGGTGCGTGCCTTTTCTTCTTCGGCAATCAGCGAGCCCGGGTCAAGCCGGACGATCAGATCACCGACCGCGACACGACTGCCTTCCGGTGCCATCCATTCGATGCGCCGCTGCCATGCGCCGGGCAGAGAAGGCATTTCGACCGTTTGCGCTTGTACATCGGCAACCACGCCGGTCAACAACGGCGTGGCGAGCACGTTTGGCGCGCAATTTATTAGTGCCAGACTAATGAGTACGCGTTTCATCACGTTCGATCTTTCCGTCGCGCATGTAAATGACACGTTTCGCATAAGCTGCGATTTCCTCTTCGTGGGTGACCATCAGGATCGTCTGGCCGCTGTTATTGAGCTCGCTGAACAACGACATGATCTCATCGGAGGTTCTACTGTCCAGATTACCGGTAGGTTCATCGGCGAGCAGCAGCGGTGGTCGGTTGACCAACGCACGCGCAATGGCCACGCGCTGGCGCTGGCCACCGGAGAGCTGGTTCGGCCGGTGGTCCATGCGATCGCCGAGACCCAGTTGCCGCAGCATTGCCTCAGCGGCATCGCGCGCGCCGCTGGTGTCGCCGCGCCGGTAGCGGTAGGGCAGCAGTGTATTGTCGAGCGCGCTCATGCGCGGCAGCAGGTGGAAGCTTTGGAACACGAAGCCGATGTGCTCATTGCGAATCTGCGATAGGGCTTCGTCATCAAGGCTTGCGATGGCCTGATCGAGCAGCAGGTAGTCGCCTCCATCCGGTGTATCCAGGCAGCCGAGGATGTTCATCAGCGTCGATTTGCCGGAGCCCGACGGCCCCATCACGGCTACGAAGTCACCCTCGTTGATGCTCAGGTCGACCTCATCCAGCGCTCGTACTTGGGTGTCACCAACCTGGAAGCGGCGAACCAGTTTGCGGGTTGAGATCATTCGGCGGCTTTCCGGGGCAGGTGTAAAAGAGCGGTCGAGTTACAGTCTACACTTCGCGGCGCAATCGGTTTCGGATGCAGCCACGCGCCCCGCAAAGCCGGCGGATCAGCGCTCGATGCTGAAGGTGAACTGCTTTTGCAGACCCGGTGTGGCGATCGGCTGGCCATCGACGACACGCGGTTGGTAGCGAAACCGTTGTATGGCGTCAACGGCTGCTTTCTCGAAGCCGCCATGCGTGCTCGACACGACGCGCGCGTTTGCAACCCGACCAGCGGCGTTGACGTCGTAGGCCACGACAACGCTGCCCTCGACGCCACGTGCCATCATTGAGCGCGGGTAGATCGGCTGGACAGGCATGACCTCAATGGCCGGGCCGTCGTCGGTGCCGGCTGGGCCTATCTCAATGTTCGGGCGCGGGTCGAAATCGCCATAGTCTGGGCCGGTGCCCACCAGCACGAAAGGATCATTGGTCGCCCAATCGTCGACGCCGCCATCAGAAACCTGGGTGGGCGGCGGTGGCATCGGCGGTGGTGGTGCTTTCGGTTTTTCTATCTGTGGGGGTGGTGCCGGTGGCTTGGGCACGCTGACAAACGGGTCGAGCCGGTGTTGGGTCGGCAGCGGGGCTGCGACACTGTTCTTGATCAGTGCAGTCATTGCCACCAGCAGTGCCGCGGTGATGGTGGCGGCACAGCTTGCGAGTGCGAAGGGACGAAACATTGGGCTTACCTCTTACCTTTAAGTACGAGGTAAAAGCATAGTTACCTTGAACTAAAAGGTAAATATTGATTTACCTATTTATTCGAGGTATGTTTTGGTAATGCCCAAAACCAATCCTCCTTTCATGACCGGTGTGCCCGAATTGCTGTTGCTGCGCTTGCTGGCGAATGGCCAGATGTACGGGTATCAGCTGGTGCGCCAGGTGCAATTGGTCACCGACAACGCCATTAGCCTCGGCGAAGGCGTGATCTATCCGATGTTGCATGGCCTGGAAAAGGCGGGGCATCTGCATGCCGAGCGCAAACAGGTGGGTGCCCGTTCACGGGTGTATTACGAGTGCACGCCAAAGGGCAGGAAACGCCTGGCCGCACTCGAAGGCGAGTGGCGGCGTATCAGCGATGCGCTGGCGGCGTCAGCGGCGGTGGCATCATGACGTTGCCGGATGAAAGGCAGCTTATCGCGGTGCTGCGCAGACAGGGCATGCCCGAGGCGCAGGCGCAGCGCATGGCAGGTGAATGGCTCGACCACTGTGACGACATCCGCGAAGAAGGTGGCGCAACCCCTGATCCGGCGCAGTTACTGGGCATCATGGGCTCGCTTGAGGAGCTCGCCGATGCCGCGCGCCTCTATCTGCCGACGCAAACCTCTGCCAGCATTGTGGCAACATCCGGAGCCGTCGCGCTGGTTGGTCGCTGGACTGGCGCGTGCACAGGCGGTTTGCTGGCAACGGTCGTTCTGTTCGCAGCACTGAGTCACGCGATCGCTATTTAGAGCGGCGAGACCAAGGCGCGGTCAACCCCCTGCGACAATAGCTGTTCCACTACGTCTCGAGCAGATCTGGGTGTCACGCAAGAAACCGCTCACCGGGACGTTTCTGCTCCTACCATTCCATTCTCAGCCACCGTCAGATTTGCATCCGGCTCAGCGACCGAGCTTGTCGCTGCCGACAGTCAGCCCCTTTGCCCCGGGTCGACATAAAATTGTCATATAACTATACAGAACGTTCTGTATAGTTACCGGATGGGCAGGAAACCGGTCGCAAAACAAAAGGTGCTCGATGCGGCGCGCGAAATCGTGCTGCAGCAAGGCGCCGGCGGGCTAACTTTCGATTCGTTGGCACACACAAGCGGCGTGACCCGCGGTGGCATCACCTACCACTTTGCGACCAAGGCCGATTTGCTGCGCGAGCTGATCGTCGAAGATCTGCGTCACTGGCAGCAGATCGAACAAGACAACCGCCCAACCGACCTGCCTGATGATGTGGCCGACCTGATTGCCTATTTGCGTATGCACACCGCTCAGGATGCGGAGCGTCAGGATTTTGTGGCCGGCATGATGAGCGCTGTTGCGCATGACCGCAGCGTGTTGGAGCCAGCCCGCGAATTTCACAACGCTCGCTATGCCGATGTGCAATGCACTGAGCGAACGCTGCATCTGCAGTTGCTGCGTATGGCTGCATTCGGCATTTTCTGGGCAGATTTTTTTGATTGCCCACAACTGCCCGACGAACTGCGTAACGCGTTGGTTGAGCTGCTCGAAACCAAAGCGATGTATTGGTCGCAGTCACCAGACGACTGCGATGGCGTCGCCAAAAAGGATTTGTCATGAGGTCTACCTCAGTGATCACTCGCTTCTCAGCACGTGTAAGTGCTGTCGCTCTTACCGTTTTGCTTACTGCCTGTGGTGGCGGAGGTCCCGGTGACATGCAAATGCCGCCACCGGACGTCGGCGTCGCCGAAGTTATCGTGCGCAACGTCACTGATTGGGATGAATTCAGTGGCCGCATCGAGGCCGTCAACAGCGTCGAGATCCGGCCGCGCGTCACCGGCTATCTTGCCGAAGTCCATTTCGACGAAGGTACCGTTGTCGCAGCCGGCGATCTGTTGTTCACGATCGATCAGCGCGAATACCGCGCAGCCTTGCAGGTGGCAGAGGCTGGTGTCGCGCGCGCGAAGACGCGTGTCGCACTGGCCGAGCAGGAGGTCGCGCGTGGCGATCAACTATTGGCGGCAAAAGCGCTGTCCGCCGAGGAAATGGATCGCCGCAACGGCGAATTGCTGCAGGCCAAAGCTGATCTTGCCAGCACGCAAGCAGAGCGTCAGCGCGCTGCATTGAACCTTGAGTTTACGCAGCTACGGGCGCCAATCGACGGTCGCGTCGGTGAGGCAATGGTGCGCGTCGGCAATCTCGTCAATCCCGGCGATACGCTGCTAACCTCGGTCGTGTCGATCGACCCGATCCATGTGGTGTTCGAAGGCGACGAGAGAATCTATCTGAAGTACCAGGCGCAGGCGCGGGCGGGCGAGCGACCCAGCTCGCGCAATGCACCGAACCCGGTGCGCGTAGGTCTTGCCGGCGACAACTCGTACCCGTATCAGGGCGAAATGGATTTCGTCGATAACCAGATCAATCCGGCTACCGGCACTATTCAGGGTCGCGCATTATTACCGAACGCGGACGGTTTCCTGATTCCCGGCTTGTTCGCGCGCGTGCGCTTGTTGGGCAGCGGCGAGTACGAAGCGGTGCTGATTGACGATGTTGCGGTACTGACGGATCAGGATCGCAAATATGTTTACGTTGTAGACGCCGAGAACCGCGCGCAGCGGCGCGACATCGTCCTGGGGCGCTCGATTGATGGCTTGCGGGTTGTTGACAAAGGGCTTGCCGCTGGCGACAAAATTATCGTGAATGGCGTGCGTAAAATTTTCTTTCCCGGTGCGCCGGTGAAGCCAACGATGGTGCCGATGGATTCGGCGGCAGACGAGCCGGCAAATCCAGCGGCCACGCCTGACGCGCCATGAATATTGCGCGCAGTTTTATCGATCGGCCGATTTTCGCGGCCGTGCTGTCGTTGTTCATCCTGATCTGCGGCGCTATTGCGATTCCGAATTTGCCGATCAGCGAATACCCGGATGTCGTGCCGCCGACGATTCAGGTGACGGCGCGCTACCCCGGCGCTAATCCGCAGACGATTTCCGAGACTGTTGCCGCGCCGCTCGAGGAGGCGATCAACGGCGCGGAGAACATGATTTACATGAAGTCGGTTGCAAGCTCCGATGGCGTGTTGTCGCTGCAGATTACGTTCGCCAGCGGCACCGACATCGACCTGGCGCAAGTTCAGGTGCAAAACCGCGTCGCGCAAGCGCTGCCCCGTCTGCCGCAGGCGGTACGTGACCTTGGCGTGGCGACCGCAAAAGCATCGCCGACGCTGACGATGGTTGTGCATGTGACGTCGCCGGACGGCACCTACGACGGCGAGTACCTGTCCAATTACGTCAATCTGAACATCACTGACGAAATCAACCGTCTGCCCGGCGTTGGCTCGTCCGTCGTGTTTGGCGCCGGTCTGTATTCGATGCGCGTGTGGCTCGATCCGGAACGCGTCGCCGCGCGCGAACTGACCGCCGGCGACATTGTCAACGCGATTCGCGAACAAAACGTTCAGGTCTCAGCCGGCATCATTGGCGGACCGCCGCAGCCCGATAGTCCGGTGCAATTATCGATCAGCGCTGACGGTCGCCTTAAAACCGCTCAGGAGTTCGGCGACATCGTGCTAAAAGCTGGTGATCCCGGAGCAGTGACGACCCTGAAAGATGTCGCGCGCATTGAGCTGGGCGCCGACACCTATTCGCTTCGTTCATTGCTGAACAACGAGACGGCCACAGCAATTCCGATCTTTGAATCACCGGGCGCCAACTCCATCGCGTTGTCCGATGCTGTGCGCAGCAAGATGGCTGAGCTGGCAGAGCGTTTCCCGCCGGGCATGGATTGGCAGGTGGCCTACGATCCGACCGTGTTCGTTCGTGAGTCGATCGAATCGGTGATCACGACGTTGCTTGAAGCTGTGCTGTTGGTCGTGTTGGTTGTTGTTATTTTTCTGCAGACCTGGCGTGCATCAATCATTCCATTGCTGGCGGTACCCGTCTCGATCGTTGGCACGTTTGCTGTGCTGTTGTTGCTCGGTTTTACGATTAACGTGCTGACCTTGTTCGGGTTGGTGGTTGCGATCGGGATTGTCGTCGACGATGCCATCGTCGTGGTTGAAAACGTCGAACGCCATATTGAAATGGGCAAGTCGCCGCTCGAAGCCTCGCATGCGGCGATGCAGGAAGTATCCGGGCCGATCGTGGCAATCTCGCTGGTGTTGGCCGCTGTGTTCGTGCCGTTAGCATTCATGACTGGTGTGACGGGTGAGTTCTACCGACAGTTCGCCGTGACCATTTCTGCCGCCGTGCTGATCTCGGGTTTCAACTCACTGACGCTGTCGCCGGCGCTGGCTGCCGTTTTGCTCAAGCCGGCCGACGCGCCGCAGCAACGTGCTGGTCGCTTCATTGAGTTGTTGCTGGGGTGGGTGTTTCGCCCGTTCAATCGGGTCTTCGAGCGTGGCGCCAAAAGTTACGCGACGCGCGTCGAGCGCTACATCCATCGCTCCAAACGCATGCTGGTGATCTATGGTCTGTTGATGGTCGTTGCCGTGTTTGCGTTCCGCGCAGTGCCGGGCGGGTTCATTCCACAGCAAGACAAGCAATACCTGTTCGCGGTTGCGCTGTTGCCGGAAGGCGCTAGCATCGATCGCACCGAAGACATGCTGCGCGAGATGGCCGACATTGCGCTCGCGACACCAGGTATCGAGGCGACGGTGGCGTTCCCGGGGCTGAACGGCGTGCACTTTGTGAATACGCCCAACATCGGCACGATGTTCATTGGCATTGAGCCTGCCGGTGAGCGAGCGCTCAGTGCGGTAGAGCTGGCGAATCGCTTGTCCGGTGCCTACAGCGGTCTCGAAGAAGGTCTGGCGTTCGCACTGATGCCGCCACCGGTGCTCGGGCTCGGCAACGCTGCCGGTGTCGAGATGTATGTGCAGGATCGCGCCGGTCTGGGCTTTGGTGATCTGAATCAGAACGTGCAGGCACTCAGTGGTGCCTTGCGCGGCACGCCCGGATTCGACCCGTTTTCGATTTTGAGCTCGTTCCAGGCCAACGTGCCGCAACTCAAGGCGAACATTGATCGTCGCAAGGTCAAAGAGCAAAACCTGAATCTGACGGATGTGTTTTTCGCACTGCAGGCCTATCTCGGTTCGGTCTACGTCAACGATTTCAATTTGTTCGGGCGCACCTACGGCGTCTATGTTCAGGCGGATGCGCAGTTCCGAGATCAGATCGACGACGTGGCACGCATCAAGGTGCGGGACGCCGCGGGTCGCATGATTCCGATTTCGAGTGTGCTCGAGATGCAGCGCACGTTCGGTCCCGATCCGGTGATTCGCTACAACGGCTATCCTGCGGCCGACCTTGCGGCGGGAATCAATCCGGCTGAGATGTCATCTGCCGAAGCATTAAATGTCGTCAGCGCGCTCGCCGGTCAGGTGTTGCCGCGTGGCATGACGGTGGAGTGGACCGGTCTGACCTATCAGGAAGCGACGCAAGGCAATACGGCGCTGTTGGTCTTCCCGCTCTGCATACTTTTTGTGTACCTGATTCTTGCTGCGTTGTACGAGAGCTGGTTGCTGCCCTTGTCGGTCATTCTGATTGTGCCGCTGTGCTTGCTGTCGTCGATTGGTGGTATCTGGCTGCTGAATCAGGCGGTCGGATTAATGTTCGGCGTGCAATTGGGTCTGGAGATGATTCCGCCACCGCCGCTATCGGTGCCGCCGACGTTTCTCGACAACAACATCTTCACGCAAATTGGCCTGGTGGTCCTGATGGGGCTTGCGTGCAAGAACGCGATCCTGATCGTCGAGTTCGCTCGCGAGCTGGAGCGCGAGGGGCGCGATATTGTCACCGCAGCAATCGAAGCGTCACGCATTCGCTTACGGCCGATCCTGATGACCAGTTTCGCCTTCATCGCCGGTGTGCTGCCACTTGTTTTTGCCAGCGGTGCAGGTAGCGAAATCCGTCATGTCATGGGTGTGGCTGTGTTCTTCGGCATGTTGGGCGTCACGTTCTTCGGGCTCATTTTCACGCCGGTGCTCTATGTATTGGTGCGGCGATGGGCGACCCGCAGCGAGCGACGGGAGCAAGTTGATGTTGCGTAATAGCTGTCTGGCGATCACGGCGCTGTTGGGCGGTTGCACGGTTGGTCCGGACTATGACCAGACGTTGCCTGAGTTGCCCGATGTGTTTGTCGAGGACACGGCTGCACCCGTATCGGATAACGATATGCTGTGGCAAGCGTTTGATGAGCCCGAGCTGCTGTTGCTGATTACGCAGGCACGCGAGCGCAACACAGATATTGCGATCGCGCTCGCGACACTTAACGAGGCTCGGGCGCTCGCGGGCTTGCAGATCTACAGCCTGTTCCCGACCGTTACGGCGACAGCAGCGCAAGAGCGCACCAGTCAAAGTAGCGCCGATCCGTTTGCGTTCCCAGGAGCTCAGATTGCCGAACGCTACCGTGCCGGCTTTGATGTGTCGTGGGAAATCGATCTGTTTGGCAATTTGCGGCGGCAGTCGGAAGGCATCCGGCGGCGCGTGGAGGCGCAAACGAACGCGCTCTATGCGGTTGAGCTGAGCGTTGTCGCTGAAACAGCGCAGGCTTATTTCCAGTGGCGTGGCGCCAATGCGCAGATCGAATTGCTGGAGCAAACGCTTGCGAATCAGACAGACAACCTGCAGATACTAACGGCCTCGCTCGAGGCAGGTCGCGGCAGCGCGCTGGATATTGCCCGTGCCCGCGCCGAAGAGCGTCGGATCGCGGCGTCGTTGCCAACCGCTGTGGCGGCGCGCGTGCGCGCCGAGCAGCGACTGGCGGTGCTGACAGGCCAGTCGGTAGCTGACTTGCGCGGCGCGATTACGCAGTCGACGCTAATGCCACCGATGCCGGAATTCGTCACTGCAGGAAATCCCGTCGACTGGTTGTTGCGGCGCCCTGACATTTACGCAGCGGAACGACAGCTTGCTGAAGCGACGTCCAACGTTGGTGTGCGCACGGCGGCGTTGTACCCGACGCTGAATCTGTTGGGCAGCTTTGGTTGGACCGGCCAGGCACCCGAGGCCATCGGCGATTCGGGCGCCGAGCGGTGGCAGTTTGCGCCGACGTTGAACTGGCGGTTTCTGGATTTTGGTCGTGTCAAACAGCGGATTCGCGAAGCCGAGGCGCAAGCCGACGGTGCACTGGCGCGGTTTGAGCAAACCTGGCGTTTGGCGATCGAAGAGACTGAAAACGCGTTGGCGGTGTATCGCACGACGACGCAAACGGCAGGCGCTTTGAGCGAGGCCGTGCGGCAAGCTGAAGAGGCGGTGAGACTGGCGCGACTGCGTTACACCAACGGGGCCGACAGTTTTCTGTCGGTACTCGACAGTGAGCGCACTGCGCTGTCTTTGCAGAGCCAGCAAGTCACTGCCGTGACGGATCGTGCGACGGCGCTAGCGGCGTTGTACAAGGCGCTCGGCGGCAGTTTCGCGCAATAGCCGGCGCGCCAATGTGACATAGCGTAACGGCGATTTTCCATAACGCCCCGCAACTGCTGCGTTGTGTGATCTGGCTCACAACAGGGGTCGCAATTTAACCCTTTACGCTTATGTCGTGTAACGCATTGAAAACGAAACCTCTTTTACCGTTGGGCATAATCCCCCACGAGTGGTAAATATCGCTAGACACAAGTGTAACAGCACTTTCACTTGCAACCGCTCAGGCGTTGTTCGACACTCGGGAACTCGCACTATTTCGTGCGATCCGTCACAAATCAGGGGAGATAATAATGGTTAAGGCCTTATACGCCTTGGCAATGTTAGTGGTCGCTGGATCCGTCCATGCGCTAGAGCCACAAATTGTCGAGCGAACGCAACCTAGCGTTGTGTTTGAAGATGTCACCACGGACGCTACCGTGCGTGGACAGACCCGAACCTACATTGTGCAAATGCGCGATGAGGCAGGTTTGGTTTACGAAGGTGGCCTGTCCGGCTTCCTGGCGACCGCGCCACAGGCCGGTCAGCGTTACGACGCGAACGCGTCGCACGTACAGCAGTACACAGCTCACCTGATCAACACGCATGACGCGGCATTGAACGCGTTGGGCGCGGCTGATCGTAAGGTCTATGACTACTGCCACACGATGAACGGTTTTGCTGCGTCACTGACGCCGGCTGAAGCTGCAGCGCTGAAAGCAAACGAAAACGTTGTGCAGGTCTGGGAAGACTATGCCTACGAGATCAACACGAACGACACGTCTGAGTTCCTCGGTCTGAACGATCGTCGCGAAGGCTTGCGCGCACGCGGTAACCTGAAAGGCGAAAACATCATCATCGGTGTGATGGATACCGGCGCTATTCCCGAGAACCCAAGCTTCTCAGACAAAGGCACTTTCGAAGTGCCGAAAATGTGTGATAACCCGAACATCACCAACCCGCATCGTATTCGCGCTTGTGAAGCGATCGCTGAGTTGAACGAAACGGTTCAGTACGACGCTCCACCAGAGCGTTGGACCGGTATTTGTGAAGCGGGCGAAGGCTGGTCGGAAGACGATTGCAACAACAAACTGATTGGTGCGCGTTGGTACGTAGATGGTTTCCTCGCAGGTCGCGGCAGCGTCGTTGAAGGT
>JBCBDU010000013.1:0-75961 GCA_038529355.1 Pseudomonadota bacterium
CTGGTGCTGATGTTGAAGCAATCACGGGTGCGGATATCAATGCAATTACCGGTGCTGATGCGGAGCTAAATATCTCTGCAGCTAAACTAATCGGCGTTGTTGAAGCCGTTGATTACAGCACAGGTGTGATTGACGTTTTAGGTCAGCAAGTGATTGCTGAAGCGTTTGCGGCGAACCTGGTGGTGGGTGACTACGTTGCCATCGACGGCGAGTTCAACAGCGACCTGCAGCTTGATGCGAGTTATGTTCAACCATTGACCGAAGTTTATGCCCCGGGCGTTAGCGAAGTTCGCTTGACTGGCATTACGATGGGTTACTCACCGTTGGTTGGTCAGGCGCAGGTTGGTCAAGTGGCGGTTGATTTGGTTTCGGCGACGTTGTCACCGACAACGCAAGCGCATGGGCTAGGTTTGCTGACCACTGTCGATGGCGTGCAGCCAATGCAGGGCGGCATCATTCTTGCGAAGTCTGTTGCCGACTCGACCGAGTTGATGCTGGGCGAATAAAAAAACCGACCACCTTCGCAGGTGGTCGGTTCAGTCTAGCCTCAACGTTTAGGAGATGTGAGGTTTGAGTGTGGGAGCCAGAGCGATCAAAGCTTCCACGCTCTAAACCTTACGTTGTTCGAAACAGGGTTGCGGTGATCACGGTCACAATTTACGAGACAGTGATCACCGCCGCCTGATTACTTGAGTTCGCGCTTGGAATCGGCTTTGAGTGCAGCGAAGTACTCCTGGAACTGCTGTTGTTCCATGCCCTGGCGCAGACGTTCGTTAACTTCCTCGAACGACGGTGGCTCAGCCATACGGCTCTCTTCGCGCAGGATTACGTGCCAGCCGAACTGCGTTTGCACGGGCATTTTGCTGTACTTGCCATCCTCCATGGCTGCGACTGCGGCGCTAAACGGGGCAACCATTGCATTGGCACCAAACCAACCCAAGTCACCGCCTTGAGGTCCTGACGGGCCTGTAGATTTTTCCTTGGCCAACGCCTGGAAGTCACCACCATCGTCGAGTTGCTTGATGACCGTTTTCGCAGCTTCTTCATCGGCTAGCAAAATGTGCCGCGCCTTGAACTGCATTTCATTCTCCATGTTCGCGATCTGTTTCTCGTATTCTTCGCGCAACTGCGTGTCCGATACGGGGTTCTTGGAGAGAAAATCATTAACAGCGGATTGTGCGAGCACAGACCTGCGCTGCAACTCGATTTCGGCTTGAGTGCTTGCGCTGCGATCCAGCTTGTTTTTCAGCGCAACGTTGGATAGCACAATCATGTCCCCCAACTGCTCGATGAGCTGTTCGCGGTTAGCTTCGGCGGGTAATTGACCCGTACGCATGATTGCGAAAGCATCCAGTTGTGCCTGGGTGATTTCAGTGCCGTCGACGACGGCGACGGTCTGCGCGTTTGTCGCGGTCGCCGCGAAAGCCAGCGCAACAGTGCCGGCATAAATTAACGATTTAAGTGTGCTCATTGAGCGCTCCTTGGTATGACAAAAAAAGTAGGGGTTTCTGACTAGTCCGGCGCGCTGGCGTCAATCGCTAGCGCGTGAATGTCGGTGCGCATCATTTCGCCCAGCGTGGCGTAGATGGCTTGGTGAATTTTCACTCGATTGGTGTTTCTAAACTGCTCTGACACGATCTTGACATGAAAGTGCCCCAATCCGTCCTGCGCACCCGCGTGACCGGCGTGCAAATGCGACTGATCTTTGACAAGCAGATGGGTTGGCGCGAACGCATCACGCAGCAGCGTATCTATCCTGGCCACTCGTTCCATTGTCATGGCAACACCGCCAGGAACGGTTTAACAACGACCGATGCGTAAACGCCGGCGCTGACATACGGATCCGCTTGCGCCCAGCGTTGCGCGGCGTCGAGGCTGTCAAACTCCGCAATAATAGCCGAGCCGGTGAAGCCGGCGTCACCCGGGTCACTGCTATCGACCGCCGGGAACGGCCCTGCGACCAGCAGCTTGCCGTCATTGGTCAACTCACGAAGACGTTCGAGATGTGCTGCTCTTACGCCGCGTCTTTTAGACAATGAATCAGGCACATCGGTGCCGACTATGAGATACCACATGACTAATTCTCGCTATTGGTGCCAGCATCGCTGTCTGTTGCATGCGTGCCGATCCAGATGCTTTGCACGACAACAAACACCAGCAGAAGTCCGGTGAGGCCCCACACCTTGAACTGAAACCAGACGGCCTCTTCAACGGAGTAGGCAACTGCGATGTTCACGAGCGCAAGAAATACGAAAAAGCCGGCCCACATTGCGTTGAGCGTGCGCCACTGCGCCGGCTGCAGTTCGATCGCACTGCCCAGCATGCGCTCTACCAGCGGCGTCTGTCCCAGCTTCGGGATCACAAAGAACGTGGCTGCGGCGGCCAGGTACAAAATTGTCGGCTTCCACATCAAAAACAGCGGATTGCGCAGCGTCAGCGTTAGCGTTCCAAACGCCAGCATCAATACCGCAGACCACGCATGCATCTTGGACACGGGCTTGCCTGACAGTTTCTGATAAATCGGATACAGCGGCAGCGTCACCATCAATACGATCGTGGCGGCGTAAATGTCGTACGTTTTGTAGGCGGCCAATGCCAGCAACAGCGGCACAAAGTCGATGATCATTTGCATGTTGTGATCCGGAGTACCCCGTGACAATGCTGCGCATGGTAGCCGAAATGGCGACCGAATGGGCGTGTTCAATCGCCCCAATTGGCGGGTGAGTTGCGTACAATAGCGCCATGACTGAGCTGATCAATATCCACCCCGAAAATCCGCAAGCGCGTCAAATAGCCCGTGTGGTCAGCCTGATGCGTGCTGGCGGGCTGGTTGCCTATCCAACGGATTGCAGCTACGCCTTAGGCTGTCATATTGGTGACAAACGGGCGATGGACCGGATTCACCGCATCAGGCGCACGGATAAGGACCACAATTTCACGCTGGTATGCCGTGATTTGTCAGAAATTGCCGTTTACGCGCGCGTTGATAATTGGGCCTATCGATTGCTCAAAACATTCACACCTGGCGCCTATACTTTTATTTTGAAGGCCACCGGCGAGGTGCCGAAGCGGCTGCAAAACCCGCGCCGCAAGACCATTGGCATTCGAGTGCCCGATCATCCCGTGCCACAAGCGCTGCTCGAACACCTGAGCGAGCCCATCATGAGCTCGACGCTCATGCTGCCGGGGGATGATGTGCCAATGACCGACCCGCAAGAGATGGCGCGGCGGCTCAAAGGGCAGGTCGAGGCGGTCATTGATAGCGGCGCCGGCGGCCTTGTGCCGTCCAGTGTGGTCGATCTGTCCGGGGATGAAGTGCGCGTATTGCGTATCGGCAAGGGCGACGTGTCAGCCATCGCATGATGCGCGTGGCAGGCCAGCAATTGCGGTAGAATGCGCAGCAAGCTCCGCCGCCCACACTAGAGTATTTACCTTGAGCCAACAAGACACCACGCCAGCACCGCAGGGCGCCGATTTGATGAGCGCGCCGGCACAAAGCGAGATGCCGTTTGCGATCGTTGACGGCGAGCCGGTAACGCAGCTGCCGCAGGACTTGTACATTCCGCCGCATGCGCTCAAGGTCTTTCTGGAAGCCTTTGAGGGCCCGCTAGATCTGCTGCTGTATCTGATTCGCCGCCAGAACCTGGATATTCTGGATATCCCGATTGCGGACATCACGTTGCAATACGTGCAATACATTGAAGTGATGCAGGAATTGCAGCTCGAGCTGGCCGGCGAGTACCTGTTGATGGCCGCCATGCTCGCAG
This sequence comes from Pseudomonadota bacterium, assembly GCA_038529355.1. Lineage (GTDB taxonomy): Bacteria > Pseudomonadota > Gammaproteobacteria > Steroidobacterales > Woeseiaceae > CALBPI01. The sequence continues at coordinate 3,768 of JBCBDU010000013.1, forward strand.
AAATCAAATCACGCATGTTGTTGCCACGACCGGTCAGCGAAGAAGACGAAGAGGCGGATCCACGCGCTGAATTGGTCAGGCGGCTGCAGGAGTACGAGCGATTCAAGAAAGCCGCCGAAGACATCGATACGCTGCCGCGTCAGGAGCGCGACACATTCGCCGTTGATGCGCACATGCCCGAGCAACGCACCGTTACGCGATTGCCGGACGTCACGTTGCAAGAGTTGCTCGTTGCATTCAAAGAGGTCATGGCTCGTGCCGAGATGTACGCCAATTTCCACTTGCAGCGTGAACCGTTGTCGGTGCGCCAGCGAATGGGCGACATATTGACCCGCGTCAACACGGAAGCGTTTACCGAGTTTCGTAACCTGTTCGAGCCCGAAGAGGGTCGTATGGGCGTTGCGGTCACGTTTATTGCCATTCTTGAGCTGCTGAAAGAGCAGTTAATTGAAGTCGTGCAAAGCGACGGTTTTGCGCTGATCCATGTGCGCGGTGTTGGCGTCAGTGACGCAACAGACGTGATCGCTGATATACCTTTGGAGGGTGACTAGTTGTCAGGTTCAAGTGAACAAACCAAGCAAGAGCTTGTCGCGCCGGTCGAGCAGGATCACGTGCAGCTTGCCGTGTTTATAGAAGCTGCACTGCTCGCCGCCGCAGAGCCACTGTCCATAGATCAGCTGCTGAAAATTGCCTTGGCACGACCCGAGTCGGAGCCGGTCTCAAAGTCGGACTTGCGCGAGGCGCTGAAAGTGCTCACCGACAGTTGTGAGCACCGTGGCGTCGAGCTGATCGAAGTGGCATCCGGTTTTCGGTTGCAGATTCGGCAATCCATGGCGCGTCAGCTCGGTGGTTTGTTTGAAGAGCGCCCGCCGCGTTACTCGCGAGCATTTTTCGAGACGCTGGCGCTGATCGCCTACCGTCAGCCGATCACGCGCGGCGAGATCGAAGATGTGCGTGGCGTCGCGGTCAGCAGCAATATCATTCGCAGCATGCTGGAGCGGGAGTGGGTTCGTGTTGTTGGTCATCGGGATGTTCCGGGCAAGCCGGCGATGTTCGGCACCACCAAAGCGTTTCTGGATTACTTCAACCTCAAGACGCTCGATGAGTTGCCGTCGCTGGCTGAATTGACCGATATCGAGAGTCTGCGGATCCAGCTCGATCTGCCGCAAGTTGAGGACGGCAGCAGCAATCCGCCAGCGATAGCGGGCGGCGCTGATGCAGCACGAGAAGCTGACTCGACTGACGCTGCGCACGACACCGAGGCCTCGGCGACAGCGGCGCACGAAAGCGCGCCATCCGCACCGTCTGATTCTGATGATGCAGCAGCGCAAGCGGTTGGCGACGGCGATGCTGAAGCTGCGGCCAATGCAATAGACGCAAGCGACAGCGTTGGCAATGATGAGAGCGACGCCGATGATAGCCGCGACGTCGCAAACACCTAAGCCGTGGCGGATCGTGCGCAAAAGGTACTAGCGGCTGCAGGCTACGGCTCACGGCGTGAGATCGAGCGGCTGATTGCGGCTGGCCAGTTAGTGATCAACGGTGAAGTGGCGAAGCTTGGTGCCACGTTGGAGGGCAACGAGACGATCGTGCTCTCGGGCAAGCCGGTCAGCATCAAGGCGTCACGAGTTGCTCGTCACCGTCACCTGATCTACCACAAGCCGGTCGGCGAGGTCTGTTCACGATCTGACCCGGAAGGTCGCAAGCTGGTATTTGATGCGATTCCTGAGCCCGGTTTGCGCCGTTGGATCACTGTGGGGCGACTGGACATAGCGACGTCCGGATTGCTATTGATGACCACCGATGGAGAATTGGCGAACCGCCTGATGCACCCGTCTTATGAAGTGACGCGCGACTACGCAGTGCGCATCATGGGCGATCCACCGGAAGAGATTCTTGAGCAATTGCGCTCCGGGATCACGCTGGAGGATGGGGAGGCGCGTTTTGCATCACTGACGCGCAGCGGTGGTCAGGGGCTCAACCGATGGTTCAACGTGCAGTTGGCCGAAGGTCGCAATCGCGAAGTCAGGCGCATTTGGGAGGCGGCCGGTTTTACGGTCAGTCGCCTGGTGCGCACCGCGTACGGCCCGATATCGCTGCCGGCTAACTTGCCGCGCGGCAAATATCGTGAACTGGAATATCGTGAGATCAGCGCGTTGTATAAGAGCGTGAAGCTCAGTGCGCCCGATGCGCCTAGCCGTGCTGGCGGTAACCGGCGTCAGCAAAGACGCAGCAAATACCGCTCGAAAGGCAGTCGCTAGTGGCAGGCGCGCTCATTGCGCGTCGACACTCAAGCCGGTTGGTCCATCCTGCTCATCGCACAGGAAGTACAAGAATGCTGGTGCAATCTCGTCGGGCGTGCGCAGCGCACTGCGGTCCTCGGCCGGATACGCTTTTAGTCGCATCGCGGTTTTGGTCGCACCAGGGTTCACCGTGTTGACGCGCACGCCGGCTGCCGACAACTCGTCTGCCAACGTTTGTGCAAACCCCTCGACGGCAAACTTTGATACCGAGTATGCGCCCCAGAACGCGCGACCGCGCCGGCCGACGCTGCTGCTGGCGAATACGATCGAACCTTTGGCAGTCTTGATAGCCGGAATACACACTTTCGTCAGCGCAAATACAGCAGTCATATTGACGTGCATGACTTGTTGCCACACGGCAGCGTCGTATTGCTCAATGTCCGTCATCTCGCCAAGCATGCTCGCGCAATGAACCAATCCGTCGAGCTGCCCGAAGTCCTCGTTGATCTGTTCGGCTAGCGCCAAATAGACACTGCCTTCTGCTTTCATGAAATCGACCGGCACGATCACCGGCGCTGCTGCTCCGGCTGCGACAATTTCGTCATGTGCAACTTCGAGTTTGCGCTGCGTTCTGCCCATCATGATCACTAGCGCGCCGGCCTTGGCGGCAGCAATAGCGACCGCTTTGCCGATGCCGTCGCTCGCGCCGGTTACCAGGATGGTCTTGCCCGCGAGTGCATCGCGTGCCGCGATGAAGCCGCGTAACGTGTCCGGGGTGGGTGTGCTCATGTCGGGTTCCTTTTGCGCCATTTTCGCGCTGCTTGCCATCCGGTCAACGTCAGTCGCAATGGTTGTATTGTTTTGTTTTGTTGTACACGCTTGTGGGCGCGATACAGCAGTTGCGTCAGTATCCAGGCCGGTAGCGGGGCGGCGGCCGGCTCAACGCTTGCCAGATCGCGTGTATGTTGTGCAAGCATATCATCGCTATCGCTATCGCTATCGCTATCGCTTGTGCGCTCGTCGGTGTGGATGAGCGCGTCGTCGTGATCAAGCAGCGTCATGGCCAACGCACAATGACTCACAACCAATGGCGTTGCCTGATCGTCGCTCGCGACATCCCATGCCAGCATCAGCGGCGTGCCATGACGTCGAAACGCATCAATACGCAGCGCCGTTGCCGATTCAATGGCAATACTCAGCGCATCACGGCGCGCCGCTGTTAACCACTCTTCGATCAGACCGATGCGGTGTGCATCAATAGTGACAACGCGAGCGACGGCCTTGCTGACCGGGTGGCGAGCCTCACCTGCTGCGAGTCGATTAATCTCTTCCTGCCACCAGGCTAGCTTGACCGGCAAGACTTCCTGGCGCGTTTGTGCTGCACTGAGTATCTGGTCGCGCATGGCATGGCAAACAGCCAGCCGCTCGCGCTGGGCCGGTGTCAGATAGGCATCAAGTATTTGCAGGCACAGCGCGCTGGGTAGCACGCGGCTTGGATCATCGCTCATCGGGCTCTTTTGTCACCGCCCGTGCTGTTGATTCGACGCTGTCGAGCGGATTGATGGTCTTCTTCGTTTGCACCCCGAGCTCTGTGAACTTGCGCGCGCCGGGCAGCACGCTTCGCTCCAAAGAGCCCACTGCCTGATTGTAGCTTTTGACACTGCTGTCGAGCTGCTTGCCTACCTTGCCCAGATGTTCACCGAACGTCGCGAGCCGATCGTACAGGTCGACGGCTAACTTGCGGATGACCTCAGCGTTGTCGGCCAGTGCCAACTGACGCCAGCCGTAGGCCACTGCTTTCAACAACGCGATGAAACTTGTCGGTGTGGCGAGGATGATGTTTTGCCGCAAGGCATCATCGATCAATTGTGGGCTTTCGTTCAGCGCCGCCGTCAAGAATTGATCGCCAGGAATAAACAAGATAACGAACTCGGGGCTCTTGTCGAACTGTGACCAATAGGATTTGTGCGAAAGCTCGGTAATGCGATCGCGCACTTTGCGCGCATGTTGCTGCAGGTGATGCTGTTTGTCCGCATCGTTGTCGGCTTCTACAGCGCTCAGGTAGGCATCGAGCGGCGTCTTGACGTCGACAATGAGTTCGCGCTCATCGGGCATGCGGATCACAAGGTCCGGGCGCAGTTGCTTGCCGGTGTCGTCACGCACACTGGTTTGTTCGGTAAAGTCGCAGTGCTCGACCATGCCGGCCATTTCGACCAGGCGACGCAATGTGATTTCGCCCCACTGGCCGCGTACTTCAGGTCGGCGTAGCGCTGTGGTCAGATTGCGTGTTTGCTGCTGCAGCGCGTTCGCCATTTGCTGCATGTTCGTTAGCTGCTCTGTGATACCGCCGTACGCCTGACTGCGCGCCTTCTCAAGTTCTGCGATTTGCCGTTCGCTGCGCTGTAGCGCTTCTTGAATCGGTTTGACCAGGTTCTCGACCGCCTTTTCGCGCTCAGCGAGTGCGCTGTTGGCTTTTTGCTGCTGCGTTGACAGGTTCTGCTCGGCAAGCTGCAAGAAAGCATGGCTGTTGTCGCGCATCGTGCGTTGCGCCAACTCGCCGAACGTCCCGGTCAAGCGCGAGTTGACCAATTCCATCAATTGCTCGCGCTCCTCGGCGACCGCAGCCGCAGTTCGGGCTTCGGTTTCTAGTTTGACTTGTCGCAGTTTCAGTTGCTCGAGTTGGCGACGGGTAAACAGCCACTCGAGCAGGATGCCCAATGCGATTCCGAAGGCGAGGGCGCCAATCAACCAGGGCCACACCAACGGGGCGTCGAGCAATGCACGCAAACTCATGATGCGACCCCGACGTCGCCGGCCAGCCACGCCTTGGCTGCAGCGACGGCCTCGGTATCTGAATGGCAAATGACGTCGGCGCCCCAGTGCGCCGGGTCGTCTCCGTTAACGACGTAACCGTAAGCAGCAGCAATGCTGTACATGCCAGCAGCGCGTGCAGCCTGGATGTCGCGGGCGTGGTCACCGACGTATGCGCAGTGCTGAGGTAGTGCGCCAAGTCGGCCCGCTGCATAAACCAACGGCTCAGGGGCAGGTTTCTTGCTGTTCAGCAGATCGCCACCAATCATGCAGCGATGCCGGTCGATCGCAAGCGCCGCAAACAACTGCTCGGCGAGCGCCTGTGGTTTGTTCGTGACAACGCCCCACGGCACACCGATGGACGGCAAAGCCGACTGCCATGCTGGATACAGGCGCGAACCTTGCGCAATGTTGGCGCCATAGTGCCGCAGCAACGTGTCATAGGCCGCCTGCTGGACGGCGGCATCGGCATTGGCGAACGCCAGTGCGACAAGCCCGGCACCGCCGTTGGCGACTTGCTCGCGAGCGCGCTCGAACTCGGGACGCTCGGCACCAAACTCATCGCACGCGGCAAACAACGCGCCGACCAGATCGGGCGCGGTATCCACGAGCGTGCCATCAAGATCAAACAGTAAGCCACGGGTCATCGCTTGCAGCACTCAGTCGGCGTTGCGCAGGTAGTGGGCAAAGTAATTAACGCCGATATCGTTGTTGATTGAAAAGCGGTCTGACAGCGGGTCGTAGCTCAGGCCTTCGAGTGAGCGCAACTCGAGGTTGTTCTGGCGAGCCGCGTCATCGAGCTCTGAGGGTTTGATGAATTTTTGAAATTCGTGCGTGCCACGAGGCACCCAGTTCAGCACGTATTCGGCGCCGACGATGGCCAACGCGAACGCTTTTGGCGTGCGATTGATTGTCGAAAAAATGACGTGCCCGCCCGGTTTCACCATTTGCGCAGCGGCGCGAACGACGCTGCCCGGCGCTGGTACGTGTTCAAGCATTTCAAGACAGGTCACAACATCAAACTGGCCGTGCCGTTGCTCGGCGAATTCCTCGGCCGTTGTCTCAACATAGTCGATATCCAGCTCGCTTTTATGTCGATGCAACTCGGCGACCTTGAGCGCCGCGGTCGACATGTCGATGCCGGTCACGCGGGCGCCACGCTTGGCCATGGCTTCTGCGAACAAACCACCGCCGCAGCCGATATCGAGCAGCATTGCACCGTCGAGCGTGGTGCGCTCGTGTACGTAGCTGTCGCGTAACGGATTGATGCGATGCAGCGCGCCGAATTCGCCGGCAGGATCCCACCAGCGTGATGCTACCGCGTCAAAGCGCGCGACTTCGCTGGGGTCAACATTCAAGGGTGCTGTGCTCATCGGTTGTTTTCCGTCAGTGTGTGTTGGATGCGTTGGCGCCACTCGGCCGTGCGCTTGATGACAGCAGCTTCGTCGATCGTGGTCAGCTGGCGATCGCTCATCAGCCCACGCCCTGCAACCCAGACGTCGCGCACGTCACCGCGTCCTGCGCAGTATACGAGTGATGACACGGGATCGTAAGTCGGTTGCGTGTGCGCACTGTCCAGATCGACGCACACAATGTCGGCCCATTTGCCAGGCTCCAGCGAGCCGGTGTGCTCACCAAGCCCCAATGCATGCGCGCCGTTAATTGTGGCCATACGCAGCACCTCATGCGCTTTAAGCGCCGTTGCGTCGCCGCTGCTGACTTTGGCCAACAGCGCGGCGCTGCGCATTTCTGTCAGCAGGTCTAGGTCATTGTTGCTGGCGGCACCGTCGGTGCCCAAGGCCACATTGACGCCGCGGCGTATCAGTTGCGCGACCGGTGCAATGCCGCTCGCCAGCTTCATGTTCGACTCGGGGCAATGCACGATGCTCATGTGAGCTTTCGCAACCGCGTCAATTTCTGCGTCAGTCATTTGCGTCATGTGCACCGCTAGCAGATTACCGTCCACAAGACCCAGCTCGGTCAGGTGGGTGAGCGGGCGCTTGTCATGTTGCGCGGCATAGTCGGAAATCTCCTGCGCGGTTTCGTGCAAGTGGATGTGAATCTTGATGTCCAGCTGGTCAGCCTGCACTTTGACGCGTTGCAACGTTGCAGCGCCAACAGCATAGGTTGAGTGCGGCGCGAACTGGACACTGATGAGTGGGTTGCCGGCAAAACGGTCATAGACTGATTGCGCCTTGCTCAGATATTCATCGGCGCTGGCAGCCCAGAAGGTTTCGAAATCGATCACAATCAGACCGACCGATGCGCGCATGCGAGCATCGAGTGCAACGCTGCCGACAACGTCCGGGCAAAAATACATGTCGTTGAAGCAGGTCGTGCCGCTGCGGATCATCTCCGCAACGGCCAGCCGTGCACCATCGCGCACCATGTCTTCGCTGACGAATTCGCCTTCAATAGGCCAAATGCGCTGTTGCAGCCATTGGTCTAGCGGCAAATCATCAGCGATACCGCGAAACAGAGTCATCGCGGCATGTGTGTGCGCGTTGATCAGGCCGGGGATCAGCACGCCATCCGGTCGATCGATGTGGTGTGCCGCTTGCCAGTTCGCCGTGATTGACTCGCGCTCGCCAAGCGCCGCAATACGCCCGTTCGTGAGGGCAATGGCAGCATCTTCGTAAACCGTGTTGTCGTCGTCGGCTGTGGCTAGCCAGCGCGCGGTAATGAGTAGATCGCAGTGGTTCATGAAACGAAGTATAGCGGGGTGCGCAGGTGACTGTGTGGTTGTCCGGAAGGTGTGTCGACGGCCGCGTTTGAGCGCCACAAAGTAATCGGTCTGATGCGCCTTTCAAGGCCTTCAATGTGCTATTATTTGGGGCTAAATGCAGGTGCAAAAATGATGCTTGGCGCAGCAATTTAAATGCTCGTCTAACGTACTGAAAATAATAAGAAAAAAACACGAAACTTGCGCTTAATGCGCGTCACTGTCACAGCATGCGGAAATAACGAAAAACGATGTCTGATATTGCCCAGGAATTACTCTCGGTAACCATCGAAGATGAGATGCGCCAGTCGTATCTCGACTATGCGATGAGTGTCATTGTCGGCCGTGCATTGCCGGACGTGCGTGATGGTCTGAAACCGGTACACCGGCGCGTGCTGTTCGCGATGCGCGAGCTCGGTAACGACTACAACAAGGCGTACAAAAAGTCGGCGCGCGTGGTCGGTGATGTGATTGGTAAGTACCACCCACACGGCGATTCGGCGGTCTATGACACCATCGTGCGCATGGCACAGCCATTCTCGATGCGCTACATGCTCATAGACGGTCAAGGCAACTTTGGTTCAGTCGACGGCGATGCAGCAGCGGCCATGCGCTATACCGAGGTTCGCATGGCGCGAATCACACAGGAGTTGCTGGCCGATATCGACAAGGAAACGGTCGATTTCGTCGAAAACTATGACGGATCCGAAAGCGAGCCGTCGGTGCTGCCGGCGCGTGTGCCTAATCTGTTGATCAATGGTTCTGCCGGTATTGCGGTCGGTATGGCGACCAACATTCCGCCGCACAATCTCGGCGAAGTTATTGATGCGGTGCTTGCGCTGATCGATCAGCCCGACATCGACGTGCCGGGCCTGATGGAGCACATGCCAGGTCCGGATTTCCCGACTGCGGGCATTATTAACGGCTCGGCAGGTATTTACAGCGCGTACAAAACCGGCCGCGGTCGCGTCTACATCCGTGGCAAGACCCACGTTGAACCCATCGACGGTAAGGCGCGTGAGGCGCTGATCATCACCGAGCTGCCGTATCAGGTGAACAAAGCACGCTTGATCGAAAAGATTGCAGAGCTGGTGCGCGAGAAAAAACTCGATGGCATCAGCGGTCTGCGCGACGAGTCCGACAAGGACGGCATGCGTGTCGTGATTGAGCTCAAGCGCGGCGAAGTCAGCGATGTGATCCTGAACAACCTGTACAAGCAGACGCCGCTGCAGAGCGTATTTGGCATCAATATGGTCGCGCTCGGCAACGGCCAGCCGCGTTTGATGAATTTGCACGACATCCTCAATGCGTTCGTAACACATCGGCGCGAGGTGGTTACCCGGCGCACCATTTTTGAATTGCGCAAGGCGCGCGGCCGTGCCCATGTCCTCGAAGGGCAAGCGGTGGCGTTGGCCAACATCGATGAAGTGATTGAGCTGATCAAGGCGTCACCATCGCCGGCTGAAGCCAAGGTGCGTTTGACTGCCAAAGAGTGGTCTCCCGGGCAGGTCATCGACATGCTGGAGCGGGCCGGCAGCATCGATACGCGGCCGGATGAACTGGACGAAGGTTTCGGGTTGCGCGGCAGCGGCACGCAAGCGTTGTACCGTCTGTCAGAGACACAGGCTCACGCCATTCTCGAGCTCAAACTGCACCGGTTAACCGGACTTGAGCAGGATAAAATCCTGAATGAATACAAAGAGATTCTCAGTAAAATTCAAGAATTTTCTTTGATTCTGGCAGATCCGGATCGCTTGCTCGAAGTGATCCGTGCCGAACTGCGTGAAGTGCGTGAAAAGTACGCTGATGAGCGGCGCACCGAAATCGTCGAAGACCACAGCGATCTGAGCGTTGAGGATCTGATTCCGGAAGAAGATGTTGTGGTCACGCTGTCACATGCCGGCTATGCAAAAGCGCAGGCGATCGACACGTATCAGGCGCAACGCCGTGGCGGTCGCGGTCGCTCAGCGACGCGCATGAAAGATGAAGACTTCATCGAAAATCTGTTCATTGCGAACACGCACGACACGCTGTTGTGTTTCTCGAGTCACGGCAAGGTTTATTGGCTGAAAGTCTATCAACTGCCGCAAGCCGGTCGTGGCTCGCGCGGCAAGCCGATTGTTAACCTGTTGCCGCTCGAAGCGGACGAACGCATTAGCGCCGTTGTGCCAACGCGTGACTTCCCGGCCGACAAATACATTCTGTTCGCCACGCGCGACGGCACGGTCAAGAAGACTGCGTTGGAAGCGTTTTCACGTCCGCGCGCCAACGGCATTATCGCGATCGACATCCGTGACGGTGATGCTCTGGTGGATGTTGCTATCCTGCAGGACGGCGACAACGTCATGTTGTTCGCCGATAGTGGCAAGGCAATTCGCTTCCGGGAGTCGGATGTGCGCGCGATGGGTCGAGGTGCGGCCGGGGTGCGCGGCATTCGCGTTGGCGATGACCAAAACGTCATGGCCATGCTGATCGTTCGTGGTGGCGATGTGCTGATTGCAACTGAAAATGGCTACGGCAAGCGCACTGCAGTCGACGAGTTTTCGGTGCAGGGCCGCGGTGGTCAAGGCGTCATCGCGATCCAGACCAGTGAGCGCAATGGCGCCTGTGTGGGTGCATTGCAGGCGGATGAGGATGACGAAATCATGCTGATCAGCCAGCAGGGCACGCTGGTGAGAACACCTGTCGCTGATATCTCGACGCTGGGTCGCAACACGCAGGGCGTCACGTTGATTCGCCTGGATAGCGGGGATCAGCTGCGTGGATTAGCGCGTATTGAAGCGATCGACGACGATGAAGAATAGTGCGTGCTGCGCCGTTCGTTGCTGAGTAGGGCGGTCGTCTGTTTCGCGTGAAATTGACATGCCGCTGACTGCCTCGCACTGTGCGCACAACAAGCCATCGGGAAACCATCATGAGCCGAGTTTTTAATTTCAGTGCAGGGCCGGCCGCGCTGCCGGAAGCGGTTTTGGCGCGTGCGCGCGACGAACTGGTTGAGTGGCCCGGCAGTGGCATGTCAGTGATGGAAATGAGCCATCGTGGCGCAGACTTTGTCGGCATCGCCGAGGCCGCGGAGGCTAACTTGCGCACGCTGATGGACGTGCCCGACAATTATAAGGTGTTATTCCTGCAAGGCGGTGCCACGCTGCAGTTTGCGGCAACGGTGCTGAACCTTGCGGATGCGAACGATACGGTTGACTACGTTGTCACAGGAAGCTGGGGCAAGAAGGCAATCAAGGAAGCTGCACGCTATGCGCAGCTCAATGTTGCCGCCGATGCCAGCGACAGCAATTACACCGATATCCCGCCGCGCAATGACTGGGCGGTATCAAAAAACGCAGCCTATTTGCACTACACGCCCAACGAAACCATCGGCGGAGTCGAGTTCCATGATATTCCCGATGACATTACCGATGCGCCGCTGGTTGCCGATATGTCATCAACAATTTTGTCACGGCCGGTAGATGTCTCACGCTTCGGACTCATTTACGCAGGTGCCCAGAAGAATATTGGTCCGGCGGGGCTAACAGTTGTCATCGTGCGTGACGACCTGCTGCAACCGCGTCGCGATAATGTGCCGACAATGCTGCAATACGCGGTACAAGCCGAGAGCGGGTCAATGAGCAACACGCCGCCGACCTATGCCTGGTATCTCGCCGGGTTGGTGTTCGAATGGCTGCTGGAGCAGGGCGGCCTGGCGGTGATGGCGCAACGCAACCAGAAAAAAGCAGAGACGCTCTACAGCGCGATTGACCAATCCGCCTTCTATCAAAGCCCGGTCGCACCGCGTGCGCGTTCGAGAATGAATGTGCCATTCACGCTCGCCGATGCTGCGCTGGATAGTGCGTTCTTGAAAGAGGCCGCAGCACAAGGGCTGGTATCGCTGAAGGGTCACCGCTCAGTGGGTGGCATGCGGGCGAGCATCTACAATGCAATGCCACGGTCCGGTGTTGATGCGCTCGTGGCCTTCATGCACGACTTCGAACAACGGCACGGCTAATCGGGAACCCTCTTCAATGTACAAGATTCAGACGCTGAACAATATTTCTGTCAACGGATTGCGCCGCTTGCCGCGTGAGCACTATGAAGTGGCATCGGAGCTGGCGACGCCGGATGCGATTCTGGTGCGTTCGTTCAAAATGCACGACATGACGCTCGATGACAGCGTGCAATGCATCGGCCGCGCCGGTGCGGGCACCAATAACATCCCCAGCGATGCACTGGCCGAGCGCGGCGTGCCCGTGTTCAACGCACCCGGCGCGAATGCCAACGCCGTGAAAGAGCTGGTGCTGGCTGGCTTGCTGGTCGCATCGCGCAATATCAAACCGGCGCTGCGCTATGTCGATGACCTGTCAGGCGACGACGCAACGATTGCCAAAGCCGTTGAGGCGGGTAAGAAGCAATTCGCCGGCAACGAGCTGCCCGGTCGCACATTGGGTGTTATCGGCCTGGGTGCGATCGGTGTGGAGGTGTGCAACGCCGCCCTTGCGCTGGGCATGGATGTTGTCGGTTTTGATCCGCACATGACGGTGCAGCGCGCCTGGCAGCTGTCAGCGGGTGTCGATGAGGCTGTCAGTATCGATCACTTGTTAGGTCAGGTTGATATGCTAAGCGTGCATGTGCCGCTGATGGATGCGACTCGTAACATGATCAATGCCGAGCGGTTAGCACTGATGTCTGACGATGCGGTATTGTTGAATATGGCGCGCGGCGGGGTGGTCGATGATGCTGCCGTTGTCGCTGCGCTGGATGCCAATCAATTGGGTGCCTACGTCACCGATTTTCCGAATGTCACGACGATCGGACACGACAAGGTTATTGCGCTGCCACATCTGGGCGCCTCCACGGCTGAAGCCGAGGATAACTGCGCGATCATGGTTGCCGAGACCGTGCGCGATTATCTGGAGAACGGCAATGTGCGGCACTCGGTCAATTTCCCGATCGCCAATTTACCGCGCGTCGCCGACACCTGGCGTTTGACGGTTGCCAACAAGAACGTCCCAAACATGGTTGGCCAGATTTCGACGATCCTGGCCAATGCGGGGCTCAATATTGCCGACTTGCTAAACAAGTCACGCGGCGACATTGCCTACACCATTGTTGATTTGGACGGCGCAGCCGATGTCGACGTGTTGCGAAGTATCGAAGAGATAAATGGGGTTTTGCGTGTGCGCACGCCTGGCCACAGCGCCTAGCCCTGCGCGCCACAGATGCGGCCAGGGTTGATAAAGCATGGTGTGCGCCGCACACTCGTCGATCAACTCATCAGGTAGGTGTGCGGCAGTGAAAGAGTCGTCAAAAACGGCGTTAGGTGGTGTGCGCGAATCGATTGATTCGATCGATCAGCAATTGCAGACGCTGATCGCCGAGCGCGCGAAACTGGCGCAGCAAGTCGGCATTGCCAAACGCGGCGCTTCCGATAACGCGACCTATTACCGCGCCGATCGCGAGGCTGAAGTCTTGCGCCGCGTTGTTGAACGCAATGACGGTCCGCTCAGTGATGAAGAGATGGTACGACTGTTTCGCGAAATCATGTCGTCATGTCTGGCGCAGCAGGCGCCGCTCAAGATTGCATTCCTTGGCCCTGCAGGCACATTCACGCAAACAGCTGCGCTGAAGCAATTCGGTCATTCGATTCGTGATTTGCCGTATGCGTCGATTCATGAAGTTTTTCAGGAAGTGGAAAACGGCAATGCCGATTTCGGTGTTGTACCGATTGAGAACTCCACCGAAGGCACGGTCAATCACACGCTGGATTTGTTCATGGTCTCGCCGTTGAAAATCTGCGGCGAAATCGAGCTGCGTATCGAGCAGCATTTGATGGGCACCGAAGCCGATTCACTGCAAAACGTTAAACGTGTCTGTGCCCACCAGCAATCGTTGGCGCAGTGTCGCGGTTGGTTGCGCGAGCACTTGCCGCATGCAGAACTCATCGGCGTGAGTAGCAATGCCGAGGGCGCACGGCGTGCCCGCGACGAACAAGGCACCCTGGCCGTCGGTGGTGAGTCCGCTGCTGCTGTTTACTCACTCGATATTCTCGTCAAAAACATTGAGGATCGTGCGGATAACACCACACGCTTTTTGGTTCTGGGCAAAGCCGTGTTGCCGCCAACCGGCGATGACAAGACGGCGCTATTGATGTCAGGCGCAGAGTCGAGCGACGCCGGACAATTGTTTCAGCTGTTGCTGCCATTCTCTGAGTGTGGCGTTAATCTGACCCGCATCGAATCGCGACCGTCGCGCCGTGGTGTCTGGGATTACGTGTTTTTTGTCGACATTGACGGTCACCCGGATGATGCCAACGTTAGCGCGGCTTTAGAAAAACTGTCGACGGATGCAACGTTGTGCAAGGTCATTGGCGCCTATCCGAGAGCTATTCTTTGATGGCGGAAACACGGCTTGTATCGACTCCGGTTGACTCACCATTGCAGGGTGCGCTGGTGATGCCGGGTGACAAGTCCATCTCGCACCGCAGCCTGATGTTCGCAGCGATTGCCGATGGCACCAGCGAACTGGCGGGCGTACTGGAAGGCGAAGACTGTCTGGCAACGGCGGATGCAATGCGCGCGATGGGTGTTCCTGTGAGCGCGACCGCTCATGGCAGGTACACGGTCACCGGGCGAGGCCTGCGAGGACTAGCGGTGCCTGCCTCGGCCATCGATTTGGGCAACTCCGGCACCGGCATGCGCCTGATGTGCGGATTGCTTGCGGCGCAGTCGTTTGGCTCGACCTTGATCGGCGATGCGTCGTTGTCGCGGCGGCCGATGCGGCGCGTGACCGATCCACTGGTGCAAATGGGCGCAGACATTTTGACCGAAGACGGACACGCGCCCATTCGAATCAAACCGGTACCGGCGCTGAGCGGCATTGACTATCAGTTGCCGGTGGCCAGCGCACAACTCAAGAGCGCGCTGTTGATCGCAGGTTTGTTCGCTACCTCGGCCGTTACGGTGCGCGAGCCGGCGGTGTCGCGAGACCACACGGAACGCATGCTGGCCAGCATGGGCGCGGATGTCACCTCACAAAAAGGGGTGGTGAGCATTCAACCGGCGCAGCGATTGTCCGCGTTTCAATTGAGCGTGCCATCGGACCTGTCTTCGGCAGCGTTTTTCCTGGTCGCGGCGAGCATCGTGCCAGGCAGTGCGCTGAGTTTGCCGGCGGTGGGCGTGAATCCAACGCGTGATGGCGTACTGCGCATTCTGCAGGCGATGGGAGCGGACATCCGTCGTGACAATGAGCGCGATTGCAGCGGTGAGCCGGTCGCCGATATCCATGTCAGTGCGACGCAGTTGCGCGGCACGAGCGTTGATCCGTCGCTCGTGCCGCTGGCCATTGACGAGTTTCCGGTGCTTTTCGTCGCGGCGGCGGTCGCAACGGGGCAGTCGCATTTTGCCGGTTTGGCCGAATTGCGCCACAAAGAGAGTGATCGCATTGATGCGATGGTGCGCGGTTTGCGTGCTTTGGGAGTGTCGGTGACGGAAGGCGAGGATTGGGTGACCATCGATGGCGGCACCATCAGCGCCGGGACTGTCGACAGTTTTACGGACCACCGAATCGCAATGGCTTTCGCGGTTGCGGGCAGCGTAGCGCAGGGCCCGGTGCACGTGCGGCGCCCCGAGAACATCGCGACATCGTTCCCGGATTTTGTGGAATTGGCGGCGGCCGCCGGCATGCATCTGGGGTTTACGGAGGTCAGTTGATGACCAACTACGGGCGCATTATCACCATAGATGGGCCGAGTGGTGCAGGTAAGGGTACGGTGGCTGCCGCCGTGGCCAGCACGCTGGGATGGCGTCTGCTCGATTCTGGTGCACTGTATCGGGCAACGGCGCTGCTTGCCGTCGATCGCCAAGTGGCGATGGACGACGAGACGCGGCTGGCAGCGCTGGCGCTCGAGCTACCAGTGGTGTTCAACATGACGGCGGCAGGATTGCGCGTCGCACTGGATGGAGCAGACGTCACCGATCAGATGCGCACGGAGATCTGTGGTGACAATGCCTCGAAAGTCGCAGCGCTAACCGCGGTGCGCGAGGCGCTGGTGGAGCGTCAGCGGGCGTTTGCCAGACCGCCTGGGGTGGTCGCCGATGGCCGCGACATGGGCACCGCAATTTTCCCCGCGGCGCCGCTGAAGATCTTCCTGACGGCCAGCGCCGAGGCGCGTGCTCAAAGACGCCATAAGCAGTTGAAAGAAAAGAATTTTGATGTTACCGTCGTCGACCTTTTGGCAGAGATCGAAGGCCGCGACGCGCGCGATGCAAACCGCAGCGCCAGTCCGTTGGTGCCGGCGCATGACGCGATTGTGATTGATTCGACCCATTTGAGTGCGGACGACGTGGTCGCGCGAGTGCTCGAAATGAAGTGTCTGATCATTGGCATTGGCAGCAGCTAGGCACCCGATCTTTCCCAAGCAGGTTATCTGCAGGCAGCTTAGCGGTGTCTGCGGCACAGAGTTTTTGGTGTTCTGCCAGGATGGCGGAATTTTTTTGTGGTTGATCGCAAATGCATGATGCGAATTGCGTACACGTTTAGAGGTTGTTGCCCGTAAACGGGTGACATTGGTTTAACAACATGTCTGAAAGTTTTGCAGAGTTATTTGAAGAAAGCCTGGCGAGCCAGCAAATTGCGCCCGGCACGATCCTGAATGGCACGGTAATGGCCGTGAATTCAGATGTCGTTATTGTCAACGCTGGTCTGAAGTCTGAAGCGGTGATCCCGGTTGAGCAGTTCCATAATGAGAGCGGTGAGCTCGAAGTGGCTGTCGGGGACGTCGTTGAAGTCGCACTGGATGCGGTTGAGGATGGTTTTGGCGAAACGCGCTTGTCGCGTGAGAAAGCCAAGCGTGCCCGCACCTGGACGCGACTGGAAAAAGCCTTCGAAGGCAGTGAGATCGTCAACGGCGTCATCAACGGACGCGTTAAGGGTGGTTTCACAGTCGAGATCGACAACGTACGTGCGTTCTTGCCGGGATCCCTGGTTGACGTTCGTCCGGTACGCGATCCGTCCTACCTCGAAGGCAAGGTACTCGAATTCAAAGTCATCAAGCTTGACCAGCAACGCAACAACGTTGTCGTTTCGCGTCGCGCGGTGGTGGAAGAAGAGTACAGTGCCGAGCGCGAAGAGCTTCTAAAGAGCCTGCAAGAAGGCAACACGGTCAAAGGTATCGTCAAGAACCTCACCGACTACGGTGCGTTTGTTGATCTGGGCGGCATCGATGGTCTGTTGCACATCACGGATATGGCCTGGAAACGTGTCAAGCATCCATCCGAGGTGGTTGCTGTCGGTGAAGAGATCGACGTCAAGATCCTGAAGTTTGACCGCGAGCGCCAGCGCGTCTCATTGGGCATCAAGCAACTGGGCGCCGATCCGTGGCAGGCGATTTCACGTCGCTACCCGCCAAACACGCGTTTGTTTGGCAAGGTCACGAACATTGCTGACTACGGTTGCTTCGTGGAAATCGAAGAGGGCGTGGAAGGTCTGGTTCACGTGTCCGAAATGGACTGGACCAACAAGAATGTGAATCCGCAAAAAGTGGTGCACTTGGGCGAAGAAGTCGAAGTGATGGTGCTCGAGATCGACGAAGAACGTCGTCGCATTTCGCTCGGCATCAAGCAATGCAAATCGAACCCGTGGGCCGAATTTGGTACGACATTCAACCGTGGCGATCGCGTCAAGGGTCAGATCAAGTCGATCACCGATTTCGGTATCTTCATTGGTCTGGATGGCGGTATCGATGGTTTGGTGCATCTGTCTGACCTGTCCTGGGATGATGACGGTGACGACGCCGTTCGCAACTACCAAAAAGGTCAGGAAGTGGAAGCCACTGTGCTTGCGATTGATTCGGAGCGCGAACGCATTTCACTGGGCATCAAGCAGCTGGATCGCGATCCGCTGTCATCATGGATGGCAGACAATCCGAAAGGCAGCATCGTCACCGGTACGATTCTCGAAGTCGATGCTCGCGGCGCGAGTGTGGATCTGGGTAACGGTTTGGTGGGCTCGTTGCGAGCGTCGGAATTGTCACGCGAGCGTGTCGAGGATGCGCGTACGATGCTGAAAGTGGGCGAAGAGATTGAAGCCCGCTTTACCGGCGTTGACCGTAAGAACCGGAACGTTGCATTATCCATCAAACAGAAAGAGTTCTACGAAGAAGCCGAAGCGCTGCAGAGCTACCAGTCTGAATCTACCTCGACCGGTGGTGCGACAACGTTGGGTGATTTGTTGAAAGAAAAAATGTCAGGCCCAACTGACTAGCCATTGTGTGCCGGCTCGCCTGATGGCGGGCCGGCGCCACATTGATTGACGAGCTGCTGTAAAGGGGAGTTACACGCAATGACCAAATCCGAACTCATCGAACTGATCGCGCGCAAGCAGCGACATTTGCCGGCCAAGGACGTTGAGCTGGCTGTCAAGCATTTGCTCGAACTGATGAGTGACTCTCTTGCACAAGGCGAGCGAATTGAGATTCGCGGTTTTGGTAGTTTCTCCCTGCATTTTCGTCCGCCGAGATTGGGTCGCAACCCCAAGACAGGCGCCACGGTCGCGCTGTCCGGCAAACATGTGCCACATTTCAAGCCGGGCAAAGACCTGCGCGATCGCGTGAATGCCAGCCGGCATTTGCCGATCAAGAGTTAGTTCGCCGCGCCGGTTGCCGTGTCTTCACTGCGTCGCATTATTACCTTGCTGGTCATCGCTGGCATTGCTGTTGCGACCGGCGTTTTTGCGTCCGTCAATACGGATGTCATTCGGGTCGATTTCTTGTTCCGGGTGTATGACTTACCGCAGTCACTGGTTATCATTGGCGCGATCGTTGTCGGCACGCTCGTCGGCTTGCTGTGCGCGTCGCTGGTGATGTTTCGTTTGGTTCGCGAGCGGCGCCGCGCTGTGAAGCAATTGCGGGTTGCGGAGTCTGAAATCTCCAGCTTGCGCAGTTTGCCTTTGCAAAACGCCGAGTAGGTCCTGGAACAGGTACTCTTACTCGCCGGCCTGTTTTTGCTGCTAGCGGCAGCGGGTTTTCTGTTTGGTCGATTCGGCGGCGATGAGGAAGATCGTGGCCCCGTTGCTCAGCCACTCAACTCTGAATATCTAAAAGGGCTGAATTTTCTGCTCAATGATCAGAATGACCAGGCCCTTGAGCACTTCATCCGACTGGTGCGTGTCGACGATCAAACAATAGAAACGCATTTTGCATTGGGAAGCCTGTTCCGCCGGCGCGGCGAAGTGGATCGCGCGATTCGTGTGCATCAAAATATTCTAGCCAGACCGGATCTTGCCAAAACCCAAAAAGAGCAGGCGTTGTTCGCGTTGGCCAAGGATTACCTGCACGCCGGTCTGCTTGATCGCGCCGAGAATCTTTTTGCGCAGTTAGCAGACGCTTCGGAGTTTCGTGTCCAGTCTTTACAGGCGTTGTGCCGGATTTATGAGCAGGAAAGCGAGTGGGCAGATGCGGTGCTGGTCGCGAAGCAGTTGGCGGCATTACGTGCCGAGGGTATTGAGACGCGACTGTCCAATTATTATTGCGAGTTGGCGCAAATTGCCGTCGACAAAGACGATATGTCAGCGGCTCGCGAGTATGTGCGTTTGTCGCAGGCCAAGCGCCAGCGCCTGACGCGGGGGGCGATCTTGCGCGCCAGGATTGCGATGGGTGAGGATGACTTCGACATGGCTCGCCGCTTGTTTTCGCGTGTGTTGGTTCAGGACGGTGTTTATCTGATCGAACTGCTGCCGCAATTGGCCAAGTTGGAATCGCATGTGCCGGGCACGCTTGACGCCGTCTTGCGGCAAATACTGGAGGCACGGTCCGATGCGAAAGACGAGATTGCCCGCGCGGCGCTGCAGTGGCCGGATGTTCGCTCGACACTGATCGATGACTGCGTGCGCGAGCTGATCGTCGGCGATACGGTGTTGGCCGGGTTTCTCGAAACCGATGCACTGCTGGCCAGCGATTCGCCGCAGCAGCAGGAGCGGGCAGTCGAACGCATTCGCGGTGCGTTGGGTGAACTGGCGGCGAAGGCGCCGCGCTATCGTTGTCGTGAGTGCGGTTTTTCAACGCGTCAGTTGTTGTGGCAGTGTCCGGGCTGCCGCAATTGGGAGTCGCACGGCCCGATTGACAAGGTGCGGTTCGATACGCTGATCAGCGACGATGGTGGCGTTAACTACTGAGCTGCTATTCGCGGCATTTCCTTGTTTTTTCGACAGAATGTGGCGCAGCTCGTTGGCGGGCACATCGCGGACACTGGTCGTGCCGACAATGGGATCGGCGAAACCATAGGAGCGCTGCAATGACGCTTTTCGATCGATATCGTTCTCTTCTGGCTGCCACTACACTGTGTCTTGTGGCACCTGTTGCATTCGCAGGACCCGTCAATATCAATACCGCCGACGCGCAAACACTGGCCGCCGAGCTTGAGGGCGTGGGAATTACCAAGGCGCGCGCTATCGTTGCTTATCGCAACGCGAACGGCCGTTTTCGCGATGCCCAAGCGCTAACGGCCGTCACCGGCATTGGTGAGCGGACCGTGTCGCTCAATGCGAAAAATATCCGTGTTGAAGACGCCAAGGCCAAACCTGCCGCACCGGCGAAAAAGCCCGCCAAATAGCCAGGACGCCTGCGTCACGTTCGCAAAGGTCTTCGTCGCCGGTCTGAATCAGTTTGTTGTATAGTCTTGCGCCAGCCCGCTGCGCGCGGATCAGTAATCTGAGGAGACACGCATGAGCAAGCCAGTCAGGGTCGCCGTATTTCCGGTCGCCGGGCGTGGTACCCGATTCTTGCCAGCGACGAAGGCCAGTCCGAAAGAGATGTTGCCAGTGGTTGATAAGCCGCTGATCCAATATGCCGTCGAAGAGGCTATTGCGGCAGGTGCAACGCGACTGGTGTTTGTAACCGGCTCCTCGAAGCGCGCCATCGAAGATCACTTCGATATCGACGCGGAACTTGAGCGTGCGTTATCCAAGCCTGGCAAGGAGGAATTGCTCTCCAGCGTGCGCGAGATCGTGCCACAGGGTGTCTCGTGTATCTACATCCGTCAGGGCGAGCCGTTGGGGCTTGGGCATGCCATTTTGTGTGCGCAGCCGGCGGTCGGAAACAACCCGTTTTTTGTGCATCTGGCCGATGATCTGATTCATGGTGATGTCGCCTGTCTGAAGCAAATGGCTGATTACCGAGCGCAGCACCAGTGCAGCGTGCTCGGTGTCGAAACGGTGCCGCCTGAGCAAACAGGCAATTACGGCATCGTCGACGTCGGTGGTGCTGACGCTACTGTCGGTGCACGAATCCGTTTCATGGTCGAGAAGCCAGCGCCTGACAAGGCGCCGTCGAATCTGGCCGTGGTGGGACGCTATTTGCTGGAGCCTACGGTGTTTGAGAAGCTCGCCAATACCGGCAAGGGCGCTGGCGGCGAGATACAACTGACTGATGGTATTGCGGCCATGCTGGAGGAAGAGCAAGTGCATGCCATGCCGTTTACCGGCGTGCGTTACGATTGCGGCAGCAAGTTGGGTTATTTGCAGGCAACTGTCGAACTTGCGCTGGCGCACCCGCAGTTGGGTGAGCGCTTTGCCAATTATCTGGCGAATCGTCGCTAGGTAGGACGCACGGCTTGCCTGTGGTCGAGCGGGCATGGTGAGCGCACTGTGCACAGTCAGCGCACACAAAAAAGCCCGCTAAACAGCGGGCTTTTTGTGTTTGGCTCCTCGGGCCGGACTCGAACCAGCGACCAATCGATTAACAGTCGACCGCTCTACCAACTGAGCTACCGAGGAATTGATCCAACGCGTGTTGGAAGGCGGGAATTCTGGCCAAGCCCCGTCAACAAGTCAAGCACGCAGTGCCTTTTCCGAGGTCAAACCTCAGCGCCCGATACTGTTACTCTAAGGGGCTCGGCCGCGGGCGTCAGGTGACCTGCGTGCTTGAGCCCAATTGACAACGAGTCTGACTATGGAAGAAACCGCTGACGACAAGTCGCTGAATGAGTTCGAGCTGTGCTCCGAGTACCAACCAGCGGGCGATCAGCCGACGGCCATTGCCGGGTTGCTCGAGGGCATTCGCGATGGCTTGGCAAAGCAAACGCTGCTTGGCGTGACCGGCTCGGGTAAGACGTTCACGATAGCCAATGTCATCAAAACGATTCAGCGACCCACGATTGTGCTGGCGCCGAACAAGACGCTGGCGGCGCAGCTGTACGGCGAGATGCGAGAATTCTTTCCCAACAATGCGGTCGAGTATTTCGTTTCCTACTACGATTATTATCAGCCTGAGGCTTATGTGCCATCGTCTGACACTTTTATCGAAAAGGATTCGTCGATCAACCAGCACATTGAGCAGATGCGACTATCAGCGACCAAGGCGCTGATCGAAAGGTCAGATGCAATCATCGTTGCGACCGTGTCGGCAATCTACGGTTTGGGTGATCCCGAAAGCTATTTCAGCATGGTGCTACATCTGTCGCGCGGTGAGCGAATCGATCAGCGCAGCATTTTGCGTCGACTTGCCGAGATGCAGTACAAGCGCAACGAGATCGAACTTAGCCAGGGCACTTATCGCGTGCGCGGCGAGATTATCGACGTGTTTCCGGCCGAATCAGAGCGGGACGCGGTGCGTATAGAGCTGTTTGATGACGAGATTGAGGCGCTGTCATGGTTTGATCCGCTCACCGGCGAAGTCGTGCAGCGTGTGCCGCGCCTGACAGTGTTCCCGAAGAGTCACTACGTGACACCGCGCGATCGCTTGCTCGGCGCGCTGGATCACATCAAGGAAGAGCTGCGCGAGCGTCTGACCGTCCTGCGCGACAACAGCAAGCTGCTGGAGGCGCAGCGTCTAGAGCAGCGCACGATGTTCGACATCGAGATGATTCAGGAGCTTGGTTACTGCAATGGCATTGAGAATTATTCACGCTACCTGTCTGGCCGCGGGCCCGGTGAGCCGCCACCGTGTTTGTTCGACTATCTGCCGCCGGACGCCATGCTCGTTATTGATGAAAGTCACGTGACGGTTCCGCAGCTGGGTGCCATGTACAAAGGTGACAGGGCGCGCAAGGAGACACTCGTCGAGTACGGCTTCCGGTTGCCATCGGCGCTCGACAATCGACCGCTGCGGTTCGATGAGTTTGAATCGCTGGCCCCACAGACCATTTTTGTCTCGGCTACGCCGGGTAAGTACGAGAAAGCGCACGCGGATAACACCGTTGAGCAACTGGTGCGGCCAACCGGTTTGATCGATCCGGAGGTTGATATTCGGCCGGTTGCGGATCAGGTCGATGACGTGCTGTCAGAGATCGGTTTGCGCACAGCGCAGGACGAGCGTGTTTTGATCACGACACTAACGAAGCGGATGGCCGAAGATCTGACTGACTATCTACGCGAGCACGGCGTAGCAGTGCGTTACTTGCATTCGGATATTGATACTGTCGAGCGCACAGAGATCATTCGCGATTTGCGGCTCGGTGAATTTGATGTGCTTGTCGGTATTAACCTGCTGCGCGAAGGACTCGATATGCCCGAAGTGTCGCTTGTGGCTATCCTTGATGCCGACAAGGAAGGGTTCCTGCGCTCCGAAGGTTCACTGATCCAGACGATCGGTCGCGCTGCGCGGAATGTGAACGGCAAGGCAATCCTGTACGCCGACAAGATCACGAACTCGATGCAGCGCGCGCTCGATGAAACGTCGCGCAGGCGCGAGCGCCAGGTAGCGTTCAACACCGAGCACGGCATTCAGCCGAAGACCATTCGTAAGGCGGTTGCCGACATCATGGAAGCCGGTCGCGACATGCAACGTGGCGGGCGACGCGGTAGCAAAACAGCAGACGCTAGCGTCGAAATTGCGAAAATGTCGCCGGAAATGGTGCTAAAACGCATCAAAAAGCTCGAACAGGAGATGTTTCGACACGCGCGGGAGCTCGAATTCGAGCAAGCGGCAGCGGTCCGCGATCAGATCGAGCAGTTGCGGCGTGAGGGTTTAGGCCTGGAGCGCGCCAAGTCTGCCTGAGCAATCCTCACAGTTTCGGCCTCAAAGGGTTGGTACAGCGGGTTTTTTCCGGTAAGCTCGCGCGCCGCGCAGTTGAACACCGCGCGCATTTCGTGTCGGGCGATTAGCTCAGGGGTAGAGCGCCACGTTGACATCGTGGAGGTCGGTGGTTCGAAACCACCATCGCCCACCAATTCCGACCACTACGTCTGCTCGCCGCAGCCGCCAGTTGTTGTTTTTTGGTAACGAAATCCTTGTGTTTTTATGCACTTGGCCTTGTGCTGGCCGGTAATCGCGAATTACAATAGCACGCTTGACGGCACCGCCTTGCCAGTAAGGTTAGGGTTGCTGTCTATTTTTGTTGGGTTAAGCAGGAGGGCTTGCATATCGCAGCCGCAAAACGCGCAAGGCGCAATGACGATATCGTCGCGTCTGAAGTTAGAGTTATTGGACAGGATGGAGAGCAGGCGGGCGTGATGCCGGTCGCTCAAGCTCTGGAGCTAGCGAAAGCAGAGCGAATGGATTTGGTCGAAGTATCACCAAACGCCGTACCGCCGGTTTGCCGGATCATGGATTACGGCAAGTTTGTTTTCGAGCAGAGCAAGAAAAACCAGTCCGCTAAGCGCAAACAGAAACAGTCCCAGGTAAAGGAGATCAAATTCCGGCCGGGTACTGAGGAAGGCGATTATCAAGTCAAACTGAAGAAGCTCATTGCTTTTTTGGAGAATGGCGACAAGACCAAGGTGACCTTGCGGTTCCGCGGTCGGGAAATGGCACACCAGCAACTCGGTGCGGAGCTACTCAAGCGAGTGCGTTCTGATCTTGAGGAGCTGGGCTCAGTAGAGCAGATGCCGTTGATGGAAGGTCGGCAGATGGTGATGGTCATAGCGCCTAAAAAACATTGATCGCAGATGAGTCGGCTGGCAGCAGTTTTCGCTGTTGTCAGTGGACAAAACGTCCAGAGTTTCGGCTCTGGCAATACAAGTAGTCGCGTTCGCGCGTCTCGCCAGCTACGTGGGAAGCCTCGTAACCTGGCCCTAAAAATACGGAGACAGTCATGTCGAAAATGAAAACGAACCGGGGCGCGGCAAAGCGCTTCCGTCGCACAGGTAAGGGCGGCTTCAAGCGCGCTCAATCGCACCTGAGACACATCCTCACCAAAAAAAGCAGCAAGCGTAAGCGCCAGCTGGGTAACACACAGCAAGTCGCTGACGCCGACGTCAAGTCCGTCAAACGCATGTTGCCGTTCGTATAGGAGTGTCTGAAGATGTCACGAGTTAAAAGAGGCGTCGTTGCACGCGCACGCCACAAGAAAGTTCTCAGCAAAGCCAAAGGCTATTACGGCGCGCGCCGCAAGGTATTTCGCGTTGCCAAGCAGGCCGTTATCAAGGCTGGTCAATATGCCTACCGCGATCGCCGTGTTCGCAAGCGCGAATTCCGTCGTCTGTGGATTGCACGGATCAACGCAGCGGCACGCATCAACGGCTTGTCGTACAGCCGGTTCATGAACGGGTTGAGCAAGGCTGAGATCGATATCGATCGCAAGGTACTTGCTGATCTGGCTGTGCACCAGCCGGAGAGTTTTGCGGCACTGGCCGAGCAGGCCAAGTCCCATCTCGACGCCTGAGCAGGCAACGCTATAGTCTCGATCTAAACGCCGGGCGCTCATTGCGAAATGGGGGCCCGGTGTTGTTTTTGGTGAACGCCGTGCAAGAACTGCAATCAATCACTCAATCAGCACTTGATGCCGTCGCCGCAGCGCATTCGGTCAGTGAACTCGATGCAGTGCGTGTCGATTTTCTCGGTAAGAAGGGGCAGCTGACAGCTTTATTGAAACAGCTCGGCGCTCTGGCGGCAGAAGAGCGGCCTGCGGCCGGCCAGAAGATCAATGCCGGCAAGCAACAGGTCAATCAGGCGATCGAGGCGCGTCGGGTGGTGCTCGAGAGTGCTGCGCTGGATGCGCGGCTGGCCAGTGAATCGGTGGATATCTCATTGCCTGGACGCGGCGACTTGCCTGGTTCGTTGCATCCGGTGACAAAAGCGCGCCGCCGCATCGAAGCCATATTCCGTGGCGCAGGTTTTGGCGTACGTCACGGCCCGGAGATCGAAGACGATTTTCACAATTTCAGTGCGCTGAATATCCCCGATGATCATCCGGCGCGCGCGATGCACGACACATTCTATTTCGGTGACGGTCGCCTGTTGCGTACGCATACATCGCCAACACAAATTCGCACGATTCAGGACGAAGGTGTGCCGATCCGCGTGATCTGCCCTGGGCGTGTTTATCGTTGCGATTCCGACCAGACACATACGCCGATGTTCAACCAGGTCGAAGGTCTGGTGATTGATCGCGATATCAGTTTTGCAAACCTGAAGTCCGTGTTGCACGAATTCGTTGCACTGTTTTTCGAACGCGATGCGACGCTGCGTTTCCGTCCGTCCTACTTCCCGTTCACGGAACCATCAGCGGAAGTGGACGTGATGATGGAGGATGGCAGTTGGCTCGAGATTCTCGGCTGCGGCATGGTGCACCCGAACGTACTGACGAACGTTGGTGTTGACCCGCAAGAGTTTGGTGGTTACGCGTTCGGCATCGGTATCGAACGCCTGGCGATGCTGCGCTACGGAATTGGTGATTTGCGCACGCTGTTCGAGAACGACGTGCGTTTTCTGGAGCAGTTTTGATGATCCGGTTTGTTCGAGTGCGCATTCGTCATAAGAGGTGCGTGCAATGAAATTCTCGCGTAACTGGTTGCACGAGTTTCTCGCTGTCAACGAATCCGAGCGACCTCAGCTTGAGTTTTTGCTCGAGCGCCTGACGCTTGCGGGTCTGGAAGTTGATGGAACCGAGCACCTGACATTGCCGGACGGCGTGGTCGTTGCGCGCATCGTATCTGCCGAGCAACACCCGAATGCCGATCGGCTGCGTGTGTGCATTGTTGACGACGGCGCGGCGCAACACAGTATTGTATGTGGTGCGCCCAATGCGCGTGCCGGCATCTTTGTGGCACTGGCGACCATCGGCAGTAAGCTGCCGGGTGGTCTGAAAATCAAGAAATCCAAACTTCGTGGTGTCGAGTCTCACGGCATGTTGTGTTCTGGCGCTGAATTGGGTTTAGGCGAAGACCATGACGGCATTATCGAGTTGCCGGAGTTGCCGCTTGGTCAGCCGTTGGCGCAAGCGCTAGGCGCGCCGGACGACGTTATCGACGTCGATCTGACGCCGAACCGCGGGGATTGTTTTTCTCTGTTGGGCGTTGCCAGGGAAACTGCCGTTTTCGCCGATTTGGGCCTGACTGTACCCGAGGTCAGCGAACCTGAGGTCACGCTGGATGATCCATTCACCGCGCAGGTGGTCGCGCCGGCGGCGGCACCGGTGTTCAGCTACCGCGTTATCCGCGATATCGATGCGAACGCAAAGACGCCGCTATGGATGCTTGAGCGCTTGCGCCGCAGCGGTATTCGCAGCATCCATCCGGTTGTTGATATCACCAATTACGTGATGCTCGAGTTTGGTCAGCCGATGCATGCCTACGATCTGGATCTGCTGCAAGGCGATTTGGTCGTGCGCGAAGCCGGCGATGGTGAATCTCTGACGTTGCTGGATGGCAAGACAGTCGATGCGCTACCGGGCACGCTGCTCATTACCGATGATAGCGGCCCGATCGGCCTCGCGGGTATCATGGGCGGCGCAACAACGGCGGTGTCTGCGTCGACGACCAATATCGTGTTCGAAGCCGCATTCTTTGCGCAATCCGCGATGGCGGGGCAGGCGCGTCGCTATGGTTTGCATACAGACGCATCGCTGCGGTTTGAGCGTGGTGTAGATCCGACCATGCAGGTTCGGGCGCAACATCGTGCGGCGCAATTGCTGGCCGAATTCGCTGGCGGTCAGGTTGGCAATGTGGGGCACCTGGTCACACGCGATCGGCTACCGCCGCGCCCCGTGGTAACGCTGCGCTCGAGTCGTCTACAGAAGGTGTTAGGTCATCACATTGAATCGAGTTTTGTTTCTCAAACCTTTGATAAATTGGGCTTTAGTGTAGAAGCCACTGAGACAGAATGGCATGTGACACCGGCCAGTTGGCGGTTTGATATCGCTATTGAAGAGGACCTGATTGAAGAGGTCGCGCGCGTCTACGGCTACGACAATCTGCCCATGCAGAATGCGTATGCGAAAGTCGCGCTGGCGCCGTCGCCCGAATTGCGTATCGATGAAGAGCGCCTGCGCGATACGTTCGTTGCTCGCGGCTATCGTGAGGCGATCACCTACAGTTTTGTGGATCCAAAGCTGCATGCGGCGCTCGGCGTCGCAAAAGCCGGCCCGAAGCTCGTCAATCCGATTTCCAGCGAGTTGTCGGTCATGCGCGGCAGTTTGTTGCCCGGGCTGCTGCAAGCGACGCTGCACAATGCATCACGTCAGCAGCAGCATCTGAAACTGTTCGAGATCGGTACGGTATTCGACGGCGACAGCGAGCGCCAGATGCTCGCAGGCGTTCTGTTTGGCACGCGCTCGACGGAGCATTGGGCGCAGCCATCGACAGACGCTGATTTCTTTGACATAAAATCTGCGCTGGAAGCGCTTGTAGCGTTAACGGGGCGTAGCCGCGTTGTTTTTGATCCGCTCGACGCTGTTGCCCTGCATCCTGGCCAGAGCGCCCGTGTGCTGGTTGATGGCGCAGACGTCGGCTTCGTGGGCGCATTGCACCCGGGGCTCGATATTGCCAAATCGCTGGGCGCACCTGTATTCGTATTTGAGATCGCGGTTGAGCCAGCATTTGCCGCTCCTTTACCAGCCGCAGCCCCTGTATCGCGGTTTCCGGCTGTGCGCCGGGATATTGCCGTTGTGGTCAGTGAAGAGGTTGCGGTTGGTCATATGATCGACACGATACGCGCCGCGTCAGATCACACGCTCGATGAGGTTATCGTGTTCGATATTTATCAGGGGCAAGGCGTAGAACCCGGCGCAAAAAGTGTCGCTTTTGGCTTGATTTTATTAGACTCTTCGCGCACCCTTACAGACGAAAATGTGGACGCAACAGTGCATGTTGTTTCTGTAGCCTTAGAGTCGAAACACGGCGCAAAATTAAGAGAATAAACGCGATGGCACTAACCAAAGCGGAAATGGCCGATTCCTTGTTCAATGAGTTGGGGCTCAACAAACGCGAAGCCAGAGAGCTTGTCGATTTGTATTTTGAGGAGTTGCGCTCAGCATTGGCGGTAGGCGAGCAAATCAAGCTGTCAGGTTTTGGCAATTTTGATCTGCGTGACAAAAACGAGCGGCCTGGCCGCAATCCGAAAACAGGTGAGGAGATTCCGATCTCAGCACGCCGGGTTGTGACATTCCGTCCAGGACAAAAACTGAAAGCAAGAGTGGAAGCGTATGCTGGAACCGGGAAATAACGATCAGCTGCCGCCTATTCCCGGTAAGCGCTATTTCACCATTGGTGAGGTCAGCGACTTGTGTTCGGTCAAGCCACATGTGCTCCGCTATTGGGAGCAGGAGTTTCCCCAGCTCAAACCCGTAAAACGTCGTGGCAATCGACGTTACTATCAGCGTCAGGATGTTTTGGTAATCCGACAGATACGCAGCCTGTTGTACGACCAGGGTTTTACGATTGGTGGAGCGCGGCAGCAGCTGACGGGCGAAGAGGCGAAATCCGACGTGAGCCAAAGCCAGCAGCTGATTCGCCAGATGCGTATCGAACTGGACGAAGTGCTCAAGATTCTTCGTCGTTAGTTACCGCAAAACCAATAGCTTAGAATCTTGTTCTAAACCTGTTTCTCAGTCGGGGCGTGGCGCAGTCTGGTAGCGCACCACAATGGGGTTGTGGGGGTCGGAGGTTCGAATCCTCTCGCCCCGACCAGTTACAGGTACTGGTGTTGGGGCACAAACACCAACTCGGCGGTTTGCGCCGCTAAATCTGCAGCCCGTAACGTTTTGTCTTCGATGCCCAACAAGATCGGTTCCGCATTGTGGCGATGGATGTTCACCTTAGCGTTGTAAACGAACCGGGTGCGCCCATGTTTGTCATCGACGACCAGCTTGCGAATTGAGAAACGGCCGCCGTCACAGCGTTCGCCGGTCAGGTAACACTTGATCGACGTCACCCGTTCACCGGACAGCTCAACACCGTGCAGGCGCTGCATGTTGCGTTGCGTCGATTCGACGAAGCTGATCGCATTACACGCGCTTGGATGCTCGTCATCTTCAGTTTCAAAAGCACCAACGAAAATCTGCCCCGGCAATGCACGCTCGATCATGCGTGCCAGTTCGATCGTGACATCGCCGACGATGTAGTCATGCGTTGTCGGATTCAGTCCGTCGGCCTGGTGAAACTCATAACAGCTGCCAATATGAAACGCTGTGCGAAGCAGTGGGACGGAGCGCGCGACGGCCTTGCTGCGGGCGATCGCGTTATCAGCAAGCACGAGTTGCATAAAGTGGTATAAGTTGATGTTCGGTAACTCGCCGCGATCGCGGTTCCAGATATAGAAGCCGTCGCCGCTGGATGAGCGCGCGAAGCTGATGCCGATCTTGCGATCCAGCAATTTGCTATGCGCGGCATTGAGCGAATAGGACAAACTGTTGAGCTGCGTCATCTGCTCAAAAGGGCTGAGCAAGCTGAAGCCGACAATGTCGAACAGCGCAACGGCGCGATGATCGACATGGTTTACGCCATAACGCTTGACCATCGCTTCGATCAAGCGTGTTTCGTTCGGTCGTTTCGCAAGCGGATCTCGTAACGCAATGATGGTCGGGTCAACGCCCAGGAGTCGCGAAACTTTCTGTAGCTGCTTCAACGGCAGTTTCGCCTCACCGGAAATCAGCTCGGTTATGAAACCTTCCGAGGGTCGCCAGGGCATGTCGCCGCCTGCCGGCGTCGCCGTGTACTCGGCCAGCGCGTAGTGCGGCACGACGAGCAGGCAAATACCCTGATCGTGGTGCGCCCAGCTGATGATTGTGTTGGCGCCCAACGCCCACGCATCGTGCAGGCTGCGTTCGAGCGCGACGAGATTGCTGCGCTCGCTGAGGTCCATGCCAGATGCCATATCGGCCAGCGCGTCGAGGTGCGGCGAGCTGCCGGCGATTTTGGTAATCGCGGAATCTGACAAACGATCAAGCGACATGCACTGATCTCCAAAAAGGCATGAACGGGTCCTTCGCGGCGCGTTGAGAAAAGCGCCAGAGCACTATGATTTTCTCAGTAAAAATCGCAGCATTAGGATAATATCTCAAAGTAATGAACAGCGCTTGAAGTTGCAAGCGTCAGTCCATGCAATCGGCCAATCATCAAAAAACGTTAATGTCTTACACCTGCCGTTCTGTCGCCCAGCACCGCACCCCCGATCAGCATGCTTCTCGATGTGTATGAATCCTCGCCTCAGCACCACTGAAATTGATGGACTTCGCGACCAATTGCGCGAGTCGATCCACGCAACGCCGAGCGTAGCGCTGCCAACGCCGCTGGCGCACTGCGCGGCTGCGATCTACGCCAAAATGGAACTGTGGCAAGTGACGGGGTCCTTTAAAGCGCGCGGAGCACTCGCGAACGTCGCCGAAATTCCAGAAAATGAGCGTGATCGTGGCATAACGGCCGTTAGCGCAGGCAATCATGCAATCGCCGCTGCTTTTGCGGCGCAGCAATTCGGCATGAGCGCCAAGGTTGTGATGACGGCATCAGCCCCTGCCTACCGCGTCGCACGTTGTCGCGACTATGGCGCGCAGGTCGTGATCGCCGAGACCGTGCACGACGCGTTCGATCGCGTGCAGGCAATCGTTGCGCAAGAGCAGCGCCATTTTGTGCACCCTTTTGAAGGGTTGACCACAGCGCTTGCGACCGCCGGCGTTGGGCGAGAATTTGCGCTCGACATTACCGGACTTGACGCGGTGATTGTACCCGTCGGCGGTGGTGGTCTCGCCGCCGGTGTCTCTGCGGCCGTAAAACTCACGCAGCCTGATTGCCGGGTGTTTGGCGTTGAACCGGTGGGTGCTGATTCGATGTCGCGCAGTTTTGCAGCAGGTGCACCCGTTCACCTGGACGCTGTCGACACGATTGCAGATAGTCTTGGCGCCCCCATGGCGCTGCCGATCAGCTTTGCGTTGTGCAAAGACAATATCGACCGTATTGCGACGGTGCACGATGACGAGATTCGTGCGGCGATGCGCACGATTTACGAATCATTGTCGTTGGCCGTTGAGCCTGCCTGTGCGGCCGCAATTGCTGCGCTGCATGGCCCGTTGCAAGACGAGCTAGCGGGCAAACGTGTAGGCGTGATTTTTTGCGGCAGCAACATCGACATTGATTTGTGGTCAGCGCTGGTCGCGTCATGAGTACGCTGATGATTGAACAGCTGCGAGCGCAGCTTGGACCTGCTGCGTTAGTGACCGGCGCAGAGATGCATGGCTATTTGCAAGAATGGCGCGGTACGTATACGTCGGACGCACTCGCCGTGGTGCTGCCGGGCAGTGTTGCGGACGTGCAAACGATTGTGCGTCTGGCAAGCGAGCATGACGTTTCACTAGTACCGCAAGGCGGTAACACTGGGCTCGTCGGCGGCGCCGTCGCGAACCCGACGCAACTAATCGTCAATCTCACACGGCTAAACCGGATACGCTCACTGGATCGCGATAATGCGTCTATGCTCGTGGAGGCCGGCTGTACGCTCGACATAGCCAGACAGGCCGCTGCGGCCGAAGGCCTGTTGTTGGCGCTCGATCTGTCATCTGCCGGTAGTTGTCAGATCGGCGGCAATGTGTCGACGAATGCCGGAGGCGTGAACGTGCTGCGCTATGGTTCTATCCGACAGCAAGTGCTCGGGCTGGAAGTGGTAACAGCGAGCGGCGACGTGTTTGATGCGACGCAAGCGCTGCGCAAGAACAATAGCGGCTACGACTTAAAACAGCTGTTTATTGGCGCAGAGGGAACATTGGGCATCGTCACGGCCGTACATCTTTGCTTGTTCGCGCAGCCCCAGCAACGCACGGTGATGTGGGTGAGCGTGCCCGACGTGCAAGCCGTGGTTCATTGTTTCGGTCTTTTACGTGAGCGCTTTTCTGGCAATGTGAGCGCATTCGAGTTGATTCCTGATATTGCCGTGCAGTTCGTAACGCAACATATGTCGGGCATGCGCCGCGTTAGCGACGCCCGCGGTGTGCATGCGTTAATCGAGTTGCATGATGTATCGCCGGACGCGCGGCCGCTGCAAGGCGTTGTTGCGCACATGGCGGCGCAATACCCAGCGTTCGACGCCGTGATTGCGACTAGCGAGGCCCAGGCGCAAATGATGTGGGGACTGAGGCATCACATCTCGGATGCGCAGCGTTGCGAGGGCGCCAGCGTCAAGCACGATATCGCCCTACCAATATCGCAAATTGCGCCGTTCATTGAGTCGGTATTGCCAGAAATTGAGCGGCTAGTTACCGGTATCCGACCCGTTATTTTTGGGCATATCGGCGACGGCAACTTACACTTCAATTTATCGCAGCCGGTCGGCGTTGCCGCGGATGCATTTCGCGCACACACTGTGGCGCTGAACGATTTGGTCAATAACGCTGTCATTGCCTACGGCGGCACAGTGAGTGCAGAGCATGGAATCGGATTGCAAAAACGCGCTTGGTTGGAGCGTCAGGTCGGTGGCTCGGGTGTTGCGATGATGCGTGCGATCAAGCAGGCACTCGATCCGGAACACAGGTTCAATCCGGGAAAAATACTGTGAGCGAGTTTGACGCCGCGCAGGAACAAGCGACGCAAAGCATTTTGCTTGCGATGGAGCAGCTGATCAGTGGAGAGCGCTCGATAGCCGAGTTTCGTGATGAGATGCTGAACACCGTTTACGAGCATCCGGCCGTCGCCGGTGTGGTGCGCGGCCTGATCGATGACTACGCGCGGCGCGGCTTGATCCCTGAGCAAATCCATCGCTTGCTCAGCCGCGATATCGACAAGGCGACCAGCGAGGAGATGCCGACAACGCCGACCGAATTTCGCTACAAGGAAACGGAAACCGCAACGCTCGGTGACACGACGATAGGCGTACTGAACGAAGGTAACCTGGAACCTGCGCCGGCGGTCGTCAAGACCGAGGAACCGGCTGGTCCGCGCACTATAGAAATCGGCGAGTTATTGCGCGAGCGTTTCGAGATCATTGGCCGTGCGTCCGGCGGTAGCATGGGCGTTGTGTTCAAGGCTATTGATCGACGCTTGGCAGAAATGACCGGTGGTGAGCCCACTGTGGCGATCAAGGTGCTTGCACCGGCCTATAGCGGCAACAAAGGTGCTGTCCGGGCGTTGCAACAGGAGGCGGCTAAGGTTCGTCATCTGAACCACCCCAATATCGTGCGTTTTCTGGATGTCGATCGCAGCGGCGATCAAGTGTTTTTGGTCATGGAGTGGCTCGACGGCATCGCTTTGAGTGATCGCCTGACCGAGCGGCCCGGTCATCCACTGCCGCGGCAAGTCGCGCTCGATATCATCCGTCAGGTTGGTCGTGCTGCCAGCTACGCACATGAGGCGGGCGTTACGCACGCAGACATCAAGCCGGGCAATGTCATGCTGCAGCCTGACGGCACGGCGAAGCTACTCGATTTCGGCATTGCCCGGGCGCGCGGCGACGCGATCACTGAGGCCTCACCGGATGAATCCCAGTTTCTGCAGGCAGCGACACCGGCATTCGCCAGTCCGTCGGTATTGGGCGGAGCAGCGGCCGAACCGATTGATGATGTGTTTTCACTCGCGTGTCTCGCCTATCGCGTATTGAGTGGGCGCCGGGCATTTCGCGACAAGACGGCGCTGGAGGCGAAGGCGCAGATGCTCAGTGCACCGCGCATTCCGGGGCTCGAAGGCCGTTATTGGAAAGCGATAGAGCGCGCGTTGTCGCTCGATCCGGAATCGCGCACACCAACCGTTGCGCAGTTTCTGGCCGAGATGGGTTTGTCTGATGATCGCAGCCAGCAACCGCGGTGGCGATTCTATGCTGTCGTTGCCGCCGTGCTTGGCACGTTGACGGTGTTGGCTATCGTGTCGCCGCGCTGGCGCAGCGACCCTGCGCCGCGTGTAGCAGAAACTTCGCAAACGACGCAGCGGGACAGTGCGCCGGTGTCACAGAGTGGAGCCACTGCGCCGGCAAATGACGCAGCGGTTGCTGTGCCCATTCCGATTCCGCAGTTCTTGGTTACCTCGGCAGAGTGGGTGACACCTGATGCGTCTGCGGCAGCGTTGACGCTCGTCTTGCCGGAAACAGACATCGAGCGCACTCAAACCGTGGAGCTGGTGGAAGAGGCTGGACCGACCTCCATCAATTTAGCATTGGTCGCTATTGATGAGCCTGTCAGTGTTCGTCTGGTCGCGCGCGGCGCAACGCGTTCGGTCACACGGTTGCTTGCCGACCACGTCAGTGGCCCTGCGTCGACAACGATTGTTTTCGATACGGATAACCCGGTTGCCGAGCTGATCTTTGAGAATTTGCCCGATGCGCTTGTCGAACCGGATATGGACATCACCTATGACGTTTTGCGCGTTGGTGATGATTTGCTACTTGGGCGTTTTGTGTTGCGGTTGATCGATGATGATCGACAGCGTATTGCCAGCACACTCACTGCTGATACCGTGAGCT
Organism: Pseudomonadota bacterium; assembly: GCA_038529355.1. Classification (GTDB taxonomy): domain Bacteria; phylum Pseudomonadota; class Gammaproteobacteria; order Steroidobacterales; family Woeseiaceae; genus CALBPI01. The sequence continues at coordinate 39,118 of JBCBDU010000013.1, forward strand.
TTGCGCACGACAATATTTCGGTTGCCGAGAATGCCGGTGCGCTGTCGCTCACGTTGTGGCGGCTACAGCCAACGGACTCTGCCCTGGTTGTCGCGCTTGAGGCCACATCAATGAGCGCGATGAGTGACGATGACTACGTTACCCCGGAACCCGCCCAGGTAACATTCGAAGCTGGCCAGAATACCGCCACGGTCTTCATCCCGATTGTGTCTGACACGATCCGCGAAGGTGTTGAGTTGTTTCGCGTGGGGCTCGAGCCTGGGTCGTCGATCGAAGGCGTCAATAGCGACGTCACCGTGCGTATACTCGACCCGGAATAGATTCCTGCCCCTGTAATTGATCAGAGAGACGAATGACTGACAAGAAAAACCGCCCGTACTCGAGCGTCATTGTTGACGGCGCCGCGCAGGCACCGTCGCGTGCAATGCTGCGTGCCGTTGGTTTCGGCGACGCCGATTTTAGGAAACCACAAATCGGCATCGCATCCACTTGGAGCATGGTAACGCCGTGCAACATGCATATTGATGATCTGGCGTTGCATGTCGAGGCAGGTGTTTCTGAAGGCAACTGCAAACCGGTCCGGTTCAATACCATCAGCGTGTCTGACGGAATCTCGATGGGTACGCCGGGCATGCGCTATTCATTGGTCTCGCGCGAGATCATCGCCGATTCGATCGAGGCGGTGTGCGCCGCGCAAGGTTTCGACGGTCTAGTGACCATTGGCGGCTGCGATAAGAATATGCCCGCTTGCATCATCGCAATGGCGCGACTCAATCGACCGGCAGTATTTGTGTACGGTGGCACGATCAAACCGGGCGCGCATGACCGTGACATCGTTTCGGTGTTCGAAGCTGTGGGTCAACACGCGGGTGGCATTATTGACATGCAGGCGTTGATTGACGTCGAAAAAACTGCGATTCCGGGGCCTGGAGCGTGTGGTGGCATGTACACCGCCAACACAATGGCGTCGGCGATTGAAGCGTTGGGCATGAGCTTGCCCGGGAGCTCGGCGCAGGAAGCGGTATCCGATGCCAAACGCACCGATTGCGAGTGCGCGGGGCGGGCTGTAGCGAATCTGATCGCGAACGACATCAAACCGCTCGACATCATGACGCGCAACGCATTCGAAAACGCGATCACGATGGTGATTGCACTCGGTGGTTCGACGAATGCCGTGCTGCATCTGCTGGCTATGGCGCATGCGTGCGATGTCGAATTGTCGCTGGATGACTTTACCCGCATCGGTGCGAAGGTTCCGGTGTTGTCGGACCTCAAGCCCAGCGGCCGGTACTCGATGTCTGCGTTGGTGGCAATTGGTGGCATTCGCCCGCTGATGAAAATGCTGCTGGATGCCGGTTTGCTGCACGGCGATTGCCTGACGGTGACCGGCCAAACGTTAGCGGCTGATCTTGCCGATGTGGAACCCTATCTCGATGGGCAAGACATCATTCGCCCGCTGGACAATCCGATCAAACCCGACAGTCACCTGGTGGTGCTGTATGGCAATCTGGCGCCCGAGGGTGCGGTGGCTAAGATCAGTGGTAAGGAAGGCCTCAATTTCGAGGGTCGCGCCCGTGTTTTTGCTGCCGAGGAAGCTGCACTGCAAGCGATTCTTGACGGCGATATCGTCGCTGGCGACGTGGTCGTCATTCGCTATGAGGGTCCCAAGGGTGGCCCCGGCATGCGTGAAATGCTAAGTCCAACCGGTGCGATCATGGGCAAGGGTCTGGGCGATCAAGTAGCGTTGATAACCGACGGACGGTTTTCGGGTGGCAGTCATGGTTTCGTTGTGGGTCACGTCACGCCGGAAGCTGCGGTCGGCGGTCCTATTGCACTCATCGAGGAGGGCGATCGGATTCGCATCGATGCGGTTGCACGGACGATTGATGTGCAGATTGATGCGGCGACGATGGCGGCGCGGCGCGACAACTGGCGCGCACCATCACCGAAGGCCCGACGCGGCACGCTCGCGAAGTATGCCGCGCAGGTGACGTCTGCGTCGCGCGGCGCCATTACCGATGACTTTGACGCATGAGCGAACAGGAGCAGCAGTTTGAGCTCGCAGCGCCTGATGCATCTCGTTGGATTGTCCTGAAATTTGGCGGCAGCAGCGTTGCATCGGCAGATAATTGGCAACGCATAGCTGCTTGCATGCGCCAGCGCCAAGCGGATGGTCATCAGGTGCTCGTGGTCCATTCGGCGCTCAAGGGTGTCTCGAACGCGTTGCAATCTGCGTTGCAGCACGCCGTCGACGGAGAATCGGACCAAGCCGTTAGCGCTATTGAGCGGCAACACGTGCAGCTCGCCGAAGCGCTGGGCATCGATGGCGCTGGTTTGATCGCAAGCGATCTCGATGAAGTGCGTCAGCTGCTAGCCGGCATTCGCCTGATTCGCGAGGTGACACCACGTATTGAGGCGCGGGTTATGGCGCTTGGCGAGATGATGGCGTCACGATTGAGTTATGCATTCTTGAGCGCATGCGAGCTGACCGTGGCATGGCACGATGCGCGTACACTGCTTACCAGCGAGCGCGAAATTCGCGAGCGCCGGCACTATTTGCGTGCGGTGTGTTCTGCTGCGCCCGATCCAACATTGCAGGTGCGTCTGGGTGCCGGTGCACTGCACCTCACGCAGGGTTTCATTGCGGCCGACCAGGATGGGGATACTGTGTTATTGGGGCGCGGCGGATCTGATACGTCGGCGGCCTATTTCGGCGCGCAGTTGCAGGCGCATCGCGTTGAAGTGTGGACGGACGTGCCGGGCTTGTTCAGCACCGATCCGACCGTGGTGCCTGCGGCGCGATTGTTGAAGCGGCTGCACTACAGTGAGGCACAGGAGATTGCATCAGCGGGTGGTCAAGTTTTGCATCCACGCAGTATTGCGCCGCTCTGGCAACACGCGATCCCGATGTATGTCCTGTGTACGTCGCGACCAGAATTGCCCGGGACGGTAATCGCGGAATTCAGCGGTGAAGTCGAACCCGCCGTCAAGGCGATCGCACTGCGACCCGGCGTGACGTTGCTGTCGATGGAAAGCGTCAATATGTGGCAGGAAATTGGTTTTCTTGCCAAGGTTTTTGAGGTGTTCAGTCAGCACCGCGTATCGGTTGGTCTGGTATCAACATCTGAAAGCAGCATCACGGTTTCGCTCGATGCCGAAGAAGAAAACGTCGACGCACGTACGCTGGATCGCCTTGTGAGCACGCTGTCGGCGTTGGCGACGGTGAAGGTCATTCGAAATTGCGCCGCGGTCAGTATTGTCGGCCGCAAGATTCGGACAATTTTGGCCAAGCTCGGTCCATCGTTTGAGGTCTTCGCGGAACACCGTTTGCATCTGGTATCACAAGCAGCAAACGATTTGAACTTCACGGTCGTCGTCGATCAGGCGCAAGGTTATCGGCTGGTGCAACAACTGCATCCGGCGGTCATGCGCGGCCGCATTGATGACGACACGTTAGGTCCGACATGGGAGTCGCTGCAGCTACAACCTGAAGCGCGGACTAAGGTGGCAGCAAGCTGGTGGCGACAGGCCGCGCAACCGCTCATTGAAATGTTGGGAGACCGTGACGAAGCGTTCGCCTACGACGTTCAGACGTTGCACGAGCGCATTGACGGATTGCTAGGTCTGCGCAATGTCAGCGCAGTCTTCTATGCGATGAAGGCAAACTCGCACCCCGACCTGCTGCGCGAAGTGCACGCCAAAGGATTGGGGTTCGAGTGTGTCTCGCCAGGTGAGCTGGATCGGGTGCTGACGCTGTTCCCGGATATCGCGCGTGAACACATTCTCTACACGCCGAACTTCTGCGCGCGCAAAGACTATGAGCACGGGTTTGCACTAGGCGTACATGTCACATTGGACAATTTGTCACCGTTGCAGCAATGGCCTGACACGTTTCGAAATCGCAATGTCTTCGTGCGCGTCGACCCGGGGCAAGGGCGCGGCCACCATGAGCACGTGCGCACCGCGGGCGTGCACTCGAAGTTTGGGGTGCCGGTGTTCGAGCTAGCGCAGTTCGCCGATGCCGCTAACGCGCTGTCGTGTCGCGTTGTAGGGGTTCATGCACATACTGGGAGTGGCATCACGAACGCAGACAACTGGCGTATTGTTGCCGAAGCCTTGGCAAGCGCTGCCGCGCATTTCCCGCACGTGCGAGTGCTCGACCTCGGCGGCGGCCTTGGTGTGCCGGAACAGCCCGGGGATGCGCCGTTAGATCTGTCTGCGCTCGACGCATCACTCAGTGCCGTTCGCGACGCGTTTCCCGCGTTTGATATCTGGCTTGAGCCGGGGCGCTTTATTGTCAGCGAGGCAGGTGTGTTGCTCACGCGTGTGACTCAAACCAAAGGCAAAGGCGATGTCCAATACGTTGGCGTCAGTACCGGCATGAATTCATTGATTCGTCCTGCGCTGTATGGTGCGTATCACGAGATAGCCAATCTGTCGCGCCTCGATGAGACGCCCGATCGACTCGCAACGGTCGTGGGACCAATCTGTGAGACTGGGGATAAGCTCGGCACAGATCGTTGGTTGCCGGAATGTCATCACGGTGACGTGATGCTGATTGCCAACACCGGGGCCTATGGTGAATCGATGTCATCCCATTACAATTTGCGCGAGCCGGCACAGGGCATGTTGTTCAGGCGGGAAGGGTAGATAATGAGCTATATTTTCGATCAGTCGACGGCGCTTACACGGGTCGACGATGATACGTATTCGTTGAACCTCGATGCACGGTTTTGGAATATGAACAGTGCGTTTGGCGGCTGGGTTGCAGCAATTTGCGTCGCGGCGGTCGAAGCTCGCGACGATGCGCGCGGCAGCGTGATTACCCACCAAATGAATTTCCACGCAGGTGTACGTGATGAGCAGCTGTTGTTACGCGTGCGTTGTATCGAGCGGCGGCGCAGTGTCGATTTTTGGCAGGTAGATGTATGCAGCGTCGCTCAACCGACGCGCGCTCTGGCGTCGGCATCGATTGTTTGCGGACAGCACGAAGTATCACCGCTTGAATTCGAGCAATCAATGCCTGCGTATCGAGCTGTTGCAGATTGCATCAGGCTGCCGCGCACTGAATCAACGCCAAGCTGGTTCGACCACTACGAGATCCGCTTGGCCAAAGGTCGTCCTTTTGTCGATAACGGTGTGCCGCACTCGGTGACCTATGTTCGCGAGTCGGACGTTCGGCCCATTGACGCCAAAGCACTCGTCAGCATTGCCGATACGCCGATGCCACGCACGTTCTTTGTCAGCGACGCGATGATCTCGGCGGCAACGATCAGTTTGTCGACACACATCTATGCGAGCGCCGGGCAGTTGTCAGAAATCAGCGATGGCTACGTGATGCTTGACACGAACGCGGCCGTCATTCGTCACGGTTTCTTGAATCAGCAGACAGCAGTGTACCGCGCCGATGGATTGCTGTTGGCGATGAGCTATCAAACCGGTCGTTACCGCCAGTAGCTACGCACGGGTCCAGCGTTAGGTGCTTGGCGCGTGGCGCGCGGCAAGCTCGTCATAGACGGCTTGCAGTGGGATGTTGCGAAATTCTAGCGCTACGATCAGGTGGTAAAGCAAATCAGCCGACTCGCTGATCAGTGCTTTGTCATCCCCAACCGCCATGGCCAGCGCCACTTCAACACCTTCTTCGCCAACCTTTTGTGCGATGCGTGCTGCCCCTTGCTCAGCGAGCCTTGCCGTGTAGCTTGCGTCGCTGTCTGCTTCGGCAAGGCGTTGCGCAACGATCTGCTCAAGGGTTGCTAAGAAGCGTTCGTTCATAGGTGACCTTCCGTCTGAGTTGCGAGATTGGCGGTGGGGCGTATCGCGATGCCGGCCGCATGCAACGTATTCTTAAGTTCGGGGATCGGCAGCTCGGCGCTGTGGAAGACGCTAGCGGCAAGGGCACCGTCAACACGACACTGCTCGAACACATCGATAAAGTCCTGAGCACAACCGGCGCCGCCTGAAGCGACCATCGGGATCGACGTGATCTCGCGCACCGCGGCCAACTGTTCAAGGTCATAACCATCGCGCACGCCATCCTTGTTCATGCAGTTCAGCACGATCTCACCCGCGCCACGGTCCTGCACTTCGCGCACCCAATCCATCGTGCGGCGCCCAGTACCGGCCGTCTTCGTCGGATCGCCGGTGTATTGATAGACGTACCAGTCGTCAGCTTCGTGCCGCGTGTCGATACCAACGACGACGCATTGCGAGCCAAAGCGTTGCGCCAGCGACTCGATCAACGCGGGATTCTCCAACGCTGGCGAATTGATCGAGATCTTGTCGGCGCCACGATTGAGCACCGACTCGGCATCCGCGATGCTGCGAATGCCCCCCGCAACACAGAACGGAATGTCGAGCACGCGCGTTACATCGGCGACCCATTGCCGGTCGACCGAGCGGCCATCAGGACTTGCGGTAATATCATAGAACACCAGCTCGTCAGCGGACTCGTCGCGATAGCGCGCCGCGAGTTCCAGGATGCCGCCGACAACACGATGGTTACGAAACTGGATACCTTTGACGACCGCGCCGTCGCGAACATCAAGGCAGGGGATTATGCGTCGAGTAAGAATGTGCGGATCTCCTCGTCGGTAATATGGCTCTCCAGCAGCGCTTTGCCGGTAATGGCGCCGTCAACGCCGCTATTGCGCAGGCTACGCAGGTCGTCGATGTTGGCGACGCCGCCTGATGCCTGAATCGTCATGGCCGGATAGCGTACTTTTAGAGATTCATACAGCGCCACGGATGGACCAGTCAGGGCACCGTCTTTGGCGATGTCAGTGCACAGCACCGTGCTCAGTCCTGCATTGATGTAGCGCTCAATCGTATCGTACAGCGTATGCGACGTGGTGTGCGTCCACGCACGGGTGCAAACGAACGGCGTGCCTTGCGCATCAATCCGCACATCAAGTGCGAGCACAATGCGATGGCCGCCGAATTCTTGCAACCAAGCGGCTACCGTTTGTGGTGATTCGACAGCCAAGCTGCCGACTACGACGCGCGAGACCCCGACCTCGAACAGCTCGTTGATCTGCGCAGCACTACGAATCCCGCCACCGACCTGAATGCTGGCCCGAGTGGCGTCAGCGATGCGCTTGAACAAGGCAGTGTTGACCGGATTGCCATCGCGCGCGCCGTCGAGGTCCACGAGGTGCAATGTCGATAGACCGAGATTGGAGTAATGCGTAGCGAGCGTCACCGGATCGACGTCATAGCGCGTCTCCTTGTCGTATTCACCGTGCAGGAGCCGGACGCAACGTCCATCGCGGATATCGATTGCGGGAATGATTTGCATGTTACATCGCCAAAAAGTTGCGGAGCAGTCGCGCCCCGTGGTGCGCCGAGCGCTCCGGGTGAAACTGTGTGCCGAAGAAGTTGTTGTGCGCGATCGCTGCAGAGAAGTCACCGTCATAATGGGACATGGCAACGGTTGAATCACTGGGTGCCAGTGCGTAACTGTGCACGAAATAGAAGTACGCGCCGGACGGTATGCCATCGAACAGCACCGATTCGTTGTTGTGGTGGACGCAGTTCCATCCCATGTGCGGAACCGGTCGCGACACAGCGGCCGTGAAGCGTCCCGCATTATCATTGGTGATCCCCAAGCAAGTGGCATTGTCTTCGGCAGAACCGGCAGCCATGAGCTGCATGCCGAGGCAGATGCCAAGCACAGGCTGTTTCAGATCACGGATGACATCGCTGAGGCCAAGCGCATCGAGCCGCTGCATGGCGTCTTCCGCTGCACCGACGCCGGGCAGGATGACATGGTCGGCGCCGGTAAGGATTGCGGCGTCGGTCGTCAACTGCGGGGTAACGCCGAGACGTTCCAGCGCACAGGTAACGGAGGCAATGTTTGCGCCACCGGAATCTACAATTGCAACGCTCATAACACACCCTTTGTCGATGGCAAGTCATTACCGCTGCGTTGCAGCGCCGGGCGCAGCGCACGGCCGACACCTTTGAAGCAGGCCTCGACTTTGTGATGGTCGTTGTCGCCAGTGACGCTAATGTGAATGGCGGCACCGAGTGACTGCGCGAGTGACTGGAAAAAGTGCGGCACCATCTCAGTGGCCAGTGAACCAACAAACTCGCGCTCGAACGCGGCATCCAGAACGGCGGCCGGTCGCCCGGAGATATCGATGGCGACGCTGGCCAGCGTTTCATCCATCGGCACGGTAAAGCCGTAGCGACCAATGCCGCGTTTGTCACCCAGCGCGATCCGAATCGCTTCACCCAGTGCCAGCGCGACGTCCTCGATGCAATGGTGATCGTCGACGTGAAGATCGGCCGTGCAGCTTAGCGTGAGTGCGATCCCGGCGTGCTTGGCGATTTGCTCCAGCATGTGATCAAAAAAGCCGATACCGGTCTTGATTGTTTGTGGTGCCTCGGCGTCAAGATCAATGTGCACGTCGATTCGCGTCTCGTTCGTGTTGCGTGACACGGTGGCAGTGCGTGGTTGGTTGATCAGTGCGTGCGTGATCTGCGCCCAATCGGTCCCGGCGTCCAGCAAAAAACCCGCCACACCAAGGTTGTCGGCCAACGCCATGTCGCTGCTGCGATCGCCGATGACGGCGCTGCGTGCAAGATCCAGTGTGTTGGCAGCGAGGTAGCGCGTCAGTAAGCCCGTTCTCGGTTTGCGGCAACCGCACTGGTCCGCCGCCAAATGCGGGCAAATGAATTCCTCGGCGAAATGAATGCCCTGCGAGCTGAACAGTTGTTTCATGAACGCATGCGGTGGATCGAATGTGTGCTGCGGGAACGACTCTGTGCCAAGTCCATCCTGGTTGCTTATCAGGACCAGTTCGAAGCCGGCGTCGCGCAGCGCCAGCAAGGCTGGAATCACGCCGTCGACCAACGCAAGCTTGTCGATCGCATCGACTTGCTCATCGTCAGGCTCGCGGATCAGCGTGCCATCACGATCAATAAACAAAACCTTCTTTGCTGTCATCGTTGCGTTTCCGGATCATTGCCCAGTGCGCTGAGCAATGCATCATTGTCGGCAGTGCTGCCTATCGTGATTCGAATGCAGCCAGTGGTTTCCGGCTGTTCGCTGAAGTCGCGTAGTAGGTAGCCGGCAGCACTTGCTTGCGCCAGCGCGCGTTGCGGATCGTCGAAGGTGACGAGCAGGAAATTGGCATCGCTCGGCCAGACCCGCCGCACGCCAGGTAAGCCGCGTAGCGCTGATGCGACGCGCCTGCGCTCGGCACACAGCGACGCAATGCGCTGCGGCATGACTGCGAATGCTTCGTTCACCAATGCAGCCGTTGCCGCCTCGACCGTTGGGGTCGGCACGGCATACGGCGGCATCACCTTTTCGATCAGGCCGATCAACTCGGGATCGGCGATCAGCGAGCCGCAGCGGGCACCAGCCAGACCATACGCCTTCGACAACGTGCGCAGTATAACGACATGAGGGTACTTGCGCAGTGCCATGACCGATTCAGGCGCACCGAATTCAATGTAGGCCGCATCGATGACAATGACCCCACTACCATCAAGCGCGTTGGCCAGTAGCTCGATGTCACCGACATCGAGGCTGTGACCGGTCGGGTTGTTGGGGGTTGTGACGAACACGAGTTTTGTCGTCGGCGTCCAGGCGGCAACGATGTCGTCGACGGGCAATGCTAGTGCTGCGCCCTGCAGGGCAATTCGCTGGATACCGGCTGCCTGTATATCGGCATACACTTGATACATGCCGAACGTCGGCGGGCAGATAACAATATCGTCCTGGGCTGGGCGGCAAAACGCGCGGATCAACAGGTCAATCGCCTCGCTGGTGCCGCGCGTGACCATCAGCTCGGCAGGCACCACGTCATACTGACCGGCCAACAGGTTGCGCAGTTTATCCGGTCGCGCCGGTGGATACAGGTTCAGCGCACGATTCGCGGCATCTGCCGCGCTCCGCCAAGGCGCTTCATTGGCATTCAGGCGCACCAGCCCGGGTTGCGCGGCCGCCGGGATATAGGCACGCAGCGCGGCAATTTCCGGCCGTGCCAGTTGCGTCAGCGTCGCCATGTCACTGACCTGCCTGTGCGAGGCGCACATCGACCGCAAGCGCGTGTGCGGACAAACCTTCCAGTCGCGCAAGCGTTGCTGCGATTGGGCCAATGGTTGCGAAACCGTCAGGCGTTGCCTCCTGCACGGTCATTTGCAGCAGGAACTGATCGATACCAAGACCGCTGTAATTGCGCGCGTAGCCATAAGTCGGCAACACGTGGTTGGTGCCACTGCAATAGTCACCGAGCGACTCGGGCGTGAGGCTGCCAAGAAAGACTGAACCCGCATTGCGAATCTTCGGCAATAGCGTGCGCGCGTTTGTAGTGTTGACGATCAGATGCTCCGGCGCGTACTGATTGCTGATTGCAATGGCGTCATCGATTGAGGGTACTTCGATCAGCGCGCTGTGATCGAGTGCGGCGCGGATAAGATCCGATCTATTAAGCATCTGCAGAAAACGCTCAATCGCGCTGTTTACCGACTCCAGTAGCGCGGCGGAGTCGGTGAGCAGAATCACCTGCGAGTCGGCGCCATGTTCGGCTTGCGACAACAGATCGGTGGCAACAAAATCTGCATCGGCGTGTGCATCGGCGATCACCAGCACTTCTGACGGCCCGGCGGGCATATCCTGTGCGGCGCCGGCTGCATCGGCGGCTACGTGCATTTTCGCGGCGGTCACGTAAGCATTACCCGGACCGAAAACCTTGCTGACTTTCGGCACCGTCGCGGTGCCGTACGCCATTGCGGCGATCGCTTGCGCACCGCCAATCTTGAACATTTGTGTGATGCCGGCTGCATACGCGGCAAACACGATAGCAGGGTCCAGCGAACCATCCTTGCGTGGCGGTGAACACAACACCCGGGTGTCGCAACCAGCAAGCGTTGCGGGCACAGCTAACATCATTGCCGCTGAGGGCAGGGGAGCAGTACCAGCTGGCACGTACAGACCGACGGCCTCGATCGGTCGTGCGATTCGTTCGCAGATCACACCGGGCTGGGTTTCGACACGAATTGGCGCAGGGATCTGCGCTTTGTGGAAGCGCTGAATGTTCGCAATGGCCGCGGTGATCGCGTTGCGGTCAGTATCGCTGAGCGCATCACGAGCGGCGACAATCTCCTCCGCGGTCACTTGCAGTGCGTCAAGCGCGACACCGTCCAAGGTTGCTGTCAGTGCGCGTACTGCGTCGTCTCCGTCACGGCGGACCTGTTCAATGATGGCCGCGACATCGGCGGCAATGCGTGTATTGCTGCGCACGGCCGGGCGTTGCATCAGCTCCTGACGCTCGACCGTTGACAGCGTACGCCATTGGTAGCGCGGTAGACTCATGCCAGCATCTTCTCAACGGGTAACACCAGCATGGAGCTTGCACCTGCCTCCTTGAGGCTCTCCAGCGTTTCCCAGAACACATTCTCACGGCAGACCGCGTGGACGGCGACGCGATCATCGGTGCCCTCGAGCGGCAAGATCGTCGGCGCTTCGCTGCCCGGCAAAATACCGCAGATTTCGCTCACCGCCGCGCGGGGTGCGTGCAACATGATGTATTTGCTTTCGCTGACTTGCATCACGCCTTGCATACGTTGCAACAGGCGGTCAATCCAGCTTTGTTTTTCGTCGCTGAGCGGCGCATTGGTCTGAATCAAGCAGACTTCGCTGTCGAGAATGGTCGTAAGCTCGTTCAGTTGATTGGCGGCAAGCGTCGAACCGGTGGAGACCAGGTCGCAAATAAATTCAGCTTTGCCTAAGCGTGGTGCGATTTCGACCGCGCCCGAGAAAAACACGACGTCAGCGTTAACGCCGTTTCGGGTCAGGTAGTCTCGTGTTAATGCCGGATAACTCGTTGCAATGCGCTTTCCTTCGAGCATGCGCGGGCCTTGCCAGATGACGCCGCTCGCGGCCGCCAGCGACAGTCGGCATTGACCGAACCCGAGCCTGCGGATTTCGTGAAACGGCATCGCGTCGCCAAGCGTCCCGTTCAGGCGTTTCTCTTCGGTAACGTTCAACCCCGCAATGCCGAGGTCGCAAACATCTTCCGCCACGAGCCCAGGAATATCGTCGTCGCGCACGAGCAACAGATCGATCGGCATATTCTCGCCGTAGCAGAACAGCTGATCCTTGCTTTTGCGGATCTCTAGACCGCATCGTTCCAACAATTGCATGGTTTTATCTGTGAGCCGACCTGACTTCTGGACGGCGATCTGCAGACGTTCCGGCTGCTGTTTCATTGTGAATCTCCGGGCATCTGCCCAAGTGCGGTTAGGGCGGCCGTGTAGCCACCAGCGCCATCGGCGAGGTAGCGAGCCACACGGCCAATGGTGGTGACGCTAACGCCGGTTTTCTCATGAATGGCGCGATAGGCCAGGTCCTGATTCAATAGCTGCACGACTTGCCAGCGATCTGCGAGTGCCTGCAGCTCAGCGGGCGTGCACAGATCCTTGAGAAGCGCATGCACGTCTGCGGACTGGTCCAGCGCGGCGAACGCCTGGCTGAGACTGTGTTCTGCCGCACGCTGCTGGCGCGGGCTAAGTTGGCGGTTTGGTTTCATGGCGTACTAATGTAACAGCGCGTTAATACATTAATGCATGCTACGGCAAGCAGATTCGCCATGCAACCGATATTGGCCTTGACAACGTAGACCGTTCGTTGAAACATCACTGAACTCATCGAGACCGGCGGAGGGATAGGCCCTTTGAAGCCGGGGCAACCTGCGGGAACTAACCGTCCGGCAAGGTGCCAACTCCTACGAGAGGTGCGCGCACTTCTGATAGATGAGAGGCCTCGTAGTTCGGTATCGCACCGGAATGGGCGAGCCCCTATTTCTATCCCGTGTGTCCCTTCCGAAGCAGTACTCGATGCGTTGAACGCGCTCTGCTGCGCACCGCATTTTTGACACAGGATGACACCATGGCTCTTGATCCCTCAACACTCCATTTCGACACACTGCAAGTGCATGCAGGACAATCGCCGGCGCCCGGCACCAATGCCCGAGCGGTGCCGATCTATCAAAGCACGTCCTATACGTTCGACGATTCTGATCATGGCGCACGGCTGTTCGCGCTGCAGGAATTTGGCAACATCTACACACGTATCATGAACCCAACGACGGACGTGTTCGAGCAACGTGTGGCCGCGCTGGAAGGTGGCGTTGCGGCGTTGGCGACTGCCAGCGGTCAATCCGCACAATTCATCGCGATCACCAACATCGCGCAAGCGGGCGACAATATCGTTGCACGCAGCTCGTTGTACGGTGGTACGTATAACCAGTTCAAGGTTGCCTTCCCGCGCCTGGGCATTGATACGCGGTTTGTAACGGGCGATGACCTGGCTGATTACGAAGCGGCAATCGATGACAACACCAAAGCGATTTATGTCGAGGCAATCGGCAACCCGGGCTTTGATATACCGGATTTTACGCCGTTGTCGGAACTTGCTCATGCGCACGGCATACCGTTGATTGTCGACAACACGCTCGGCTGCGCGGGCTTTGTGTGCAAGCCACTCGCGCACGGTGCTGACATCGTGGTTGAGTCGGCAACCAAATGGATTGGCGGTCACGGCACGTCGATCGGCGGCGTCATCGTTGATGGTGGCACCTTTGATTGGGCGAGTGGCAAGTTTCCGATGTTCACGGATCCGTCGCCGGGCTATCACGGCCTCGTATTCGCAGACGTTTTTGGCGTGGGCAGTGACTTTGGCAACATCGCGTTCATCATTCGAGCGCGAGTGGAAGGGTTGCGTGATTTTGGCCCGTCGCAAAGTCCGTTCAATGCATTCATGTTGCTGCAAGGGCTGGAGACGCTGTCGCTACGCGTGCAAAAACATGTCGACAACGCGCTTGAGCTTGCGCAATGGCTCGAGACACATGACGACGTCGCGTACGTGAATTACGCCGGCTTGCCATCGCATGCGTACCATGCGCGTGCCAAACACTACCTGACGCACGGTTTCGGCGCTGTGCTGACATTTGGTATTCGCGGCGGTCTGGAAGCCGGCAAACGGTTTATCAATTCGGTGCAAATCGCGAGTCATCTGGCGAACGTCGGCGATGCGAAGACGCTGGTTATTCATCCGGCCAGCACGACGCACCAGCAACTGACCGAGACCGAGCGTCACGCCAGCGGCGTGTTGCCGGACATGATCCGGGTGTCGGTCGGCATCGAGCACATCGACGACATCAAAGCGGACTTTGCGCAAGCTTTTGATGCGTCCCGGGCGGCGGTAGCTGCATGACGGCACAACCTGCCAGACTGGTCAGCGCAGGTGCAATCTCCAGTGAGACACACTGCATTGCCTTTGATGCGCCGCTGCAATGCGAATCGGGCGCATCGATCAGCAACCCCCACGTTGCCTATCGCACCTGGGGCACGCTGAACGCGGCCGGTGACAATGCGGTGCTGGTCTGCCATGCGCTGACCGGCTCGGCCGATGTCGACGATTGGTGGCCTGACCTGATTGGCGCTGGTGGGGTGCTCGATCCGGCCACAGACTTTATCGTTTGCAGCAATGTGCTTGGTGGCTGCTATGGCACAACGGGTCCCTACAGCGTGCGTCCCGATGCTGGCGGAGAACGCTATGGCGCCGGCATCGGCCGCATTACCGTGCGCGATATGGTGCAACTGCAAAAACGGCTGTTGGATCACCTGGGTGTCACTCGTGTGCAGCTTGCCATCGGTCCGTCGCTGGGTGGCATGCAGGTGCTCGAGTGGGCCGCCAGTTTCCCGCAGTTTGTGAATCGCATCGCGCCGATCGGCGTCTCGGCCATCCATTCGGCCTGGTGTATTGGCGTATCGAGCGCGCAGCGCGCAGCGATCAAGGCTGATCCGAACTGGCAGGGCGGCCAGTATGATGACGCGCACAGGCCTGCTGCCGGATTGGCTGCCGCCCGGATGATGGCTATGGTGACGTACCGCAGTTGGGAGAATTTCGAATCGCGCTTTGCCGGCCCCACACACGCCAGCGGTGAGCATGCGGTTAGCTCATACCTCGACTATCAGGGTGCGAAACTGCACGAGCGTTTCGATGCGGCAAGTTATGTGTGTCTGACGCAAGCCATGGATAGTCATGACGTCGGTCGCGGCCGCGAGGGTGGTACCGCTGGTGTACTGTCGCGCATGCAGTGTCCCGCTTTAGTGGTGTCGGTCAGCTCCGATGTGCTGTATCCGCCGCGAGAGCAACGCTGGCTGGCCGAGCAGTTGCCCAACGCGACCTATTCCGTGTTGGACAGCGAGCACGGCCACGATGGTTTCTTAATTGATACCCAAGCCCTGTTTGCCCAGATCCGCCAGTTCAGGCAAACCAGTGAAGCGGTATCGCGCTCCGTCGCTTAATGCACTATAAGCGCGCTATCACTGCTTCGCCCATTGCTGTGGTACCCATTGCGTCACCTTGTGTGGCAATGTCTGCGGTGCGGCAGCCATCGGCCAAAGCCTGCTCGATTGCGCCATCCAACTGATCAGCAAGATCGGGTTGACCGAGGCTGTAGCGCAGCATCATCGCAATGCTTGCCAACATGCCGCACGGATTGGCGATGCCCTTGCCGGCAATGTCCGGCGCTGAGCCATGAATGGGCTCGTACAATCCGATCGTGCCGAATTCAGACTGGCGCTCGCCGAGCGATGCGGACGGTAGCAGACCAAGCGAGCCCGCCAACATGGATGCCTCATCAGTCAGAATATCGCCGAACATATTTTCGGTCACCATGACATCGAACCTATCCGGACGAGCCAGCAGATGCATTGCCGCTGCGTCGACCAGCAGATGCTCGAGCGTTAGAGTTGGAAACTCATCGGCAACGATGGCATCGGTCACACGGCGCCACAATCGCGACGTTGCCAGCACGTTGGATTTGTCCACGGAGGTTAACTTGCCGTTGCGCCGTACGGCGAGGTCTGCGGCAATGCGCACCACGCGGGCTACTTCCTTGCGCGTGTACACGCAAGCGTCGCTTGCAGTTTCGTCGCCCTCACGTTTGTCGCCGAAATAGATGCCGCCAGTCAACTCGCGCACGACCATGATATCGACACCGTGTAAGCGATCGTTCTTGAGCGGCGAGGCATCATATAGGGCAGGGTGCGTGCGCACCGGGCGCAAGTTGGCGAACACAGCGAGCAACTCACGCAATTGCAGCAGGCCACCTTCAGGGCGCTGCGCGATATTGACACTTTGCCATTGCGGGCCGCCGACCGCGCCGAGCAACACAGCGTCGGCCTTCATGCACAACTCACGCGTGGCGGCGGGCAGTGGCTCGCCGGTGGCGTCAATGGCGGCACCGCCAATCAGCGCAGGTTGCAGATCGAACGCGAAATTGGCGTGCTGAGCAATAGCGCGAAGTACATCGGTAGCAACCGCCATGACCTCGGGGCCGATGCCGTCACCGGCAAGCGCGACGATTGAGGCGCTCACGCTGCGTGCCCATCGTGCTGCGCTTCAAAACGTTCGATAGCGTCCATTTGGTCGAGCAGGAATCCCAGTTGATCGATACCGTGCATCAGGCAATAACGCGAGAACGCATCAATCGTGAACGTGATGCATTCGCCGGCGCCCGCCCCGTCGTTAATACGCACGGTGCAATCCTCGATGTCGATCGTCAACTCGCATGGCTGCTGCAGTAACTTCTCAACAAATGCCTGTGGCGCAACGATCGGTAACAGCCCGTTCTTTAGCGAGTTGGAACGAAAAATATCGGCGATTTCGGTGCTGATGATCGCCTTGAAGCCATAGTCGAGCAACGACCAGGGTGCATGCTCGCGAGAAGAGCCGCAGCCAAAGTTTCTGCCTGCCACCAAAACTTGTGCATCGCGATGCTGTGGCTGATTTAGCTCAAACGCAGGATTGTCGTCCCCATTGGGCAGATAGCGCCAATCCGCAAACAAATGCTGGCCGAGACCCTCCCGCGACGTCGTCGTCAGAAAACGGGCCGGAATGATCTGGTCCGTGTCGATATCGGCGCGGGGCAGCGGCACGCTGCGAGTCGTAAAAGCAGTAGTCGGTTGCATGGTTGCCTCGAATGCTAAAGATGCTTACAGGTATTGGCGCGGGTCGGCGATGTGTCCGGCCACAGCGCAGGCGGCGGCCGTTGCCGGGCTAGCCAGTACCGTGCGGGCGCCGATGCCCTGGCGGCCTTCAAAGTTGCGGTTGCTGGTACTCACGGCGAGCTGCCCGCTGGCCACTGTGTCGCCATTCATGCCCAGACACATGGAGCAGCCTGACTCGCGCCACTGCGCGCCGGCTTGTTCGAATACTCTGTCGAGCCCGAGCGCCTCGGCTTCGCGCTTGATCGCTTGCGAACCTGGCACGATCAGCATTCGTACGCCATCGGCAACTTGACGACCTTTCAATATGTGTGCGGTTTGCTGCAGATCACTGAGACGGGCGTTCGTGCAGCTACCGACAAACACAACGTCTACCGGCTTGCCTGCCAACAACTCGCCGTCGTTGACTTGCATGTACGCTAAGGCGCGATCCCACGAGCCGTCCGCCGGTCGTTTGGGCAGCGCGGCATTGATAGGCGTCACCATGCCCGGGTTGGTGCCAAATGTGATCATGGGGGTCAGGCTGCTTGCATCGATGTCGACGACCTTATCGAACGTCGCGTCATCATCAGTACGCAACTTGCGCCAACGCGCGACTGCCGCCTCGAAGTCCTTGCCTTGCGGTGCCCGCGCACGACCGCGCAGATAGTCGAAAGTGACATCGTCGGGTGCAATCATCCCTGCGCGTGCGCCTGCCTCGATCGACATGTTGCAGACAGTCATGCGACCGGCCATATCCAATTGTCGAATCGCCGCGCCGCGATATTCGATGACGTGTCCGGTTCCGCCGTCGACGCCAACCTTACCGATGATCGCAAGAATCAGATCCTTTGCTGTGACGCCAGGCGGTAGGTCGCCGTGCACGTTAACCGCCATCGATTTAGGTTTGCGTTGCGCCAGGCACTGTGTCGCCATGACATGCCCGACTTCAGTGGTGCCAATGCCGAACGCCAGCGCGCCAAATGCCCCATGGGTGGACGTATGACTGTCGCCGCAAACAATGGTCTTGCCCGGCTGCGTGGCGCCGAGCTCCGGGCCGATAATATGCACGATGCCGCGCTCATCACTATCGAAACCCAGCAGCGGAATGTCGAATTCGCGACAGTTATCGATCATCTTGCGAATCTGCGCGGCGGCTGATGGGCCGACAACATGAATATCCGCAAGCTTGCGCACCGGTGTTGTCGGTGTCGAATGATCCATGGTTGCAAGCGTACGATCGATGCGGCGCACCGGTAGACCACGCTTGCGCAGAACAGAAAATGCTTGCGGGCTGGTGACCTCGTGCGTCAGATGCAAATCGATGTAAATAACCGCGGGTGTGTCAGCGGTTTGTTCGACAACGACATGCTGTTGCCATACTTTATCAAACAGAGTTGTTGGCATAGCAGCTGCCCTTTAAATAGTTGCGTGGTGCGTGTCGTTGGCGGTCAGGTCAGCTAGCCCTTTTTCGCGTCGACGCACGATACGGTTTGTCACTTCCAGCCAGGCATGCACGCTGGCTTCAACGATGTCGGTACTGATACCGTGCCCGCGGTAGGCCGCGCCGTTGAAACCGACGGTTATCGTCACTTCACCTTGCGCATCTTCGCCGATGCTGACGCCGCGCACATCGTAATGTTGCAAGGACAATTCGATACCGGTGATCCGCTCCAGCGCGGTACACGCGGCCTCGACCGGTCCGCTACCAACAGCCGCTTCGATGACGGTCTCGTGATCGTCGCGTCGCAGGGATACGGTTGCGGTCGCGCTGCCGGTGGAGTTACTCGTGACAGTCAGATGACCCAGCACCCACGGGCCGTTTGCCGCGTCACTGTCGTTCATCAGCAATGCTTCGATATCGCTATCGTAGATATCCTTTTTCTTATCAGCGAGCGCCTTGAAGCGCGTGAATGCCGCGTTTAATGAGAAGTCGTCGACCTCGAAGCCAAGCTCGACGATGCGTTCGCGAAACGCGTGCCTGCCACTGTGTTTGCCCAGCACGAGATTCGAGCGGCTGATGCCTACACGCTCGGGTTTCATGATTTCATAAGTCGATGCGTGCTTGAGCATACCGTGCTGGTGGATACCGGCTTCGTGCGCGAACGCATTGTCTCCGACGATGGCTTTGTTGCGCGGGATATGCATACCGGTAATCGATGATACGAGGCGCGCGGTTGGATACAATCGTGTTGTGTCGACGCGCGTTTTGGTGCCGAAGAATGCTTCGCGCGTATCGAGCGCCATCACCACTTCCTCGAGCGAGCAGTTTCCGGCGCGCTCGCCAATCCCGTTGATCGTGCATTCAATTTGCCGTGCGCCGCCGATCACTGCTGCCAGACTATTGGCAACGGCCATACCCAGATCGTCGTGACAATGTACGGAGAGGATTGCCTGATCAATATTCGGGACGGTCGCCACCAGATGTCGGAACAACGCTTCGAACTCATGCGGCACGGTGTAGCCGACAGTGTCGGGAATATTGATTGTGGTGGCGCCGGCGGCAATTGCTGCAGTCACAATTTCGGTCAGATAGTCAGGCTCGGTGCGCGAGGCATCCTCTGGCGAAAATTCGATATCGCTGCAATGCTTTCGCGCCAGCTCAATCGCGCCAACGGCCGTGCGCAGGATTTCGTCCTTGGCCATGTTCAATTTGTGCGTCCGATGAATTTCGCTGGTTGCAACGAACACGTGGATGCGTGGATGCTTCGCACCTTGCAGCGCCGCCCATGCTTTTTCGATATCTTCCGGGTTGCAGCGTGCAAGACTCGCCACACTTGCGCTTTGTACCGCTTCAGCAACGGCCTTGACCGACTCGAAATCTCCAGGGGAGGCGGCCGCAAAGCCAGCCTCGATGACATCGACGTTCGCTGCATCCAACGCACGCGCGATGCGCAGCTTCTCGTTGAGCGTCATGCTGCAACCCGGCGCTTGTTCGCCGTCGCGCAAAGTGGTGTCAAAAATGCGAACCCGGTTGTCGTCTTGCTTGGGCATATCGTTGCTCTGTTCGTTCAAATATAAAAAAACCCCGCTACCGTTTCGGGTGCGAGGTTTTCGAGAAAGCCTGTGTCTGTCGGCAAAACCTATCCGCACCCCGATTCGTATCGAAGTAGTAGGGTTGCGAGTAAAAGTGTTGCGTGCATAAATCAGGCGATCGTTAGTATGTTCTGAGCTCGATAGTCCTCAATGCGCAACGACGTGTCAATGCTTTTTGCCGAGCACGCCTAGCAGGCGCCAGCAGTTTCGCATGTGACTAAATGTGCAACTGCGCGTTGCGCGCGCTAGATCTCAACGACGACCTTACCCATAGCCTGTCGCGAAGCGAGCACGTTCATGGCCGCGGCTGCCTCGTCGAGCGGGAACACATGGCCAATGTGAGGCCGCAAACTGCCATCGGCGAAGCCGGCGACGAGCTCTTGCATGTTTTCCATGTGCGCAGCCGGTTCATGCTGCGTAAACGAACCCCAAAACACGCCGACGATAGAACTGCCTTTGAGTAACGGCAGGTTAGCCGGCGCCTTTGGAATCTCGCCACTGGCGAATCCGATGACGAGCAAGCGACCGCGCCATGCCAACGAGCGAAGACAGGCATCAAACAGCTCGCCACCGACCGGATCGTAGATAACATCCACGCCCTTGCCATCCGTTAACGCTTTGACCGACGACTTCAAGTCGCTGTCCGTGTAGTTAATCGTTTGCGTCGCACCGTGCGCCTTGGCAAGCGCAAGCTTCTCTTCGGTACTGGCCGCAGCGATAACTGTTGCACCCATTTTTGCGCCCAACTCACAGGCTGCCAGACCGACGCCGCCGGCGGCGCCCAGCACCAGTAACGTCTCGCCCGGCTGCAATTGTGCGCGTTGCTTGAGCGCATGGTAGGACGTGCCATAGGTCAGCATCACGGCCGCCGCCGTGTTGTAGTCCATCGCATCGGGGATCGGCACCAGTGCCTTGGCTGGCACGACAATCTCTTCGGCCATGCCACCGAAGCCCACCATGCACAGCATCCGATCACCTTGCGCGATGCCAGTGACGCCTTCGCCCAACGCGATGACGTCGCCGGCCATCTCTGCGCCAGGCGAGAAGGGCATTGGCGGCTGCATCTGATATTTGCCAGCAACCATCAAAACATCCGGAAAGTTCACGCCGCAGGCGCGCAAGCGCAGCTTGACTTCACCTTTACCCGGTTCCGGGGAAGTGATGTCCTCGATAACAATATCGTCTGGTGTGCCGTGCTGTTTGACCAATGCTGCTTTCATGTGCGCGTCCTGATTAAGAGTTTCAGCGCGCAGCTTATGTTGCTCCCGTGTGCCGGAGCAAGCGCGCTGGCACTCGCCGATCCAGCCGCGTATGCTGCGACGCGGCATTGCGAGATGCTTCACCGGCCATTGACACCGCATGGTCGCCGTTTTTCAGATCCTCAGGGGGATGTTCATGGATTTTGACTACACACCGAAAGTGCAGGAGCTGCGCGAACGTTTGCTGGCCTTTATGGACAAGCATGTTTATCCGAATGAGCAAACCTATTTTGACCAGCTCACGGCGGCCGATACGCGTTGGCACATTCCGCCGATCATGGAAACGCTGAAAGATCACGCGAAAGAGGCCGGGTTGTGGAATCTGTTCTTGCCCGAGAGTGATCGCGGCGCCGGCCTGACTAACCTTGAATACGCGCCGCTGTGCGAAATCATGGGACGCTCGTTCATCGCGCCGGAAGTGTTCAACTGCGCCGCGCCGGATACCGGCAACATGGAAGTGCTGGAACGCTACGGCACCGACGCGCATAAGAAGCAATGGCTGGAGCCGTTGCTCGCCGGCAAAATCCGCTCGGCGTTTGCGATGACCGAGCCTGCTGTGGCGTCGTCCGATGCGACAAACGTGCAGTGCGCGATCGTGCGTGACGGCGATGAATATGTCATCAACGGTCGCAAGTGGTGGACCAGTGGAGCAATGGATCCACGCTGCGAAATTCTGATTTTGATGGGTAAGACCGACCCGTCTGCTGAGCGACACTCGCAACAGTCAATGATTCTGGTGCCCACCAAGACGCCGGGGATCGAAATTTTGCGTCCGCTGACAGTGTTTGGTTATGACGATGCGCCACATGGACATGCTGAGGTGGTGTTTAAGGACGTCCGTGTGCCCGCAAGCAATTTGCTGCTCGGCGAAGGTCGCGGTTTCGAGATTGCGCAAGGTCGCCTTGGACCGGGCCGCATCCACCATTGCATGCGCAGTATCGGCATGGCCGAACGTGCACTGGAAGCCATGTGTGCGCGTGTCGATGAGCGTGTTGCGTTTGGTCGACCATTATCGGCGCAGGGTGTTGTGCGTGAGCAAATCGCCGAATCACGCATGGATATCGAACAAGCGCGTCTGCTGACGCTCAAAGCGGCTGACATGATGGATAAGGTTGGTAATAAGGTTGCGCGCTCGCATATCGGCATGATCAAGGTCGTAGCGCCGACGATGGCATTGCGCGTGATTGACCGCGCGATTCAAACGCACGGCGGTGCCGGCGTGTCCGGAGATTTCCCGCTGGCCTATGCGTGGGCGCAACTGCGCACATTGCGTCTGGCAGATGGTCCGGATGAGGTACATCGGGTCACCATTGCGAAGCTTGAGCTGGGGGCTCAGCAAGCCGCGCGTGCTGCGAAATAGAGCATTTGTGTCCGGCAGCCTGATGTCAACTACACATGTCGTGCCAGCGCGACCGCATAGCACAGGCAGCGCGTAAAATGGCACTAGCACCATTTATTCTCTGTGGTATTCTCTGTGCCGGAGTATGCGGTGCCGCGTGTGAGGCCTGCGTGCCTGACAGCGGAGAGCGGGGAGCTCTGTTCGTAACCGTCAATTCGGCAACATCCAATTCGGGGGAATTGTATTGAGCAACGTGTCGCAAGGCCGTTTACAGCCAGTTCGTGCATCACAGCGTGCGCGGCGCCTTGCCTCGTCTGTCTGCATGGCGCGTTTGTTACCTTTGCAACGAATCCCGTGTCGTCTTCACGTCGACCATGACAGTGCAGTGGATGCGTGTTAACAATGTCTGCCCGCAATCAACTGCAATATTTTTTTTCGCAATCTTTTTCGTATTAACAATAAGTACCGTCGAGGAGTACCCATGAAACCGTTTTTAACCGGTTCACGCAGCGGCGTGATCACAGCGACACTGGTGGCGCTGACTTGCGCCGCTCCGGCTATGTCGCAATCTGTTGACTCAGTGATTCGCGCTGAGAACAACCGTATTGATCGGCAAAAGCAATCGCAGACTCGGATTGACCGCATCGTCGAGCAGACGCGTTCTGTGACCGACGAGTTCCGTGCTGTCAATAAAGAAATCGACGGCTTGAAAATCTACAACCAATTGCTGCAAGCGCAGATTGATCGCCAGAACCAGAAACTGCAGGAAATCGAAGTGTCAATGCAGAATGCAACGGTAGTGAACCGTCAGATTCTGCCGTTGATCACCCGAATGATTGCCGGCCTGGAACAGTCCATTGCCCTCGACGTGCCGTTCCTGCTGAAAGAGCGCACGGATCGGGTGCAGAACCTCAAAGACCTGATGGACGATCCGAGTGTCAGCACGGCGGAGAAATTCCGCAAGGCGATGGAAGCCTATTCCATCGAAGTCGACTTCGGCCGCACGATCGAATCTTATGAAGATACGATCCGCATCGGCGATGACGAGATTGCAGCGCGCTTCCTGCGTCTGGGTCGCGTTGCGTTGCTGTTCCAGAATGACTCAGGTGACATCACGGGTCGTTACAACCCCGAAACGAAGTCGTTCGAAATCGCAAATGAATATCGCGCTGAAGTTGAGAAAGGTTTGGCCGTAGCTGCCAAGCAAATCGCGCCGGAACTGTTGTTGGTTCCTGTATCTGGCCCGGAGTCTAATTAAGATGAAAACAATTAAAACCGCATTAGTCGCTTTTCTGGGCGCAGCGCTGCTATCTACCGGCGCCGTGGCGCAGGACGCAAGTTCGCTGAGTCAGCTGCTTCGTCAGATTGAACAAGGCCAGAATCAGGATTCAGCCGAGGCGCGTCGTCGCGAAGCCGAATTCAACAGCCGCAAGGCAGAGCAAACCAGCCTGCTTAACGCAGCGCGCGCAGAGCGCACTGCCGCCGAGCAATTGGGTGCACGTCTTGAGAAGCAATTCGAAGACAACAATGCCGCACTGGCCGTCAAGGAAGAAGAGCTGACGATCGCACTGGGCGAGCTCAAAGAGCTGTTTGGTGTGCTGCAGCAAGCAGCCGGTGACGCGCAAAGCGTGTTCGGCAGCTCGTTAACCAACCTTGAATATCCCGATCGCGAGGACTTTCTCGTCGCATTGGGTACCAAGATGGCGAGCTCAACCAATCTGGCATCCATTGAGGAAATCGAGCGTCTGTGGATCGAGTTGCAGCGTGAGGTTGTCGAGTCCGGCAAAGTCAAACGTTTCAACGCCGAGATCATTACCGCTGACAACAAAGTTGCCACGTCTGAAGTGGTGCGCATCGGTAACTTCAGCCTGATCAACGATGATGGCTTCCTCGAGTTCAAGCCGAACGTTGGCGAAGATGGCGTTATTCAGTCTTTGCCGCGTCAGCCGCAAGGTCGCTACACCAGCGCTGCAAGCAACGTCTTTGGTGCACAGCCGGGCGGAACAGTCGTTGCCGGTATCGATCCGACGCGCGGTGGCGTTCTGGCCACTTTGGTTGACACCAAGGGCCCGATCGAGCGCATCAATGACGGTGGATTCGTTGGTTATTGCATCATCGCGCTGGGTATTGTCGGTCTGCTGATCGCTGTATTCCTGCTGTTGAGCCTGCTTTCCGCTAACTCGAAAGTGAACAGCCAGCTCAAGAACATCGGTAATCCGAAAGACGACAACGCACTGGGTCGCGTGCTGCGCGCTTACACCAGCAACAAGTCGGTCGACACCGAAACGCTGGAACTCAAGCTCGATGAGGCTGTCTTAAAAGAAATACCGAAGATCAATCGTGGTTTGTTGATTGTGAAAGTGATTTCAGTCGTCGCGCCTTTGGCGGGGCTGCTGGGTACGGTTACCGGTATGATCCAGACGTTCCAGGTCATTACCCTGTACGGCGCTGGTGATCCGAAGCTGATGGCCGGCGGTATCTCGCAGGCATTGATGACGACGGTACTGGGTCTGGTTGTTGCAATTCCGATGGTGTTGCTGCACACCGTACTGGCTGGTCGTGCGAAGCGTCTGCTGAGCATCCTGCAAGAGCAGAGTGCCGGCTTGATTGCTGAACATTCCGAAGCCGCTCACAAATCATCGTAGGACGAGCAGATGTTTCGATGGCTCGAAGATCAGTTCCTATCGACCCGTGACTTCATGGAGACGGGCGGCCCCATTTTGTGGGTGATCGCCCTGACCATTTTTCTCATGTGGCTGCTGATCGTGGAGCGTTTGGTGTTTTTCAGCACCACGCTGCCGCGGCTCGTACAAGGCGCCAAAGACAAGTGGGAATCACGTTCGGAACGCCGCTCCTGGAATGCACACCGCATTCGCGAAGCCGTTGTTTCGGATGTTGAACTTGCGACGCAGATGTGGCTTGGCCCGATCAAAACGTTGGTCGCGCTATGTCCGCTGCTAGGCTTGATGGGTACCGTAACCGGCATGATCAAAGTATTTGAAGTCATGGCGCTATCCGGCTCTGGCAACGTTCGCGCGATGGCGCAGGGCGTGTCGCAGGCAACCATTCCGACGATGGCTGGCATGGTCGGTGCTTTGTCCGGCGTACTTTTGATCACAATATTGACGCGTCGATCGCAGCGGGAAGTCGAAATGCTCGAAGACTCGCTGACGATGGACCATTAAGGAGATACTGCCATGCGCAGAGGATCAGGCCCAATGGGGGCACAAGAAGACGAAGATGCAGAGATTGATTTGACGCCGATGCTCGACGTCGTATTCATCATGTTGATTTTCTTCATCGTGACGGCTTCGTTCATTAAGGAATCAGGCTTGGACGTCAACCGGCCGGACGCGCCAACGGCGCCGAAAGTGGAAGATGCGAACATTCTGATTGCGATCGGAGAGAACAACGAGATCTGGATGGATCGCCGTCGCATCGATCCGCGAGCCGTACGTGCGAACATCGAGCGCCTGCATGCGGAGAACCCGAAAGGCTCTGTTGTGATTCAGGCGGACCGTAAGTCTTACAATGAGACTCTCGTGACCGTGATGGATGCTGCACGAGCGGCAGGCGTTGAAAACGTCTCGCTGGCGGCTAACAACAATCAGTAGGCGCCGCAGGCCAGGTGTTGCTGCAGCGATGCAGCACACCGATTTGAGGAAGCGACAATGCGATATATAATTGGTGTAGTGTCAGGGGCGTTTATCACAGCGTTTTTGCTGTTCTTGATGAATTTCCTGATCGAGACGGGCGAGAAGGCTGCGACAAAACCGCGTGATCGGTCGATGCTCGACTTCGTGCGCGTCAAGCAGGAAGAAGTGGTCAATCGGGATGAACAAAAACCCGAGAAACCACAAAAGCCCGAACAACCGCCACCCGATATGCCACCGCCGCCGAGTGACGACGTCAATCCTGACGTTGGCGCCATTGGCGTGCGTGCACCCACCGTCAGCACGTCTACAGATATTGCAGGTCCGGGCGGGTTGTCCTACGCCGATGGTGAGTATTTGCCGATCGTTCGGGTGGCACCGGTCTATCCGAACCGCGCGCTGTCCCGAGGGTTGGAAGGGTATGTCGATTTGGCATTCACCGTAACGTCCACGGGCACTGTGACTGATCCGGTTGTGACGTACTCAACGAGCAGCCTGTTCGAACGCGCTGCCAAGAATGCAGTGTTGAAGTTCAAGTACAAGCCGCGCGTTGTTGATGGTAAGCCGATCTCGGTGCCAAACGTAGAGACCCGTATTCGGTTTGCGCTGGAAAAGTAAGCGCCGTTGCTTTCGTCGGTCTGACGCAGATTGACAAGCCGGCCTAGGAGAGAGACCAATGAGTAAAGTGCACGAATTCATGCGACGCACAGCCTATGCACTGGCAGCCTGCGCCGTTCTGGGCACAACGAGCTTCACGGCTCATGCACAGGACGATGAGCCACCACAGCGCGAAACGAAGAAAGCGGAAGCGTTGTCGAAAGGTGTCTATGACAAGCTGACGAAAGCGCAGGAAGAGGTCGACGCGAAGAACTTTGCCGGTGCTAGCAAGATCATCAATGATCTGCTCAACGGCGGTAAACTCAGCGACTTTGAACGCGGCAACGTACTCAACTTCAAGGGTTTCATCGCGTATAGCAACGGTGACACCAACGGTGCTATCCGGGCCTATGAGCAGTTGATTGCAATCCCTACAATCGAAGAGGGCATGCGCCAGCAGACGACCTACACGATTGCCCAGCTGTATGCGACGCAGGAAAACTACACCAAGACGATTGAGTATCTGGAACGTTGGTTCCAGACGGCGAATAACCCGCCACCAGCGGCGTATGTGCTATTAGCGCAATCGTTCTCTCAGGTACAGCGTTTCGCGGACATGCTCAAGCCGCTCGATACAGCCATTGCCGAAGCAAAACGCCGCGAAGTTGAGATCAAGGAAGACTGGTATAACCTGAAGTACTACGCGTGTTACCAAACGGAAGACTACCGTTGCGTACGCGACACGCTGAAGCTGCTGATTGCCGGTTGGCCTAAGAAGTCTTACTGGATGGCGCTCGGCGGTATTTACTCGGAGCTTGGCGAAGAGAAGAACATGCTTGCGACGTATGAGGCGCTGTTGACGCAGGATTTGCTCACCAGTGAGTCTGAGTTGATTACGATGGCGCAGCTCTACCTGCAAGGTGAAGTGCCTTACAAAGGTGCTGTTGTGCTTGAGGCTGGCATGAAAACCGGCACCATCAGCAAGAACGCGAAGAACTACCGTTTGCTGTCACAGGCCTGGGCGCTCGCCTCGGAAGATCAAAAAGCTATCCCGGCACTGCGCGAAGCAGCGCGACTGACGAGCGACGGTGATCTGGACGCGCGGCTGGCGATTTCGTATCTGAACACCGAGCAATATAGCGAATGTGTCGAAGCAGGGCGCAACGGCCTGTCGAAAGGCGGTCTGAAGAAGCCTGCTGATAGTCACATAACGATTGGTATGTGTTTGTACAACATGAACCGATTGTCTGCGGCTAAAGCCGAGTTCAGAAAAGCCATGACCAATGATCGCAGCCGCAAGCTCGCCCAACAGTGGGTTAGCGTAATCGACAGCGACATTGCGCGTATCGAGCAGCTTCGACTTGCTAGACAGCAACTCCGGCAGGACAGTGCGCCTGCAGCGGAAGAAGAGGCTGACAGTAGCGAAGCTGGCGAAGAGTCTGCGTCGGGGGACGATTCAGACAACTGATTACCATCTGGACCCCACAAAACTGGCGGCAAGCTCAGGCTTGCCGCTTTTTTTGTGGTTGAAACGACAGCAGATGACCCAATAACCAAAGCGAACTAGCAGCGTGTGATGAGCGCCGGAGAAGAAATATGCCAAAGATTGTATTTGTCACCGAACAGGGTGAACGTAAGGACGTTACGGTGCCCACCGGTTATACGGTCATGGAAGCGGCCGTCAACAACGGCATAGACGGCATCGTGGCCGAGTGTGGCGGTGCGTGCGCTTGCGCAACTTGCCATAGCTATATCGATCCTGAGTGGGTCGACAAGTTGGCAGAGATGGACGATATGGAAGACAGCATGCTCGACGCTGCCTACGAGCGCAAAGACAACAGCCGATTGACGTGTCAGATCGAGATCACAGACGCGATGGACGGCCTGGTCGTGCATGTGGCAAACAACGAGAATTGACAGCACGGGGCACGCACGTGCACCCGACCGATCGCGATAAACCTATGCAGGGCTGCGTTTGACTAACGCAGCCCTGTTTCGTTGCGGGCAATAACCAGGCGTTGGATTTCGCTGGTGCCTTCATAGATTTCGGTAATCTTCGCATCGCGGAAATACCGCTCGACCGGCAGTTCCTTGCTGTAACCCATGCCGCCGTGCATTTGTAGCGCCGCATGGGTGACGAACATGGCGGTCTCCGAGGCATACAACTTGGCCATGCTTGCATTCAGGGTGTTGCGACCACCAGATTTAGCGACTTGATCTTTCGACCAGGCGGCGCGCAACGTTAACAAACGTGCAGCGTCGAGGCGTGTCTTCATGTCAGCGATCTTGGCCTGGTTCATCTGGAACGATCCGATAGGCGCGCCAAACGCTTCGCGCTCACGACTATAGTCGACCGCGGCTTCGTAGGCGGCGCGTGCAAGACCGACGGCCTGCGCGGCGATGCCGATGCGACCGGCATCCAGCACGGACATTGCGATCTTGAACCCTTGACCTTCCTCGCCCAGACGGTTCTCGACAGGGCATTGATAGTCAGTCAGTTCGATCTCGCAGGTTGCTGATGCGCGAATCCCAAGCTTCGGCTCTGTCTTGCCGCGTGCAAATCCCGCTTGTTCGGTGTCAATGATGAATGCGGTGACACCCTTTGCACCAGCTTCCGGGTCGGTCATCGCAAATAACACGATGAATTTGGCCACCGGACCAGACGTAATCCACGATTTCTTCGCATTGATGACATAGTGGCTGCCATCCGCGGATAGAACCGCGCGCGAGCGCATGTGGCTTGAGTCTGAGCCCGACTGTGGTTCGGTCAGTGCGTAAGCGCCGATAGCACGACCTGAGGCGATCGGTGCGACGAAAGCCTGCTTTTGAGCATCGCTGCCAAAGCTCATGATGCCATTGTTGTACAACGAGTTATTCACTGACACGATCGTGCTGTGCGCGCCGTCGGCTGCCGCGATTTCTTCGATCAGCAGTGCATAGCTGACGGCATCCATACCCGCGCCTTCGTACTCAACGGGCACTTCAATGCCCATGAACCCCAGTTCACCGGCCTTGGCAATCGTCTGTGACGGGAATTCGCCGTTAGCGTCGTGGGCAGCCGCAACGGGCACGATTTCGCTCTGTGCAAAGTCGTGTGCGGCCTCTTTGATCATTGCCTGTTCTTCGCTCAGTTCAAAATCCATACGTTCTGTTCCCATTGCCTAGTCTTCACCCTAAATTTTAGTCTAGATTAAAAATATTGCAATGCAGCATTCCATTTTGGCGTCATGGCGTTCTGTTAATATGCAGCGATGACTACTGAACAGACCATTGAAATTGTCGAAGTGAGTCCACGGGATGGCTTGCAATCGGAACCGATTGTTTTGCCAACGGAACAAAAGGCTGCCTTGATTGCTCGCGCGGTCGATGCAGGCGTCAAGCGTCTCGAAGTCACAAGCTTCGTAAACCCCAAGCGAGTGCCGCAGATGGCAGATGCAGAGAAACTCATGTTATTGCTGCCACGCCATGAGGACGTCAGCTATATCGGTCTGGTACTGAATCAGCGTGGCTATGATCGCGCAAGCGCCGCCGGGGTCGATGAGATCAACATGCCCGTGATTGCGAGTGATACCTACAATGAACGTAATCAGGGCGTCTCAACGGCGCAGTCGATCGCCGACTGGTTGACGATTGCTGAACGCGCTCATGCAGATGGCATACGCACCGGGGTCACGCTGTCCGCCGCATTCGGCTGTCCGTTCGAGGGCGCGGTGCCGCAACAGCGCGTTCTGGATATTGCTAAACAAGTAGCCGCCGTCGAGCCAGCTGAGGTGTCGCTGGCTGACAGCATTGGAGTTGCTGCGCCTAACGAAGTCACGCAGCTCATTTCGCGGATGCGTGACTTACTGCCGGACACACCGATCCGCTGTCATTTCCACAACACGCGCAATACAGGTCTGGCCAATGCTTTTGCCGCAGCGCAGGCGGGCGCCAGTGCGTTGGACGCCAGTATTGGCGGGATCGGTGGTTGTCCGTTTGCACCGGCCGCCACGGGTAACATCCCGACGGATGACTTGCTGTATCTGTTGCATCGCGCCGGAATCGACACCGGCATCGATTTGGACGCGATCATCAACATCAGCGCCTGGCTGCAGGATATATTGCAGCATGACGTGCCTGCAATGCTGCCCAAGGCCGGTAATTTTCCGGGCGGGCTAGGCGGCAATCTGAGCGCCTGTTAAGGCAGCAAATTGCACTGCGCTGCGGTCTCGAATCAACGATAATGCGGGCTAGCTTTTTTCATCATTGAACAGGAACACATCATGACGATTGCAAACGGACAAAAAATGCCTGCAGGCCAGTTTGGTACGATGACCAGCGAAGGGCCGGGGCAAATCTCGACCGACGAACTGTTTGGCGGCAAACGTGTTGTGCTGATTTCGGTACCCGGTGCATTTACGCCAACGTGCTCGATGAATCACCTGCCTGGTTTCGTCGATATGGCGCAGCAATTCTTTGACAACGGTGTCGACACACTGGCCTGTATGGCCGTCAACGATGTCTTCGTCATGGATGCCTGGGGCAAAGATCGCAACGTTGCCGATAAAGTAGTGATGCTCGCCGATGGCAACGGAGACTATGCACAAGCGTTGGGACTGACGATGGATGGCTCGGGTTTCGGCATGGGCATGCGCGGCCAGCGTTTTGCGATTCTCGTCGATGACGGCGTTGCAACACACGTCGCAGTCGAGGCGCCAGGTGAGTTCGCTGTCAGCAAGGCCGAAGCAATGCTTGAAGCGCTAGGTTAACCCGTCTGTCGCACGCTTGGGCTGGTGTGCCTCACGGCGCACTGGCGCAGCGCGCCAGCCACTTATGCCTGCGCTAACCATGCTCGTTGTCAGCCTGATGGGGGCCTGGCTGTTGTGCGCTGTGCTCGGGGTCGTTGCCTCGCGGACATTGGCGACGCATGCTCTGGGCGTAGCAGCACGGCGCAAGCACATTGTGCGCCTGAACGTGTTTGGTAATGCGCTTGCCATCTTGCAATGCACAGCGCTCGCTGCAAGCTATGCATTAATCATTCGCCGCGAACCTGTCGTCCAGCAGTGGCCGCTTACGCTCCATATTGCGTTGTTTGCGTCTATACTGGGCTATATCGTGCTTGCGCTGGTGCGTTGGCTACTGCCCGATCTGCCCGTCAGTCATGCGCTCAAACGCCTGGCCGGCGTTTACCTGATTGCGGTGATTGCCGTATGGTTGATGATCTCGACGGTCGGTGTCTGGCGCATCAACGCGATTGCGAGTTTATGGTATTTCGTTGCGATCGGATTGTTGGCTATGAGCCTGATGCTCAGCGGGTTTAGCCGGCCGTATTTTCGCGGCGCCATCACTGTTGCCCAGCACATCTGCAAACACGGCTCTCACGCGCGGCGCGAAGCCACGCTAAAGCGTCTGCTGGCCAAATGGTATCCGCTGTTAGCCGTCAGCGCGGCAGTGATGGTCACTACCGCGCTGTTGCTGATTTACCGACCGGCGATGCTAGGCTAGAGCGCGGCTTCTATTTCCGGAATGACTGTGAACAGGTCACCAACCAGACCTATGTCCGCGATCTCGAAAATCGGCGCATCTTCGTCCTTGTTGATCGCAACGATCGTGCCAGCATCCTTGATGCCCGTCAGGTGCTGAATCGCGCCGGAGATTCCGAAAGCCATGTACAAGTCCGGCGCGATAATTTTGCCGGTCTGGCCAACCTGCAATTCGTTGGGTACGTAACCTGCGTCTACAGCGGCGCGCGAGGCACCCACCGCTGCGTTGAGCTTGTCGGCGAGACCGAAAATGATCGAGAACGCTTCTTCGCTGCCCAGTGCACGGCCGCCTGAAACGACTTTCGGGGCGGTTTGTAGATCTGGACGATCGCTGGCACCAGACTGTACCGATACGAATCGCGTATGGTCAGGCAGCGTAACGTCAAGGGCTTTGCTCTCGACGTCGACGGCAGCCTGCTCCGCGACCGCCTTGTAGGATGCTGCGCGCACAGTTGCGACTATCTTGTAGTCGGGTTTGACGCTAACGGTTGTGATCGCGTTGCCGGCATAAATAGGCCGTTTGAATTCGCGTGCCCCACTGACAGCCATGATGTCAGATATCTGGTTGACACCGAGCAGGGCGGCAACACGTGGCATCAAATCCTTGCCAAACGTCGTTGACGGTCCGAAGACATAGTCAAAGTCCGCCGCAAGCGCGGCAACCTGAGGTGCAAGGATTGCGGCGAGCGGTTGCGTATTCGCGGGATTGTCGACGTGGGCGACGTGGCTTACGCCGTCCAGTTGCGCAGCTGCATTGGCAACGTCAGCGGACGAGTCGCCAAAAACGCCAACGGTGATTTGCGTATCTGGCAGATCGCGCGCACACGCAACGCATTTCGCGGTCGCCGGGTTCAATGTCGAGCCATCATGCTCGGCGATAATCAGTGCTGTTGCCATTAGATCAGTCCCTTTTCTTTCAAAGCGGCGACCAATGTTGCCGCGTCATCAACCATTACGCCCTTGCTGCGCTGCTCCGGTGGGGCATAGTGCGTCACCGAGAATGCGTCATCAGTTGTGATACCCAGATCAGCGAACGGACGACTGTCCAAAGGTTTCTTCTTAGCTTTCATGATGTCAGGCAGCTTGACGTAGCGAGGCTCATTCAACCGCAAGTCGACCGTGACCACTGCCGGCAAATCAACCTCAATCGTTTCCAGACCCGCGTCTACTTCCCGTGTCACAGCGGCCTTGTCGCCCTGCAATTCGACTTTGGATGCAAACGTGGCCTGCGGTCGTCCCCATAGTGCGGCCAACATTTGACCCGTTTGATTGTTGTCGTTGTCGATAGCCTGCTTGCCGAGCAACACCAAACCGGGTTGCTCTTCCTCAATCAGCTTCAACATCGCTTTAGCCGCAGACAGCGGGTCAATCTGATCACCAGTCTCGAGCAGGATGGCGCGATCGGCGCCCATGGCAAGACCGGTTCTTAACTGTTGTTGGGCATCGGCGGTGCCAATCGTCACGACAATGACCTCTTTGGCATCACCGCGTTCGCGAATCTGCAGCGCCTCTTCCAGAGCGATCTCGTCAAACGGATTGATCGACATCTTAACGCCATCGGTATCCACGCCAGTGCCGTCTGACTTGACGCGAATGCGAACGTTGTAATCAACCACTCTCTTGAGGCCGACAATTATCTTGTCCAATGCTGTGTCTCCTGCAAATGCAAATTCGTATGCGCCGTTAGCGGCGCAGCGCAGTGGGTAGCCGGCAACGCGACACGAATGACGCACTGCACAATCGGGTATTGTCGTTGACCCCAACGACGGTGACAAGTCAGAGGGTCGCAAAGTCAGCCTGACCCGCGATCGGGACGGCTATGATGCAGTTGCACCAAAACAGTGCGCGGCGCAATTGATTCACGGGATGCGAGGACGTGATGTTCCTGACGTGACAATCCGAAAAATCGATCTAGGATTTTTATAATTTACTTTCAATTGTTTATCGAAACTTTCTCAATTGATTATTGGAAAATGTCACGTTGAGTAATGCCGCCAACCCAAAGCCCTGTTAACCTTTCAGGGGTCGGGTGGCTCGATTGACGGTGTTTATCGCCCGCCCTGCGGAATCACTATCCGCACGTGCCGGGCAACCAAAACGTTGTCCGCAGCCGCTCTAAGCGCACGCGCTGTTCATCGGCTCGAGCCATCGCTGCACGACCCCGGCACGACGCTGTGCGCAATAGTCTGCGAACAGCTTCAAGCATCCGTACTTCTCCGTGCGGAACCCAAACCGGGCGGCCGCCGTGTCGCCCGGTTTTTTATTGCGCGTAACAAGTCCTGTGCGCTCGCGACAACACGCGGTACTCTTGCGTTATCCGTTAACCCACGTCGCCCATGCAGGGGCGCATTGTTATGCCGACATACACTGCCAGTGAACGTCTTGCCGACGTCAGATATGAAATCCGCGGTGCGCTCTCCCGACGCGCGCATGAGCTGGAGAAGAAAGGTCACGAGATTGTTCACCTGAACATCGGTAATCCGGGTCGATTCGGTTTTCGCACACCGCAAACTATGCGCCAGGCAATCATTGAGAACATGGAATCTGCTGAAGCTTATTGCCATCAGAAGGGAATCTTTCCGGCACGCGAAGCGGTTGTCATGCAACAACAAAGCCGCGGTGTCATGGACGTGACGGCGGAGGAGGTGTTCATTGGCAATGGCGTGTCCGAACTGATCGATTTAACGCTGCGAGGTCTGTTGAATCCGGGCGACGAGGTTTTGGTGCCCAGCCCGACCTATCCGTTGTGGACTGCGTCGGTCACCCTCAACGGCGGCCGACCGGTTCATTACCCGTGCCCGCCGCAGGCGCAGTTTCAGCCTGATCTTGACGCGATGCGTGCGTTCATTAGCCCGCGAACCCGGGCGATCGTTCTGATAAATCCGAATAACCCTACAGGCGCCGTGTATCCCGAATCGGTGCTTCGCGACATTGCAGCACTCGCGCGCGAATTTGATCTGGTGATCATGGCTGATGAGATCTACGACGCGATGACCTATGACAACGTGCCGTTTACGCCGATGGCGACCGTTGCCGATGGATGTCTGTGTCTGACCTATAGCGGTTTGTCAAAAGTCTACCGCGCGTGCGGCTATCGGGTCGGTTGGTGTTCGATCAGCGGTCGCAAGGCCGATAGCACCCAATATCTGGAAGGCCTTGAGTTGCTTGCTGCGTTGCGGCTGTGCAGCAACGTCACGGCTCAGTGGGCGGTGCAGACCGCGCTGGGCGGCTACCAAAGTATTTATGAGCTGACCGCGCCGGGCGGTCGACTGTTTGAAGCGCGACGCACGATTATCGATGCGGTCAACGCGTCTGAGTATCTGCACCTCGTCGCGCCGCAAGGGGCAATGTATGCGTTTGTCGGTGTCGACACCGCGCAGTTTGTTGATTTCGACGATGAGGTGTTTGCGTTGCGGTTACTCGAGGACGAGCATGTATTGCTTGCGCCGGGCAGCAGCTTCAATACGCCGTACAAGAACTACTTCCGCATTACCTTGCTGCCGGAACCTGCCCAATTGCGCGAGGTCTTCGCAAAAATTAACCATGTTCTGGAACAACTGCAGCACGCAGGAAGCGTCGCTGGCAATCAGGCCGCAACGGCGACCTGAACGGATCTGCGTTGCTGACACCGGAGCTTCGCGATCTGCCGCTGCTCGGTCACGATGCAGTGGTTGTCACAGCCGGGCAGCGCCTGGCAAGGGCGTGTCGGCAGTATCTTGCCGACACTTACGCGAGTAACCACGTTGCGGCGTGGCGAGAACCGCGCATCCTGCCGATCGACAGCTGGCTTCGTGATTGCTTCGCGCAGCTGACGCTGCATAGCGACGCACCAATGCGCGATCTGCTGAGTCCGGCGCAAAGCGCCGTGGTGTGGCGCAATGCATGTGGTGACGTGCTGCAGGAGCGCGGATTACCGCCCGCTGGAATCAACGCGCTCGCGTCCGAGTGCCAGCGTGCGTTTTCGCTGATGCAATCGTGGCGCTTGTCCGATAGCGATCTGCAAGTGTATCCCGCTGGCGACAATTCGCTGCTGTTTGAGCGCTGCCTGATGGCATTTCGCCGTCAGCAGCGCGCGCATGGCTGGATCACTG
The DNA here is from genome assembly GCA_038529355.1 of Pseudomonadota bacterium. Classification (GTDB taxonomy): domain Bacteria; phylum Pseudomonadota; class Gammaproteobacteria; order Steroidobacterales; family Woeseiaceae; genus CALBPI01. Next base: position 75,619 of record JBCBDU010000013.1, read on the forward strand.
ACGCCGAGTTGGGCGGGCTTTTGCTTGAGCAGGCGTCGGCGCTGGATAAGCTGCTGCCGCAAACGCGCTGGTTCGCCGGATTCTCGCAACTCACGCCGATCCAACAAGCCTTGTGCGATGCATTGGCCATCGATCATCGCACGTCGCGCACACCTGATGCGTCAGCACAATCGGTTTACCAATTCGATAGCACGGACGCCGAACTGATCGCGGCCGGTTCTTGGGCGCGCACGTGTTTGCAACGCGATGCGGATGCGCGGCTGGCAATTGTCGTTACGAATCTGGATCAGCATCGCGAGCGGTATCGGTCGCGTGTGCTCGAAGGGCTGGATCCGCAGTCACT
>JBCBDU010000014.1:0-69195 GCA_038529355.1 Pseudomonadota bacterium
TCGTGGCGTCATCACTTTTTTCGGATCGATGGTTTAATGGCTGAAAACAGTCTGGTTAAGCAGCGCACGCTGCCTGAATTATTTCGCTATATCGGCATAATTCTCGGCCCGGAACGACCTTTTTACACGCTGGCGATTATTTACGGACTCGGCATCGGATTGTTGTCCCTCGCCACGCCGATTTCGGTGCAGATGCTGATCAACTCGATCGTCAACACCGGCCTTGCAGCGCCGTTGGTCGTACTGTCGCTGACGTTGCTGGCGTTGCTGTTAATTGCCGTGGCGCTGAATGCGCTGCGGCTGCACCTCGTCGATGTTTTCGGGCGCAGATTCTACGCGCGTATGGTGTCGGAGATTGCGTTGCGCGCAATGTATGCATTGAATCCGTTTTTTGACGACAACAGCGCGGGCCCGCTGTTCAATCGCTACTTTGACATCATTATTGTCATGAAGCGTATTCCGTACCTGCTTGTCGGTGGCTTCTCCATTTTGTTGCAGGCCGCCGTCGGTTTCGTGTTGACGTCGCTCTACCACCCCCTGTTCCTCGGCTTTAACCTTGTGATGATTGTGCTTATCTGGTTGATTTGGCTGATCTGGGGTAACCGGGCGATCAAGAGTGCGATGGATCTGTCGCACAAAAAACATGCCACGGCAGCGTGGATAGAAGGTCTCGCTGCATCAAACGGTTTCTTCAAAACACAACGGCACATTGACAAGGCGCTGCGCGAAACGGACGCGGCGACTGCCGACTATATGTCGGCGCACAAGCGACATTTTTCGCACTACTTTTCGCAAGCGGTTGCGTTCCTGTTGTTGTATGCGTTCGCAAGCGCCAGTCTGTTGGGGCTTGGCGGTTGGCTCGTGATTCAGGGTGAGCTGTCGATTGGCCAGCTCGTTGCCGCAGAGCTTGTGCTTTCGGCGGTGTTCCTCGGGTTGTCGCAGTTGGGCACCTACTTGTCGTATTTTTTTGATCTGTGCGCTGCAGTCGACGAATTGTCGTTGTTCGATGAAATCGAGCAGGAAGACGCCGAGGGTGGTGATGAACATCTGCCGGGCTCGGCGCTGACGCTGGTCGAAGCGCGCGGCGAGACGCGCGGGATTGCGGCGCGGTTCGATTTTGAGCTGCCGGCGGCGTCGATGACGTTTGCGCGTGCGCCGAGTTATGCGGTGCAGCGGCTGTTTACCAATTTCATGAAACGGCATGGTTCGCCGACATCGGGCTATATCACGGTCGGTGGCGTCGACACGCATTCGATCAAGGCGCACGCACTGCGCCACGAAGTCATGGTGCTGGACCGTCCGAACACGACCGAAATGTCGATACGAGATTTTCTTACGTTGAGTGCTGAAAACGTATCGTCGGCGAGTATTGTGGATGCGTTGGAAATCGTTGGCTTGACCGCGGTTATTGGCAAGTTGCCCAACGGTATTGATCATCGTGTTGCGTCGACTGGTTGGCCGCTATCGGTTGCCGAGATGATGCAACTGAAGCTGGCCGCGGCAATTATCGCTGAGCCGCGCGTGCTGATTCTGAATCAGATCTACGACATGCTGCCCTACGAGCAGCTGATGCGCGTGCTGCGCAAGCTCCGGCAATGTGAGGACATGAGCATCATCTATTTCTCTAACCGCGACGTCCCGCACGATTTCAGTAACTATCTATACATGGGGCGTAGTCAGCAGCGCGTGTTTGGTGATCGCGTGACGTTTACAGAACACTATGCAGAGCGCGTCGAAGCACGACGCCTCAGTGAACAGGGCGGATCGGAGGCAGCCAATGCCTAATCTTACCCATCACGGCGAATACTTCACGACGCTTGCGGCGATCAAGACGCCGCGTGTCACGCGCATCGTCGCGTGGATGCTCATTCTGCTGATCGTTGGCGTTGTTGTGTTCTTGACTACGGTGCCGTGGATTCAAACGACATCGGGCGGCGGACGCGTGACGGCGTTGAATCCGAATGATCGCCAACAAGAGATCAACGCACTGGTGTCCGGCCGAATCCAGGAATGGTTCGTGCAAGATGGCATGCAAGTGTCAATTGGTGATCCGATCGTCAAGATTGTTGATAACGATCCGTTGTTGTTGCAGCGACTGCAGGCCGAGCGCTCGCAGGTTGCGGCCAAGCTTGCGGCAGCGCGTAGCGCGCGGGAGACGGCAGAGATCGATCTGCGGCGCACGCGCGATTTGTACGAACAGGGACTGGACTCGCGGCGCAACTACGAGCAGGCGCAAATCCGCGTGCAGAATATGGGTGCAGAAGTGGCGACGATTTCTGCCGAGCTGCAGCGCGCCGAGATCAACATTTCGCGGCAATCCGTGCAAACGATCACGGCGCCGCGCGATGGTGTCATTCTGTCGGTGAGCGCCGGCGATGCCGCGACCTACATTTCCGCCGGTGCGCCAGTGGCGACGTTTGTGCCGAATAACGTCAAGCGCGCGGTTGAAATTTTTGTCAGTGGGCGTGACGTGGCACTGGTCAAGCGCGGCGATAAGGCTCGGTTGCAGTTTGAAGGTTGGCCGGCCGTGCAATTCAGTGGCTGGCCGTCTGTTGCTATTGGCACGTTTGGCGCGTTGGTGATTTCTGTCGATGCGTCAGCACAACCGAATGGTTTGTTCCGTGTGTTGCTGGTTGAGGATCCATCCGATGCGCATCCGTGGCCAGACGATAACTTCGTCCGCTTCGGCGCCAAGGTGCGTGGTTGGATCTTGCTCAATGAGGTGAATGTCGGTTATGAAATCTGGCGCCAGTTGAACAATTTCCCGCCGGACTTTCCCGCGAACACTGCACCCAACTAACATGTACAGAGTCGTTCTTGTTCTACTGCTATTCAGTGTCTGTTGCACCGGCGCGCGCGCCGAAGTACTGCAATTGGATGCGTTGCTGACGTCCAGCAGCAGACACGTACCGGCCATTCAGGCCGCGATGGCGAAACGAGACGCAACCGCACAGGCTGCCGTTACCGCGCGTGGCGCGTTCGATTTGCAGGTCGGATCGGAAGCGTTCAGTCGTGCAAGCGGCTTTTACGATGGCATCTCGGTGCTGGGTAAGGCCGAACAGCCGATCCGCGATTTCGGTGCCAACGTCTACGGTCAATATCGTATTTCCAGTGGCGATTTTCCGATTTATGAAGACGTCAACTTCACCAACCTTGGTGGTCAGGCTAAAGTCGGTGTGGTGTTGTCGTTGCTCAAGGATCGCGATATTGATGAACGTCGCTTTGCCTTGACTGATGCGGATCTGGCGATCGAAGGAGCCGATTTCGACGTGCTGATCTCGCAGATCAGCGTGCAACAAAGTGCGGCTGCAGCTTATTGGCGGTGGGTTGCGGCAGGTAGGCGGCTGGCGGTCTTTCGCGATTTGCTCGCCATCGCCGAAGAGCGTGACGTGGGCTTGCGCAAGGAAGTCGAAAGCGGCGCACGCGCCCGGTTTTTCTTGATTGAGAACCAGCAAACGATTACGCAACGGCGTGGCCTCGTAACGGCCGCCAATCGTGACTACCAGTTAGCGGCTAACCAGTTGGCGATGTTCTGGCGCGACGATGAGGGTGTGCCCACAGTTCCTGATGCCAGCATGCTGCCGCCGGATCTGACCAGCGATCGCGATGCACCGCTACGTGCGCTGGAAGGCATAGCGCAGACATTGGCCGGACGCCCCGATCTTGCACGCCTGCAGAACACGATTCAGCGCGCCGCAGCTCGCATACAGTTGCAACAGAACAATCTGCGGCCGCAACTGGACGTGCGGCTGGAGGTTGCCGAAGGGCTCGGCGGTGTCGGCGAGGGTGGCGTTTCGCGTGATAGCACCGACACGATCGTTGCCGTCAATTTCTCGGTGCCGATCCAGCGCCGCGCGGCGAAGGGGCGGCTGGCTGCTGCCGAGGCTCGGTTAGACGCGTTGCAGTTGGAGCGCCAGCAACTGGAGGAACAGATTGATCTGGAGTTGAAAGGCATCATGTTGTCGTTGCGCTATGCCGAGCAGCTTGCGGCGCTCGCAAGCCTTGAAGTGGATCAGTCCGAGCAATTGCAGCGCGCCGAGCAAATCCGTTTTCGCAACGGCGCGAGTGACTTCTTCCTGGTCAACGTTCGTGAGACGGCCGTCGCCAATGCGCGCGTTAAAGAGATTTCGGCGCGGCTGCAAACTCGCATCGCCGAAACGAACTTTGATGCGGCGACGATCAATATCACCAATCTTGGGTTGTAATTTTTAACATAATCTTGGCTGCAACTGAGTAGCAATCGAGTAGCGATTTACCGGATAGCCCTGTTGCATCCGGGTTCGGTGCCGTTTTGTGACTTGCTTCGCCTAAAGATTGTGTTGCCGCTGCCGATACGCTCCTGGTCAGACTAAAACCTGCCTTGGAGAGAGACAATGAAGCAGCGACAAGCTGGATTTACCCTGATGGAGATGATTGGCGTTGTTGCCGTCATTGCCATCCTTGCCTCAATGGCAACCCCGATGATTTTCGATGCGATCCGCAATGCGCGCGTGACCGCATTTGTTGAAGATGTGAACGTTGTGCGAACCGCAGTAGCCCGGTACTACCAGGACACTAGTTCATTTCCAGATCATCGCAACAACACGACAAACTTGAGTCAGCGGCGATTGCTGTCTAACAATCCCGCCAGCCCTGTTGGTGGTTGGAATGGCCCGTACCTTGAGACCGATTTAGAAAACCCTTTTAACGAGGGGTCGTTCGGCGGAGTGTTGTTCGAGTCCAACGCAAACTACCAGTTCGATCTGGACGGCGATGGCAACATCGATACAACGCGAGTCTCCGTACTGCGCATGGATGGCGTGTCGGATAGCGAAGCGAAAAAGATCAGCAACATACTCGACGGTGATGGAGATGTAACCACTGGAAATGGTGCATGGAACGTTGCCGGTCGCGTAAAACGCTATGGTTCCGGCGGCATCATCGTATACCTCGCGCAAGAATAGTCGATAACGACGATCTCTTGAGCTGATGCAATGAGTGCACAGACAGATCGGACCGCGGCGTACTGGAGTTCGCTGACCGATAAGATTGCGGCGACCAGTCGCTCGAAGATGACGTTGGGTAGCCGCCTGAAGGCGGCTGGCCTTGTCACCGACGCGCAACTGGATCTCGCCCTGCGTGAACAAAAACGCAGCGGTAAATTGCTCGGTGAGGTGCTGATCGAGCTGGGATTCGTTTCCGCGGAAGCGATCACAGAGACGCTTGCGAGCGACGCGCAGACCGAAGTCGTCGATGTGCGCAACACGCATATTGACGACGACATTCTGAAGCTCGTCGAGTATGAGACCGCCAAAAAGTACAAGCTGATTCCGCTGTCGGTGACTGACGGCATGTTGAAGACGGCGTTTGCCGATGCCTTCAATGTCGTGGCCATCGATCATCTCGAGCGCGAAACCGGTTACACCATCAACGTCGTGACGGCGCCAAAGGGTCATATCCTCGACGCGATCGCGCGCCACTACGCCCAGGGTCGTTCGATTGCCGACACCATTGACCAGATCATGGTGGCGGGAAACCTCCCAAGTGAAGATGAGGCAGTCAACGAATCACCACTGGTTCGACTGGTTGACCAAATCATCTCACTGGGTATCAAGAAGGGTGCCACTGACATTCATATAGAGCCGGCTGACAAGGTCGTTCGGGTGCGCATGCGCATTGATGGCGTGCTACGCCAGGAAGTGCTGATTCCGAAATTGATTCAACCGGCGCTGACTGCGCGGATGAAGCTGATCGCCAACCTCAACATCACCGAGAAGCGGGTCCCGCAAGACGGCCGTATCCGGTTCGACTACGGGCAGAACTTCATTGATTTGCGCGTGTCGACGCTGCCGACGAATGCCGGCGAAAGCGTTGTACTGCGTATTCTGGATCGCAGCACCAATCGTTTGAGCATGCGTGATCTGGGTTTTTCACGTGAGCACAAGAACGCTATCGAGAAGATGGTTGGCATGCCCTACGGTATGGTGTTGGTGACAGGACCTACCGGCAGCGGCAAGACAACGACGCTGTATACCGCGCTGCGACTGGTGCAGTCTGACGTGCGCAGTGTGTTTACGCTGGAAGATCCGATTGAGTATTCGCTGGATTCCATTCGCCAGTCGCAGATCAAGCCCGAGGTCGGTATGGATTTTGCTGCTGGGTTGCGTGCCCTGTTGCGTCAAGACCCCGACGTCATCCTGATTGGCGAGATTCGCGACACTGAAACCGCCCAGATGGCGACACGTGCAGCGCTCACCGGTCACCTTGTGCTGTCGACGCTGCATACCAATGACGCGGTTGGTGTTATCCCGCGCCTGATTGATATGGGGGTCGATCGATACATGTTGCCGCCTGCGCTGTCAGCGATCATTGCGCAGCGGTTGGTGCGCAGGATCTGCGCCGACTGCAAACAAGAAGTTGCAAGCTCGGATGACATGATCGCATCGCTCGGTTTGAGCGAAGCGTTGCCGGCAGGGGTTGCGCTGTTTCATGGCGAGGGCTGCAAGGAGTGCAACGGCACCGGTTATCGCGGCCGGCAGGTGATCTACGAGATTCTGAACGTCGACGAGCGATTCCATGGTCCGATCATTGAAGGTGCCAGTGCCGGAGACATCAAGGCACTGGCTATCGAAGGTGGCATGACGTCGATGCTCGATGACGGTATTGGCAAGGCCGTTGCCGGTACGACCACTCTGGAGGAAGTGCTGCGGGTTGTCCGCTAGCACGTCTACCATGCCTGAATTTGCCTACCACTCAGTCGATAGCAAAGGTCGTGCTTCCGATGGTTCGATGTTTGCCGACAGTGAGCGCGCGCTGGAGCTGAAGCTGCGCGAGATCGGCTATTGGTTGATTGAGGCCAAGGAGCAATCGACAAAACGCAAAACGGTGAAGCTCAAGGTGCCGCGCCGTGAGTTGATCGATTTTTTCTCCGGTGCGACGTCGTTGTTGATCGCCGGCATCCCCGTTGCTGACACGATTCGCGCGATGGCCGAAGAGACCGTGCATCCGGCGCTCAAGCACGTGCTCGAGGATGTCGGCATGAATATTCGCGCCGGTACCGAAGTCTCCGCAAGTATGCGCGCCTATCCGAGCGTTTTTTCGGAGCAGGTGTGTAATCTGATTGAGGCCGGTGAGACCGGCGGCAATCTCGAGCATGTGTTTGCGGATATTGCCAATCACCTAGAGTGGGTCGAGCGCATTCTTGCCGACATCAAACAGGCGAGTATTTATCCGTTGATGATCCTGTCAGCGGTGGCCGGGCTCATCACGTTGATGCTGGTCTTTGTTGTGCCGCAGTTCGCCGCAATCTTTGCCGAGATGGACATCGCGTTGCCCGCGCTGACCCAGGGTGTCGTCAGTCTCGGCGACTTTATGCGCAGCTACTGGTGGCTACTGGCGATCGCTGTCGCGGGTGTTGTGATCTTTTTCCGTACGGTCGGTAACACGCATCCCGCTGTCGCGTTGAAAATTGACGAGATGAAACTGCGGCTGCCAATTTTTGGAACTATTCAATCACTGCTTGCGCAGTCGCAGTTTGTGCACAATCTTGCGTTAATGTTGAAGGCTGGTGTGCCGATTCTCGAATCGCTACGTTTGTCGCGCGGATTGGCTGGCAACCTTGCAATGGATCGTGCCATTAGTGAGGCAGCCGCAACGGTGGAGCAAGGCGGCAAAATCTCTGAGGCGCTGCGACCGCACCCGGTCATCTCGTCACTGACATTACGCATGATTATTGTCGGCGAGGATTCAGGCCGGCTGGATACGACGTTGCAACAGGTAGCGGATCGTTTTGATGAAGAGATTCCGCGTCAGATCAAGCGCGTGTTCGCTGTCATGGAACCGATGATTACCCTTGCGCTGGTTGCGATTGTGGGCTTGATTGCCGGCGCGCTGTTCTTGCCGATGTTCACGCTGGTGTCGGGGTTAGGTCGATGATGCGCATCCAACGACCGAACCAGCGCGGATTCACGTTGATGGAGCTCATCGCTGTGATGGCCATCATGGCGATTCTGTCCGCTGTGCTTGCGCCGAGTCTGATTGACGCGATCGATGATGCCTATGCGGCAGCGGAGACGGAAAATATAGCAACGCTTGCCGACGATCTGGAGCGCCATATTCGCATCACTGGCACGCTGCCGGGGCGTAGCCTGGCCGAGTGGAGTGCCGCTATTGCTGGCACCAGTTCGACACCGCTGGCCGATGTGCAACGCAATCAGCGCGGCTACACCCGCAGCGTCTATTTCGATCCGAATTTCTTCGTTTCCGGTGGCAGTTTCAACGGCTACGTTCAAACTACCGGCCTCGCTGCGGCGCCGTTTTCGCCGCGCTTCATGTTGATCTCGAGTCTGCGTGGCAATGTGGGTGTGCTACCCAACGACGCGGTGCAGTTCGACGACATCTGGAACCGTGCGTCCGGAGCAACGCTGGTTGAAAGTGATTCTCTCAAGATCGAGCGGCGCAACTTGCGGGGATTGTTCCACCGGTTGTTGCTCGCTAACCAGAACCCGGCGCAGGTGGCGTTTTCGTTGAATGGCAGCGGCCAGCTTGCCGTACCTGCTGCAACCGCCGGCGGCGATGGTCTGGTTTCGCGCTACGTACTGGAAGGTAGCGAAGTTGCTGTCTACGGCACGCCGTTTCCGACCGGTGGCTTACTCAGCGCCACGCTGGTGCAGGGCGATATCAGTTTGCGCTATGCCGATGATGGTGGCGTATTCGAGTGGGTGACGCCGTGAGCATTGATTACGGCATTGAGTGGGCTTATGGCGAGTTTCGTATCGCGAAGCTGCGGGCAGGCCAAGTCGTCGAGAGCTGGAAGTCGCCGACGCCGGTGACGGACCTCAAGAGTCTGAGCGTCGCGATGCACGAAGCGGTTCACCACATCGACATCAGTCGTGGCGGATCCGTTGCGATCGCCTACGAAGATGATTTGCATACCCATGAGTTCCTTGAAATTCCGCCGTTGTCCAAACGGGATCTGCAAAAGTTTCTACAACGACATGTAGATCAGGGTAAGCCGTTCGATGGGCCTGCAGCCTGGCGCGCGCACCCGGTAGCGCGCGGTGGTGTCAATGGCGTTCTGCTGCATCTGATGCCCAAATACATTCTCGATGCGGTCATGCGAATTTGCGAAGATCTGTATTTGCTGCCCAAGCTGCTGGTGCCACTCACGGAGATCATGTCCGAGTTCGTGCCTTCGATAGGCATTGAAGATGATCGCGCGTTACTGCTGATCGCGTTGTTTGATGATCGTACGCAGATGCTGATTTCCAGCGATGACGGTGAGATTCTGTTTGTTCGTGAATTGAGCTACCCGTGGACGCCGCAGACCAACGGTCGCCTGGTGCTGGATATCAACCGCACCATTGGTTACGCGCGACAACGTATCGGCGGCAACATCCGCCAGGCGTGGTTGCTGGGCGAGCGTGCGCCGCAGGCAAGTAAGGTGCTCGACGAGAAGGTCGACGCGCAGATTCAGTACGACGCGCGTGCAGCAGAGCCCGAGTTCTGGATGCGTCAGGTTGCGGCGTTGCCGCAGGCGTTGTCGAGTAACTTCATTCCGCTGCTGTCGCGGCGGTCAATCAGCGGCAAGACGTTGGTGCGCACCGCAGTGCTGATGTCGGCGGTGACGGCAGTTGCGTCGTTGGTGGTCGCTGCGATGATCGAGCTGACCATTATTAGTCACCGCTTCGATAACGAGTGGACCGCCGCCAGGACCGCCGAGACGCGAGCGGCGCTTAGTGCGTTGCAGGACGAGGTTGCGCTGATGGAACTCGAGTCCAACAAGCTCGACATTCTGAATGTCGACGCCTTCAATCTGCCGGCATTGTTTTTGAGTCATCTCGGCGACATGGTGCCACCGGGGTTGGTGTTGACAGAGGCCGCGGTAACGCACGACTCACAGGACTGGGTGGTTACACTGCGTGGGCATTCTGTGGTGCCGCTTGGCGATCTTGCGCCATTGTTGGCGCAGTTCCAGTCGCGGATGGAAGGCGAGCCGTGGAATACCGTTATCGACACCTCATGGGAGCAGGCCTGGATGCAACAATTGCAACAAGGTATGGCATCGCAGTCGGGTGATGTTGGTTTTGAAATTGTAGGGAATCTGCGATGACGACCAAACTGCGCGACGACTATGACCCGAACGACGTGCCGCTGAACTCGTCGGCAATACACAAAATCGATACTTCGTTGTTCGAGTTGGCGATCAGTGATGACGTGACAGCCGAGTTGCCGGTTCCCGAGCTCGAAATCGTCAGCGAGCAAACGGACTTCGAGCGTCGCGAGCAACCCCGTGAGGCGATTCCCGAGAAGTCGGCATGGGTTCGCCTACAAGCGTTTTTCAACCGGATTGTCTACCGTATTTATGTCAGTACGTATCACCAGATCGGTTTTGTACTGATTACCTTGTTGAGTATTGGTCTGTTGTTCTATTCGTTGCGATATCGCGTTGTACACATCGATGACAACATCGTGGCGATGGCTGAACTGGGGCAGGTCGAGACGCAGTTGCTGGCCTTGCGGGCAGACTGGTCATCGGAAAAGATGCAGGCACTGAAGGACAAGGTGCAAAACGCAGACACGCGCCGCGTATTTGTCGACTATCGCAGTCTTGCTATCTGGCTGCGTGAGAAAGGCACCTACGCAGCGCAGCTCGGCCTTGAGTTCTCTTACGTGCTGGGCGAAACCAGTGCATCAGAAATCGAAGACATGTTGCAGGTGCCGATTCAGGTCTCTCTGCGTGGTACGCAAGATCAGAGCGAGGTGTACTTACGCGCGCTTGAGTTTCTCAAACGCGTTGTGGGTACGGCGTGGTACGTCGAAATTGTAGACGCTTCACTGGAAGGTGACGGGCGCGGCGCCGAAGCGGTCAAGGCAACACTGCGAGTCTGGGTGCATACCAGCGTGCGAGCGGAGCAAGCGCGTGTTCAATAACAAATGGGTGACTATCGGTCTGGTCGCTGTCGCGGCATTGTTCGTGTACAAACGCGTTGTGTTGACCGTGGTCGATGAGTTTCGTGACAGCCCCGTGATCGTCGACGCGGATGCAGAGACGGACCTGTACCTGGTAGAGACTGACGACACCGGCTCCGGTATCGAAACGGCGGCACAAGGTTTCAAGTTCTCCAGTGCACAGCGCGATTTGAAACGCATCGATGTCGCAGCGATCAGTTGGAACGTCAGTCCGGCTCGTGACCCGTTTGCACCTCAAGCGACGCTGGATACCGATGCGATTCAGTCAGTCCAGGCAGAGATCGCAAGCGCGACAAAGGCTCGTGTTACCCGATCAGCTTATCGCGTATGGCCCGACGTCAGCGCAATCGTTAGTTCAGCAAATCATCAATATGCCGTTATAAACGGTGAGATACGTCGGGTTGGCGAGCGTTTTGGTCATTATCGCTTGCAGGCAGTGAATGCCGGCAGCGTTAGTCTCGTCGACCTCATCGACAACAGATCACAGGAAGTGATGGTGAAACCATGAAAAAAACAGCATGGAACAGCGCAGTGATTGCGTGTACCGCAATGGTGATGTTCGGCGCCAGTGGCTGCAGCGTCTTCGATACGCCTGCAATACGCGACTATTCCGCGGAGCGCGCGGTGCGCGACGATGTTTGGAGCATTGATGCGCCGCCGGCTACAGTGACCGCGGTCGCTCAAGCGCCGCAACCGGTGAGCGTAGAAGATGAACCGCTGTACAGTTTTGTTGCGCGCGATTTGCCGATTTCGCAAGCTTGTAAATTGTTTGGTAAAGCCTACGACCTGAACATCGTCGTTGAGCCGGACGTGTCCGGTTCCGTCAATGTCGAGTTGACCGATTTACCGTTTGCGGAGGTCATGGAATCGATGCTCGGCGCGAGTGGTTACTACTGGGAGCGTCGCGGCAATATCGTTTTCATCAAGTCCTGGCAGACACGCAGTTTCGCCATCGACTACATCCGTCTGGTGCGCAGTGGCTCCGGCACCAGTCTTGCACAGGTGAGCTCGGGCGGCCAAGCCGGTGGTCAGGGTGGTGGTGTTGGTGGTGGCGGAGGCGGCGTTGGCGGTGGTGTCGGTGCAGCCGGTGGCGCCGGCGGCGCAGCTGGGCAGATGTCGATCCAGCAGGAAGATAAGGTAGATTTTTGGGCGGAACTCGAAGAGCAGTTGGCGCAGTTGGTGTCCGACGACGGTCGTCTGGTCGTCAACCGTCTGTCCGGTACCGTGCAAGTGACGGATCAGCATCGCCGCGTTGAGGAAATCGATCGCTACATTACCGAGCTAAATAACGCGATTTACCGGCAGGTAGACATTCAGGTCAAAATTGTTGAGGTGACGCTCAACGATGATTCCAGCCTTGGGGTTGATTGGTCGCGACTGGTGCGCAACGGAGACGGCGAGTTCGTGCAAGGCTCGCTGTCGACCATTGTACTAACGCCCGCTGGCGGCTTACCGAGCCTGCCACCGACTGGCAACGTAACGTTTCTCGATATCGAGAACGGGCTGAACCGCATCACGGCGGTCGTGCAGGCACTGGAAGAGCAGGGCAAGGTCGACATTGTGTCGCAGCCGCACATTCGCACGCTGAACAATCAGTCTGCGCTGGTCAAGGTAGGCACCGATCGCACATTCTTCCGAAAAGAGCAGAGCACTGATCGGACAGCCGGCGGGTCGCAGACGTTTGCAACCGATATTCCACAAGTTGTGACCGAAGGTATCGTGCTGTCGATTACGCCACAGATCGCCAGTAACGGCTGGATCACGCTCGATGTGTCACCTGTCGTTACACGTGTTTCCAGCGTTAGCGAAGTGATCGATAGCAATGGTGTTGTGCAGTCAGCAGCACCTAATCTGGATATCAGTCAGGCATCGTCGCTGGTCCGCGCCCGTAGTGGTGAAACGATCGTCATCGGCGGTCTGATCCAGAGTCAGCAGACTGAGGCGCGTCGCGCGGTGCCGTTGCTCGGCCGTCTGCCGATCGTCGGCCGTCTGTTCCAATCAAAGTATCAGATCGAGACGAAGAAAGAGCTGATCATGATGTTGACGCCGCGTTTGATTCCGACGCGTTGACAGGTTCCAGTTGCGCATAGTCCTGCAACGTAACGCGAACTTTGAGCTTGCCTTTGCGACGTTGCTCAATGAGCGCTGGCAGATAGCCGAGCGCCGGCACACACCACAGCGTGGTCGTGCGTGACGAGCCCTCGGCCTGATGCATGACACCGATGGCGTCGTAGGTCTTGCCGGATACTTTCAAGCGGCGCGAGCCGGCTGGGGAGATCGTCAATACTTTGGTTTCGTCTGTATCGAACATGCGGTAGACGCCGCTGGTGACGTCGTCGGCAAGGTTGTGCATCAGCTGGTATTGGATTGACAATCGGTCATGTAGCGGCGGCTCCAGCGGCACCGCTAACTCACGCGCATCGCCTGCTTCTGGCGTAACCGTGCCACGCGCCAGTTTTTGCTGCCAGTCGAACTCGAGTTCGATGCGTCCCTTGTCTTTCGACAAACCGTCGGACGACAGATAACTTTGCACGCGGATGTTGTCGTCGCGCACAACAAACACAGAGGTCTCATCAATAATGCCACCGGTCACGAGGCCGGCGAGGCCGCGCGGCGTCGCGACATGGCGCGCAACCCAGGTATCGCCATCGCGACTCAGGCGCGTCGTCAACTCGCCACGCGCAAAACCTGCCTTGATCTTGTAGGTGGCCTCGTGCGCGATCAGCGTTTGTGCACCGGCAACCAGCGAACACAGGCCAAGCACAATGGCAGCACTTAGGCGTGCGGCAAATCTGAAATGTCTGTTCATGCGTTATCGCTCCTTCAGCGATTGCTCGCAGGATTGCATAACCGACATGACTGCAGCCTGAACGCGCTCACGGTACGGCTCTATTTGGTCCAGGCTGACGGATTTATCGATATGCTGTGGCGGCCCGATACCAATCACGACGCGAGCGAACGGCTTCGGAATCATGAATTTATCCCAGCGGCGCAGGTACCAGGCTCGATCGGCCGCCGCTGCCATCGGCAGGATCGGCACACCGCCGATGCGTGCCATCATGATCGCACCCGCCTTGAATTCGTATTGCGGTCCGCGAGGGCCGTCGGCTGTCGTTACAATCGAGTGGCCGCTGCGCATCATCTGTTGCATGTCACGCAACGCCAGCGCGCCGCTCTGGTTCGCCGAGCCGCGAATCACCTCAGCGCCCCACGCCCTGGCGATACGTTCCGGCACGTCGCCATCAACGGAGCCCGAAATCAGGTAACAGGGCTTGAAGCCATCGCGAATCCATCGGCGGATTTCGGTGGAGCACAAAATATGATGTTGGTGCCAGTAGCACGGCGCCGATGGCATTGCGCCGTCGCGAAACGCTTGCAGGTGCTCAGTGCCGATCATCGGCTGATAACGATAACTGGCGACCAGTAGCTTCAGGATACCGCGCAGCACTGGCATGCCGAGAAAGAAGTACAGGCGACGCAGTGGCGTTAGTGTTCTGTGCGAGGCGCTGCTGCGGCGACTCAGGCGCTCATCGTTGTCGTTGCTGCTCATGAAGTCTCAGTGTGCCGTGGTAAGCCGCTTCAACCGCAAAGTTTGCGGTATCAGGTCAATGGTGGTCAATGTAGAATACAGAGCTATGTTGAACTTGCGCCAACCGGGCTGACGAGCCTGTATGTCACAGCCAGCCACATGGCCGCCCGGGCCGCAGCAGACGATCCCGCTCGGCATCAATGAAGCGACGCTCGATGCGTTGCGTCAGGTGTCTGATGCATTTGGTGACATTGCGCATATCCCGCAACCGAACGATCGCCACGCGGTGTTGGTCAGCGATCCGGCGCTGATTCGTCAGGTGCTGGTGCGCAAGCACGGCCAATATCGCAAGGGGCGCGGTTTTGAGCGGGTCAAGATGCTGCTGGGTAATGGCCTGATCGTCAGCGACGGCGATACGTGGCGGCGCTCGCGCACAATGATCCAGCCGGCGTTCAAGCCGCGCCTGATTCACCGATTGACAGCCCACATGCGCGAGTGCGCCCACCGACGTATTGCTCGCTGGGCGGCGGTTGCTGACGCCGGCGAGCTGCTAAACGTTACGCGCGAGACCAGCGACTTTGCGCTGGAGCTGATCCTGATCAGCATTTTTGGCAATGATGTTGATCCGCAAACGGCTGTTGCCGAGGACGGGCTGTTCGCGTTTTTGGCACCACACGCCGCTCGTGACCTGGAAATGGTCAAGCGCGTACGCGAGCTGCGCGCATGGATACTCGCGTTGATTGAGCGCCGCCGCAGCCAACCGTCGGACGACGATGATTTTCTCAATGCGTATCTCGCTGCGACTGACAAAAATGGTGAGCCGTTTTCCGACAAGCAGTTGCTCGACGAGATGATTACGCTGATCGTCGCCGGTTTCGAAACGTCGGCGAATACGCTGAACTGGATGTGGTATCTGGTGGCCGGACATGCCGACGTCGAACGTGGATTGCTCGAAGAGATTGCGCGTGTCCGTGACGGTGAGGCCGCATCCGATTCAGACGCGGCGACAGCGATGCGCTATACCCAATATGTACTGGAAGAGACGCTGCGGTTGTATCCGCCCGTCTGGTTGTTTACGCGTCAGGCACTGGCGGGTGAGGTGCTGGGCGACTTTGCGATTGCCGAGGGTACCGATATCTATCTGTCGCCCTATCTGGTGCACCGCGACACGCGACACTGGTCAAAGCCGGCGGCGTTTGACCCGGCGCGTTTTGAGCGCGAGACTGGCAGCGGTGCGCCGGCAGCATTTTTTCCATTTTCGCTGGGGCCACGCCGGTGTATCGGTGAGTACTTTTCGTTTCTGGAAATGAAGATGCACATCCTGACGTTGTTGCCGCAGTTTTCGCTGCGTCGCATCAGCGACGCCGAACCGGCCTGCGAATACGCGATCAACTTGCGTGCACAAGGCGATATCTATCTCAAACCCGAGCGAAGGGAGACTTCGAGTTGAAACGCTACGACACGCTCAGTGATGTGTTGTTGGACGCGCGCATGCGCGACCAGCAGATCCGCTTTATCGACGGCGAAAAAGACGTCAGTGAGCTTTCAACCAAGCAATTGTATGACGCTGCGATGGCGTTGTTACATGTATTGCAACAGCGTGGCATGCAGCCGGGCGATGAATTGGTGATTTTCACCAAATCCAATCGTCAGTTTGCAGTCGCGTTCTGGGCTGCGGTGCTCGGCGGCATTGTGCCGGTGCCGGTTGCTGTGGGCATCTCGGATGAACACCGGTTCAAATTGTTCAGAATCCTCTCGCAACTAGCGCGACCACAATTGCTGACCGAGCCGGATTTGCAGGCTCGACTTATTGATTTTGCCAAAGCGCATGACAACGCAACGATGGCCGAATTGCTGGCGAACCGAACACTGCTTACGGATACGCATGCCGGCGCACTGGCCGGTCAGCTAGCCACGCCCGGTAGTGACGATATCGCATTCATTCAGTACTCATCGGGTTCAACCGGCGATCCGAAGGGTGTGTGCCTGACCCATGCCAACGTGTGCACCAACATTCGCGCGATCGTCGACGGTGCGGGCTGGCACGCACAGGATCGTGCGTTGAGCTGGATGCCACTGACCCACGACATGGGGTTGATTGGCTATCACCTGAGCGTGCTCGCTGCCGGCATGGATCACGCAATCATGGATACGTCAGCGTTTGTGCGCCGGCCATTGCTGTGGATGATCAAGGCCAGTGAGCTGCGCGCAACGCAATTGTGTTCGCCTAATTTCGGTTACAAGCACTTCCTGAAACTGTATGAGCGCAAGGGGTTACCCGACGGCATTGACTTGTCGAACGTCAAGTTGATCCTGAATGGCGCCGAACCGATCTCGGTGGATTTGTGCGAGCGCTTTCTGGACGCGTTGGCGCCATACGGGTTGCGCCGGGAGACTATGTTCCCCGTTTACGGCATGGCCGAGGCAACCGTTGGCGTGTCGATGGGTACGCCGGGCACGCCCTACCAGGCGATCAGTGTCGATCGACATCACCTGGCGATCGCAGAGCAGTCTCGCACGGTCGTGCCTGAACATCCGGATGCAGTGCAGTTCGTCAATGTCGGTCGTGCGATTCGCGATGTCGAGATTCGTATTGTGGATGATGCGGATGCAATGGTTGGCGATCGGGTCGTCGGGCACATTCAGTTGCGCGGCGGTAGCATAACCGAACGTATCTATCGTGATCCGCAGACGACGGCCGGGCTGTTTACCGACGATCACTGGCTGCGCACCGGTGACTGCGGCATGTTCGTCGATCAGGACTTGTTCATTACCGGTCGGCAAAAAGACTTAATCATTCTGAACGGTCAGAACTACTATCCGCATGATCTTGAGATGATGCTCGAGCAGATCGACGGATTGGAGCTTGGTAAGGTTGTCGTCGCCGGTGCCGGCGTTGATGCCGCGAACGACACCGAGTCCTTACTCGTGTTTGTACTGCATCGCGGTGAGCCGCAGGATATTGCACCGCTGGCAGTGCAAATCCGGCAACGTCTGGGTGAGGCAGCCGGTATCGAAGTGGATCACGTTGTTCCAGTTAGTCGTATTCCGAAGACGACCAGCGGCAAAGTTCAGCGGCGGTTACTCGTCGATGAGTTCATTGCCGGAGACTATGCGCAAGCAATTGCCGTGCTGATGCCGGCCTCTGACGCTGCCCCGGTTGCCGAAGAGACGGACGCCTTGCTGGCCGGCTTGCTGGCGATATGCAACGAGTTTTCGGCCGGTGTAGCGATTGGCCCGGACGACAATCTGTTTGAGGTCGGTGTGAGCTCGTTGACGTTGTCCGAGATCGTGCTTGGCATTGATGAAAAGTATCCGGGCATGCTGGATATCAGTGATTTGTTTGACGTACCCACCGTGCGCGACATTGCGACGTTTCTGCGTGACAAAGGTGCCGCTTGATGCGCGCGTGGGTTGTCTGCGCGGCTGCATTGCTTGCCGCGTGCCAGCATCACGTGCCGCAAAGCGAGTCAGCGCTGGCCAGTTTTTGTGACCGCTTGCCGCGACCGGAGTATGCGGCCTGGCCGCGCCATCCGGCCAGTGACGACTGGTTTGAGGTCTATGAAGTCGCGCCGGCGACGTTCGCCATTTACGAGCCGTGGCAGTGGCAGGAAGTGATCTCGTATTTGATGATCGGTGCCGAGCGCAGTTTGCTGTTCGATACCGGCAATGGCATCGGTGACATTGCAGCTGTGGTGGACCGGCTGACATCACTGCCGGTGACCGTGATCAATTCGCACAGCCACATCGACCACATCGGTGGCAACCATCAATTTTCCGATATCGCCAGCGTGGACACAGCGTTTTCGCGCACCCGCGCGCACGGCGTCGCTGATGAGAGTGTGCTTGCCGAAGTGTCGGAGGCAGCGCTGTGCCGTGGGTTGCCGGCCGGGGTTGATGCAAGCAGGCATCGCATCGAGCCATTCACGGCTGTTCGAGCCATTGCAGACGGCGACGTGATCGATATCGGTGCGCGTGAGTTCCATGTGTTGTTGATCCCCGGCCATACCGACGATTCGATTGCACTGCATGAGCCGGGCAGCGGTTTGCTCTGGACCGGCGATAGCTTTTACGCAGGACCGATCTGGTTGTTTGCGCCCGAGACGGATACGGACGCTTACTATGCGTCATTGCAGCGACTGGCGGCACTGGTGCCCGATTTACGCGCTCTGCTGCCCGCGCACAACACGCCTTGGGTTACACCAGCGCGACTGACACAAGCCGTCGCTGCGTTCGAGCAGATGATGGCAGGCGGGATGCAGCCGGTGCCTGCATGGGACGATGCCGTGACCTACGAGTTCGAAGGTTTCGGTTTCCTGATCCGCAAAGACCTGGTGCCTGGCGCGCAATAATTGCCCGCTGCTGTTGCCGGGCACGTTGCGTATACTCAGTGTTCATCGCAACGCCGGAGTACGACATGTATCGCTTATTGTTTGTTCTGTTCGCAGTGGCTGTCGTGGCCGCCTGTTCCAAGCACGCCGATCCAACGGATGCGTCCAATAACCAAACTACCGGAGCCAATGAGCCGATGACCCAAACCAGCGAAAGCAATGATCCGTACCTTTGGCTTGAGGAAGTTGAGGGTGACAAGGCGCTGGCATGGGTGCGCGAGCAGAACGAACGCTCGCTTGGCGAGCTGACGGACAGCGCGCTGTATCAGGACAACCTTGCCAAGGCGACCGAGGTGTTAACGTCGGATGAGCGTATCCCGTATAGCTCGATTCGCGATGGTCTGGTGTACAACTTCTGGCAAGACACGACGCATGTGCGCGGTGTGTGGCGTCGTACAACGCTTGCCAGCTACCAGACCGACACTCCCGATTGGGAAACGGTGCTCGACATTGATGCACTGTCAAAAACCGAAGACAAGAACTGGGTCTACAAAGGCGTCGACTGTTTGCGGGTGTCCGGGCGCGATCATAGTCTGTGTTTGATCTCTTTGTCCGACGGCGGCAAAGACGCGGTCGTTGTGCGTGAGTTTGATCTGGCCAGTAAGAAGTTTGTTGCTGACGGGTTTGTGACCCCCGAAGCGAAGCAGGGCACTGCATGGATTGATGCCGATACACTGGCGATCGGCACCGATTGGGGTGGTGACGGCAGCACGTTGACCGAGTCCGGCTATCCGGCAAGCGTACGCATCTGGCGTCGTGGTACGCCGCTTGAGAAAGCGGTCGAGCTGTTCACCGGCGACAAAACAGACGTCGGCACGTGGCCGTGGTCACAGGCAATGGACGATGGAAGACGCATCTACGGTGTTGTCGAAGCCGATACGTTCTTTACCCGCAAGATGTTCTGGGCGAACGGTGACGACGTCGTGCAAATTCCGTTGCCGGTAAAATCCACGATGGGCGATTTGTATGGCCGTTTGCAGTTCGTGACGCTGCAGCAGGACTGGGACGTGCCGGGGCAGGCACTGAGTTTTAAGTCCGGCGATTTGCTGGCGTTTGATATGCAAACGTTTATCGAAACGGGTGAATTGCCCGAGGTTGAACTTGTGTTCCGTGCCAACGAGCGCCAGGCTGTTAACGGAGTCGCTGTCGCGGACGGTGCTGCATTGTTGTCAATCAATGACAACGTGGTCAGCAAGCTGCTGAAGCTGCAGCGTGGTGACGATGGTTGGACGAGCGAGGACATTGCGCTGCCTGGGACGGGCAAAGCCAGCATCTATTTTGCCGACAAGGATTCGCAAACGGTCTTCCTGAACTATGAGGGTTTCCTGACGCCGGACAGTCTGTATCGCTACGATACCGAAGACGAATCGCTGACGCCGATCAAGGCATTACCGGCGCGCTTCGATACCAACGGTCTGGCAGTGCAACAATTCGAGGCGATGTCGAAAGATGGTACGCGCGTGCCGTACTTCATCGTCCACCGCGATGATCTGCCGATGGATGGTTCAACGCCAACACTGCTCTACGGCTACGGCGGTTTCGAGATTTCACTGGGACCTACTTACTCCGGTGGCATTGGCAAGATGTGGCTCGAGCGCGGCGGTGCGTATGTGCTGGCTAACATTCGCGGTGGTGGTGAGTTCGGTCCGGCCTGGCATCAGGCAGGTCTGAAAGGCAACCGGCAGCGCGTCTACGACGACTTTATTGCTGTCGGTGAAGACTTGATTAGCCGTCGTATTACCAGCAGCGATCATCTGGGCATCATGGGTGGCTCCAATGGCGGCTTGTTGATGGGCGTCATGATCACGCAACGACCGGATCTGTGGAACGCGGTGGTCATCCAGGTGCCGTTGCTCGATATGTTGCGCTACCACACACTGCTGGCGGGTGCCTCGTGGGTGGATGAGTATGGCAGTCCCGATGTGCCGGAAGAGCGCGCCTTCCTTGAGACGATTTCGCCGTATCACAATTTTGATGATGACGCGGATTACCCGACGCCATTGTTCGTCACATCGACGAAAGACGACCGCGTGCATCCGGCGCACGCGCGCAAGATGGCACACAAGTTTCAGGCGGCCGAAAAACCGTTCCTGTACTACGAGAACATTGATGGGGGGCACTCGGCAGCAGCGGACCAGAAAGCGCGCGCACGGCGGACCGCATTGGAGTTCACGTATCTTGCCGAACAGCTTTTTGATGCCGTGCCCGAGTAAATTGGTGCAGTCTATGGAGGCGATAGGTCGATTGGATCGATCAATTGTTCATACGCTGGAATAAAACGGCGCACCCTGCGGTCTTGTTAGGCGTTATTCCTGTGTTCACCGCAGTGTAAGATTCAAAGCGCACTGCGCTGAACCCATACAAAGAGGCTTTAGGTCATGAAAAAATTTCTTCCGTGGATTCTGTTCCTGTTCCCTGTTTTTGTGTTCCTGCAATCGCTGCCGTTCAAGTTCAGCGGTGCCGCAGAGACGGTGTACATATTTGATACGCTTGGTGCGTGGTTTGGCAGCATTGGTCTGACCGCGATTGCCGAGCCGTTCGCAAAATTTGGTGCTTACGGTGTCGGTTCGGTCGAGCTGGTCGCAAGCATCCTGCTGCTGATACCTGCCACGCGCCACTGGGGCGCATTGATCGGCGCAGGCGTGCTATCGGGCGCTATTTTCTTCCACTTATTCACGCCACTGGGCGTTTCGGTTGAGTTCCCGGGCGCTGCGGAAGGCGGCGAACCTGCGTTGTTCGTCATGGCGGTGCTGGCGTGGAGTTGCCTCGTTGCGCTGGTGTTCATCCATCGCAAGCGCTACCCATTCGTGGGTGGCGCAGCCGATCCGGCTATCGCTTGACGTTAGTCCCCAGCGCGGTGACGCGGCGCGAAAGCCACTTCGGCATCATTCGCATCGACGTCGTTAGCGCCGCGTAGGCAATGCCGGGCACTTTGACAGGATCACCGCGCATGCAGGCTTCGTAAGCGTCGGCGGCGACGCGTTCCGGTTTGAGCACCGCGATTTCGGGGATCACCGCTTTGCCGGCTGCGATTGGTCCACGCAACATGTTGGTGTCGGTGTAGCCGGGGCAAACGGCGGTCACGGTGACGTTCTTTTTAGCCAGTTCCAGCGAGAGTGATTCGCTGAATGACAACACATAGGCTTTGGTGGCGGCATAGACCGCAAGGCTTGGTAGCGGTTGGAAGGCCGCCACGGATGCAATGTTTAGCACCTTGCCCGAACCGCGCTCGACCATCGGCGGTATGAACGTGCGACACAAAGCCGTTAATGCCACGATGTTCAGCGTCAGCATGTTCGCGATGGCGGCCTCATCCATGTGCTTGAAGCTACCGGATGTCAGTGAGCCGGCATTGTTGACCAACACGTCGATAGGTTGCTGACTGAGTGCTTTGCCAAGTGTTTGCGCGGCGTTTGCCTTGGTCAGATCGGTGGCGTGGACGATCACGTCGATACCGTAGGCCGCGCGCAGCCGTTCGGCATGCTCTTGCAAGGCTGCCTCGCTGCGTGCGACGAGCACCAGGTTGTGCCCCTGTTCGGCAAATGCTTCGGCGATGTGTTGCCCGATGCCTGCCGAGGCGCCGGTGATCAGAGTATTCAGCGGTTGGGACATGTTGCTACTCGCGTGTCGTTTGCTCCAGTCTACGTGCTCGTGCAGCATATTGCGCTACACTTGCAGTCTGGTTTAACAGCAAACAAGGCGAGCATTGTGCAGACTCTGGAAACCGATTACCTGATCGTTGGCAGCGGTGCTGTCGGCATGGCTTTTGCTGATATTTTGCTCGATGAAACTGATGCCGACATCGTGTTGGTCGACAGACATGACCAGCCCGGTGGACACTGGAACGATGCCTATCCGTTTGTCACGTTGCACCAACCGTCGTCATTTTACGGCGTCAGTTCGCGCGAACTGAGTCGCGGTCGCAACGATACGGTCGGACTCAACAAAGGTCTCGGCGAGCTTGCGTCGGGTGCTGCGGTGCGTGCGTATTTCGATGATGTGATGCGCGATAAATTCCTGCCTTCCGGCCGCGTGCGTTACTTCCCGATGAGTGAGTACACCGGTGACGGCAGGTTTCATTCGTTGACGACGGGCGAGCAATTTAGCGTCGATGTTCAACGCAAGACGGTCGATTGCAGCTACCTGAACACGACCGTGCCGTCGACGCATACGCCCAGTTTCACCGTTGCCGATGGCGTGCGCTTCATGCCGCTGAACGATTTGCCGCGCATGGGTACCCCACCAGCCGGTTATGTTGTGATTGGTGGTGGCAAGACAGGTATTGATGCCTGTTTGTGGTTACTCGAGCGCGGCGTCGATCCGGATGCCATTCGCTGGATCATGTCGCGTGATGCGTGGCTCATTAATCGCCGCAACACGCAGTCCGCGCCGGAGTTTTTCGACTATACGATTGGCGCGCAGGCCGATCAGATGCAGGCGATCGCCGAGGCCAGTGATCTGGATGATCTGTTCGCACGCCTAGAGCGTGCCGAAGTCATGGTGCGTATCGATCCGTCGGTGCAACCTACCATGTTCCATGGCGCAACGATCAGCGAGCTGGAACTCGCCGCACTGCGCCGCATTAAGAATATCGTGCGATTGGGTCGGGTCAGTGCGATTGAGCATGATCGTATTGTGCTTGCACAGGGCGAAATTCCGACCGGCCCGGATCAGTTACATATCGATTGCTCGGCCAGTGCGATCACCAACCTCGAAATCAAGCCGGTATTCGATGGTGATGTCATCACCCCGCAGACCGTGCGCAGCTATCAGCCGGTGTTCAGCGCCGCATTTATTGCGCACGTCGAGGCGGCCTATGATGACGATGGGGTGAAGCAAGAGTTGTGTCAGGTTGTGCCGTTGCCGAACCACGTCGCGGACTGGCCGCGCATGACGGCTGCGTTCATGATGAACCAGTACCGTTGGTCGCAAGACAAGGAGCTGCGCCAATGGCTGCGTGGCAATCGGCTGGACGGATTCAGTCAGCTTGTCGCCAGTGTCGGTAAGCAGGACGAACAAAAACAGGCAATCGTGCAACGCATGCGCAGCTACATGATGCCGGCGATGGCTAACCTGCAGAAAATGATCGCTGAGCTTGCTGCCTGAAATACGCGCTTTGGGTCTAGATCAGATCGACGTCGGTCATCACTTCGACCAAAGCGGGTCCGTTATGAACTAGCGCCTGTTCAAGCGTTGCTTGCAACGTCTCCGGTGTGGTGACTTTGAAGCCCTTGCCGCCACACAGGTTGGCGAAGGCGGCAAAGCTCGGATTCTTCAGGCTGGTTTCCCAAACCGGCCATTCGCCGGCTTTTTGCTCTTTTGAAATCTTGCCGAGCTCGGCGTTGTTGAGCAACACGTGGGTGATGTTCATGTTGTACTTCACAGCTGTTGTGAAGTCGCCCAGATATTGACCGAAGCCGCCGTCGCCGCTGATGGACACGACCTTGCGACCTTTGAAGGCCGGTTTGTCCTGTGTCGCCGCCCACGCGCCGATGGCGGCGGGGAATGAGAATCCGATAGACCCGAGGTAGCCGGACATCAGGATGCGCTGTGACTTGCACTCGAAATAGCGGCCGAACGAGTAGGTGTTGTTGCCGACATCGACAGCGATGACAGCGTCTTCCGGGATCGCATGACTGAGGGCTTCAAACAACACAGCCGAATTCAGGCCGTTGCCTTGCGAGTCATTCCGGCGGCTGGCTTTTTCCGCCCGCCAGATGTCCCATCGAGCGGCGACTTCGGCGCGTTGATCCTGTGCGGATGTGGCTCCGTTGAGTGCTTCGCGCATCATTGTCGCCGCAACGCCAACTTCTGCCCAGACGGGCACCGCGACCGGATGAAACTTACCGAGCATCATGCGATCGAAATCGACCTGAATGATCGGTTTTTTCGGCGTGATGCCGGTGTGGTTTGAAAACGATGCGCCGAACGCGATCATCAGGTCGCATTCGTTCATGAACCAACTCGCGACCGGTGTACCGGAGCGACCAAGCACGCCGGCGGCGAGCGGGTGCGCATCGGCGATCTGACCTTTGGCCTTGAAGGTAGTCATTACCGGCGCATGAAGCTGCTCCGCCAGCGCGATGATGTCATCCATGCGCTCGCGCGCGCCATAGCCGACAATAAATACCGGACGCCGAGCATCCGCAAGCATCGCCACGGCCGCTTGCAGCGTTGCCGGATCCGGTGCGATCGTGTCGGTTGCAATCCGCCCCTGCGGGCCCGATGCGGTGGCTTGCGTATCGGCCGGCAGTGTCTGGACGTCGTCGGGAAAGATTAAATGTGCGACGTCACGTTCGACGATGGCGTTCTTGCAGGCAAGTGTCATCAACTCTGCGTGGCGCGACGTGTGCAACACGGTCTGGCTGAACGTCGTGACGGGTTCGAACGCCGCCGCGAGAT
Source organism: Pseudomonadota bacterium (assembly GCA_038529355.1). Lineage (GTDB taxonomy): Bacteria > Pseudomonadota > Gammaproteobacteria > Steroidobacterales > Woeseiaceae > CALBPI01. Next base: position 25,273 of record JBCBDU010000014.1, read on the forward strand.
CGACTTCTTGAAAAGCTCCCGGACCCAGTACCTGCACATCAACCTGCCCGGTCAGCGCCAGAACGGGCGCTCGATCGACTTTTGCGTCCCACAATCCGGTGAGCAGATTCGTTGCGCCTGGGCCGGCAATGGTCAGGCACGCCGCTGGCTCTCCGGTCAGTTTCGCGTAGCCCGAACACGCAAACGCCGCAGCGCCCTCGTGGCGGATGCCGTAGTAATGGAGTTTGCCTTGGGCCGTTTGCCGGCGCAGTGCATCGGCGAGCCCCAGATTGGAGTGCCCCACCATGCCGAACACGCTGGTGATCCCCCAGTTGACCATCGTCTCGGCCATCAGATCGGTGACCGTTGTGCGATGTGCAGGCTCTGGTGCCAGACCGACGAAAATCTGGCCCTCGCGCACTTCAACCGGAAAAGTTTGCTGCCCTTCATCCTCAAACGCACCCGGCGATTTGCCGGTCTTCGGGTCGAAGTCCCAACCGTGCCATGGACAGCGCAGCCAGCACTGACCGTCAATGCCAGACTCGATAGAGCCTTCGCCGAGCGGTCCGCCCTGGTGAGGACAATGATTGTCCATGGCGAAAAATGCGCCATCGATATGCGTCAGTGCCATCGACCGGGTGCCGGCGGTGACTGTGGTAACGCGCCCGGCCGGCAGACTGTCCGCAGCCGCTACAGCGTGCCATTGCAGTGTTGTGGTGTCGTCGTGTTTGCCAGCCATGCGATCCCCCTCGCGTGTTGCGCCAAAATTGGCGATTCCGAGCGTTGGTTTAACACAAAATGACGCCGAGGTTTTGCAATCACAGGCGCGTGCGCTTAATTTGCGACCATGGTCGGAAGAAAATCAGCGATATTGCTTGCAGCGTTTGTCAGCTCGCCGGTGACGGCGGTGACCAGCGAATGGTGGGACACCGATTACCTGTACCGGCAAAACGCAGCCGTCACGACTGGCGCAAACGTGCCGGATCGCGGCTATAGCGGCTACACGCTGCGCAGCATTGGTTTGGACACGCAGTTGCTGATCAACAGCGGCCAAATGCGCAACGACTGCAATGATCTTCGCGTGGCGTATTTCACCGGTGCGGGCTGGCAGGAACTCGATCGCCACGTGCTGGGTTGCAACACACCACAAACCGACATTCGATTTCGCTCGCCAGTTGCGCTGGGCGTCGGGGCTACCGATGACGATTTCTATATTTACTACGGCAATAGCTCAGCTGCGGCGCCCCCGCCGTTGGGCACCAGCAATGTTTACCTGTGGTTTGATGATGCCAGCGTAAACCGCAGCGGCAGCTACATCCGTGGCCGGGTGGACAATTTTCACGGCAACGGCTGGGACAACTCGTTGGCGTATAACCCGGCCGGCTATTACACCTATTCAACGGGCGATAATTTCACCAGTGGTTATCGGCTGGCGGTCGATGAGCGTGATGTTTACATCGAGGCCGAGTTTTTCCACACCGATTGCTTTCCCATCAATATGACCAGCGGTGTGCTCGTGCGAGGCATTATCCAGTCCGGCAGCGGCGGCAGTGAGCAATCGAATCACTACTACACCACCAATCGTGGTGAGTTTCCGCAATCGGGTTGCGGGAATGCGAACGGCTATACGCATGATGGTGCAATCATGCGCCGGCAACGTAACCAGATTGCCGTAACCCCGCCGGTCAACCCGCCCGATATCGTGGCGGACCAGTGGCGACGGCAAGCATTGGGCGCTTTCGGCGGCGGTCCGACGCAATTGCGGTTTTGGGATGAGGACAACAGCACCTTCTGGGCGGCTTTGGGTTACCCGGACACCACCAATCTGATAGCCAGCGGCGCCGACAATCAGAACGTGACTGGTCGCGGTTTTGTGGCCGTCATGACGGCCCAGGATCAGGCGCGTTTGCGCAACATTCTGGTGCGTCGCTATGTCGAGCCCGAACCGGTGATCGTATTGGGTACGCAAGAGCTATTCGCAAGCCCGGAACTGACAGTGTTCAAAACGGTTGTCACGGTGTCCGACCCGGTGAATGGTGTGAGTAATCCGTTCGCGATTCCGGGCGCGATTGTCGAGTATGAGATCCGGGTCGTGAACGGTGGCGCCGGTACCGTCGATCTGGATTCGCTGATCATCACCGATGCGTTACCTGCGCAATTGCAGTTGCTCGTGATTGATACGGCACCTGGCAGCGGTCCGGTGCAGTTTATTGATGGGCCGGGCAGTAGCGCGAGCGGTCTGAATTTGAGTTTCGGTGGGCTGAACAGCACGACCGATGACATTGATTTTTCGATTGATGGTGTCGATTACACGTACGTGCCGGTCGCCGACGCCAATGGTGGCGACCCTGCCGTTACATTCCTGCGTATCAATCCCGGCGGCGCGATGCAGCCAGCCAGTGGCGGCGGCGAGACGTTCTTCTCCGTGCGCTACCGAATGCGGGTGCCGTAGTCACGGTGTTGCCTGCTACCATGTGCGCTGGCTAACGCTTAGGTGCGCTCATGATTCTAACCCGTGTTTTTTTTGCTGCGATGCTTGCGAGCGGTCTTGTGCAGGCCGGCGAGCCAGTAACGCTCGAGACGATCATGGCCGATCCAGATTGGATCGGCAATCAACCAGAAGAGCCATTCTGGAGTGACGACGGGCAATACGTCCACTACCAACAAAAACGCGCTGGCGAACAGATTCGCGACCATTTTCGTGTCTCGATCAATTCACAGGCGATCGACGCGATCGACGGCGCGTCCGCTCCGGCTACGGCGAACGGCAGCCGTGCCTACAATCAGGCGCGTGATGCGGTTGTCTGGGTCAGCCATGGCGATGTTTTTGTGCGCGCACTGCCGGCAGGGAAGGTGCGCCAACTGACAGCAACCGCAGCGCCGGCAAGCGACGCGCAGTTTGTTGCCGCTGAGCAGGCAGTCACCTATCGCAAAGGCGATCAGTATTTTCATCACGATCTGAGCTCCGGCCGCGTTACGCAATTGCTCGATCTGCGTTTCGCTGATGACCCGCATGCAGATGAGGGTTTCGATACGCTAAGCGCGAACCAGCAGCGCCTGTACGTCGATGTGTATGAAGATGCGCGCCAGCAAGATGCCGTGCGCGAGCACTCGGCCGAACAACAAAGGCAGCGCCCCGGTCGTGCGCCGCTGCCGCTGTATCTCGGCAAAGGCTTCAAGCGCGTCGCCCAGAGTCTGTCGCCGAATGCGAAGCACTTGATCCTGATCACGCAGGCAGCCGATGCCGATGCTGGCAAGAAGGGCGTCATGCCGAACTACGTGACAACCAGTGGCTATACCAGTACGCGCGAGCTGCGTTCGCGAGTCGGGCGCAACGTACCGCCACCGCACACCGCCTGGCTGATCGATATCGCCGCGAACACGGCAACACAGCTGTCGCTCGATTCGCTGCCCGGCATCGACGAGGACCCGCTGGCAGCGCTGCGCAAGTCGGCATTGGCCTGGCATACCGAACGCGGTGCGGACAAGGCCGCCGTTGAAAAAGCGCTAGAGGCGCCCGAGCAACGCGGCGTCTACATGTATGGCAGCGATTGGTCGCTCGATGGACGTTATGCTGCGCTGCAACTGTTCAGCGCTGACAACAAGGATCGCTGGATTGTCACCGTCGATACAACCGACGAATCGCCGGGTTTCGATACGCAGCATCGACTGACCGATCCGGCCTGGATTAACTATGCGCACAATGATTTTGGTTGGCTACCGGATGGCAGCGGACTGTGGTTGTTGTCTGAGGAATCCGGCCACTCGCAACTGTACACAAAGCGTCTGCAGTCACGTCGTCATCGTGCGTTGACGAAAGGCGAGTTTGTTGTGTCCGATGTGCAGCTCGCCGGTGATGGGCGCTCGCTGGTGTTCCGCAGCAACAAGGTACATCCGAGTACTTGGGAAATCTTTTCGGTACCCGTCGACGGTGGTGATATCGCTCAGCTTACGGCGCTTGGCGGTGTGAATTTCTTTGAGCTATCACCCGATAGCCAGCATCTGGCGGTACTGCATTCGGAATTCGACAAGCATCCGGATTTGTTTCATGTCGAGATCGCGAATGCCAAGGTTATGCAGTTGACGGATACGCGTACTGATACGTACAAGGCCTATGACTGGGTGATCCCACAAATCGTCGAGGTGCCCTCCAGTCACGTCGACCGACCGATCTACACGAAATTGTATTTGCCACGCGACTACGACCCGAACAAACGCTATCCGGCTGTGATGTTCGTGCACGGTGCAGGGTACACGCAGAACGCTCACGCGGGTTGGCCGTACTACTTTCGCGAGTTCATGTTCCACACGTTGCTGGCCGAACGCGGCGTTATTGGCATCGATATGGACTACCGAGCGTCGAAAGGTTACGGGCGCGATTGGCGCACCGCAATCTACCAGCAAATGGGGCATCCGGAGCTTGAAGACTTCCAGGACGGCGTGCAGTGGCTGGTTGATCGTTACAACGTCGATCCAGATCGCGTCGGCGTATACGGTGGCTCGTATGGCGGATTTATGACATTCATGGCGTTGTTCCGCGATCCCGATCTGTTTGCTGCCGGCGCTGCATTGCGACCTGTTGTCGATTGGGCGCACTACAATCACGGTTACACATCAAACATTTTGAATACGCCGTTGCTTGACCCACAGGCATTCGAAAAGAGCTCACCGATCTACTTTGCGCAGGGGCTGCAGAGCCCGCTGCTGATAGCGGCTGGCATGCAGGATGACAACGTATTCTTCCAAGATTCGGTGTTGCTCGTGCAGAAACTGATCGAGTTGCAAAAGAAGAACTTTGAGCTTGCTGTGTATCCGTTAGACCCGCATGGCTTCACGCATGCCAATTCGTGGCTGGATGAATATCGGCGCGTGCTGAAATTGATGGAACAGCATGTCATCTCGCCGCGCTGACGCGGGGCTTAAACGAACGCGAAAAAGGGCAACCCGATGTCGATGACACAGTTTCTTCTGCCAGTTTTGGCGCTGATCACATGGACGGCAGTCATGTGGTTCTGGTTGTACATCACGCGAATACCGGCGCTGACGGCCGCGCGCATACATCCCAACAAAGCGCGCCATCCCAGCGGTGACTGGAAGGCGAAGTTGCCATCGCGGGTGTTGTCGATTACCGATAACTACAATCACCTGCATGAGCAGCCAACGTTGTTCTACGCGCTGATGTTTTTCATTGCGTTGACGACAGGTGGCGATGCGACCAGCTGGTTGATCGGCTGGACGTATGTCGGCCTGCGAGTGCTGCACTCGTTCGCGCAAATTTTCGCCAGCCAGGTTGTCACCAGATTTTTTGTGTTTGCCGCAGCCAGTCTTGCGTTGTTTGTGTTACTGATCCGGACGATTTTGACGTTAATTGCGTGATCGGCAGCGCAGCGTATCGTTTCGCGCTGCGGTAGGATTGGCGGCATTGGCGTCACGCGTCAAGTTCACTATCATTGATGCGAGCAGGTAGTCGCGTCACGGAGTATCCGTATGGATTCCAAAGCTATTTCTGAAAATGTCATGCGCCAGATTCGCGCCGGCCATATGATTGCTGCTATCAAGACGCTGCGCGCCGAACACGGGTTGAGCCTGAAAGCGGCCAAGGCCGTCGTGGAGCAGCTTGCACGCTCGCCACATACCAGTCACCCGGAACCAGACCGCGAAACGCGTGAAGCGCGTAATGCGCATTCGTCGACCAACCATACGGGCATGCGCACAAACGCGCCGGAGGTGCCGCACAGCACATTGCCGAATTATGTGATGCCGCGCAGGCCGGTACTGCCGCAAATCATCGGTTTTATTATCGTTGTCGTATTCTTGTACTTTTTGCTGCTGGGCTAGCGGTCTGCGCGGTTTGTACTAGCAGGCGCGCTTCGCGCTACGCGCCGACGCCATATTGCGCGCGCAAGTAATCTTCGTAGCTGCCCGTGAAATCGATAATGCCATCAGGCGTCATCTCAATGATACGGGTCGCCAGTGTCGATACGAAATCGCGATCGTGACTGACAAAGATCAATGTGCCCGGGTAGTGCTCAAGCGCCAGGTTGAGCGCTTCGATCGATTCCATGTCGAGGTGATTGGTCGGCTCATCCATGACCATGACATTAGGCGATTGCAACGCTAACTTGCCAAACACGAGCCGTCGTTGCTCGCCGCCTGAAACCACGTTTACCGGCTTTGCGCTATCGTCTTTGGAAAACAGCATGCGCCCCAGCGTTGCCCGGATAGTCTGCTCGTCGGCACCTTTCGGCTGCCACTGCGACATCCAATCAAACAATGAGACCGCCTCTGGGAACTCGCTCGCCGGATCCTGCGGGAAGTAACCGATGTCTGCGTTCTCGGACCATTTGACGATGCCGCTGTCGACACCGAGCTCGGACAGCAAGCAACGTAGCAGCGTACTCTTGCCGATGCCGTTTGGACCGAGCACTGCGACTTTGCTGCCAGCCTCAATCGTCAGATTCAATGTGTCGAACAGCGGTGCGTCATCGAATCCTTTGCTGATCGCATCGGCTTCAACCGCAACGCGGCGTAGTGGTTTTTTTTCTTCAAAGCGGATGTAGGGGCTAACTCGGCTTGACGGCTTGATCTCGGTCAGCTCGATCTTCTCAAGTTGCTTCGCGCGTGATGTGGCTTGCTTGGCTTTCGACGCATTCGCGGAGAAGCGGCTGACGAAGCTCTGCAATTCGGCGATTTTGACTTTCTTCTTGGCATTGTCGGCATACATCCGCTCGCGCGCCTGCGTCGCTGCCGTCATGTAGTCGTCGTAGTTGCCGGGAAAGACTTGCAAGCGCCCGTAGTCGAGGTCTGCAATGTGCGTGCAGATACTGTTCAGAAAGTGGCGATCGTGCGAGATGATAATCATCGTCGACTGCCGGGTATCGAGAAAATCCTCGAGCCAGCGAATCGTGTTGATGTCGAGGTTGTTCGTAGGCTCATCGAGCAGCAGGACGTCAGGATCCGAAAACAGCGCCTGCGCAAGCAGCACACGCAACTTCCAGCCCGGCGCGATATCACTCATCGGCCCGTGATGTTGCGCAACCGGAATACCGACGCCTTCGAGTAATTCCCCCGCGCGTGATTCGGCGGAATAGCCATCCATCTCGGCATATTCGGTTTCCAGGTCGGCAACACGCATACCATCCTCGTCACTCATCTCGGCGAGACCGTAGATTCGCTCGCGCTCTTGAGTGACTTCCCACAAGCGTTGATAACCCATCATCACGACATCAAGCACACGATAGGCCTCATAGGCGAACTGATCCTGTGACAGCTGGCCTAGCCGCACGTTGGGGCCCAACGACACATTGCCGTTGGTCGGCTCCAGCGCGCCGGACAGAATTTTCATGAACGTTGACTTGCCGCAACCGTTGGCGCCGATCAGGCCATAGCGATTGCCGTTTCCGAACGTAACGGAAATGTCTTCGAACAGGGGTTTGGCATCGAACTGAATCGACACATTGGAGGCAGCGATCAATGGCGTGACCTTGCAGTGTTAGGGCGTGAATAGTCGGTGGTTCAGGGCGCTGTCGTGTAGAGGATGCCAACGCCGCGCCGCATGGTAGCAAGAAACCGGCGTCGTCGCTGGTTTACATCAGCGGCCCCGGCTCAGGCGAGTGCCGCCTGGATCAGGGCAACGCGTTGCGCATATTGTGCATCGGGCAGGTGGTGTTCGCGTTGTTCCTGTGGCGTTGTCATCCAGATTGGGCTGCCCCAGCGCGGATCGTCCTCGTAGCGCGGGATCACATGCCAATGCAGGTGCGGCACCATCTGACCGATGCTCGCGACGTTGACGTGGTCGGGCTTGAAAACCTGCATCAGCGCCAATTGGGTTGTGTGAATGTCATCGGCAAGGCATCGCCACTCATCTTTCGACAGTTGATCGATGCGGGTGACATGACGTGGATCGAAAATCAGCACACAATGACCTTGGTAGGTCTGGATGCGTTCGAGGTAGACGGTCGAGACGCCCAGCGAACGAATTTTGACAAGGCTCGCGTCGATCTGCTCGCGCGGTTGCTCGAATGGACACTGCGCAACGCTGGATTTTTCTTGCCAGGAGATCATAGTCGTTTCCTACCGATTGTGTGCCTGTTGTTCGTTGCGTCGCGATGCATAGCACCGGCGTCCGCTCAACGACCCGCAGCTGATTATTCCGTCGTCGCCATCAGCGCGCGGTTTAACCCGTCTGACACGGTTTGTAGCAACATATCCGCCGACATGGTCTGCATGTCCTCGCTGACTGCGGCGCGACGTTCATCGAACAGCGCTGCATGTGGCGACTGCGCACCCTCATTGGCGATCGAAAGCAACTGTTCATCGGAAAAGTGTGCCCGATAAGCCGTCAGCAGATTGGCGTCCCATTGCGCCTGGCGTTGCGCAACAACAGCTTGCAAATGCTGCTTGATCAGTGTGTCTGCCTGTTGCCGACCAACCTTGCTGATCAGGGCTTGATAGGTCGTCGTGCGCTGCGCCGTACGCTCGCTGATGGCATAGAAATTCTGGCCAAGACCAAGCGATGTTACGAACGCATCGACGGTGCTGATCCGCTCAGTATGCGCGATGGTTGCGGTAGCGAGTAGGGCGCACATTGCTAGGATTCGAAAGCGCATGGATTACTATGCGTTGATTGCTTCAGGCAGTGTCTGACAGAACCGCGCGACATCCTGCAAGCGCCCCATCGATACACGCGACCATGCGTCGTAATCCATGTACTGGCCGCGAATTTGCACATTGCTGGCGCGCAACGTCTGTTGCAGTGCATTGGCGCTTTTGCCGGACTTGAAGTAAACAAAGTTTGTCTGCGACGGCAGCGACTCGATGCCAAGCCCGCGCAAGGCGGCAACGGTCATTTCGCGCCCCTCGTTGATTTTCGCCAGTGACCGGCGAATGAATGCATCGTCATCCAGACAGCCGATGGCTGCGGCGAGGCTGACGCCGGACATCCACGACATTTTGGCTGCGCGCAGTTTTTGCGCAGCTTCTGCGCTGGAGATCAGGTAGCCGACGCGAAGGCCGGCCATGCCATACAGCTTCGAGAAGGTTCGCGAGATAATCACGTCGTGACCGGCTCGGACCAGATCGATGCAGGAATTGCCCTGCGGAGCGTCGGTCAGCTCCATGTAGGCCTCATCGACAACGACTGTGGTTTTCGCTGCCATGCGTTTGACGGCGGCCTTGAGTGTTTTGGTGTCGCTGAGCACGCCGGTCGGGTTGTTGGGATTGCACAGTTGCACCATACCGGTGTCCGTTGTGACCATGGCGTCCAGCGCGGCGAAATCAATGCCAAGCGCTGCCGTCATCGGTGCGCGCTGGACTTGCGCCAAACCCAGCCGGTTGGCATACATGACCGTGGCGTCGAAGAACAGGCGTGGCGCAACGATAGGACCCTGTTGCCCGTACACAATAGCCGCCGCGCTCAGCGCCTCAGCGGAGCCTGTCGACAAGGTGACCTGCTGGGGGTCAACGTCGTAGCGTTCGGCAATCATTTTCGTCAGCACATCGGTCGCGCGGTCGGCGTAGAACGCCCCTTTGCGGCCTGCGTACTCCACCATTTTCAGCGCCGAGGCAGCGGGTCCGTAGGGGTTTTCATTGCTGTGCAAGCGGACAATGCCAGCCTGCGGACCAATCAGTTCGGCGCCGGCGGGCAGCGTCGGGAATGCGCCGATAGCTTCGGCGTCAGTTGCTGGAATCTTATGTGCACAACCGCTCGCCAATGCGGCGCTGGCCGTGCCAAGCAGGAACGTTCGTCGGGAGCTGGTCATCGTCATCGCATTCACCGTTGGAAAATTTCGGCCAGAAAATGGGTCATAGCTTGCGTGCTGCGGCGCTCCGCGTCGGCGTTGTAGACGATGCCGGATGCGGGATCGTTGGCTGCCGGATTGGTGAAACTGTGCAAGGCGCGCCCGTAGCCGTGCAATTGCCAGTCGCAACCGGCGGCAGTCAGCTCCTCACCGAGCGTGACAACCGAATCCGGCGTCGCCATCGGATCCTGCCAGCCGTGCAACACCAACACTTTTGCTTTGATCGGGTTCGCCGGCCCTGGCGGCGGCATGAACAGGCCATGCAGGCTGACGACGCCCTTGAGGTTATCGCCGCTGCGCGCAAGATCGAGCGCACACAACCCGCCCAGGCAGTAGCCGGTGGCAGCGACGTTGTCTGCGTCAGTTTTGTCGTGCGCGGCACCGGCTGCAACGCCAGCGCGCAGGCGCGCGAGTAGCTCGGCCCGATCGGCAAGCAGCGGTTGCATCAGCGCCTCGCGTTCCTCGCGCGTTGTGCCGAGCACATCTTCGCCGTAGACATCGAGCGAAAACCCCGCGTATCCGAGCCGCGCAAGCGCGATAGCCTTATCATCTTCAAATGCGCTGCGTCCGCTCCACGCATGGCTTACTGTCACCAGCGGCAGTGGCTGAGGCAAGGCATCGTCGTACGCCAATTGGCCAGCAAAGCGTTTGCCGCCGTGCTCATAGCGGATGATCTCGGTCACAATGCTCATGTTCGGATTGTCCTTGGCCTAAACGCCGTGCGCGCGCGTGATGCGGTTCAGTATACGATATGTGTACTATCGCGTGAGGACATCACATGGGCCGTTGGCGTCCACCACAACCGGCATCATCGCCGTACATCACTCCGGAAGGTTTCGAGGCGCTGCAGAGCGAGTTGAAGCAACTGTGGTTGCGTCGCCGTGATGTGGTTGCGGCATTGTCGGCAGCCGCGGCCGAGGGTGATCGCTCTGAGAATGCCGAGTACATTTATCGCAAAAAAGAACTCGGCGGCATTGATCGACGTATTCGCTACCTCGACAAACGAACCGACTCGCTGAATATCGTTCGTGAGACACCTGCTGTCGACAAGGTCTTCTTCGGTGCCTGGGTCAGTTTGCTCGACGACGACGATGCACAGGTTGAATATCGGATCGTCGGCCCGGATGAGACGCGGCCTAGCGAAGGATGGATCAGCATTGACTCGCCGATGGCGCGCGCGTTGCTGGGCAAACGATCTGATGACGTGATTCAGCTGGACATCGCCGGTCAGGCGCGTACATTCGAAATCGTAGCCATTCGATATCAGTAGTGTTGCAGCAACGTGATTGAATCAGTGACTGGATCTTCCAGCGACGCCGCGAAATATGGGGACGAGGACGCGACGTTTCAGGCTTGCGGCGGTGAAGCCGGTGTCGCAAATCTGGTCGACAGTTTCTACGACATCATGTCTAGCAATCCCGCATACCGACAGATCTACGATTGGCACCCGGACGATGCGTTGGCGCGTGACAAACTCGCGCGCTTTCTCTGTGGCTGGATGGGTGGGCCAAAGCGCTACCACCAAAAATATGGCGCCATCAGTATTCCTCGCGTGCATTCGCACTTGCAGATTAAGACCCCGGAGCGTGACATGTGGTTGAACTGCATGCGCGAGGCGCTTGAACGCCAGCCGTACCCTGCCGGGTTACGTGACTATCTGCTGTTGCAGCTTGGCGTGCCTGCAGAGCACGTTCGTCGCACCTGCGAGGATCGTGCATGAGCGAGCAACAAATACTCGCCGGTCGCTATGGCTGCGACCGATGTTTCCCCGATGATCTTGAATTGCTGGATACGCTCTGGTTCAAAATACCGGTAGTTGCCGAGCTCATCAGCGAATCACATTTCAGCATCAAGGTACGTCGCTGTGGCGACTGTCGTCAGCGTTTTGTCACCGTGTTCGCGGAGACCATTGACTGGGAAAATGGCGAAGATCCTCAGCAATGCAGTGTGTTGCCGATCACTGAGTTCGAGGCGGCCAGACTGCTCAATGTCAGCTCGGCTGCACAGGCGGAATCGTTGGCCGGCAGCCTGGGCAGCGGCCGTCGCAGTTTTCTGTCTTACTGGCCGTCAAACAGCAATAAGGGCATCGCGTGGGCAACAGGTTTGGTCATCGGTATGCATGATTAATCTGCCGTAACCACATTGTTCATAGTAGAGTAGTTACTAGAATTTTTGACCGTTGAGGAATCCCTATGCGTACTATTGCTGCGAGTCTGTTCGCACTGGCCGTGACACTGATTGCAGGTTGTCAGTCCGTGCCCGATGGCGAGCCGACTGCGTCTGAAGTGACCTTTGGGGATGGCACACAGAACTGGATCAGAGCCGATGATGTCAGCCGAGTTGGCGACACCTTCGTATTCAGTGAAGTGCACATTGCGAACAACGGGTGGTTGGTATTGCATCCATTCAAGGATGGTCGGCCAGTGGGCGAGATTTATGCCGGTGCAACCTACATCACGGCTGGCACGAGCAAGCGCGTGCCGGTCAGCGTCGATGCTGAGCCGGCACCCGGCACCCGGTTTCTTGTGATGTTGCACCGTGATGTCAATGAGAATCAGCAGTTCGATTTCGTGTTCGTTGATGAGCGTAACGTGCTGGACAAAGCCGTGTTTGAAGGCAGCACAATGATTTCGCATATCTTTGTAACGCCGTAACGAGACGACAGGCGCTGCTGAGGGTCGCAGCCCAAACGGTGCCATCGAGCATCACTTTAACGCTGAACGCGACCGAGTTATCGAGGCCTTCGCCGTCGCCGTAGCGGCTGAATGTATTGCCGTCGATGTGTACGACGCACCGCCGTAAGTGGCCAGCCACAGGTTGCCATCGCGCGCGGCAGCTATGCGGCGCACATCGTCGACGGTGAACGCGTCGTGACGTTTGCACTTGAAAACGGTGAATTCAATCCCGTCAAAGCGAACCAGTCCGCCTTCGGTCGCGACCCACAGATAACCGTCATCGGCGATGTACACATCCCAGACCGCGTCGGCAGGCAAGTCACTTTGCGAATCCTATGCCTGAGTAGGCAGTTGCGAGTCGAGACGATCCAAATCAATTGATCGACATCACCGGCGCGCGAGTGAGCCACGTGCAAATCGCAACAACTACACGCGCGCAGACTGCGTCCGGAGTGTTTTTCTGGACAGCGCTCGAACCGCGTCCTTCCTGAGATATTCCACAATAACGCGAGGCTTGGCTCCTCCGTCGTAAGGTTAGTGGTCGAAACGCTGCCTCCTTGAGGTGTGCAGCTAGGTCGGTTGCCATGAAACGGTTTGGCGAAGTTTGCGGCTCAACTGATGGGCGTTGCAGCAAAAGGCCGACCGGAGCATTTGGCCGGAGTCTGGCTAGATGTGCTGATCGACGAGGACCGGATTGCCGTCCGGATCGACGATGACAAAGCTTGCCGGTCCGCTGCTGTCTGTATCCGCCTGTTGCTCGATTGCAATGCCGGCATCTTGCACGCGCTGTTGCAGCACGCGCACGTCGTCAAAGGTTTCCAGCGTGTTGGCGTGCTGGTCCCAACCGGGGTTGAACGTCAGCATGTTTTTTTCGAACATACCCTGGAACAAACCGATCACATGCTCGCCATTGCGCAACATGATCCAGCCTTGCTCGATATTGCCACCAAACTGAACAAAACCGAGGGTTTCGTAGAACGTCTTCGATGCGGTGATGTCTTTGACCGCCAGGCTGATTGAGAATGCGCCGAGTTGCATACTTTTTCTCCGCTGTTCGTGACAAGCGACGATATTGCGCCAATCGCGTAGCAAGCTGTTTGCGACCTCGGTGCCATGTGCACACACGCCGCATCTACGGTGACGGCAACTTGTTGGCGCTGATTGTCGCGCCAGGTATCGTTGTGGCCCAGTGTAACAAATGCAATTGGCTCAATACGGCGGGGCCCAAGTCATTGACAATCGGGCAGAGCACATTCACAGGAGTTTCGGGTGGAAGTACAAAGACTGGCTGCATTCTCGGATGGTGATAGTGGCGGTAATCCGGCCGGCGTGTTGATTGCGCCAACCTTGCCCGATGAGCCAACAATGCGCTCGGTTGCGGCCGACGTTGGTTTTTCGGAGACGGCCTTTGCCGCACCCGATGGCGATGGTTTTCGAGTCCGTTATTTTTCTCCGGAGTCGGAAGTTCCGTTTTGTGGCCATGCAACGATTGCGTTGGGCGCAGCGCTTGCGCTGCGCGATGGTGACGGCGTGTTCAATCTGCGCTTGAACGATGCGGCGATCACGGTAGAAGGACAGCGGCGCGACGACACCGTCTCAGCCGCTTTGCAGTCGCCGCCGACGTCCAGCCGTCCATTGTCATCCGAGGAGCTCGCTGAGGCGCTGGCGTTGTTTGGCTATGAGACTAGCGAGGTTGATCAACGTATCGCACCGGCGCGAGCTCATGGTGGCGCCGATCATTGGTTCATCGCATTGGATTCGCGTGAGGCGCTTGCCAGCATGCGCTATGCGCTCGATGCCGGCCGCGACATGATGCGTCGCCATGGCCTGGTGACGATTACATTGGCATGGGCCGAATCGGCGCAACGCTGGCATACGCGCAACGCATTTGCGTCGGGCGGCGTTTACGAGGACCCGGCAACCGGTGCCGCGACCGCAGCGATGGCTGGCTATCTGCGTGACGTTGATTGGCCGCACGCAGGGCATGTGCGCATCGTGCAGGGAGAAGATATGCAGATGCGCTCGCTGTTGGATGCACAAATTCCGCCGACGCCAGGTGCATCGATTCGCGTATCCGGTACGGTGCGCACGCTATGACGCAGACGGCATAACGGACCGCTCTGTCTGGGACCGCGCGACCGCTCAGGCGCGTTTCGTCGCGTTGCTGCTACGCATGGTAAGGTAAGGATCAGGTGGTAATCCGACAATAAGAAAAGTGTAGCCAAACACCGTGTCTGACCTGACAGAGCTTCTACAACACTGGCATACCGGTGACAACGCTGTGCGTGGCGAGTTGCTTGGGCGCGTGTATTCCGAGCTGCGCGCGATTGCTGCGCGTCATTTGTCCGGTGAACGTGCCGGTGCACTGGTGCAGCCAACGGCTCTGGTTAACGAGGCGTATCTGAAACTGTCCGGTCTCGATCGCATGCAATGGCAAAGTCGCAGCCACTTCCTTGCTATGGCGGCGCGCATGATGCGCGAGTATCTCGTCGATGAGGCTCGACGCCGTGTCGCCAGCAAACGAGATGGTGGTGTGCAGGTCACGCTGCAGGATGTAGATGCTCGCGAAGATAGTCCAAGAACCGATATGCTGGCATTGAACGAGGCACTGGAGCGGCTTGCCAAGGCGGATCCGGATCGTGCCTTGCTCGTCGAGCTCAGGTTTTTCGGAGGATTGACTGTCGACGAGACCGCCGAGGTCCTGGGTCGATCGCCGGCCACAGTGAAGCGCCATTGGCAGGTAGCGCGCGCTTGGTTGTTCCGTGAAATGGCTAGCGGTGCTGACAATGACGGATAGTCAGACTCGGCGTGTGCTGAGTCTGTGTGATCAGCTGCTGGAAGCACCGGTAGGTGATCGAGATGCATTGCTGCAATCGTTGTGCGGCGACGATATGGACTTACGTCGCGGTGTTGAGTCAGTACTGGGTGCGGTAACGATGGCTGATCGTGCGTTGGGCGATCAGGTCATGGATGCGACGCAGGACTTGCTGGGGCAATCGTTTGGTGCGTATACGCTGACGGATGTGCTGGGTGAGGGCGGTATGGGCGCGGTGTATCGCGCACATCGCGCGCACGATGACTTCAGCCAAACGGTCGCGGTGAAAATCATTCGCGGGCGTTTTCTTTCTGATGATCTGGTCCGTCGTTTCAACGCTGAGCGCACAATTCTGGCCCGCCTCAATCATCCTTATGTGGCGCAGTTGATTGACGGCGGTACCGAGCAGGGCGTGCCCTATCTCGTTATGGAATACATTGATGGCACGCCGGTTGATCAATATCTGGATGATAACGCTGCCGACTTGAATGTACGCATTCGTATGGTGCAGAAAGTCGCGATGGCCGTGCATGCTGCGCACCAGAATCTGGTGGTTCATCGCGACTTGAAGCCGGGCAATGTTCTTGTGACTGCCGACGGCATTCCGAAGTTGCTCGACTTCGGTATTGCTAAATTGGTTGGCGCCGATGATCTGCCGACAACCGACGATGCGACACGACTGGGTGGTCAGGCGTTAACGCCAAACTACGCCAGTCCGGAGCAGATTCTGCACAATCGCGTCACAACCCTCAGCGATGTCTATTCGCTTGGCGTACTTGCTTACGAGTTGCTTGCAGGGGAGCGACCTTACCAGCTTGATGCATCATCGCAGGGTACGCTCATTGACAGCGTCGGCACTGTGGAGATTCCTCGCGCGAGTACGCGGTTGCTGCGTATCGCAGATGCGACGCTGCGCGAGCAGATTGCCGCAGCGCGCAGCACTACGCCGGCGCGTCTTGCCAAGTCGTTGCGCGGCGATCTTGACAACATTCTGGCTAAGGCGCTTGCCCCGTTGCCCGAAGATCGGTATTCGTCTGTTGCCGCGTTCAGTGCAGATTTATCGCGCTATGCGGCCGGCGAGCCGGTTGAAGCGCACGCCGACTCCTGGTGGTATCGCGCGCAGCGTCTGGTCGCACGCAACCGCGGTGTCGTACTATTCTCGGCCGCGCTGGTGACCTCGTTGATCGTCGGTCTTGCCGCGACGACGTGGTCATACCTGCAAGCTGAGCGCGCTCGTGAGCAGTCTGCGCAACGTTTCGATCAGGTCCGATCACTGGCCAAGACCATGATGTTTGACGTCTACGACGATATCGCCAAAGTGCCCGGGACGGTAACCGCACGCGCGCAGTTGGCCGGTGCTGCGCAGACTTATCTGCAGACGCTGGCAGCCGATGCTGGCGCCCCGCTGGACGTGCAGCTGGACGCTGCGCAAGGATTCTCGCGGCTGTATACCATCTTGAATCGGGACGCCGTAGATGACGCGGATGATCGCGAACGGGCGCAAGCGGCGTGGGACAAAGCGCACGCGATTTTGTCCCACCTGACCGAACAGTCACCGCCGATGGCGGCGGCATGGCATGCGTTGGGGGCACTTGAATCCAATCGCGCGCAGACGTTGCTCACTGTCGACAGTGACCCGGATGCTGCGCGTGACATGCTGGCGGCCGCGCGCGCGCGGTTAGCCCGCGCTCGGCAACTGGATGCAGACAATCTCGAGTTCGCCGCCACTGATTTGACGGCACAAGTACGTGCCGGTGAGATTCAACAGTGGTCAGATGCCTATGCCGAATCAATGGGCGTTGCCACCGATGCATTGGCCGCAATTCAGGCGGCACGTTCGCGTTGGCCGGACGCGGTGCCGTTGCTGGTCATTGAGGGTGATGCGTACCAGGTGCGTGGCGAATCTGCTTACTGGATCGATGACTATGCGCAGACGATGCCTGACTATGCGAACGCTATCGCCGCGTTCGAAACTGCGTTGGAGCTGGGCGGTCCTGATCAGGCGATCGAGGGCAAGTTATCAAATACCTATTGGTCGCGTGGCAATGCGCACATTGACCAGTCAAATCCGACTGCGGCTGCAAAGGATTACGAGATCGCGACGCAGTTGGTGCAGATGGTCGCGGCGCGCGACCCGGATGACACCAGTATGGCCAGACGGCTGGCAATCCTGCGGGCGTCGCGCGCGATGGCTCTGGTCAATTCCGGCGACGGCGATACTGCCATTGCGCTGATGCAGAAAACGCACGATTGGTTTGAAGAGCAGGCGGACGCTGATAGTGAAACGCCCGGCCCGCAGCGATCGTTGGCCATCAGCTATTATATGATGGGTGATATCTATCGTATCGCGGAACGTGATGCTGCGGCCTGTGAATGGTTCGCTAAAGCGCTGGATAGTTGGCTGTCATTCGATGCACGTTTTGGCATTGCCGAGTTTGACGCGGGCCAGCCGGACAAGATCCGTGAGCTGATCGCTGACTGCGGTCGCTAGACGTTGCGCGGCGGTATAGAGCGAAACTGCGAGAAATCGAGCAAGAACTCTTTGGATTGATCGACCGCCTCCAATAATTTGATCGCCTCGGCAAGCAGATCAGGGTCGTCACAACAGGCACGCTCAAGATAACGCTGGCGATCCGCGCCGTGTTGGGTCACAGCTACGTCGCAGATACGCAAAAGACGGCGCGCGCGCTTGAGTGCTGCGTATTCGCGCTTGCTGATGTTGTCGGGCATTGTAGTCGCCGCTATCGCAGAAGCAGGCAACGAGCCACCGTGATGACTCGTTGCCGCTTGCAGGCGATTAGTTCTCGGCGTTAACAATGTCGAGAATCCGGGATGACACGGAAGTGATCGCGTTCTGGTCAATGCGTGCAGCCCCGCCGGAATCGTTGTTGGTCATAACGATGACAGCGAAAGCACCGCGATCGTCACTTTCAACCATCCAGCCGTACGTCAGCACGCGCAGACCAAAGCCGTCATCGAGACTGCCACCTTTGAACCAGACGCGCTCCCATCGATTGCGCAGGTTGATAATGGCGGTCGTCGCGCCATAGGCCTCGTCGATGACATCGAATGCTTCGGTCGCATCGTTGTATTGACGCAGTCCGGCCATAGCAGCGCACACGTCCAACGGACTGGCCTGCCACAAACCACTCACGAGCACCGACAGGTTCGCGCGTGTCGGATTCGTGACAGGACCGGCTGGCGTCAGCACCGTGTCGACATAGTCGCGTTGCGTTGCCTCGTCGGCGCTGACATAGGCAATGGCATCAGGCTCGGGAACGGTAAAGTAAAGGTTAAATGCTTCATTCATCGACAGGAATGGCTCCATCGCATCCTGATTGGCATGATTGAAGCGATCCAGTGCAGCTTCGTTGGCATCGCGACCGACCAGCTTGAACAAATGCTCGGTTGCGGTGTTGTCGCTGATCCCCAGCATCAATGAAGCCAGGTCGTCGATGCGGAACATGGTGCCAACTTCGTTGTTGATGCTGCCCGCCAGAACCAGATCGTCAGGAATGATCGGAATCATCTGGTCGCGTACCAGCAATCCGTCATCAATTGATTGCGCCACTGCGCCCATCGTCCAGATTTTGAAAATCGATGCAGTACCTAGCGGATCACTCGCGTTGCGTTCGAATATTGGTGTGCATTGGCTGTTCTCGTCTATGCGTGCCACTAGCACACCGACGTCTTCGGCAAGCGTCTGCAGACGGTCGGCAGCACTCTCGTAAGTGAGGTTTGCGTCGGCTGCGGCAGTGGAGCCGCCGTTTAGCGGAAACCCTGAAGTTCCTAACAGGCGGATCAGGCCTGTGCCGTAAGTGGTGCCCAGTGAAAAGAACTGTCCGTTGGCAGGCTCGTTAGCGTTGCCAAGCAGCACGTTGATGCTGGTCGGTGTGATGGAGTAGGCGTCTTGTACGGTGCCGTTCGGAATCAGGTTGCGCAATGAGTCGAAGAATTGCTGGAACTCTGCGACGCTGAATTGTGCAAGGTAATCCGGGTCAATTCGATCCTGAATGTCTTGCGCTGAGGTTGTGGTCGCCGCGAGCTGATCAATGATCCAAAGCAACTGATTGGCGGCCGGCGTGTTCGGCAACTGGATTTGCCCGTTGACCGTCGGGAACAGTGGCTCGATCGGTTTTGTGCGCGCTGCATTGAGCGGGAAGTCATCATCGACATCCGGCGTGCCGTCGTTGTCATCATCGGTGTCGGCGTTGTCGCCGATGCCATCACCATCGTTATCGCTGGTTTCGGCGGCATCCAGCGGGAACGCATCATCGGCATCCGGCGTGCCGTCGTTGTCATCATCGGTATCCGCGTTATCGCCGATGCCATCCATGTCATTGTCGGATGACTCGGACGCATCGCGCGGGAACGCATCATCGACATCCGGCGTGCCGTCGTTGTCGTCATCCGGGTCTGCGTTGTCGCCGGTGCCGTCCATATCGAAGTCGGCTGTCTCGTTCGGATCGTTCGGGAACGCATCGGCATTGTCGCCAACACCGTCCATGTCGCTGTCGGTTGTTTCGTTCGGATCTGTCGGAAACGCGTCGTTGGCATCTTCGACGCCATCGTTGTCATCGTCGGTGTCAGCGTTATTGCCGATGCCGTCGCCATCGGTGTCTTCGGTTTCGTTGGCATCGAACGGGAATGCATCGTTAGTATCTTCCACGCCATCATTGTCGTCATCAGTATCGGTATTGTCGCCAGTACCGTCGCCGTCGAAATCCGCAGATTCGCTGCTGTCCAGCGGGAACGCATCACTGCTGTCATCAACGCCGTCACCGTCATCATCGCTGTCGGCGTTGTTGCCCACGCCGTCGCCATCCGTATCGACGCTTTCAGCCGGATCCAGCGGGAATGCATCGGCAGTGTCGTTCACGCCATCATTGTCATCGTCCGGATCGCTGGCATCGGCGATGCCATCGCCATCAGTATCGATTTGTGCAGGTCCGCCATCGCTACCGCCGCCGCCGCAGGCGGCGAGGGTCAATAGCAGGCTTAAGAGTACGCTGCGCAAGGCAGTGTTCAGGTCGAGGCCAGTCATGTCGTTTCCTTATGGTTGTTGTCATGGGCAGCCGCCAAAAAACGGGTGCCATACCCATAAAGGCGTAAACGACACGAAACGGGATCATTTATCTGATGAAACGCACTGCGACCAAATATCTGGTCTGAATAAACAACATCCGGATGCACATCAGTCCGCAGCGGCGTTGTGCAAGCGTCACCGGCGGGCGATCTGGCTTTTGCTGTAACGTAAATGCCCGGCTTGCAGATAAACAAGCCGGGCATTCACCCGCACGACCGCCGCTGCGTGAGGCGGTACCTAGAACGGCAGGATGATTTCGTCACCGGAGCCGTGGCGCAGCCACCATTCCTCTGCGCGCAGCGCGCGACCGTCGGCATCCAGCACCGACAGTGTCGGGCACGAGCCGGCTTCGCCGGAGATTTCGATGTGATCCTTGTCGAAGCTGTCGAATGTTGTCGACATTTCGTCGCCGTAAGTGGGTGCCTGCTCCATCAAGATACCCACGGCGATGCGCTCGCCCATGCGCATTGAATCGTAGTAGTCCGAATAGTAGTGCACCCCGGCCATGTTGCGGCCGATCGAAATGTTTGCGGCCAGTTTGTCGAGCTCGCCCTGGATCGTCAGCTTGCCATCGTTCTTCTTGACGAGATTTTTGCCGGTGGCGTTCGGTACGAAATAGTCCGCACTGCCAAAGTCGAGCAGGCGCTTACCGTCGCGGCCTTTGGGGTCAAACATCTCGAAGAATGCCTTGAGCATGGTCACGCAGCCGCCGGCGACCGTCGCGTGACCCGCGCCGTAGGCAGGATGCATCGGGGAGCCTTCGGGGAATGCCATCGGTAGCAGCAAATTGTGCTTAGCAAATTGCGCTGCGCTCAATCCATGCGGCGTCACGTTGTTCGGACATTTGATGTCGCGCATTGCGTTCATCGCCGCCGTGTTTTGTTGCTTGTTGTGTTCAACAACTGCATCGCGAATGCTTTCTGGAATTTCGTTGAACGAAGCTTCGAAGGCATCGGCGGCGCAGCCCAGCGCCTTGCCATGTTTCTTGGCGCTGACGAGGCTGAAGCGGCCACCCATCACTTCCGGGCGCGCGCGCCGGTGATAGTTGAATTTCTGGCGGCGCACAGCTTTCAGGCAGCGTGTGGCCACTTCCGTAACCAGCGACAGAATATGCGGGCCACCAAACGTTGCGAACGCTGTGCGGTGGCCGGTCGGACTGGCTTCGGGAAAACCTTTCGACGTTGGCGTGCCTAAACCGAGCAACACGAGGCAGGCGTTCAGATAAGCCTGATACAACGCGTCGTAATGTACATACGTCGCCAGGTCGCGCGGTGTCGTGATGAAGCGGCGCTTGTCATCGAACTTGTCGATACCGCCAACGGCTGCGCCGTTTTGTACGTCAAGCCAACCGGCCCAATTGGTCATGTAGTCGAGACACGCCTTGGCGGTCGTGCCGCGCTGGTCAATAATTTGCGAGCCGAAATTGATAAAGCCGTCTTCCGGGTCATAGCTTGCGTTGGTGCCGGGGAAATTGGATCCGGGGCCCGCACCTGCGCGCAGCGAATCATTGCCGGCCAGCATGAATTGAGAGATATAGGGGCCTTCCATGGCGCCGATGGTTGAGCCGCGAAACACACTCTGCGTCGACAGTAGTGCTGTTGCATCGCCAACGGTGCGCGCATCTCGCCGGCGTTGCTCGAACAGGTTCAGGCCGCCGTCGCCGACATGATGCGGCGTCGATGACACGCGACCGCTGCCATCGGTGCCGGCGAAGAACGGCATGGTGTTTAGCGCATCGACGACCTCATTCGCGCTGAGTATGCTGTTGCCGCCGCCGTCGCACAGCTTCTTGCTGCCACCTTTGTCGATCTCGGTGAACGGTACGTCACGCAGCAACGCCAGGCCATACACCTCCGCCATTTCTGCAGACAGTTCGCTGGAGCCGACACGCGGCGCTGGCGCCATTGCCACAGCACCTGCGTCCGGACCCTGCAATTCATACACGTGACCTGCGCGCGGGCTCTCCCAACCGCGCCAGTCTGGCGTCTTGTTGCCTTTGAGTTTGCAGTGGAAACTGACGTTTCGCGTTTGCGCTGTTTCGATGCCTTTTTCAAAGAGGTTTCGATCAGATGAGTTAATCGCTTCAACGAAACAGTGGTAGTCGGCGGCATCATCGACCACGCCGTCCTGGTTGTGTGCCAATCCTTTGGTGAAGTTGGTTGGATAGCTTGGATGATGAATTTTCCCGCCTTTTTTAACGGGATCGCTGCTGTCTGGACCGTAATCTGTTTCTTCGCCGTTCGTGCGTGTTAGTGCTTGCGGACGAATGCGCGATACTTCGCTGGCGAGATTTCTAAAGTCGCGCGCCTGCTTGGCGCGTTCGGTGCCGGCAGGGTCCGGGCTTTGAAAAGGGATTTTCATAGTGACGCTCCTTGTCAGAAGCTATCGGATGCAGCTTCTGTTTTTTTTGTTGACGTCTGCTTACTGTTATTGCTCGAGGCAATATCTCGCACGATCGTGCTGGCACAGCCTGCAATGAGGTAGGCGCTATCGTTTTGCGCGAATACTGCAGCGTGGGCGCATTGCACACCGCACGACAAATAGCTGACAATCGCAAGCGGTGATATTGCAGGAGCACACGGTCATGCGTGGATACGGGTTAATAATTGCATTGGTAGCGTGCGCTAGCGCTGCTGCGGGCTTTGAGCGCTTTACGACCGGACCTGTCATCGACACGCACGGGCCGGTGGCTAAGGTCGCAGAAGCTACGATGCCGGAACAGGCGACGTTCAAAATTGCCTTCGATGTCGCCGAGGCCGCCGTGGCAGGCAAGCAAAGCCGCGCCTTGGAATCTGCGGCGCGATTGCTGAATATGCATGCACAGGCAGGTTTGTCGCCCGACGCGACTGCAGTTGCTATCGTCGTGCACGGCGCTGCTGCGCTCGATCTGGTGAATGACGAGCGCTACGGTGGCGAAAACGCGTCAGCCGCATTGGTTGCCGCGTTGGTGGATGCCGGTGTGTCGATCCAGCTGTGCGGCCAAACGGCTGCGTACCGTGACATTGCACAGGATGATTTGTTGCCGGGCGTGACGCTGAGCGTGTCGGCGATGACGGCACACGCGTTGTTGCAGCAGGATGGCTACACACTCTATCCGTTCTAGCAATGCGCCGGGGTTTGTTGTGATTCGTCAGATTGCTATCTACGCCGCTGTGCTGGTTGGTGCTGCATTCGCGTTGCAGTGGTTGGAGTATCGGTATTTCCTGCGTACACAATCACTGCCGGCGGTTGTTGTGCTTCTGGCGACCGGTTTCGCTGCCCTTGGGGTATGGGTCGGCACGCACCTCGTCAACCGCGGTGCATCGACACGCTTTGAGCGCAATGATGCGGCGATCGCTGCGCTGCGCGTCACACCGCGCGAGCTTGATGTTCTGACGCATCTGGCTGCTGGTCGCGCGAACAAGGACATCGCCAAAATACTGCATATCTCGCCGAATACGGTGAAGACGCACGTAGCGCGTTTGCTGGCCAAGCTCGGTGCAGCGCGGCGCACCGAGGCGATCAACAAGGCGCGCGAGCTGCGGATGATTCCATGACAATGCACATGTTTGATCCGTCTGGTTCGCGTAGGTACGTGTTGGCATGAGTAGCCATGTCTTTTTTGATCTTGATGGCACGCTGAGCGATCCGCAGGTGGGCATCGTTCGCTGTATCCGCCATGCGCTGGAGCAGCTCGATGTTTCCTGCGATGCCAATCTCGATTGGTGCATTGGGCCGCCATTGCACGACAGTTTCGAAACGCTAGTTGGGAGCCACCGGGTAGCGCAGGCCGTGCATCTCTACCGGCAGCGATTCGCGCAGATCGGCTGGCAGGAAAATGTGCTGTATGCCGGCATTCCCGAAGTGCTTCGGTCTCTAAATGCGGCTGGCCACACGCTCTATGTTGCAACGAGTAAACCGCTTGTATTTGCGCAGCAGATCATCGAGCACTTCGGCATCGCAGACAGTTTTGCGCGGGTGTTTGGCAGTGAGCTGGACGGCACGCGATCCGATAAGGGTGCGTTGCTGCGCTATGCGCTGGCACAAACCGGGGCGCAAGGGCGCGTATCGATGATCGGTGATCGCAAGTTTGATATTGACGGTGCCCGCCAAAACGCGATGCGCTCGATCGGTGTTACGTATGGTTATGGTGGCCGCGCCGAGTTGGTGGCTGCCGGTGCCGATGCGATTGTGAACGCGCCAGACGAAGTGCTGGCTGCGCTGGATTGCACATGATTGAGCGAGCGCTGGCGCTACGAAACCAGAGAGACCCGATTAGCCCCAGCTTCCAGGTAGTGGATCCAGTGGCACCAGGACTCACCCGATCCAGCTTGCAGGCGGCGGATCCGGTGGCACCGTCTGACCCGATCCAGCTACCAGGCAGTGGATCCGGCGGCGCCAAGACTTACCCGATCCAGCTTCTAGTCAGTAACTCTGGTGGCACCAACACTGGGCCTGTTTAACCATTGGTATTGTGCATGCCCCTTGATCAATCCGGCGTCAAGAAAAAATAGCACGAGAGATCGCGCAGTGATGATCATCGCTGCGTCGGTCGTTTGCGGGAGTCATGCAACATGTTGATTCTGCGAAAATCACCCTTTCGGGCGATCGTACTGTTGCAAACGATCGGTCACGCTTGCGACGTCATCAATTCGGGAGCTTGATATGAAAAAATACATTTGGATCTATGGCGCCATTTCGGGTCTGATCACGATCAGCAGCATGGTGCTGGGCATCTGGGCCGCCGACGCAGAA
Organism: Pseudomonadota bacterium; assembly: GCA_038529355.1. Classification (GTDB taxonomy): domain Bacteria; phylum Pseudomonadota; class Gammaproteobacteria; order Steroidobacterales; family Woeseiaceae; genus CALBPI01. The sequence continues at coordinate 50,362 of JBCBDU010000014.1, forward strand.
GATGCAGCGGGCGGCGAAGTCGCCGGTTATCTCATCATGCTGGTGGCGTTATCGCTGATCTTCGTTGCGATCAAGCAATACCGCGACAAGGATCAGGGTGGCGTGATCAGTTTCGGTCAGGCGTTCTTGCTGGGTGTCGGTGTTTCGGCGGTTGCCGGTGTCGCCTATGTCATTGTGTGGGAAATCTATCTTTACGCCAGCGACTACGCTTTCATCAATGACTACGCGGCGGCGATGCTGGAAGAGGCCAAAACTGCAGGCATCAGTGCGGCGCAACTGGCCGACAAGGAAGCTGAAATAGCAGCGATGAAGGCGAGTTATGCCCGGCCGCTGTATCGCCTGCCCATGACGTTCGTCGAGATATTTCCGGTGGGTGTCATCGTGTCGCTGGTGTCCGCCGCAATTCTGCGCAAGCACACGGTGCTGCCCGCCTGAATCGCGTTACGAGTGCAGCGCGCTGTGTGCTTAAGCCTTGGTCGCGTTGAACGGCAGGGCTTGCCACAGCGGGCCAATGACGCGTGTGACCAGCGGAATCAGCAACAAGCCGAGCAGCAACCCAAACACGCCATCAAGCGCAGCCTTCGTGACCCATTCGATGGCGTCCGGTGCGAACGACACGGCGCGACCAGCTGCTGCGGCAATGTCGTGAATATGGTGCCCCAGCCACGAGAACCCCATGCCTTCCAGGCCATGCACAATAATCGAACCACCGACCCACAGCATGGCGGCGGTACCGATCGTGGTCAGTGCCTTCAGAAAGCCCGGCATGCCTTTGACGATGCCGCGACCCACGCTGCGGGTTACACCCAGACGGCCATGCGTGCTCATGAAAAGCCCCGCGTCGTCAGCCTTGACGATCAGGGCAACGCTGCCATACACCGCGACGGTGATGCCCACCGCAACAACGGCTAAGGTCGCACCGCGCATCACGATGCTGTCGCTGGGAATCGCTGCCAACGCTATGGTCATGATCTCCGCCGACAGAATGAAGTCCGTTTTGATCGCACCCTTGACGCGCTTTTCTTCCAGACGCACCGGATCACCGATGCTCATGTCGGCTTTCACGTAAGCATCATCGTGCGGGAAAAGGGCATGGAATACCTTTTCGGCGCCCTCGAAGCACAGATAGCTGCCACCGAGCATCAACAGCGGGTTGATCAACCAGGGTGCAAATACAGATAGCAACAATCCGACCGGCAGCAGGATCAGCAGCTTGTTCTTGATCGAGCCCCACGCGATACGCCCGACAATCGGTAGTTCACGCGCTGCTTCAAAGCCGTGCACATACTTGGGTGTGACGGCGGCGTCGTCGATGACCGCACCGGCGGCTTTCGCACCTGCTTGCGCCGCCTGACTGATGACGTCGTCAACCGAGGCGGCGGCCACCTTGGCTATCGCAGCAACATCGTCCAGTAGTGCAAGCAGTCCGCTCATTTAAGCTCCGGCGTTGTTTGGTGTCACCGTCACGTTTAGGCGTGGATGGTGTGGTCGTTTCAGGGCATGGCAGTCAATCGACTGTCAGCACGCGAGTATACGGATACAAGCGCTCATGCCGCAAAGACTTCGGCAAGACGCAACGCATTCGCGGCCGTATTGACGGTTGTCTCGCGCCTTGTACCGGATTTGTCCGCTTGCAAGCTAGCTCTGGCGGCTCTGTAGCGGGTTGTATGCGCCACTCTCGTGTCTTCTGTACGCTTGGTATTCCAAGGTGTTACGCGTACTCTTGAGTACTGTATTTTACTGCACGCCACCGCATGCCAATCGCTCAAGAACTCAAGCGCCGAAACGTCTTCAAGGTAGGCATCGCCTACCTCGTTGTGTCGTGGATTGTGCTGCAGGTGGCCGACGTCATTCTGGGCAATATCGGCGCGCCGCCGTGGCTGTTCAAGACGCTGCTGATGGTCATTGCATTAGGGTTCCCTGTTGCCCTTGTGATGGCTTGGGTGTTTGAGTTGACCCCTGACGGCCTGAAGCGCGACAGTGATGTGGTTCGTGACGGTCGCGGCGCGTCGCAAGCAACTGCGATGCTCAGTCTGGCGGCAACGATTGTGCTGGCTGCGATTCTCGGCTATTTCGGATTCCAGAAATGGATCGATGTCGATGAGCCCGCCTCCGACGCCGCAGCCAGTATTGCTGCGCCGCTTGAGAAGACCATTGCCGTGCTGCCGTTTACATCGCGCAGTGCATCGGCTGATGACGGATTCTTCGTTGATGGTATGCACGATGACATTTTGAATAGTCTTGCGCGCATCTCGACACTCGAAAAAGTGATTTCCGGTACGACCATGCAGGCCTACCGCAACACAGCGATGTCGGTCGCGGACATCGCCGCTGAACTGGGTGTAGCGGCAATTCTTGAAGGTGGCTTGCAACGCGCCGGTGACACGGTGCGCATCAACATGCGGTTAATTGACACCGCCACGGAGCGTTCGCTTTGGGTGCAAACGTTTGAGCGCAAGGTGACGGTTGAAAATCTGTTCGCGATCCAGAAAGAAATTACGCGTGATGTGGTCACGTCATTGAATCTTGCCTTGAGTGATCAGGATCAACAGCAATTGGATGTGGTGCAAACTGACAGCCTCGGCGCCTACGAGCAGTATGTGCTGGCGAGAGCGCGGATGGCGTTGCGCACCGAGTCGGGATTGGCACAAGCGAAAGCGCATTTCGAGCGTGCAATCGAGCTCGATGAGGAATATGCGCTGGCCTACGTCGGGCTTGCCGATGCGTTGCGCCTGCAGTCCTTGTACGCCGGCATTGATCCGCAAAGTACCTTTGCAGCTCGACAAACTGCGATCGACAGGGCATTGACTCTGAACCCACTGTCGGGCGAGGCCTATACGTCGTTGGCCGCGCTGTTCGAGGATCAGGGCGATCTCGAGACGGCAAAGAGCTATTTTGAACGCGCCATCGAGCTGTCGCCCAATTATTCAACGGCTCGCCACTGGTATTCGTCGCTGCTGGGAATGTTGGGGCGCGAGCAAGAAATGTTGGTGCAGATCCGCAAGGCCAGCGATATAGAGCCGGACGCTGCGATCATCCAAATGAACGAAGCGGCGGCGTTGATGCAACTGGGTCGCTACGATGAGGTGCAGCAAATACTGACGAGAGCGATTGCCCAGTACCCGGCGTTTGCCGGCTTACACGAGGTCAGTTTCTACCTGTGGTGGTCGCGTGGGCGCCCCGATCTTGCGTTGTATTCACTCGACACCGCGACACGCCTGGCGCCGCGCAACATGGAAATGCGCGGATTCCAATGTGTGCTTAATTTCCAGCTCATGCGAACAGATGCGGCGCGTCGTTGTATCAGTGTGTTCCGCGAAAATTTTCCGGACCACCTGGGGTTTGCAATACTGTTTGCCGAGTTACTCGATGCGCTCAGCGAACAGCAGTTCAACGCGTTGACCGGGCGACTGGAGTCGGTGGTCGACGAGCAGGACAACGAGGCCGTGCCGCGTGCCCTCTCGCTGGCCTACCTGGGCGCCGACAAGGCGGAAGCGGCCGAGGCTGCGTTGCGTCGCTATGCCGGGCACTATTTCACGCCGCAAGTGTCGTTGCAGGATTTTGAAAATCCCACCGAAATTCGTGATGGGTTGGATGTCGCTCGCGCGTTGCAGCTGCAAGGCAAGCAAGAACAGGCGGAGCGGTTGCTACAACTCGCCGAAACGGCGTTGACTGATAGTCAGCGTATCGTGCCGGTTGATCGCGAAACCAACCTGATTCGTGTGCACCTGATCCGCGGCGATTGGGAACAGGCCGCCGCGCGGCTGACGAACGCATTGGCCGAATCTGACGCCTCTTATTTTTTCGATGATCGTACCCACTTCGGCACGTTTGATGCGCTGCCGCCGGTTTGGCTTGACGCCGTAGCGTTACTGAACGAACGCGTTGCTGAACAACGCACCCATTACGAGTCAATCAAGGACAGCCCGCTCATTCCGTGAGCGGGCTAACCAGTCTGCGGATGATCTGACTACGCGGTCAGAGCCGGCCACAGCCAGGCGAATACACCGGCGCTTAGCAACGCATAGATCAGTGCGTCCAGCATGAATCGTGCTGTGACGCCCCACGGATGCCCATACCAGATGGCAAACGGGATCTGCGCCCAACCGTAGGTCAGAAAAGCGGCGGTTGCGACGAAGCGAAACACCACCAGATAGTCGGCGCCAGGTTGCAGAGCCAGCGTTGCCGCGTACGCGACAAGCGTCATGCCCAGCAAGAAAAATAGCACCTGTTGTGGTATCAATTTTGCCATATTCGGCATGCCGTTGTCATTGACAATCACCATCGCAACCGGCCCATCGGCAAAGCGTTTTTGCATTGCCGGGTCGGCCAGCTCCTTCATGTCGGTGCAGAACGGCAAGGTGTGAATGCCTTTGCTGGGATTGCCGTTACGCAGCGCTGTTGCCACCTCGTCTTCGTTGGCGAGCTGCTGATAATCGCGATCGTGATACTTCAGCAGCATGTGAATGCTCATGCTGGCAATCCACGCAGCCAGCGTGCTGAGCAGGATCGGTAGCCACAGTGCAGTTAATGAAATACTCATAGATATCCCCCGATTTTTGTAGTCGTTGCGTGATGCAGCATACACCGGCTTTGCTAACAGTTGGCCGAATCGCGAAGCGCTTTTGGCCGCGCATTCATGGCGTGGTCGCATGCACGTTTCGGACAATGCTATTCGTTCGGTGGTAGTGACAAGGTGAGATAAAAGCGCTGTTCGTCATAGAAATATAGTGAGCAACGACGATCGCAAGCGCTGAAACTGTTGCTGCAATCAACACTGAGCGCGAACCACAAGAATAAGGGGAAAACGATGAACCACGCTAAACTCATGCTGGCTTTGCTGGTCAGCGCCGTCATGTTCGGTCTCGCAGGCAACGCGGTCGCGCACGAGCAACATCGCTGCGTTAAGGGTTTTCCGGACAGGCCTGTACTCGACGGACACCTCGAACAACATTCGATCGTTTCCTCCCGCGCCGATCTTGGCGACGTGTTCGCACATGGAGGGGCACTGTTTGCCGCGTCATTTAACGTTTGTGACGGGCAGGGTCGCCCTGCGACGACCGGTGCCGGTGCCAAGCGACAAATCGGCCAGCCATCGTTTTCGCGATTGTCTGGACCGGACGCAAACTCCTGTGCTGGATGTCATAACGAGCCGTTCGTTGGTGGTGCCGGCGACTTTGTCGCCAACGTCTTTGTGTTGGCTCAGGCTGCCGATCCGGTGGTGACTTCAACCGACGCTCAATTCAGTAACAATCGCAACAGCCTGGGCATGTTTGGTTCCGGACCTGTAGAGATGCTGGCGCGCGAAATGAGCGTTGAACTGCAGACGCAGGCAGCTGCGCTGCCCGACGGCGTGCACACGCTGCAGTCCAAAGGTGTCTCGTTCGACATCGTCAAGGTTGGAGGCGTGGTGGTCGAAGCTAAGGGGATTGATACCGATCTGATTGTGAAGCCGTTTCATCAGGCCGGTGTTGTGACGTCGCTGCGCGAATTCAGCACTAATGCTATGAATCACCATCATGGCATGCAGGCCGAAGAGCGTTTTGATCTGAATCCGTCCAAGAATTTCGATGGCGATTTCGATGAGGATGGCGTGTACCGCGAGTTGACGGTTGGCGACATCACCGCGGTCACGCTGTGGCAAGCACAATTGGCAACCCCGGTACAGGTCGTGGAGGGCTCCGATGCATTTAAGCGGCGTGTTGCGTTGGGTGAGAAGTGGTTTGACAAGGTTGGCTGCAGCGGTTGTCACACGCCGGAAATGCACCTGACTGCGCGCGAGTTCGTGGAGCCGAATCCATTCAACCCGCCAGGTACCTGTAGCGACACGTCAGTCTGTCCGTCAGTTGCGTTCGACATGACGACAACGGGGCAAGGTGCGCGGCTGGAGCCAACACCCGATGGTGGTGCGGTCGTGCGCGCCTATACCGATCTGAAGCGGCACAATCTGTGTGATCCGGAAGACCGCCCTGATGCGATCCGGCACTATTGCAACGAGCAGCTGGCGCAAGGGCGGCCCGACCAGGACGGTCGTCCCGGAACCGAGTTCTTTTTGACCCGCAAATTGTGGGACGTCGGCAACTCTGCGCCCTATGGTCATCGCGGTGACCTGACAACGATCGCAGACGCGATCTACGCGCACGGCGGCGAGGCGCGTGAGGTGCGTGATAGGTTCGCGGGGCTGTCGGCAGCCCGACAACTGATGGTAGTCGATTTTCTGCGCACGCTGCAGGTTCAACTGCCCGACGAGACAGCCGGCGAAGCCGACTAGGCGTCCTCACGAGACAGCCGACCAAAGGTCATTGCAGCGCAGCAGGTCACGAGCGAGCCGGATTTTCCGGCTCGCTTCTTTTTGCTTTGCACAAACACGACCTGTTCGTCACGCGGGTGGCTGAATATGCAGTAACGCGGCGGTTTCGCTGGTTGCCGTGGCGCAGATTCAGACAATCAACGCCGAATGACACGTGGTACTAGCACGATAATCACCTCCCGTGGTGATCGCCGGACTATAAGTCACTGAAAAACATAGTGATAGCTTAATAGATGATCTCTATCGGCCTAATTGAGACAATTAACTGTTAGCTCTATGGTTCATGCTGGACAATGCATGGCAATTCTTAACCGCAACCCGAAAAGGATGTAATCCAATGGCACTTATTGGCAAACCGATTCCCGAGTTCTCCGCTGACGTATTCCACGCCAACGAGTTCACGACTGTTACGTCGGAAGACGTGAAAGGCAAATGGTCCATCTTCTTGTTCTACCCGGCTGACTTTACCTTCGTCTGCCCGACGGAGCTTGAAGATATGGCAGCGCATTACCCTGAGCTGCAGGAATTGGGCGTTGAAGTTTACGCTGTCTCTACCGACTCACACTTTGTGCACAAAGCCTGGCACGAAACCAGTGAAGCCATTGGTAAAGTGAACTACCCGATGATCGGCGATCCGACCGGTGCGATCACGCGCGGTTTTGACGTCATGATCGAAGAAGCGGGACAGGCACTGCGCGGCACGTTCCTCGTCGACCCGGATGGCATCATTCAGGTTTACGAAATCCACACGCTGGGTGTGGGTCGTTCTGCCAAAGACATGGTTCGCAAAGTCAAGGCGGCACAGTACGTGCGCGACAATGACGGCGAAGTGTGCCCTGCGGCATGGGAGAAGGGCGAGAAAACCCTGACACCGTCACTTGATCTGGTTGGCAAAATCTAAGCTGACCGTACTTTATCGATAGCCGAATCGGGGCGGCGCAAGCCGCCCCGAATTCCCTCCGGAGATAGAACTCATGCTGACCCCAGAATTATTGACTGCTGTTAAAACCTATACGGCGAATCTGACGCATGATCTGACATTCGTGGTGCAGACGGGCGAGCATGAGAAACGTGCGGAGCTGATCGATTTCCTGCAAAAATTTGCCAGTGTTTCCGACCGCATGCGTGTCGACGAGCGTGACACGCAGGGCGCGCTGCGGGGCGCCTTGAGTTTCGCAATTGAAGCTGACGGCGATGACACGGGGATTGTGTTCTCCGGTATTCCGGGCGGTCACGAGTTCAACTCTTTCATGTTGGCGGTGCTCAACAATGCCGGCACCCCGGTCAAGCTGGACGACGCGCTGAAACGCATCATTGAAAACGTCGGCGAGACATTGAATTTCGAAACGGTCGTGAGCCTGAGCTGCCACAACTGCCCGGATGTTGTGCAGACGCTGAACCAGTTCGCAACGCTGAGCACGAGCATTAGCGCCGAGATGATCGACGGCGGCGAATACCCGCAGGTTGTCGACGAGCGCAACGTGCAGGGTGTGCCTGCTGTATTTTTGAATGGCGAGCCGTTCGCCAACGGCAAGATTGATACCGCGACGCTTGTTGAAAAATTACTGCAGCGCTACCCGAATATCGCGAGTGCCGGTGCCGACTCCGCGCCAACGCTGCCGTTGCAAGATGTAGCAGTCATTGGTGGCGGTCCGGCTGGTGTTGCCGCGGCGATCTATGCGGCACGCAAGGGTTTTAAAGTGACTGTCATTGCTGAGCGTTTCGGCGGGCAGGTCAAAGACACGATGGGCATCGAAAACCTGGTATCAATCCCGCAGACGACGGGTCCCGAGGTTGTCAAAGGACTGGCCGAGCATCTACAGGATTACGATATCACGCTGAAAGAGCATCTTCGTGTTGATCACGTGGACTCCGGTGACGTCAAGACGCTGACGCTATCGTCCGGCGAAGTGATTCGCGCGCGTTCCGTGATTGTCTCGACCGGCGCGAACTGGCGTGAGTTAGGCATTCCCGGCGAGAAAGAATACATCGGCAACGGCGTCGCTTATTGCCCGCACTGCGATGGACCGTTCTTTAAAGGCAAGGATGTTGCCGTCGTTGGCGGTGGCAACTCAGGTATTGAGGCGGCGCTGGATCTGGCGGGCATCGTACGCCACGTGACGGTGCTCGAATTCATGCCGGAGCTCAAGGCCGACAAAGTCCTGGTCGACAAGGCGCGTGAGCGTGACAACATCACGATCATCACCAACGCACAGTCGAAAGAGATCAGGGCAACCGACGGTAAGGTCAGCAGCATCGAATACGTGGCGCGCGACAGTGGCGACGTACATGAGATTGAACTCTCGGCGGTGTTCGTACAGATTGGTCTGGTACCGAACTCTGCGTTCCTGAAAGGCGTTGTCGACATGACGCAATACGGCGAGATCATTATCAACGAAAAGGCCGAGACCAGTGAACCGGGAATTCTGGCTTGTGGCGATGTAACGACCGTACCGTACAAGCAAATCGTCATCGCGTTGGGCGAGGGCAGTAAGGCTGCGCTTTCTGCATTCGAGTATCTGGTCATGCACGCACCCGAGGTGACAGACGCCGCCGCGCAAGCGGCGTAGTCATTGGTCGGCCGTTGTCGTAGCGTTACGACAGATCACGCTTGGCGGCAGGCTGAATGCCACAGGTTCTGGCGCGCGTTGCACGACGACGAACCGGGGCCGTATTGCGGATACGCCAAACCAGCGCGGTGTGGCCGCCCGGAATTGATTCGGTCGCGCGCACGTGCGGCTCGCGGTGTACTCTATCCTCACTACCGTGGTGATCGAGGTCTATGATGAATTCCAGCAAGCAACGAATCGTTAGTGTCTGTCTGGCAGCATTGGTGTTGTTGATGAGCGGTTGCGCGACGCAGGGCGGCGGCAAGTTTGATCCGGTGACATCTGACATACCGAAGATTGATCCGCTCTATCCGCCCACCAACGTAGAGCTGTCGTTCAACAGTGGCGGTGCGCAGTTGCCAGCCTATCTGATGATTGCCAATGGCCGTGGGCCGCACCCGACGGTGTTGTTGTTGCACGGTTTCCCTGGCAACGAAAAGAATCTGGACATCGCGCAGGCGTTGCGGCGTGCTGGCTTCAATGTGATGTTCTTCAACTACCGCGGTGCCTGGGGTGCACAAGGCGAGTTTCGCATCGCCAACCTGTCGCGCGACGCGGCCAATGCCGTGCAGTTCCTGCGCTCTCGCGCCAGCGAGTACCGCATCGATCAGTTGCAGCTATCGTTGCTAGGTCATTCGATGGGCGGGTTCGCTGCGTTGCGCACGGTTGCGCGTGACTCGCGCCTTGATTGTGTCGTTGGCCTCGCCGCTGCCAATGTGGGTGCAATCGCATCGCGTAGCGACAAAGAGCAAGCGGATTTCGCCGCCTATGCAGACGGCTTGTTTATGCTAAATGGTTATTCGGGGCGTACTGCACTTCGCGAGCTGCGCCAGAATGCGCGCGAGTTTGATCTGCTGAATGATGTCGGTGGCATGGGTGGTAAATCGGTGCTGCTTATTACCGGTACCGAGGACACGGCGGTGCCGGTCACGGTGCAACGGCAGCTCGCTGAGGCTTATGCGGCAGATCCGCGAATCAATCTCACGGCGATCGAAATTCCCGGTGATCATGCCTTTTCCGGGCAGCGGATCGCGTTACAGCGACTAGTCATGCAATGGCTAGTACGAAACTGTGCCTGGTCAATGCGAGGTTAGTGATGATCCGAAAAAATAGGCTGATTGCCGTTTTGTGCGTGGCGCTGTGCGGCGTGGTCGCTGCCAACGATGACAAAGATATTGTCAACTACGTTGCGTATTCCGACGTGTTTGCCAGCAGCGGTCAACCTTCCGCGCAGCAGTTGACAGCGCTACGGCGCAGCGGCACCGAACGCATTATCTACATTGCCTACTCGGACCATGAGCGGTCGCTGGCCAATGAGGATCGCGTTGCGAAGCAGTTGGGTATGCAATACATCCATATCCCGGTTGAGTGGGACGCGCCGACGGCCAGTGATTTCGAGTTGTTCGCAAGCGTGATGAATGCAGCGCCACAAACGCCAACGTTGTTGCATTGCCAGATGAATTACCGTGCCACCGCTTTTGCGTTGTTGTATCGGGTGATCCATGCAGGTGTGCCGTTGGCTGATGCGAAAGCAGACATGAATGCCGTTTGGACGCCAAACGAAACCTGGACAGAGTTTTTGTTGGCCACGTTGACGCAGGCCGGTATCGATCCCGCCTGTGAGGGTTGTGACTGGACGCCGTCGAAACCGCAACACTGACATTTCCACTTGCAAGTGGTGGTGTCGTCAAATACGAACAACCGTGCGGTATTGGTTCACATAATGTCGCTGTAATATGCAGTATCCTTGGCAATTGTTGATTGCATCGTCGGAGATATCCCAATGATTAGAGCGATCCTGAGCTTAGTTCTGTGTGTGCCGTTTGCTTCGGCGCTGGCGCAGACCAGCACATTTGCATTGAGTGATGCGGATTTCACCGTCTCACCCATTTTCAGCGACATTCGTGAATTTGATATCACGATCGAAATCGATGAGCCGCTGCGCGCGGGTATCTTTGACGATCCGTTTCTCGTCGAAGTCGACTACTCGGTGACCGGCACATTGACGCAAGGCACGCCGTCGGGTTTCAACGCTTTTGCGTTGCAACGCACGTTAATCGCACAGGAGTTTTATACGCAGGGCGGCACCATGTCGTTCCAGGTGGATTTGGCTGCCAATCTTGACGACGGCGTTCAGGCCTCCGAGCTTGTTCCCGATGCCAACGGCATCATTCTCACGTTCAATGCCCGCGAGGTCGATACGGGGCGTTTTCATCCGGCTTTGCTGGTGCTGAGCGCTGACGGGACAGGCAGCATTCGTAACTCGAACAACATCATCGCGCTGAATCCGTTGCAGGAGATTATGGAGGGTGACGAGTACATCACCGATCTGACCTTTATTCCTGCCGAGTTCACGTTGTTTGACGTGTCACCGGAGCCGACGCCTGAGCCGCCTCCCGGCGAGACGCCAATTGGCGGATTCGGTCCGGGTAGCGGCAGCGGTGCGTTTGGCTTGCCCGAAGCGTTGTTCCTGTTTGTTGTGAGTCTCGTTGCGCGGCGCCGCCGGCGGTTTGCGCGCAGCTGAAACTCGGCATGCGTTGCGACGCTAGCGCCTACTGCATAGCGTTTTTTCGAGCTCGGCCAGTGCTTCGGCCGAGTCCGTAGCGGCAATCTCCGGCAGGCGCTTACCGGCATCCGTGAGTGCGTTCATGAACTGATCGGCTGCGGCGATCGCGAGCGGTTGCGCCACGTCAGCGTCCGGCAGTCGCCCCAAGCCGTCAGCGGCGAGGCCGGTGAACAGCTCCGGTATCAGCAAATCGACCATCGCTATGTAGACATTGCTGATGACGAGACTACGGCGCGATTTTGCATCAAGCGCATCGAACGCTTCTTGCGTGATCCAGCCTTTACTGATGACGGTTTCGCCATTGCGCTGTTCCAGCCGACCCAGTTCGCGCAGCGCAAGCACGCGGCCGTGCAGAGCTGCTTGCTCAAGCCAGTAGCGTGCCTGCGCCCGTTGTTCATCGCGTTCATCGGCAGACACTTCTGGTAATGCCGTGCGGTTCGTGTTGACGGTACGCTCGAGCGTTGAGCGTGCCAGTGCCTGTTCGTCGGGCGCACCGCGTGCAGCAGCCATGTGCATGCGGGCCAACAACAGCATGGCCGCTGAGTCTCCCTGAATTGCCATTGAGCGCACGGCGCCGCGATCCAGGCCACGAAAGACCTCGAACATACTGCCATGCGCCATGACTGGTGCCAGCCGCTGTAGCTCCGCGGCCACCAACGGGTGCGACAGCACGTCGCTTGCGACCAGGCACGGCGCTGCGAGTGTCACGGATGGCGCAGGCGTTGCAACCAGCGACGTGTCATCCTGCGCTGCATCGTTGGGATCGGTAGGTACCTCGAACGCAGTGGCAGCCGATGCGGTTGGCGCCGCGACCGGTTCCGGCATGCTCGGTGTGGCAGCGGGCGCAACGCGCGCGGCAGCGTCCTCACCGGGGCGAAGTGCGCCCCAAGCGGCGATGCCTAAGACACCGATCATGAAGACGGCGACCACTATGCGCCTGTGTGCTCTCACCGTTATTGATTCCTGTAATCCAGTTGCTCGTGCAATGCCTTGAAACCGTCCGGTATGCATGCGTTCGCATAGCCGGTGTAACGCCTGCAGCATTTCGAGCCTGCTCGTTTCGATAGTATGATGTGCGCATGGCGAACACCAAACCGCAGACGCGTTTTACACATCGGATTGCCGGTCAGGCCGACGTGCCGACGATCCGCGCGTTAATGCAGGCGTCGATCGAGCACAACATGCGCGAGTTTCTGAGCCCGGCTGAGATCGAAGCGGCCAAGGAGACGATGGGGGTCGATCACACCCTTATTGACGATGGCACCTATTTCTTGATCGAGACGCGCGACGCTGATGCGATTGTTGCCGTGGGTTGTGGCGGTTGGGGGAAGCGTCGCACGTTGTACGGTGGCAATCATACTGTCGGACGCGATGACACGTTTAGCGACCCGGCGACTGAACCTGCGCGTATTCGTGCGATGTACACCCACCCGGACTGGGTGCGCAACGGCATTGGCACGCTGTTGCTGGATCTTGGCGAACAGGCGGCGCGCGATGCAGGTTTTCGCACCATCGAGCTGGGCTCAACGATTCCTGGCGAGCCGTTGTATCGCGCGCGCGGCTACGTTGAAATTGAGCGTGTCGTTCACGCGGGTGCGAATGATGCGCCGAATACTGTCATCAAGATGTCGAAAACGCTGTAGCGCCAACTAGCGAGTTGCGAATTCGATGCGTCGATAGTGCACCGTGTCGCCGAATGCGGAGCCGTCGTTGTTACTGGCGATCACGGCAACGTAAAACACGGGCGGTTCGGGCGCAGCAGCGCTGCTCTGCCATGCAAAGCGCCAGCGCACGCGGCCGGCAAGTGCTGTTTCGGGTTTGCGTGAGCGAATCATCGCGCCGTTGGCTGTTGTGTCGAGTATTTCGGCGTTGCCGGTAAATTTGCCGACGGAACCGTTTGCGCCGAGTACGAGCATCTGGAATGCGCCGATCTGCATGTCCGGGTCATCGAAAATTAGGTCCAACGCATAGACGGTATTTGTGTTGAGTGAATCGGGTAAGCCCTTCAGTGTGATCTGCGGTGAGTGTTGCTGCGGCACTCGCTCCCAGTGGCAGCTCGCGCAGTGGTTTTTGTCGGATGGATTGCCTGCGCCCCACGGCGCACCGTCGTCGTAGGCATAGGCATGACTTGCGGCGCCGGTTAGTGCCAGCGACGCTGTAAGGATCAGTGCCAGACGCATAGTCGCGATGGTGTCGGTGCGTTTATTGTCATGCCCCATGATGGTAGTGCGTCGCAGGCGCGGTCAACCGTTACTGGCGATCGGGTGCCGTGCTTGAGCACTTGCGATGAAGTGGTCCATCACAGCAGCAGATCGTGACGGAAGGTTTTTTCGATGCGTTGCGCGGTCTGCGCATCGACGCCGGCTTCGTTCGCAAAGTGCGGCCAGCGCCGCACAGCCTCGCTGACGCGGGCGAGCAACGCACGCGCCTGTCGCGGTTTCAGGTTGGCGCTGCTGGCAAACAGCAGCAAGTCTTCCGGCACGAAGTAGTCTTGCTTCATATTCAGGCGCATTTGATGTTGCCCGGTCCAGGCGCCTTGCGGGTTATACGCGTAAGCGAAGTCAAACGCCGGCGACAGTCGCCATTGACCTTCTCGCGACATAAGGAACGCGATGTTCTTGACGTGATCATCCTGATTGCGCGCGAGAATGTTGATGTAGGCGCGCATCACTTGTTGTTCGAGGTCACTGGCGGGCAGGTCGAGTTGTTGCATCGTTGCGATGGCGGCCTCGTAGCTGTGCGCGCCAGCCCTGTTGAAGTCGAAGTGTTGTAGTGCGCCAAGCGATTGCATGTGGCGCTTGCCGCCGTTGTCCGAGCGGTCAAACCGGCGCGTCATGAAATGCGCGCGGCCGCCTTCTTCATGCAATCGGCAACGCTCCATCGTGATGCCGGCGGCAGCAGCCATAAGCGCATATGCGTATTCAATACGACCGTAGCCGAGTGGGTCAGCGAGCTCCTTGTCACGGTTGCCATGAATACCGTCAAATTTCATTAGCCAGTGCGTGAAACCCGAGTCGGCGGGTGCTTGCCCCGAGCGAAATTCGCCGGTGCGTTCGTTCCACGCAAGAACGGCTTTCGCTCGTGCACCACCAGCGGAAGTGCTGACGCGCAGGATGTCTTCGATGGCTGCCTGATCATCGCTGCCGGACAGTTTGCCGGTGAGTTCGACACGCTCGTCGAGTACACGGTTCGACAGCGCGACGAGCGCGTCGATTGCAACGACACGATTGCTGTCTGGTGCTTCGCTATGCGCTGGCTGAAACTCAAGCGCGCCTATCCCGCGTGTGCCGGTGTAGCACAGGCGCTCGACCGGCGTGAAGCTGTCGTAGCTGCGCCCTTGCGTAGCTAACCAGGCATTGATCAGCGTGTTGCCGAATGTGTCGGGCAAACAGTCGGCGAGCATGCCGGGCAATCCTTTGAAAGCGTCGCTATCGAGCGTCGGGAATTCATAGGGTGTCTCGCGCAATGGCATCATGAGCGGCGCAACCTGAATGCCGCTACGGGCGAATTCGGGTGTGTACTGAAACACGCCGATGTTGCGCGCGGTCACCCAGGTCACCGCGCCAATCGTGCGACCCCACAACCTGACCTCGGCAGTGTCGGTCACTCAGCCACCTTGTCGTCTGCCCATTCCCAGGTAGCATCATCGCGCCGCGGTCGGCTCGCACGCTTGCGCTGTTGTCCGTCAAAGCGAAGCCGTTCCACCGGACGAATAGCCGGATCGGGTAATAGTGTCGCCAGATGCTCGTCAAGATCCAACGCCTGCATAATGCGTACGAAGGAGTCGAGGGAAAGGCTCTGACCGTTGGCCATGCGCGTCAGTGTGCTGCGCGAGACGCGCGCGCTTGCCGCGAGCGCTTTCTGGCTCATGTTTCGGCTGATGCGGATTTGCTCCAGCTGTGTGCATAATTCGGCGACTATCTGCCTGGATGAGCGGGATTTGTTTTGGCGGGTGGCGGCATGATGCACGAGAGTCACCAAAGAGTTTAAGGATATTAATGCGTCAAAAGTAACGCATTAATATCGAAAAAGATATATTTCGCTTTGAAAAAGAAGCATTAATATACAAGTGTGCTGGGAAACTAGCGCTACCGGCTTACCGAGCGGCGCGCGCCGCAAGCGCTCTGATCGGCGAGGCAATGACCGCTGCCGTTGGCGAGACAACAGCGGTCATGCGTTGATAGGCCGTTAGACGCAGGGCGAGCCGCAGCACGTGTCGCCGCTCGGCGCACCGATCTATTACAGCGCCTGGTGAATGTCCGCAGGCACGTTACAGGAAGTGATAGAACACCAGCGGGGCCGCCAGCCACAACAAACCCTTGACGAAAAAGAACGCGAAACCGATCAGCCCGAAACGTTTGATCCACGCACGGTCTGCCGACGATGCGTTGCTTGCAGCGGCGCTCATTCTCCTGACCTGACGACCGCAACGTTCAGTCGCTCCTGCAACGGACGGCGTAAAGATGGAATCAACATGGGTACCCGTTTCTTGTAGGCGGCGTACTCGGCATGTTCATCGGCCAGGTCGCGCTCCTCCAGTTGGATGCCGATTAGCATGTACAGGCTGCAGCCGCATGCGAATACCAGATGCGCCACAGTCATGACCGGGGTGGCCCATACGATAAAGAACCAGCCGACATACAGTGGGTGGCGCACAACGCGGTACAGCCAGGGTTGAACAAATTTCGGCGCCGTTTGTTCATGACCGCGCAGCGCCTGCCAGCTCTGACGCAAACCGAACAGATCGAAGTGATTGATGGCAAAAGAGCTGTAGAACACAAGCAGCCAACCGAAAGCAAACAAGCCATAGGCAACTTTCTGGCCGATGGCACTGTTGGCCGCCCAGATCACGCCGCCCATCGGCTCCCACAACGCAAACATCAGGACCATCGCCAGACTGGACATCAGCACGTACGTGCTGCGTTCGGCGGCCTCTGGTATCCAGCGCGTAATCCAGCGTTTGAAGAACGGTCGTGCCATCACGCTGTGCTGAATCGCAAAGACGCCAAGCAGTAGCGCATTGATGAACAGAGCGGCCCCCAGCGGTGCCTGCGGCACAGAATCAATCGATTTCGGTACGAGGATATTGCCGATGAAGCCCACGGCGTACAGAAAAGTGGCAAAAAACACGACATAGCTGACGCAGCCGTACAAAAAGATCAAAAAACGTTTCATAATGAGTCCTCAGCGCGGTGGCTTTTTCTAAGTTATTGAAATAAAAGCGCTCATTGCGCGAGGGGACAGTGTGATGCTGCGCAGCCATCAAGTCGTGACCAAGGTCTGACCATGTCGTGACGTTGTGCTGACCATGACATTTCGGGGGATCCATGGCATTAAATGCCGATACGGTGTACCGGTTTGCGGACTGTGAGCTCGATGTAGCCGCCCGTTCGCTGATGCGCGCAGGCAAACCTGTTGGGTTGCAGCCGCGGGTATTCGATTTGCTGGCGTTTCTGATTGCACAGCGTGAGCGTGCCGTGGACAAGGATGCTATCCAAGACGCGGTCTGGAGTCCGGTGGTCGTGTCCGAGACGGCGCTGACGCGCGCCATCATGAAGGCACGCCGTGCTGTTGGTGACGATGCCGAGCAACAGGCCATCATTCGCACTGTCCACGGGCACGGCTACCAATTTGTGGCGCCGCTGCGCGCTACTGGCGACGGGCCAGTGCCTGCGCAAACCCCTGCGTCGACGCCTGAGCAAGCCCTTTCGCCCACGCCACCGCGAGCACCAACAGCGACGCCATCAGTGCCTAAGTCTCGCCCTGCGTTTTGGCTTGTCGCAGTTGCGGTGTTGTGCGTACTGGCTGTCATTGCGAACTCCGTCTGGCGAACACCGGTCGCGGCGGATGCCGTGCGGTTGGCCGTGATGCCGGTGCAGAACAACACCGGCGATACCGACTTCGACTACGTTGAGCTGGGCTTGATGGGTCTGGCCAATGGGTTGTTTGTCGATCATGAGTTGCTCGACATTGTGCGCGCCGCCGACGTCATGCAATACGTTGCGAGCAGCGACTGGCAACCGGCAGCGGCTGAGCAATTGACACATGTGACCGCGCTTGCTGAAACCTACGGTGCGAGCCATGTTGTGGTCGCATCGCTGGAGCACGGTGTCGGCGGTTTGCGGCTGAATTTCACGCTGACGGACACAAAGGGTCGCGCGCTGCAGTCGACAATGGTTGCGGGACAGAGCACGCAGCTTGTGCGTGGCATGGTGCGCGACATCACCGAGTCGTTGACCCGCCGCCGGCATGTGCTTGCGGATGAGGTTTCCATTGATAGTGATCCCTTTATCAACGAGGCGTTCGCGCGTGCGCTGGCCACGGCGCTAGAGGGGCGCTGCGCCGAGGCGGTGCCGTTGCTGGATGTGGTTTTGTCACGCAGCCCGTCACTGGCGCGGGCGCGCTTCATCCGGGCGGATTGCGAATATCGTCTGGGCCGTTGGGAGTCGGCAGAACGGAGCTACCGGGCGATGACGCTCAATGAAGATGGCGCGGACGCGGTCGTCGCAACGGCGTACGCCGGGCTTGGCAAAGTCTTGCACCGTACAGGCCGCCTTGAATTGGCTGGCACCGCTTACAACACCGGTCTTGCGATCGCCGAGCGCATTCAGGATCGCGAGGCAATCGGGCGTGTGCTGATTTCGATGGCAATTCTTGCGAAAGACCGCCGCGAGTTTTCGCGCGCACGGGATTTGCTCGCGCGCGCAACGCATGCCTACCGTCAACTGGAACGGACGGTGTTGCCCGGGCACCTGTTCTCGACGGCAGCCAACATTTCAATGAGCGAGGGTAAACTGGCTGAGGCGGAGCAGCAGTTGGAAGACGCATTGCGCAGTTTCCGACACGTTGGCGATCGTGCCAATGAGGCGATGATGCTGAACAATTTCGGTTATTTACGGCGCAGGCAAGGTCGCATTGCAGAGGCGGAGCCGCTCCACCTGCAGTCTCTCGAAATTCGTCGCGACATTGGTGATGTTGTCGGTCAGGGGCGGATTCTTGGCATGCTATCAACGCTGTACTTGCGTGAAGGGCGACTCGAAGATGCGCGATCGGCCGCCGCGCAGGCTGTCACGGTTGCGCGCGAGGCTAACGACAAGCTGTTTGTTGCGACCGGATTGGCGCAGCTCGGCGCAGCGCAACTTGAGTCCGGGCAGACGGACGCGGCGCGTCTTGCGTACACCGAATCAGAGGAGATTTTCGTTTCCATTGAAGATGTCGCGCGCGCCGCACAGGTGCGTCTGCGACTCGCCGATGTTGATGTTGCGAGCGGCAATGTCGATGCCGCGCAGGCACGGATTGCCCGCGTGCTGGAGCAAGCGATCCAGGGTGACCTGCACGAACCGGCGATT
>JBCBDU010000015.1:0-16911 GCA_038529355.1 Pseudomonadota bacterium
CGAACACCTCACAAAACTTGACCAGCGTCGACGGGTTCAAACTCATTAGGCAATGCAGCGGGCCTTGAAGCGCCAAACGCGCGGCAGCGTAGTAGCGATGCTCGGCGTTGCTGATCGCCGTGAGCTGACGTGGGATCGGCCAACGATCTTTGGCCTGGAAGCCTTGCATGCGTTGATTCCAGAACGTCGTCTCCGATAGCTCGGGAATATTGTCGGCGTTGCGCTGGCTATGGCCCGAATCGCCGAAGTTGGCGATGAACTTGCCTTCTTTCAAGGCAGGGTGGTCGGCGTACACGTGCTCCCAGAACGCAGCAAATGCACGCGCCTTTTGACGGATCAGTGTGCTTGTGACGGGAATCTTTTTCGGTGCTGCTGATGAGCCGCTGGTCAGGAAATAGGCGGCAATGCGGTCGGTCGTGAAGTTGTCGCGATCACGCCAATAGTCCTCGACACCTGCCACGTCGTCATAGGTCATCAATGGCAGGCGCGCGTAATCCTTGCTGTCGTGAATGCTCGCGAAGTCGTGAAACTGGCCGTAGCGGCACGTCTGTTGCGCTTGCAGCAGCGCAAGCAGTGCCGTCTGCTGTTGTTCGGCGAGATTGCGCAATTCTGCGTCGTCCGGCGCTTTGTTCGGTGTCGGTATCGTCATTCGCAGGCACGCTGTCCGGAGGGTTCGGTGAAAAATCTGTGAACAATTGTAGCGGTTTGTGTCGCGCAGTTGCGTGAGCTGCGTTTTACTATAGCTTACGCCCAGTTATCGATGTA
The DNA here is from genome assembly GCA_038529355.1 of Pseudomonadota bacterium. Taxonomy (GTDB): domain Bacteria; phylum Pseudomonadota; class Gammaproteobacteria; order Steroidobacterales; family Woeseiaceae; genus CALBPI01. The sequence goes on from JBCBDU010000015.1 coordinate 766, forward strand.
TTTTTGAGTTTGAATCGCATGGAACAGGGACTCTCCTATTCGCTGGTGGTGGACAACGAGGAAGACCAGCATCTGGTGGCGCGCTATCTCGAGCGGAAGGCGTCGCAGGTCAGCTTTCTACGTCAGTGTGTTGCCGAAGAAAACTACGATGAGCTCTCTCGCACCGGTCATAAGCTGGTGGGATCGGGTGCAGCGTATGGCCTGCCGAGAATCACGGAGCTGGGGCGCGAATTGCATGTGGCAGCATCAAAGCTCGAACACGCGGATTGCATCAACATCATTGACCGATTGGCGGATTTCGTCAGCCGAGTCAGCGTTGTGCCGCCGCAAACACAGGTCAGGTAGCTTATCGTGAGAATTGCACTGCTTGAAGACGATCAGGATCAGTCAGACATTGTTAGCCGCTGGCTCGCAGATGTCGCACACCACATTTCCGTATTCTCTTCCGGCGAACAATTTCTGCCGGTCACGCATCGTGAATCGTTTGATCTGTTTCTGATCGACTGGGACCTTGGCAGCGGCATCAGCGGCGTGGAAGTGCTGCGTCACCTCCGAGAGCAGCGTGGCAGCAAGTCACCGATTATCTTCATTACGGCGAAAGACGCCGAAAACGATATTGTCGCCGCGCTCGATGCCGGCGCTGACGATTATCTGGTCAAACCATTGCGTGCCGGCGAGCTGGTCGCACGGGTGCGTGCCATGGCGCGCCGCGCCGGATTGATCGGCAACGCTGATGATCACATTACGTTCGGTGAATTTACCTTCCAGCCCGGTCAGTGTCGCGTGACGGCCGGCGGCGAGCCGGTAGAGCTGACGCGGCGTGAATTCGAGTTGGCCCTGTTTTTGTTCCGCCATGCCGGCAGCCTGGTTTCGCGCCAGCACGTCTTGCGCGATCTGTGGGGGATAAAAGGCGATAGCGTGTATACTCGCACCGTTGATACACACATCAGCCGCATCAGGAAAAAGCTTGGTTTATCCGGTCAATACGGCTGGAAGCTATCTTCGGTCTACCAGCGGGGCTACCGCCTGAGTCAGGAGAGCGTCAACGCGGATTCGTAGTGCAGGCTGAGCCATTGGGGAGAGTCACGTGGCAGCGAGTAAAGCGCGTGCGCAAAAAACCAAAGTTTCGGCTGAAACGACCGCGACATCACCGGATGCAGCAGATCTTGAGCGCTTGCGCGATATTCTGGTCGGCCCACAAGCCGATGTCTGGCAATCCAGACTGGATGCGTTCGTTAAAGACGTTAATGCCAGGTTTGATGCGATTGAACAGTCGATCGAACAGCAATTCGCGGCAACCAGCCAACGCATCACCAACGATCTGGCAGATTTGTCTACCCAGCTCAGCGATCTGTCACGTTCCAGTGACGGTGTGGCGCAAAAACTTGGTGATGAATTGGATCAGACGGCAAGCAAACTGACGCAAAGCATTGCCGATGTTGCCAGCGCCAGTGAGTCGGCCGAGCAACGGTTGCTGGAGCGTCTGAAGCAAGAGCTCGATCAGTTGCGCGCCAACAAAACCGATTCCGAACGACTTGCCGGGCTAATGCGGAAGCTTGGTGATGAAATCCTTGGGCGCGACTAACGCGTCCGACGGCCGGTATCTCCTGCGTGGGTGAGTTAGACGATATTCGCAGTATCTTGCTTCGGCGAGAGAATGATCGTGTTGCCGAGCTCGAGCAGCGTCTTGATGTGCACCGCCGGCGCGCCGCCGAGTTGGCTGCGGTTATGCCCGATGCGCTGCGACAATCGCATGAGCAAGGTGGGTTGGCCGATGCGCTGAGCGAGCCGATGACCGATGCGGTGACACACACGATCCGCGACCGCCCCGAACAATTTGCGCATGCACTGTTCCCGATCATGGGGCCGGCGATTCGGCGCGCTATCGCCGAAGCGCTCAAGAGTTTCACGCAACAGATTAATGATGCCGTTGAGCACTCGTTGACGCCGCGCGGACTGCGCTGGCGCATCGAGGCCAAACGCGCGGGCGTCAGTTTCAGTGAATATGTCCTGCGCCAGACGCGCACCTTCGATGTTGAGCAGCTGTTCGCGATAGAAACCGCGAGTGGCAAGTTGCTGGCGCATCACAGCGATGCAATGGCGACGTTGAAAGACAAGGACGCAGTCTCTGCGATGTTTTCTGCGTTACAGTCTTTCGTTCAGGAATCATTCGTTGGCGACAATGCGGACGGATTGGAAATTGCGGAAATTTCCGGCAAGACCGTCTGGGCGGTGCACGGTACGCAGGCATCGTTGGCGGCCGTCATGTCCGGCACGCCGCCGCGCGCATTGCGGCGACACTTGCGCGATGCACTGGATGGATTGGAGCAACACCTGAGCAAAGCCGAGCGAGGAGGTGTTGATGACGCTGCGTTGTCGATTGGCGTGCAAAGCCATCTCGAAGGTGTCATGCAGATCTTGCCTGAGTCAACGGAGCCTGCGCGGAGTTGGCGTTGGTTCTCGGCGTCTGGTCTGCTGCTGTTGCTGGCGCTGGTCGCAATTGGCTGGTTCGCCTATCGATCGTGGCATGAATATCATGACGCGCGGGTGGTGCGCGAGACGTTGGCGACCATGCCGGGCGTTGTGGTCCGCGATGTGCAATTCAGTGGCGAGCAAGGGCGCGTGCAATTGATGGTCGACCCGCTTGTCGATGATGTTGCGCAACGTCTGACTGATGCGGGCATCCCGGGCGATCGCCTAACATTGGAAACGACATCGTTCCTGTCGGTGCAGCCGGAGCTGGTATTGCAGCGCGCACAACGTGCGTTGTCGCCACCGGCTGGTGTGGCCTTAGCGCTGCAGGACGGCCGCGTTGTTGTTGCCGGCGAGGCGCCTGCTCAGTGGTTGCAAGCGGCGGCGCTCAAATCCGCTGTGCTGCCCGGCGCCGAGATTATCGATTTCAATGTCGTTGCGAGCGACAGCGTCGATCCGGCGGCCGTCAAGGCGGCAGCGCTCTCAGAGATGCAGCGGTTGGCGCGTGACGTTGAGCGTCTGCGTATCCGTTTTGTGCAGCAAACCGATATCGTCGCAGAGGATGCGACAGTGGTCTTGCAACTCGCGCAGTTGCTGACCGAGATCGATGAACAGGCGGCTTTGGCGCAGACGCAATACCAACTTGTCGTGTTGGGCGCGACCGATGAGTCGGGTGGCGACGCTATCAATGTGCCGTTGCGCCGTGCACGCGCGCAAGCGGTGCATGATTTGCTGGTGCAACAGCATCCGCCAAACCGTTGGCTGTCCGATATCAATATAGAAGCTGACGCAACGCAACTGGCCCGGCAGGCGAGTTTCATCGTGGCAATGAGCGCTACCGGAGAAGAGCTGTAGTGGCGCCACGTTTCAAAATTTGCGTGCTCGGCGAATTCGCGGTTGGCAAGACCAGCACGGTTGCGCGAGCTGTACGCAATGAGTTCTCCGCCAAGTACCAGACAACGGTAGGCGTCAGTATCGACATCAAGGAAATGCACGCAGACGACGGTACTGCGCTGAAAATGATCTTGTGGGACATTGCCGGAACCGAACGGTTGGCGACGCTTGATAAGCATTATCTGCAAGGACTGGATGGATACTTGCTGGTGGCCGACGGAACGCGCAGCGATACGCTGACGACAGCCACTAATTTGCACCGCGAGGTTGTAGCGGCACACGGGCCCAAACCATTTGTTGCACTCGTTAACAAGTCTGATCTGGTTTCGGAATGGACGGTCAGCGAAGATGCATTGAACGGCGCTGACGGTTTCGGCATTCATTGGAACGCGTGTAGTGCCAAACGAGGTGACAATGTCGAACAAGCGTTCCGACAACTCGCCAAAGCGCTCACTGCACGATAGCGGCAACCCTCTGCCGGATGCTGTGTTGCGCTCGTACGAGCGCTGGGTGGGCGATCAACTCAAACCCTTTTGTCTGGAATTCGATGTCGGCTTTGCCATGCTCGGCCAATGGGGTGAGGCGGCGCACTATGGTTTCGCCGATGTCGCTGTTGGTAGTGACATTGGCGATTTGGCGCCGTTTCTGATCGGGCTGGATACGACTGAGCCTGTCGCGCTGCGGTTCGTCTCGGATCGAGAGCAACGCCGTTTTCATGTGCTCGTGGTTGTCCATGACGCACGCCGGTTCGCCCTCTACGTCGATGCGCAGACCCAACACGACCGGCTGCAGCGCGCGCAGCAGCGATCGAACGATACGGCGCTGTTGTACGAGCGCCAGAACAAACTGGTTCAACAGCTCATTGATGCGAGTACCGAGCTGGACGCACGGCGGCGGGATGCCGAAGCCGAGGGGCAGCGCAAGCAGCGTTACCTGCATGCGATGTCGCACGACCTGAAGGCGCCGCTGCAGTCTTTGATGTTAACGATCGATGCGTTGCACAGTGACCCTGATTTATCCCCGACCAGCATCGACAGTGTCGCCCGATTGCGCGGCGCTGTGGAGCGTCAGGTTCAAGTGCTTGATGGTCTAATCGAGGAGGGGCGTTCGCAGCTGGATGTCGAGCGCTCCGCAACAGCTCCAGTCGATGTTGCTAATTTGATGGCGCAAATGAGTGAGATGTTTGCGCTGTTCGCCGCGGAAAAGGCACTACGTTTTGACATTGCGATTGCCGCGGATGTGCCCGGCGTATTGATGCTCGACGAGATCAAGTTGCGTCGGGTGCTGATTAACCTCATCGGCAATGCGATCAAATTCACCGAGCGTGGCGCGGTCCACGTTTCGGTGGGCGCCGATGCCGGGATGTTGGTTGTGTTGGTCGAAGATAGTGGTCCGGGCATCAAAGATGCCGATCGCGAGCGTATTTTCGAGCCCTATGAGCGCAGCGATACGCAAGCTGATGGCAGCGGTCTGGGGCTGGCGATCGTTGCACGTCTAATGAAACAGATGCATGGCCAGATCGCGTTGCTGCAGCTGCAAAGTCGCGGCAGTGCCTTTGAAATCCGGCTGCCGCTGGTGCCTGTGGTCGACGATATCCGGCAGGCGCTGCGTAGTGGTGATGTTGATGTACTGGTCTGCGACGATGATCGGGACATCACCGATCTGCTGAGCATGCAACTACGTCGCGCCGGTGTGTCTGTGCGCGTCTGTGACTCGCAGCAAACAGTGTTGGCGCGCATCGCAGAGAAGGCGCCGGACATCATCGTGCTGGATGCCCGTCTTGGGGATATGGCCGGTACCGATATCGCTCAGCAACTGCGCAAGCAAGGCAACATGATGCCGCTGCTGCTGTTTTCGTCCGTGAGCGCAGAGAACGGGCGACAGATGGCGCTAGCGTCAGGTTGCAACGATTTTCTCGCCAAACCGGTGTCGGCGAATGTGCTGCTCGAGCGCATCGAGCATATCCTGCAGGTCGCCGCGAGACGCGGCAGCAACGCGTAAAACCTTAGGTTTTTTATGCTGTTGTGTGACGGCGTTCCACGTACAACGGGCGCTGTGACGGCATTATGGTGAACATCAAAGTGCTACGCCTGTGTTCATGTCCAGAGCAACTGCAAAAATCATTGGCGGCGTCATGCTGGCGCTATCGGGACTGCTGTCGTTCGGCGCCAGCGCAGCGCCTGGCGATGTGCTGTTCAGTGATGATTTTGAGCGCAACGCGTTGGCACCGTGGACAACAGACAACACGTTTCGCTCTGGGATTCTCACCGGCGCCTCGGTGTCGTCGTCTGGCACGCGCGGGTTGTTTACCCGCCACAACGTCGTGACGACAACCAGTCCGACGTTCAGCACCAGCGTGCCGGCTGCCGAAGTGGCGCTGTGGGTGCGCCGCGGTAGTGATGCGTTCAGCGAATTTCCGGATCCCGGCGAGAACCTTGCGCTGGAGTATCGGCGCAACGATGGCAGTTGGGGAACGTTGCGCACATTTCCCGGCGGCGGCACACCAGGTCAGATTTTCCAGGAAAGTTTCATGTTGCCGGCCGACGGTCTGCATGCAAACTTTGCGGTGCGTGTACGCCAGACTGGCGGTTCCGGAAACGGTTTTGACTTCTACCATGTTGATGACGTGCGCGTGACCGAACGGTTGCCTTCCGATACGCTTGGCGTGGGTTCGTGCGACGACTTTTCCGCGGGGCTGTCGACCAACTGGACCGTGCAATCGTTTGGTGGCTCCGCCGGTACCAGCAGCGCAACGTTTCAGTCACCTAGTGCATCGCTGTTCACCAACGGCGCAGCGGTGACGGTCACATCGAATGCCATCGACGCCGCTGACCCGGCGTTTGATGCGCTGTCGATGTGGATACGTCGCGGCGCAGACAGCTTTAGCGAAAACCCGGATGGCCTCGAGGATTTTGCCATCGACTATCGGGATGACACCGGCGCATGGTTCACGCTTGAGCAGTTCTCCGGCGGCGGTACGCCCGGTCAGATTTTCGTTCGTAGCTATGCGATGCCGGATAACGCGCGACACAGCAATTTTGCGATTCGATTTCGCCAGCTGGGTGGTTCCGGCTCCTCGTTCGATTTCTGGCATGTCGACGATGTGTGTCTGGATGTGCGAGCGCTGCCGCAGCTGCGGGTAGCGAAAGTCAGCTCAACGATCTTTGATCCCATCAACGGCAGCACTAACCCGTACGCCATTCCAGGCTCAGTGACGGAGTATCTGGTCAGCGTGACCAACGAAGGTACAGGTATTGTTGATGACGGCTCGCTGTTTGTGACCGACACGATATCGGCGAATGTCGCGCTGTTCGTCGATACGGGTCCTGGCGATCCGATACAGTTTGCCGATGGCGCCGTGGCCAGCGGGGTGAGCCTGGACTACGCAACCGGCGTGACGTTCAGCGACCAGCCTGGTGGCGGTGCGCCATACGACTACACACCGGTGCCCGATGCGCAAGGCTATGACGGCAATATTACCGGCGTGCGTATCGTGTTCACCGGAATCATGGCGGCGGTTGATGGTTCCGGCTCGCCGTCATTCACGCTGCGCTTGTTGGCGCGCGTAGATTAAATAGGTTGTTGGCTAAGCGCCGGCGAGGCGCTGGCGTGCGTCACGGTGCGGTAATCCACGCGATCCTGCGTTGTCGATCTTCGCCGTCGGCGGGGCCATAGCGCACGATCAGATCGTCCTTGCCATCGCCATTCAGGTCGACCACGCCAACCTGTTCGCCGTTCGCAGGTGCATCAATCGCCATCAGTTGCTGGTCATTCGAGAATACGCCTGCACCCAGGTTGCGCCGCCAGGCGAGCTGTCCTTTTCGCGACTTCAGTATCAGGTCACGCTTGCCGTCGCCGTCCATGTCGCCAAACTCGATGGTTGGCAGTTCAACCTGACCGCTGCTGAAATCAAAACGGATTTTTTCTTTAATGATAGTGGTCGGTTCGGCCGGTAAGTCGCCATCGTCGTTGGTTGCATAGATGGATACGCGCAATGTCACCGACTTGGCAAACAGCGCGCTGATGATGCTGCGCAGACCGATCTTGATCGACGGACTCACCAGAGCTTCATGCGCGTCGTCCAGCGTTATTGGCGTCAAGCCGAACTGGTACCCGGTACTGACGAGCGTGGTATTCGGCTCTGGCGCAAAGCGCAGTGTGTCATTGTCGCGAATGGCTTTGTGGAAACGGTACGTGGACGTCTTGTCGAATACGCCATTGCTGCGAGTCTCGAGCGTGACCAGATCAGGCAGCCCATCGCCATTAATGTCTCTCAACAATTCCGCTTCCCGCAACATGACATCGCTCTGGTCGACCTCGTCATCGCCGTTGTAGAACACCTCTATGTCACGTTCGCTGGCAAGTCCGAGTCGGGAGTTCCTGACGCGTGACTCGCGCGCGTAAGCGCCGTCGTTGCGTCCGAACCAATGTACGTCGTTGCCACGAATCGCAAGGATCGCTGCTGCGCCTTGCGCCGTCGCCGCTGCAAACTTGGGAGGGCGGTATGACACCGCATTTTCGTAACTGCGACGTACGCTGGGCAGCGCTGGCGTGCCGAGTGCTGCGTAGGTGGTGTCATCGAAAATACGCAGCGTGTCGAAATCGGGCACCAGCAACTCCGCAGCCTCGTCGCCGTCAATATCGCGCGCGAAATCAATGGCACTGGTCAGCGCCGAGAATGAGCGACCGCGAAAGATGCTGGGCGCATCGGCGACACGCGCTGGCTGAGTGCTTTGTCCATCAAGCCGGTAGACGCCGGAGGCGGCCAGGATGAATAGCGCATCGGTGTTTGCATCCACGGGTCCCACGTCGATGGCAACGGTATCTTGCGGCAGCGCAATCTGCGTTACGTCGAGTTTGGTGCTGCGCAGGTGGGCAATCGCCAGTTGCGGTTGGCCACGATCATCACGTCCGCCGACGACTGCCACTTGACCACCACTGTTCGGCAAGCGCAGCGCAAGCCATTGAGTCTGCGCGTTGAATGCCAGGGTCAGATCGCTCGCGTTCGTGGGTAGCGCCGTTAGCAATAGCGCCATGCACATGGCGTGAATTACTACCTTTGGGCGACCTGGTGTTACCTTATTGCGCATGAAACCTCCTGCTGGTGAGAGTTTCTTGACTGCATCGTTGGCGTTTTGTTCAACGGGTAGCAAAAAATCATAAAAGGGGACTCAAACATGTTACGTCTGTTGATAGCACTCATCTCGATCGCGGCCAGCGCAGTCGCCGTTGCCGACAAGACGGCGCTGGTCGGCGGCCGTCTGATCGACGGGTTCGGTCATGCGCCGATTGCCAATAGTGTCATCTTGATCGACGACGACACGATTACAGCGGTCGGCACGGTCGCAACGTTGGCGGTACCCGAAGGGTATACGATTGTCTCAACAGAGGGGATGGATGTGCTGCCGGGCTTATGGGAGAGTCATGCGCATCTGATGCTGACCGGTCATGCTGATTATCCCTACTGGCAGGCGACCTATCAGGATCGATTTGCCAGCGAGATCATGCCGGCGAGTGCCGGGCATTTGTTGATGGCAGGCGTGACGTCGGCGCGTGATCTCGGCGCGCCGCTTGACGCATCCGTGTCGGTAAAGCAGCGGATCGACAGTGGGCAGATCCCCGGTCCGCGCCTGTTCATGTCAGGACCGTTTTTGCAGGCCGAGGTAGAGGATTGGCAAAAGGGCTACCGCTGGGCGGTCACATCGGTTGCGGACGCGCGCCGCAAGGTCGCGCAGCTTGACGAGGCCGGTATGGTCATCGTCAAGCTCATTGATCAGGACAAGATGGCTCGGCCAGTCGCGCAGGCGATCGTTGATGAGGCGCACAAACGCGGTATGAAGGTCGTTGCGCACTCGCATCGGCCTGACGAAATCCGCGTTGGCCTGCAGATTGGTGTTGATAACTTTGAACACACAGGTCTGACGACGGCGCCAGAGTATCCGCAGGACATTATCGAGGCGCTGAAGGAGCGCACCGCGACTGGCCGGGTCGCCGGCGGCCCGTTGTTCTGGACGCCGACCGTCGAAGGACTATGGAACTTCGATCGTACCGTTGCGAATCCAGAGAAGCTCGACAATCGTTGTTGGGAGCGGGGGTTGCGCCCGGAGACGATAGCCGATATCCGCCAGTCGATTGCGCAGCCGGGTCAGCTTGGCTACACGCGTCTGACGCCGTTGCGCAAACCCACGTTAAAACGCAAGATCGCGCAATTGCGCGAAGCTGGCGTGGTGTTTCTGGTCGGCACAGATAGTGGCATACCGATGAAATTCCACTGCCAGTCAACGTGGAATGAGCTGGACGTACTGGTACGGGTGATGGGCTTGCCGGTGATGGACGTTATTCGCTCAGCCGTCTATTGGCCCGCTGTGATGATGGGTGTCGAAGATGAACTGGGGACAGTCTCCGCCGGCAAAAAGGCCGATATCATCGCCGTGCGCGGTGATGTGCTTGAGTACATTAATCTGCTGCAACATGTTGATCTGGTCATGAAGGGCGGCGTTATCTACAAGCAAGACGGTGCGCCCGTTCGATGAAGCGGCGCACTGAGCGGGGCCTGTTCGCCCTGTATGCCGATGATGCGCGCCGTGCCGATGCTGTTGTTTTCGGTAGACGCACGGACAGCACACGTCGAGGGTTTTTGAAGCATGCGGGGCTGTCAACGATGGCGGCACTGGTGGGCGGTGTCATTCCGTTTGCACGCTGGATGCCAGCCGGTTTGGTCCCCGCGGTGTTTGCCGAGTCGGATACGCCGTTCGCGATTCCCGGTAAGGATGGTTTGACGCTGCTCAATGACAAACCGTTAAACGCAGAAACACCACCGCACTTGCTACGCGATTTGATCACACCGACGGCGCGACACTTCATACGCAACAACGGCAACCCGCCGGAACGTGTTGATGTCGATGCGTGGCGGCTCAAGATTACAGGCGCTGTTGAACGTCCGCTGGATTTGTCTATCGCGACGTTGCGGCGTGACTACGAGGTGCATGAGCTTGCCTTACAGCTTGAGTGTGGTGGCAACGGTCGCGCCGGATTCAATCCGCCTGCCAGTGGCAACCAATGGTCACTGGGTGCTATCGGTAATTCGCGTTGGACAGGAGTGCGGTTAGCCGACGTGTTGGAGCAGGCGGGCGTCAAACCCAGCGCCGTGTATACGGGGCACATAGGCGCCGACACACATTTGTCCGGTGTAACGGGCAAACAACCGCTATCGCGCGGTATGCCAATCGCCAAGGCGATGGACCCGCACAATCTGATTGCGTTCGAGCAAAATGGCGCGGCGATACATCCGCAGAATGGTGCTCCGTTGCGTTTGGTCGTGCCCGGTTGGCCGGGCTCCTGTTCGCAAAAGTGGCTGACCGAAATCCACCTGAGCGAACACAAGTGGACCGGTGCGAAAATGGCCGCTCCGGCTTATTCTGTGCCGGAGTATCCGGCTGTGCCGGGCACGGTCGTCGACAAGAAAGCGTATCGAACGATCGAGTCGATGCCGGTCAAATCGATGATAACGACACCGGCCAACGCGCATCGGCACGCAGATCACCAACAGCCGTTTGTCATCGCAGGACACGCATGGGCAGGTGACCAGTCCGTGTCACGGATGGAGGTGTCGATTGATTTCGGGGCGTCATGGCTGCCTGCTATAGTCGATGAGCCGATCAACGCGTTCAGCTGGCAGGCATGGCGCGCTGCCGTGAATTTCCCGACGCATGGTTATTATGAAGTGTGGGCGCGCGCTACAGATACGCTCGGACATCAGCAGCCGTTCAGCGTGCAATGGAATCCCAAAGGCTATTTGAACAACGCGATGCATCGCATCGCAGTGCTGGTCGGTAAGGCCTGATGCGCGTCGTCGTCATTACGATGTTGCTCGTGTGCGTGATGTTGCCCGTCGCCGTTGCAGGTGATCCATTCGGTGACGATTGGCCCGCCGGTCCCAACCGGGAGTTGACTGGCGCTTTTTGTGGCGCCTGCCATTCGCTGTCGCTGGTACAGCAACAGGCGATGGATCGGCAGCGTTGGGACAGTTTGCTGACATGGATGAGTGAGAAGCAGAACATGCCAGTAGTGGATGATGCGTTGCGCGCGCTGATGCTGGACTATCTGGTGGCCAATTTCGGCCCAGACGCTGCGCCCGACAGCACGCGCCTGACCCGCACGTTAGGTGGGCTGCAAGGCGTCGCGTTGCAGCCACTGCTGATGCGCGACTAGCCGCACAGTAACAGTCCTTACTCGAGTTATTTAATCTTGCGCGCGTGCGTTCGCTGCAGCGCATCGAGAATCGTCAGGCGTATGCCCTGCGTGTCGCCGGTTGCGCACGCTTTGTAACATTACGCCGTTCGCGCGCGGGCAGCGCGGGGGCCGGCCGTTGAGCAAAAGTTCCGCGCAATAGTGTTTGTATTTCGCGACAGTTGCACAGATAGCCGCAGATCACGCTAGCTGAGCCAAGTGTCAGTGATGCGACCAAAAGTTCCGGTGGTTTTTGTCGCCGCAAGCGCGCAATTGATCACCGCGTTCGATAGCGCTTTGCCACAATCGATGTGCGCGTGTTGCCGCAGGCCATGGCGCGTAACGGCTCGACGCGGCTTGGCAAGCGATTTGCAGTGATGCTGACGGGAATATTCCCGAAATGAAAAATGGAGAGCGATCATGAACTATCGTTACTTGTTGGCTGCAGCTGCAACCGCTGCGTTGGCGACCTTCGGTCAGAACGCACTGGCACAGGCTGATGCTGAAGACAAATCTTTCAGTCAACTTGATCAGGACAGCGACTTGCGTGTGAGCGCCGAAGAGGCGCGCGCCGATCAGGATGTGCTGTCGCAGTTCGGTAAATTGGATGCAAACGCGGACGGCTACCTGGATCGTCAGGAGTTTGCGCAGATTGACCGTAACGACAGGGACTATCAATAATGACAAAGACCGGGTCACGCATTGCGTGACCCGGTCACTTCACTCAGCGCGCGTCCTCATCGGCATGTACCCGCGCACGAATGACATCGAATGTTTCGTCGATCAGCAGCGCGCCGTTGCGAAACACCGGTCGCAGCAGATTCTCCCGCTCGCCTAGCGCGTCCAGGCGGATCGTTTCAACGCGGGCGGTCTCGCGATCGGCAACCAGTGCCAGACGTCCGCGCTTTGAGCGTTTGCTGCTGTCGGTCGCCGGATCTTTATACACGTCGTGCCATTGTCCATCGATGCGAATCGCTGAGGCCTTCATCGCAAATGCCATCGTGTCCCGATTGACCTTCTGCAACAGCTCAGCGCCCATCCCGAACGCAACATTTTCCGCGCTCAGACGCTTGATCTTCATCACGGCAAGAATCTGCCGGATCATGCGCGGGCTCACACCGTCACCCTGAATCACACGTATGTAGTCGGGTAGTACCCGAAACCCCTTGCTGTTCTCGGTGTAGCCAAACTTATCCATCAGGCGGCGGATCGTCTCGCAGACAATATCGACGGGATCGCCGCTGTCAGGTCGGATGACGACCGTGCCGCCATTGTTGATGACCTGATCGCGTAGCGCGTCTCCCCACAGGTGCTCGACGGCGTGAAACAGGTCATACGAATCGCTGACGACTGCTACCAGTTTTTCGTCACCCGCGAACTGGGCGATCATGTTGGCGTATGCTTGCGCCTCGCGGTCCTGCCCCCAACAAGTGATCGTCGAGTGTTCGGCGGCCGGGATCGAAAAGCCCGGCATGTCGGCTGCGTAGTACTGACGCAGTGCCAGAATGCCGCTCAGCGTATCGGTGCCGAGGAAGTTGAGCAGGTGCGCAGCGCCGCCGATAGCTGCAGTCTCCAGCGAGCTCGTGCCGCGCGCGCCAAAATCATGCAGTTTGAATTCCAGACCTTCGAGCGAGTTGGCCGTCTCAAGCATCGCCTCACGAATGATCTCGCGGCAAAAGTTCGAGCGCGTGGCGATCGTCGTCGGGTACCAGATGGCGCGCAGCATCGCGGTCTCCACATAGCTGGTGAGCCATGCGCATTGCGGGTCTGTGTTGCGCACCTGCACCAGCACGTTACTGACGGGCAGGCGCATACCTTCCGGTGCCGCTTCGATTTCAATGGGCAGGAAGCCGTCGTGCTCGGCGACGATGTACTCCCAGCCAGCGCGATTAAACGGCATGCCATGAGCGGGCAAAATTTCGGCTGCCGCCTCGATGTGTTCGAGCGTGATCGGTGTCAGCAGATATTCCTTGATGAACATCTGCAAGCCGAAGAACACGCTGTGACTGTGGTCGCCGCCGCGCGATTCGATATAGCTCGATACAATCTCGGCGCCGGGCGGATATTGCAGGTAATGAGACGTCTTGTAGGAATCGACGTTAAGGATTGGATTGGTATTCACTGGAGCTCCTGCTGTGACAGTGACGGGCGTCAGTCTTCGCGGCGTGCGAAGAGCGCCTTGGATCAGGCAAGTAACTCGTCTAAGTTAGGCTCTTTAAATTATTATAAAACATGAATTTATAGGTCTTATCTAAAAAGAGAGTTACTAATTACCTTTCCGAAGAGGTTGCTGATCGAGGTGTTTGCGATCGTTGGTGGCTAGCGTATCGGTCTGATGGCATATCGTGATGCCGGCAAAAATCACTTGGGATCACCGGTTACGACTAGTCGTCAAATGTGTAGCCGAAACGTTCGATGTCAGACGCGTAGCGTTGTTGCACCAAGGTCTTGCTGGTTTCGTCGTAGTAGTCTTGATAGCGCTTCTTGGCCGGGCGCCGGTTCTTGTTGGGCACGGCCAGTGAGTCGGCATCCGGGATACCGGCCTGCTGCAAAACGGCGGGCACGCGCTCGTTGATCTCTTCAAGTTTGATCACTTCGTCGACCAGCTCGTGGCCGGTGGCGTCGCAAACATAGTTGGCTAACGTATATGTGCCGTAGACGAGCCAGCGCTGGTTGTCCGGACCGCCGGCGCCAGGACCATCAGTTTGCGTGTTGGTCAGCCATTCGGCGAACGTCGGCGTATTTCTGTTTTTCCACCAGGCAGCAAGTTTGCCGCGCATGCCCTTCGGTGGGCGTGTGAAGTGCTGCATGTTGTACAACGACACCAGTCGCGCCCACGGGTTGCGTACGAACACGAATTTGAAGTACTCGTCGTAATGCCAGCCGCGTTGTTCAAACAGGGTTTTGGTTTCTGCCGGGCTGATATGCGAATAAAACGGTTTTTCTTCCGTCTTCTCCCAATACGGGACGATCTCGACTTCGCCGTACGGCGCCAGCAACTCGCGAATCGATTCGGAGCCGGTCTTCGGGAACGAAAAGAAGATGAATTTGTGGGTGTGGGAGATTTGCATGGCGGCGCTCTGCTGAATGTCGCTCTTGTCGCGACGCGAAAGCGTAGCACTATCTGTGTGCTGTTACGAAGCGTCAGCGCCGCGCTGCAACGGCATCCACGGCAAGCAGTAGGGCGGCGCTGACAATCCAGACATGCGCCGGCACCTGTTGCAGGCTGTCCAGCAAGCCGCCAGCGCCTAGCTCGTTGAGCATCGATCGGCTGGGCAGCGCTGCAGTCAGATTGCGGGCAAATTGCCACAGCTGGCCGCCGGCAATCAGCAGGGCAACGCCAAATGCTGCGAGCGGCAAGTATGCGCGTACCCAACGCTGGCGGTTCAGGCGACGAATAACCCGATCGCGCAGCGACGTATCGGCGGCATCAGTCGTTGTGACGTACGCCTCTAGCGCGCGATCGAATTGCTCCAGCCAGCGTTGTTCGTTGCGCTCGCTAGTCATGGCCACTCGCCTCAACCATTTGTCTCGTCGCACGACTGATCAGCGATTTGACGGTGCCCAGCGGTTTGTCCAGCGCGGTTGCGATCTCCGGGTGCGTAAACCCCATCGCGCGGGACAAAATGATGGCCGCGCGGCTGTCCTCATCGAGCGTCGCAAGCAATGCATTAACGTCAATTTGCGCCGCCGCGCCGTCCCCTGACGTGGCCTGTGGGGTGTGTGGTTCCACGGCGAGTGATGACATGGCCTTAGCGTAGCGGCGGCGCGCGCGCAGTGATTGCAGAAACTCCCGATGCGCGATGCGAAACAGCCATGCGGCGAATCGACCTCGGGCATCGAACGTGTGCAGCTCGGTCCACGCTTTGGTGAGTGCGGTCTGGGCCATATCGTCGGCGTCGCTGGCGTTGCCTGCGAGCCCGCGCAAGTAGCCGCGCAGCCGCCCGACGTAGGGTGCAACGAGGCTATCGAAGGCTTGCGTATCGGATGAAAAAGCAGCTTTGCGAATCAAGCGTTGTTCCTCATTTGCCGACCGTTCACCGGATGCGTCCGGCAATAGCGTTACTCCTTATCGAGATCGAGCTTGTGCATGATGACATAGGCCAACCCTACCAGCAGCGGGAATAATGCCAGTCCGCGCACGATATTGTTGGGTTCATCGCTTGGAACGATGATTGAAAAACCGAACATACTCAATGCGATAGCCAATAATACTAAACCTCGCCGTAAGTCCCGGTAGCGCAGGGGTTTGCCTTGTCCGCTGAGCGCCTGAACGAGTTCCTGTGTCAGCGGTTGATCCTTGTCAATCGCCTGGCGCAGCGTGTTTTGCTGCTCAGATCGCCACTGCGCGCGATAGTAGGCAAACACGGCAAACGCGCCGAAAAAGCACAGGAACATAACGATCGGGATCAAATCTTCTGTAATGGACATCGGTGGTAACTCCGTAACGTGTCGCGTTTTTCTGTTGAATTACCCTGCTGATGCCGAATGCGTGCGCTTGGATGCATGCCGGCGCAGATTTGTGTCGACGCAGCCCGGATCATCTTTTGA
>JBCBDU010000015.1:17009-66556 GCA_038529355.1 Pseudomonadota bacterium
GCCGAGCCGAGCCGAGCCGAGCCGAGCCGAGCCGAGCCGAGCCGAGCCGAGCCGAGCCGAGCCGAGCCGAGCCGAGCCGAGCCATGCTTTGCGGTGCCATGCCATGCGGTGCCGAGCCATGTACCGCCGTGTCAGGTTATCCGTGCCAGTCGGTCGCCGTTTGTTTCCAGATCGCTTAGCCCGGATCTGACGGTGGCTCGGCGCCGGCCAGTGAGTCAGTGGTTTTGCTACTTGCTGCGCATAACGGGCTTCTGTCGCGTCTTGCGCGCGCCCGTCTCGCGTGGTGGCAGACCGGTATGTTGCGTCAGCAGTTTGTTCTTGCGCAGGCGCTTTTGGTGCGCCGCGCCGGAATTCTTGCGTCGATGCGCTTCGTAGCCTTGTTTCGGATCAGTAGCTGGCACCAATTGGTGCTCACCATTGCCAATCAGGTCCTTGCGACCGAGTTGCGCCAGTGCGTTGCGAATCATCGGCCAGTTGTCCGGGTCGTGGTAGCGCAGCAGGGCCTTGTGCAGCTTGCGTTGTTCCGGTGTCTTGATGACATCAACGCTTGCGCTCTTGTAGCCCACTTTTGCGAGCGGATTCTTGCCCGAGTGGTACATGGCCGTTGCCGTTGCCATCGGTGAGGGGTAGAACGCCTGCACCTGATCTGCGCGAAAATCGTTGCGCTTCAGCCATAGCGCAAGATTGATCATGTCCTCATCGGTTGTGCCCGGATGGGCCGCGATGAAGTAGGGGATCAAGTACTGCTCTTTGCCAGCTTCTTTGGTGAATTTCTCGAACATTTCCTTGAAACGGTCATAGGTACCGATGCCCGGTTTCATCATTTTGTCGAGCGGGCCGCGCTCGGTATGTTCGGGGGCGATCTTCAGATAGCCGCCGACATGATGCGTGACCAACTCTTTGACGTATTCCGGATCTTCGACAGCAAGGTCATAGCGCAGCCCGGACGCGATCAGGATTTTCTTGACGCCCGGCAATTCGCGCGCCTTGCGATAGAGTTGCGTCAGCGAACTGTGGTCGGTGTTCAGGTTGCTGCACACGCCTGGATAGACGCAGCTGGGGCGTCGACAGGCCGCCTCGATTTCCGGGCTCTTGCACGCGAGGCGATACATGTTCGCCGTGGGTCCGCCAAGATCCGAAATAACGCCAGTAAATCCTGGAACTTTCTCTCGTATATCCTCGATTTCATTAAGAATAGACTCTTCAGAACGATTCTGGATGATGCGGCCTTCATGCTCGGTAATCGAACAGAAGGTGCAACCGCCGAAGCAGCCGCGCATGATATTGACCGAGAAGCGGATCATCTCGTAGGCCGGAATCTTGGCCTCGCCATAGGTCGGATGAGGCACGCGTTTGAACGGTTGATCGAACACGTAGTCCATCTCTTCGGTGGACAGCGGCACTGGCGGTGGTGTCAACCAGACATCGTGATCGCCATGCGCTTGTACGAGCGCTCGGGCGTTACCCGGATTGGTTTCCAGATGCAGTACGCGGTTGGCGTGTGCATACAGCACCGGATCGTTGCGTACCTTTTCGAACGATGGTAGCCGGATTACGGTGCGTGCACGATTGCGGCGGGCGTCCGGTACAAAGCGCATGGGTTTGCCAGCGGCTTCGGCGGGCTCCTCGGATTTGGTTTCGCAGCCCTTGGCATCGGATGTGCTGACGTACGGGCTGACAATGGTGTCAACTTTTCCTGGTCGATCGACACGCGTCGAATCGATTTCCCACCAGCCGTCCGGCGTCTTGCGACGGATAAACGCGCAGCCGCGCACGTCCATCATCGTGTCCAGCGTCTCGCCACGTGCGAAGCGGTGCGATATTTCGACCAATGCGCGCTCGGCATTACCGTACAGCAAAATATCTGCGGTGGCGTCGACGAGGATCGAGCGGCGGATCTCCTCTTGCCAGTAATCGTAGTGGGCGATGCGCCGCAGCGATGCCTCAATGCCGCCGAGCACCAGTGGCACATCGGGAAAAGCTTCGCGAACCCGCTGCGCGTACACCAAAGAACATCGGTCAGGTCTCGAGCCGGCTTTGCCGCCGGCCGTGTAGGCATCATCCGAGCGCGGTTTGCGATCCGCCGTGTAGCGGTTGATCATCGAATCCATATTGCCGGCGGTAACGCCAAAGTACAGATTCGGTTTACCCAATGCTTCGAACGCGGTTTTAGAGCGCCAGTCTGGCTGCGCGATCAGTCCGACACGAAATCCCTGCGATTCGAGCAGACGCCCGATAATCGCCATGCCGAATGATGGATGATCGACGTACGCATCACCGGTGACCAGAATAATGTCGCAGCTATCCCAGCCGAGCGCGTCCATCTCCTCGCGCGACATCGGCAGGAAGTGCGCGCGCGGGTAACACTCAGCCCAGTATTTGGGATAGTCGTAGAGTTTGGTGGGTGCAACGGCCATAGCGGTCTGCAGCGGTCTTAACGGGTGCGCAGTGTAACAGGTTGATCGCGATGGCCTTTAGTGGTGTCAACATATTGTCGATGTTCGGCGGGTGCGTGTCGTGCTGTTGTTTCGCTGACGCCCAAGCTGTGGCTGTGACGATCGGTTTGCTACGTATCACCATGCCTGCCCGTCGAGGTTGCCCGGATCATCGCGATCCGCAGACGGAGGTCTGCCGGACAGCGTCATACTGATCCGATGCCAATCGAGGCGCCGCGTGCTCAGCATGATCAACGCGAGTGCACCAAACAGTAGCAAACTGCCCATCAACAGGGCGAAATCCTCAGAGCGCAGGATCATGTACAAGGTGGCATACAGCGCGGCGATGGCGCCGGCATAGATGGCGGCCAGACGCGTATCGCCAAACACGCCTTTCAGGTAGAACCAGATCAACGCCGTGCAGGCGGCCGTTGCACTGCAATACGCCATGGCGAAGCCGGTATGCTCTGCAAGCGAAATCAGCAACAGATAGAAAATCGATAGCGCCGCGCCGACCAGCAGATAGTGAACCGGATGCAAGCGACGGTCGGTGAGCGTTTCAGTCAGAAGAAAGGCAACGAAGGTCAGCAGTATGAACAAGATGGCGTATTTCGTTGCGCGATCGGTTTGCGTATACACATCGACGGTTTCAATAAAGCTCACGCCGAGCGACATGGCGTTACGGCCGCTGCAATTGCCGGTCTGACAGGCCAGCACAAAATCATTCGCACCGGTGCTGAACGCCGACACGGACCATTCGGCTGTGAATCCCTCGTCCGTAATGGAGCGCGTACTGGGCAGGAAGCGGCCGACGAATTTCGGGTGTTGCCAATCCGATTGCATGTGGATGCGCGCATCCGCTGCCGTCGGTATCAGATGCAGTTGCTGGCTACCGCGCAACGTCAGGCTCAGGGTGAACGGCAGGTCGCGGCTCAGCGCGGCTTCCGGTAAAGGTGCATGTATGCCGTTGCCAAGCTTTGCGTAGGACGTACCAGGTTCAAATGCGTAAGTTTGCCCTTGCAGGTCGAGCGACGGTTTGGCGCCTATGCCACGCAGATCGGCAACGCCGAGAATCAGATTGGGTGTACCCCAGCGGACAAAGCCCTTCGTTGATGCCTTCAATCGCGCGATGTCACGTGCGAGAAACTCGCCGGACATGTTGACCTGTGCATCGTAGACAGGCGTTGAATAAATGCCGCGTTTGCGCAACTGCGTTGTGACCTTTGTATCGATCTCGAACTGGTGTGCGAGAATCAGATAGTACGCTGTGCGGGTTTTTTCCAGATTGACGGATTCGCCACGACCTTTGTTCAGTGTTTCCGTATAGCGTTGCTCGTACGGCAATCGGATCAGCGGTGCGAACAGCGTCTGTGCGCCTGTCCAGCTATCGGCAATGTCCCACACTGCCGATTCGCGATACTCATTGCGCTCAAAGACGATGCCGCGAATCATCGTAAGCGGGATCAGTAGCAGTAAGATCAGCGTCGCAATCGTGACGCACTTGATGAACAGCGTATTTCGAAACATGAATATCTCCTGACGAAGGCCAGCAGTATTGCGTTCGATTGTGTTAACGCATGGTTCGAATAGTGATGAAATGTGGCAGTGCCGGTGATCGCAGCGGCACGACTCCCCGGACGAAAAAAAAGGTCGACCGCTTTACAGCGATCGACCTTGCGTTGTGGATTTGGCGGGCTTGCGTTACTGCAAGTCTTCGACAGATACCCAGCCAGTAGTGCCGAACTTGTCTTTGACTTCCATGAACGCACCCTCGCGCTTGCCTGTTGGATACACGGCCATACCTTTGCGCAGCTTGCGCACGGCACTGCCGCGTGCGGCGCTGGTGTACATTTCCGAGTCAATCGCCATCTGGTAGGCCTGAGTCGGGGCCGAGTTATCGGTGGCATCGCCGGAGCTTTGGACTTTTTCAACGAGTTCGGTGTAAGCGAGCGCGTACGCTGTGGCAATAACGCGGCCAATATCCGTATCACCGTAACCGCCGCCGAGGGCGGCAATGCCGCCGACCAGACCGCCACCGCCGAATCGGACGTTGGTTTTCTTTGCCTGCCCGCGCGCTGACGCTGTGGTCGCACTGGTGCGCGCATTGACCAGTGTCAATAACGTGTCGGCTTCGAGTTTCTTGGTGCGAAGCCCGCCCAGTACACCGCCAATCGTGCCGCCGATTTTGCCACCCAAAGCGCCGCCAAGGGCGTTCCCGCCGCTGTTCTTATCACGATTAATCAGATCAGGAATCAGGAAAAAATCAGCTGCAATTACCTGACCTTTACCGAAATTCGAATCGACTTGTAGCTCACCTGAATCGGCAAGATCGCGCTCGTCGCGTCGCATGTCCATGCCTTCGCCGCGATCAACCAGTGTGAAGCAACCCGATTCGGTAATGTAGAGCTTGATTAGCGCTTCGGGGTTTTCCAGATCGTACTGACGCCACCAGTAATTATTATTTTCAGGTTCGCGTAACGCCAATGAGCCGTACGACTCGGAACATTGTGGAATGGTCGGTTCGTCATCCGCAGTGACTGTCGTGGTCGCAGTAACCAGTGAGAAAACGCCGATGGTGAGTAGTAGTGCGCGCATAGTGATCCCCGTTTGCCTATTACTGTAGTGGTCCGTATGTCGCAAATATCTCATCAGCGATCCGAATAAGCGTAGCGACGTGCTGCGGACTGGGCATCATAGTAGTGCAATGCGCCGCAGCAATACAGGCGCTGGCCAATGTGTCTTGCGACCGTGCATTGGTTGCCGACAGCAGACGGACACGGCGCCGCCGCGGGCATTGGATCGTTTCAGCAACGCCGCGTAGTCTTGCTATGCTCGACGTTATTGACGTAGCGGGAGGTAGTAGCAGTGTTTGATCGTTATTCGTCGAGGCTCATTGCCGTGGTAGCGATTGCTGCTGGTGGTTTTGTAACCGGATGTCAGCATGCGGTGCAGACCGTCGAGGCGCAGGCACCATCAACGGAATCGTTGCACTGGCTGGAAGGCTGTTGGTTGTCTGAGGACGGCAATGTTGAAGAAGTTTGGGCGCGATCGCGACACGGCGACCAGTTGTTTGGCTTCAGTGTCGTCAGTGCTTCCGGGCAGCGGGAATTCTTCGAACAAATGCGCGTCGATGTGGGCGTCGAGGCAACGACCTTTTATGCGTATCCGGCGGGCCGTGCGGCTACTGCCTTCGAAGGTAACGCCGATCGCGATGGCCAGGTCACGTTCGTCAATCCTGCTACTGACTTTCCACAGAAGATTCATTACCGCCGCGACGGGCAACGCCTGCTCGCGACCGTCTCGCTGATCGATGGCGCGCAGGCCACGTCATGGCAGTATGCAGCTTGCCCGGAGTGAGCAGGTTCGACTTATGCAGTGCCGTTTGTGGCCAGTGGGCAATCAACGACGAAGCATTTGAGAGTTAACAAGCCCCTTGTGTTGTCCGGTAGCCTTCGCCTGCTATGCTTCACGCGCACGGTTCTGCCGATGAGAAATTTTGCATGAAGATTTATGTGGTTTTGTCAACGCTAGTGCTTGCAGCGTATGGTTCAGATGCATCACGAGAGCAGGCTAGTCACAGCGATGAGGCGACTGCGGCTCGCTCCGACAACAGACGTACCGACCAGAGCGGCGTGTTCATGAGCGCGAGGTTGAACGGTACTCTGTACTTCAACGATGTCTCACCATTGGAAGCACCAAAAGCGATGGCGCTGGATTTGGCTAGCGGTCGTTTTCGCGTGGCGACTGACGGCATTCATCCGTCTGTCGCCTATGAGTACATCGCCTACGTGCACTTGTGTAGCCTGTTGTCGGCCGGCCGCTCGGTTGGGGCCGCTGGTGTTGCTTAAGGGCGCTGATGTCATCCCGTCGGTGACGGGTGGTCTTCGTATCGGCAGGAGCTTCGGGTGAAAGCAGAGTTTTGGCATGAGAAGTGGCAACGCAAGCAGATCGGCTTCCACAACGAAGCGGTGCATCCATTGCTGGTTGCGCATTTGTCCGAATTGCGATTGGTTGAGGGCGGCCGTGTGTTCCTGCCGCTATGCGGTAAGACGCGAGATATTGCATGGCTGCTGGCACAACGGTATCGCGTTGTTGGCGTCGAGCTCAGCGAAATCGCCGTTACCGAATTGTTTGCAGAGCTTGATTTGGCGCCATCAATTCAACGCGTAGGTGATCTCCAGCACTACAGCGCGAAGGGCATCGATGTTTTTGTCGGTGACATCTTCGCGTTGACCTGCGCTGATGCAGGCGTTGTCGATGCGGTTTATGACCGGGCGGCGCTGGTTGCGCTGCCTGCCGACATGCGCCCGCGCTATGCGCAGCGCGTCAACGAGATCAGCGCGAGAGCGCCACAGTTGCTGATTAGTTTCGACTACGACCAGTCGCAAATGGCGGGACCACCTTTTTCGATTGACGCGGTGGAGCTACGCAGTTACTACGCGAACGATTACACGCTGAAGCTCGTGGCCAGTGTTGATGTTGCCGGCGGACTCAAAGGTCGGTGTCCTGCGGCCGAGCAAGTGTATTATCTGCAGCCAGTCAAGGCGCCGCGCGAGTGTTAGAGGCATGGGTGACTGATTGTTTGCGCCTTCCGACCGCTGTGGTCACGGCAGTTGCGCTGGACTGTCAATGTGCCATGTCGCGATGCGCTTGTGCCAAGTCGATGTGAAGGATGCAGTGATGGATTTGTGGCATAGCGTTTTGTCTTTCACCGCATCGCTCCCGGCACGATTGGCCGAGTGGTTCACCAGCGAGCTGTTCTATATCCAGTTAGCGGCACTGGTTGGCGCGTGCGCCATCGCTGTACTCGTCAGCGCAGCCATCCGACGTTTGGCCGCCCGGGCCTGGCCAGCAATCGCAGAGCCGGGCTATGCGCGGCTGCGCTCGTTGCTGCTGCCGTTGCTACTGCTGTTTTTTACCGGTGTTGCCGTTGCGCTTGTCGAGGCGCCGGATCCCTCGGTGACCCACGCCTGGTTGATTCGTGCCGCTCGTAGCGTCGCGTTCATCTATTTGCTGTTTTTGCTTGCAGCGAACTTTACCAGCTACGGTGCTGCCAGCGTATTGACCAAGTGGCTGGGAATACCGTTGGCAACGTTGCATGTGTTCGGGCTGCTGGATGACGTGTCGGGTTACCTGGACGGTGTCTCCCTGACGGTCGGCGATATTCGCATTTCGTTGTACGTGTTGCTGCGCACGATCATTTTCGGCGCGGTTCTGTTTTGGTTGGGGCGCGCGTCGAGCAACGCGGGCAAGCAAGCGATACGCAAACAGCAGCGGTTGGATATTGGTACCCGCGAAGTGCTCGCGAAACTGTTCGAGATCGCGCTGTTTGTTGTGGTCTTTCTGCTGCTGTTGCAGGTCATGGGTATCAATCTGACGGCATTGGCGGTGTTCGGTGGTGCCTTGGGGGTCGGCTTGGGTTTCGGCTTGCAACAAATTGCGTCGAACTTCATTTCGGGTTTGATCATTTTGCTCGATCGGTCTGTGACAATTGGCGACTATATTGAAATGGAAGACGGCAAAGCCGGTACGCTGCGCGAGTTAACGATGCGCTATGGCATTCTGGAAACGTTCGACGGCAAGGATGTCATGGTGCCTAACGAGAAATTCATTACCGCCCAGTATGTGAATTGGACACACAAGGACCCGCATCAACGCTATGCACTGGAGTTGTCCGTTGCCTACTCGACAGATCTGGATTTGTTGTTCGATAACATTCGTAAGACCTGTGGTGATCACCCGCAAGTGCTGAGTGGCAGCGAGGTGCCAAAGGCGATGCGCCCGGACGCGGAGATCGCGGCATTCGGCGAGTCCGGCATTGATATTCTGGTTGAGTTCTGGATGGCAGGCATTGACGATGGCGAGAATCGCGTCGGCGCGGATCTGTTGCATTCAATCTGGCGTTCTATTCAGGAACACGGCATGCAAATACCGTTTCCGCAGCGTGAGGTGCGCATCGTCAATCCTGCGCAAACCGCTGCAGAGCAAAAGCCGGAGTGAGCACGCCGTAGGTTGCTACGGCGCAACAGACTAAGGTCCGGTTAACTCGAATGCCTCGGCGCTGTTGCCATCCGGATCCAGCAGGACCAATCCTTCGCACTGATCATCCAGCGATGCCAGTAACTCGCCGTCGCGACCCCATGTCGCGGATCGACCAGCGTGCGTTGTGCCGTCACTATCGCCGGTAGCGTTAGCCATGATAATCGCCACGCTGTGCGAACGGGAGAGCTGCGCAAAGTGTGCGTGAGCGCGTGCGACGCCGACATCGTTCTTCGCAACGCTTGCCGCGTACAACGTTGCGCCCGCTGCGACCGCCTCGGCGGCGTGCTCGGTGCTCAACGCCTCGTAACAGATAGCCGGCGCTACGCGTTGTGTGCCTATAGGCATGTTCATATGTTCGCAACCCGGTTCGAAAAAAGCTAACTCGTCGGCATGCAATATCTGCTTTGAGTACAACACTCGACTACCCGCCGGCGTGAAAAACAACTGGCTGATCCGCGGCTTGTGCGCGCCGCGGGTTGGCAGCCCGGCAGCTATCGTTATCTGGTAACGACGACTGGCATCGCGCAACGCAGTCAGCCGCGGATCGGTGTGTGACAGACACAGCTCGGCGGCCTGCGTTGGTTCATAAGCGGTAATCGATAATTCAGGGAATACAATAAGCTCGGCAGCACGCGATGCGGCGTGGCGCGCAAACATCACATGCCGAGCAATATTAGCGGCCACGTTGGCAGGTTCGGCTCGATACTGGGCGGCAGCGATCATCGTGCGAGTGTACCGCTGATGAGCGCTCAGCGGTTACGCGATTGCAGCTGATGGGTGCGTGCTGTCGCGTGCGTGGGTTGTTGCGATTCGCCGACAGCGGCACTGCGCAGGCTGGTAACGAGCGGGGATAACGTGAGACGCTTGGCACAGTCCGCGGGCGGTTGCGGGTGCAGCGCCGTCATACATACGATGCGTTTTCGTTGGAGCCAGCTTGCAGCGATGAATCAACCGGATAAGCGTCACAGGCATACGTTGATCTACCGTCAGGGTGTAGAGCACTGGCGCGCGCAAGGTAACCTCACGCGCGAGGGCGGCAACCTGTGTGCATTGCTGTTCAATTATCTTGCGATTGCTGTGCGTTTGTCGGACGAGTCCGAGCGACCAACAGACTGGCTTGCCGGTTGCGGGATCGCACCCGTACTCACGCGTGCGCTGGATCTGACCGAAACGATGCATTGTCGCGGTGACGAGCAACGCCCCGCAGGTAAGCCGTTTGCCTCGACCTATGATTTGCTGGTGTTCGCACACATGGCATGGGCGATCAACGATTGGGCATTGGGAGAGCGTGCGGTGCAGGTAGCGCGGCACCCGGCGATTACGCGCCGAACGTCGCCATTTTGGCTAGAGTACTCGAGAGCCGTGACGGCGTTGATCAATGGCAAAAGCTATCGCGCCAAGTCGTTGCAGACTCAAGGCATGGAGACTTACTGGAATGACTATCTGACGTTGTATGCCGCGCTTGCGCAGAACAAACCGTTGGATGAGCCTTTGATGCGTGTCGCCGCACAATTCGCCAAGCGCAATGCCGATAAGCGTCTGCGGCGTGACGCGCGAGCGATTGAAGGCACGGGCAACGACCCAGTGAACTGGGATTTCCGTCAGGACACGCTACTCGCCTATGCGCGCCGGTCGGCACCGCTGCAATTTGAGGGGCGTCCCTAACGGGCGTAGGCGCCGACTGCGTTATGCGCTCCGCCCGCTGCATAGCTTGTTGGGGGGGCAGGGACCCGCACGTTAGGCGACCGCGCTGTTCAACCCGCGATTGTGCTCTTTTCTGCCTAGATCATTGAGCAGCGCTCTTGCAGAGTCTGCATTCAACAAATAGGGGTTAAAGTCCTTCGTCGTGGAATAACGCAGGTAGATCGCATTGTTCTCTGCAGTAGGCGTTGCGTAATTCATAGACCATACCGCCCAGGATCTTGCTTTGATTTCACGATTCTCAATCACCTGAAGATCGAAATGGCGTCGATCGGCAATCAGTTTCGCAAGTAGTCCGTTGATTGCCGCACGGGGCCCCTCAATGGTCTGCAAGAAGTACTCCTTGTTGAACGTGAGCATGCCTGTGATGCCGGCTGCGCTGTTGTTCTCTTGCGCTTGATCAAGGATTTCCTTGAAGTCGGACGACGAAACGTCAGGATTGGCGCGGCTTGCGTACGTTAGGCTGGTCAAGATGTGCGCATCGGTGTGAATGTCATACATGGCGGAAGGTTCCTATACTCTGTTTAGGGCGGCGTGTCTTGAACGCTTAGCCTGCTCGTTTGAGACCGAACAGGCCGGTCTTCTTGCTCGTCTGCTTGCGGGTGTCTTGTTCTTGCATCTTCGTAAGCGTTTCGATCAGCATCATGATCTGCCGTGTGCTCATCAGGTACGGGTTGAACTTATCTGCCCCGGAAAACTGCAGCGCTTTGTCTTTGTGGCGTGCTGTAGGAGTCAGGTAGTTCATGTCCCAGTGTGTCCACCTGCGCTGATCGATTTCTTTCGCCTCAATGATCTGCAGAGAAAAATGACGTTGATCCTTGATAAGTTTACGCAGCAGTTCATTGATGACCGGGCGCCGACCTTCGATGCTCTGCAAAAAGTAATCATGGTTGAAAACAAGCACGCCGGTGATGCCCCGGTTTGCATTATTCTTGCGTGCCTGATCGAGGATCTTGTTCAGCTCATCGTTTTCATTGTGTGAGTTATAACGGCTCACGTAGGTTAGCCGCATAAGAATGTGCTCACCATGCAGGAATTTGGCATTCCTCTCTTTGGCAACTTCAGCAATACTCATAGTGATTGAGACTCCGTAATGATGTTATTTGGATGCTTGATTCGCCGAACTATCTTCGGCGCAACTGACTTTCGATTTTTGATAGATCGCGCGACGATTTCATTCCTGCTGCGCGTAGGCCGCGAATCAGGGCGACGAACTCGATCGGAGAATCGCATTCCTCGAGCTTAAATAGCCACTGCCACTCGTCTTGCAGACCATTCGATTTTTCGATGATTTCAGCAAGTGTCGTGCGCGCTTGATCGATGGACAATGGCGCGGAGATCGCCGGTTTGTCTTCGACCATGTTGGAAATGCTGTCTAGCAATTTGTCTTCCCGTTTTTGCTCGAGACTGACTACCTGTGCTTGGACGGTCGGCGCGTCGTCGCCAAGAACGATTTCCTCATGCACCTGGTCCGGCTGCGGGTTGGCTGCGCCAGAACCCTGTTTTTGGATGTAGTCGAGGCCTAGCAGCAAATCAATATATTGATCGATGCCGCCGGCACTCTTGAAGGCGGCGCTGTCGCGAAGCGAACTCTGAAAGTCTGCGTACGTGTTTTTTCCATTGATAAGAATCAGCAGTGTCCGTGCCTCTCTGGGCAGGATCGTGTTGGACTGCTGTTGCACCTCCAACACGCCTTGCGGTGTTTTCTCGAATATGTCTGTCGGTTGTAACATCGGTGTTGTCCCTATCGCACTTACGCTCTAATCCGCTATCGCCGGACAGGCGGTCTTTTTATGAATGAGATGATCTGATCTAACGGCAGCGGTTTGCAGAAACCGAACCCTTGGCCGTATCTGCACCCAAGCTCGGAAAGACTTATGTCTTCCTGTACGTTTTGCGTACCCTCGGCAATGACTTTCAGACCCAGTGCGCTACCCATTTTCACCAGATGCTGTACAGCCTGTCGTGCAATGTCGCTGCGGCGCAGCTTCGAAACCAATCTGCGATCTAGTTTTAAGCCACTGACTGGCATATCGACCAAGGTGCTGATCGAAGAGTATCCGGTGCCAAAATCGTCGAGGGTGATACGAAACCCTGCCGCCGAAAGATGATGGATCGTTTCGAACGCATCGGACCCGGTATCGAGTCGCTGACTTTCGGTGATTTCAATTTCAAGATCGTCCACACACAACTCATGCTCGTGCAGCAGATTAGTCAGTGACTGCGCTAAGTCTTTGTCGGCGGCGAGCTGCTCCGCTGATAGGTTGATGGCCACGTAGGGTAGATGCACGCCTTGACATCGGATGTGCTGCAGTTGTTGGCATGCCAATGACGCTATTTCATGCGCAAATGGAGCGGCCAGACGTGAGTTTTCGACAGTATCAATAAAGTGTTGAGGTAGGATGACGGCGCCGTTGGCCAGGCGGATGCGAGCAAGACACTCCACGCCAAGAATGCGTCCTGTATATAGATCGTACTGAGGCTGATGATGGATTCTAACGGCGCTGTTGTTGATCGCGTCTTCAACTTCAACGATGGACAACGATTGCTGGCGGACTGCTTTAGGTGTGCGCGCTGGTGCGTCGAGAATGGTACGCAAGTGACCGATGTCGAGCGTCTGCGAAACGTCAGGATCTATGTCGGTATGACAATGTGTATTTAATGTATCCATTCGCCTCTCAGTGGCTTTGGATATCCTTATCGTTGGTCAGGCGGCATCCGGTGCTGTCTGCTTTGGTGTACAGACTCTATGCAAACCGCCGAAAGTAATCTGTGATCTGCCTCCTGTTTTGTTAGACACGTCCAGCTTTATTGCGAAAAAAAGCTGTTTCCGCGCGAAAATATTAGACAAATAATAGTCAAATTCGTGTGTAGTGCACTATAGTACGTCAGTCACCTCGATCTTGTGCTGATCCGCATTGTCGTTGGCGTACGAGTGCGTTGCGATGATTTTGAGGCGTACGATAAACCCGAGCGTAGCTATAACGCTTCAATGAAGCGTCCACCAACAGCTATGTAGCGACTAACAATTCACAGCAGTTAGTATATGGCCTTTACAAGACGAATTGCCGGTGTACGCCTCACGACGATGCGATCCGTTGAAGCGAACCATGGTCGGACGCGTTGGGCTACAGAGTTACGATGAAAAACGTTGGTAGACTGTTTTGTTGCGCCATTCTGGTGCTAGCTGGATGTGCGACCTCAGGGGAGCGCGAGTTTCTTGCATTGAACTACCAGCGCGCAGCGCAAGTGGAGGGGCCTGACCGGAATCCGGTGTTGGTCATCCCGGGGTTGCTGGGATCGACGCTGCGCAATACCACGACCGATGAGTACATTTGGGGTGGTTTTGATCGGGTCTCCGTGAATCCGGAGCGCGAGCACGGATTGCGGGAACTCGCACTGCCATTTGCACCGGGCATCGGTGGTCAGGTGAATGCATTTGATGATGTGGAAGCCACATGGGTGCTCGAACGTGCGCGCGTGCGGTTGTTAGGTCTGCCGTTTAATCTGAATGTTTACGCCGGCATTTTGCAGACCTTAGGTGCCGGTGGCTATCGTGACGAGACGCTGGGGACAGCCGGCGCAATCGACTACGGCGACGGGCATTTTACGTGCTTTCAGTTCGCCTACGACTGGCGCCGTGACATCGTCGAGTCGGCGCAACGCCTCCATCGCTATGTCAATGAAAAACGTGCGCTGGTCCAGCGCGAGTATTTCGAGCGGTATGGGGTAGAGCAGGCGGACGTCAAATTCGACGTCGTTGCACACTCGATGGGCGGTCTGGTGGCGCGTTACTACCTGATGTACGGCGATCAGGATTTGCCGGCCGATGGTAGTCTGCCGGAGCTGACGTGGGCGGGTGCGAAAAACGTTGAGCGTGTCATCTTGGTCGCGACGCCAAATGCAGGTTCGATGCTGACCGTCAACAATCTGGTCAACGGATTGTCGTTGGGCCCTTTGCAACCCACGTATTCTGCTGCACTGTTGGGGACTTATCCCGCGACTTACCAATTGCTGCCGCGCGCTAATCACCGTGTTGTCTGGCGTGATACCGAGACAACTGTTGGCGACCTGACGTCGGTCTCGTTGTGGCGTCAGCTCAATTGGGGGCTCGCATCACCGCAAGCCGACAAGGAACTGCAAATGCTGTTGCCCGATGTGCGCTCGGCGCAGGATCGTGCCGTGGTCGCAGAAGCGCTGCAAGCGCGCTTGTTGTTGCGCGCCAAGCGTTTTCACGCTGCGCTGGACCGTGCAGCGACGCTGCCCGATGGCGTGCAAATGATGCTAGTCGTTGGCGATGGTGAGCCGACGGCGGCAAGGATTGTGGTCGAGCGCGGCAGCGGCGCGATTGAAATCGTCGATTACGCCGATGGTGATGGCACAGTGCTGCGTGGCAGTGTGCTTAACGATGTGCGCAGTGACAGTGATTGGGCGCCGGAACTGCGCACAACGTTGGACTACGATTTCGCTCTGTTCTTGCCGGACACGCATAAGAACCTGACTAGCAATACGACGTTCACTGACAATATCCTGTATTGGTTGCTCGAGCATCCACGAGCAAGATAATGGCGTGCGTTGGTTGTGCCGGTCGGCGCTCAACTGTGGCAAAAGCAATCAGAACACACACGATCAGCAAGCGCTCGTTTGTGCCAGCACGGTGCCTGACTGTGGCACACAACAGTTCAGTGTTTTGCTGATGATCTGCGTTGCTTGCGTGCCGATTGATTCAAGAATTTCAATGTGTTGTCGCCATGCTACGTATGGCAGAGAAGGCGAGCAAACTGACTGGCAATGAATCGCTGCGCTCCGTGTACCGAACGGGCAACAGCCGTTGGTCGCATGTGCGCCGTCGAACGCGAGAAATACTGGCGCGCGATTGCACCCATGATCCCTTGAGTATCGCCGTCGATTGCTTCTTGATTGCACTGATTTGCATTAGTGTGTTGGGTATCGTGCTCGAGTCAATTCAGAGCTTGTATCAGGCACATCGTGCGGTGTTCGACGTGATCGAGATTTTTACCGTGTCGGTATTTAGCATTGAGTACGTGTTGCGGATCTGGAGCTGTGTTGAGCGACCGGCTGCAGCTCACAGCACCAGACGCGCTTTCGGTGAGCGCCTTGCGTATGTTCGCAGTCCAGCGGCGCTGATCGATCTTGTTTCTATCTTGCCGTTCTATCTGACGTGTTTCGGTTTGGTTACTAGTAGTGACTTCCGGTTTCTGCGCGCGGTACGGCTGTTACGTGTATTGAAATTAACGCGCTATTCGGGCGCCTTCGATACGCTGGCAAGCGCCGTGCGAGAAAACATGCGCGCGTTCGCGGCTGGCTTATTTGTGCTGATCATCGCGATGCTGATTGCAGCCACAGGGATGTATTACTTCGAACGCACGGCGCAACCCGAAGCCTTCTCAAGCATTCCGGCAGCGATGTGGTGGGCGTTTGCGACACTGACAACGGTGGGTTATGGCGACATCGTGCCGGTGACTGTCGGCGGCAAGACTTTTGGCGCGGTGATTTCCGTTGTTGGCATCGGCATGGTTGCGCTGCCGACCGGTATTTTGGCATCAGCCTTTACCGAGCAACTGCGTCAACGTACCGAGCGCTATCGTATGGAATCCGACAACGCCTGGCGTGATGGTGTCGTAACGGATGAGGAAGAGGCGAGTCTGGAGGCGTTACGCGAACAATTGGGACTCAGTCGACATACGGCGAGCCAGATTCTTGACCACGAGCGAGTCAAATCGATGCTGCGCGAGGGCTCTGCCGCGTTGACCTGTCCTACCTGCGGCGCCGAGTCGAAATCATAAACGGCTGTGACGACCTCTACGTAGCGGTGAGTATGATCGTACCACTGGTAGCGGCAACCACTGCGTTCCGCTGACGTGTCAGTAGCAGACTCGATGGTCGCGCGCTCGCGATAGGCGCGCGTCGCTAGACCGCCAGCAATTGTTGCGGGGGTTGCCAGCCGGATAGGTCGCGGATGCGCGCCAACCAGCGCTCGACGGCCGCCGGAACATCGACGTCGGCGTCCTGCGCATGCACCAGGTAGCCACAAATCGAGAAATCGGCGATGGTCGGCGCGCTACCGAGAATGAAAGCGCCCGTATCGGTGAGTCGATCACTCAGCGTTGCGACATCGCTCTGGTAGCGGGCAAGCAAATAATCGCGCGCTGCCGGTGCGAGCCGAGAGTCGCTAAACAGTTTGTCGGCGCGCAGCTGCGGCAGACACATGCCAATCTTGTTGGCTTCCCACATGAGCCATTCAAGACACTGTTGCAGCGTGCGCGGGTCCTGTGCGCCCCAACCGCCACACCGCTGCGCAAGATGCACGAGGATCGCATTGGACTGCGCATAGGCGATGCCATCGTCCAGCAGCAGCGGCACTTCGCCCCAAGTTGCATGATGGCGGAATTCGGCTGGTCGCGATTCTCGCGGCGCAAAGATATCAATGCACTCGTAGTCGTGTGCAATGTCTGCCACGCGTAACATCAACCGGACTTTGAACGCATGACCCGAGTCAGGGTGTCCAAACAGTTTCATCAAGCGCTATCGCCTCCGGCGTTGGTATTGATCGTATAACCAGAGATAAGTGTAGGGCGTCGCGCGAAAAACGTCGATGGGCTCGGCATGCTTGGTTGCGCTACTACCTCGCCGAGCGCCAGCGCGAGGCGTTCTGCAGCCGGGCGTTTGGACAAACGCACCGGTGCCTGCTTCATTCAAGACTAACGCTTGCATTGTGTGCTGGCGGACCGGTTATGCGCCGGACAACGCACCGCTATACGGTATCGGTCCGGTGGGTGCACCTGTTGGCGAACCACCGACTGGCTCGATACTGATTGCCAGAGCCGCGCCTGTTGCCAGCGCGCGGTATTGTGCGTCATTGAGCGTCAGCTGCGCGTTGATATCGCGATTCAGGATGCCGAGCGACACGGGCACACTGCCATCAGCTGGCACGATCCAAAGTTGATAATCGCGATCGGTTGGCGGTGGCGGTGCGTTCAGGGCGCGTAACTGCACGCGTCGAGCTTGCTGATAACTGTCGACGATCCATGCCGGTTGCTTGTCGTCGTCCTGCAAGATGCTCGTGTAGGCCGGCGGCGCATCGTCGACCGGTGTGTCGAAGTACAGCACCGACAAGGCGACGGCGAGCACCGCAACGGCTGCCACGAGCCAGCGATTGATCGTCGATGGCACACGTGTTCGCGTTACCGCACGCGGGTTGTGCTCACTATCGAGTGCCTGCTCGATGTCTCGCCATACAGAAGCAGGCGGCGTCACCGGCTCAACGCGTGCCGCAAGGCTATTGATCCGGCGCTCCCACGCGTAGGTTGATTGGCGCACCGTGAGGTCCGCGCGCATCAGGCGCTCGAAGCGTCGACGCGGCAATCCTTGCAGCGTGCCCAGCACATATTCGGCAGCCAGTCGGTCGATCAGTTGCGGGTCGGAATAATTCATCGGCCGAGACACCGTTTCAGCGCACCTAACCCACGGCGAATCCAGCTCTTGACAGTACCGATCGGCGCGCCAACCGCATCGGCAACTTCGCTATGACTGTAGCCACGCAGGAAAGCCAGTTGAATACTGCCGCTCTGATCTCGTGATAGTTCATCCATACATAGCCGCAAACGCTGCGCATCGTCGCCCCATTCAGCCGCCATCGCCGGATCGGAGTCGGTGGCATCCGGCTGTTCCAACTGGTTAGCCTCGGCGTCGGGCAATCCTGACTCACGCAGTAGCGTGCGTCGCACATCCAGCGCACGATAGCGCGCGATGCTGGTCATCCACGTCAAAGCCTTGCCACGGGTCTCACGGTAGCTGGCAGCCTGCCGCCAGATTTTGACGTAGACGTCTTGCAGCGCATCTTCTGCGATATCGCGCCGCACGAGGATCTTCAGCAACACGGCAAAAACGATGCCCGAGCTACGTTCGTACAACGCATCGAACGCGTTGCGATCTTTGCCGGCCACGGCCTGCAGCAGTTGTTCGAGTGTCGGTGTGTTCATGGGTCACGTCGGTCAGATTTGCGAGCAACTGTAGCAAGAAAAAAAATTGATCGGTACTGCATCCGATCAGCCTGCTGGTGCGTAGTTACCCTGAATGAGAAACAAAAACCGTCAATGATTCAAGGAGATTGACATGCTGCTACGCACAACTCTTGCGAGTGCTGCTGCTGCCTGCCTGCTGGCACCAACCGTGTTGGCATCAAGCCACCGGGAGGCACCGGCGATTACCGAGCGACCCAAAGTCGACGCCACTGACTTCTATATGTTCCGCAGTTACGAAACGGGGCGGGACGGCTTTGTTACGCTCGTCGCCAACTACCTGCCGTTGCAGGACGCTTATGGGGGTCCGAACTATTTTGCGTTGGATCCGGACGCGGTCTACGACATTCACATCGACAATGATGGCGATGCTGAGGAAGAGCTGACCTTCCGGTTCCGTTTCACCAATCAGATTCAAGATATCTCGCTACCCGTTGGCGACGAAACCGTTGCGATCCCGGTGATCACCAGTGCGCCGGGCGGCATTGGACCTGGCGTCTCCGACAGTGCCGGACTGAATGTGTTGGAAACCTATAGCGTTGAGTTGATTCGCGGTGATCGTCGCAATCAGGGAGAGGTGCTGACGAACGCTGCAGGCGGCGCAACGCCAACGCAGTTCGCAAAGCCGGTCGACAACGTCGGTGCGAAGTCCATTCCGGATTATGCGACCTATGCTGATGCTCACGTCTACGAGGTCAATATACCCGGATGTGAAGATGGACGCCTGTTCGCCGGGCAGCGGCAGGATCCGTTCGCCGTTAATCTCGGCGAGGTGTTCGACTTGATCAACACCGATCCGATTGGCCCGGTTGATGGCGAGGTCAACGACCTTGCCGACAAGAACGTGACGTCGTTAATCCTTGAAGTGCCAGTCGCGTGTCTGACGGCAGGCGACGATACGGTAATTGGCGGTTGGACGAGTGCCAGCTTGCCGCAGGCGGAAGTGCTGAACCCGTCGCCGCAATTCGATGCGCCGAATGGCATTGCAGTGGGCAGCGTGCAGGGCGGTGCGCTGACGCAGGTATCGCGGTTGGGCAATCCGTTGGTCAATGAGGTCGTTATCGGCCTGCGAGACAAGGATCGCTTTAACGCCAGCGAGCCGGTCGATGATCCGCAGTTCCTGACCTATGTCACCAATCCGGTATTGCCGGAGCTCATCGAAGCGCTATTCGGTGGTGCCGGCGTGCAAGCGCCGAACGTGTTTCCGCGCAACGATCTTGTCAGTGTATTTCTGACCGGCATCACTGGTGTTACGCAACCTGCAAATCTGCAAGCGCCGGGAGAAATGCTGCGTCTGAACACGGCCATCGATGTGACGGCTGCGGATGCGCAGAGCAACCTCGGCGTCGTTGGTGGTGACAACGCTGGTTTCCCGAACGGACGGCGACCGGGCGATGATGTAGTCGACGTTGCGCTGCGTGCTGTGATGGGTGTGCTGTGTACGTTGGATAACCCCGACGTGTTTGGTTGCGTGCCGGCCGATGCGCCGTCTGGTGGCTTGCCATACACGGATGGCGTCACCGTTTCAGCGACGCAATTCCGCGCCGAATTCCCCTACCTGAATACGCCATTGGGCGGATCACCGAACGAGTAATTGACGATGAGTACGACAATACGAAAAGCGCGTCGCGTTGCGACGTTGTTGGTGCCCATGCTGTTGCTTGCGGCTTGTGAGGGTGACACAGGTCCTGCCGGCGTAGCCGGTGCGCCCGGTGCTGACGGTGCACCAGGCCCTGCGGGTCCTGCTGGCCCTGCCGGGCCAACAGGGCCGGCCGGTGTTACTGATTTCAACGGATTTGTCATTGCCACGCTCGATGATCCTGAGTGGCAAGCACCGCGCGAAGTCAATGGTTTGAACCTCCGGTTTTCTGACGATGAGCAGGCGTTCGATGAAGTTTTCTAGCGAATCTTTCGTGCGACGCTGCAGCGGGTTGCTCGCCCGCTGCAGCGTGCTTTGGATGGTGATGCTAACGATGCTGCCTGCGCCTGCTTCGGCGCATGATCATTTCCTGTGGGCTGATCGCTATCAGCTGGCATCCGAACAACCGGCGACTGTGCAATTTCAGGTCGGGCATGCCGGTGACTTTGCAGCGTGGCCACATGGTCTGACGCAGGTCTCGGCAATCGCGACGTATGGCCCGTCCGGCTTTGGCGACTGGTTGCATACGCTCGGTGAAGACGACGTGCAGGTGCAGCTCAAAGAGCCGGGCACGTATGTCGTTGCACTGACGAGTTATCGCAGTACGTCAGAGTTGCCCGGGGAGCGGTTCGATGCCTATGTCAGCAAGGAGGGATTGGCGGCAATTGCCGCGCATCGCGAGCGCGCACATCAGCCGGATCAGCCTGGCACGGAGCTGTACGCACGTCGCGCCAAGGCGTTGTTGCAGGTCGGCGAACCGGCAACAGCGCATGCTACGCAGCGCCTTGGTATGGAGTTAGAGATCGTGCCGCTGCGCAATCCCTACAGTTTGAAAGAAGATGATGCGTTGCCGGTGCAGGTCTGGTACCGCGGCAAGCCACTTGCTGGTGCGCAAGTGGAGCTCGAGCACCTGACATTGCAAGCCATTGCCGCGCAATCTATGCAAACTGATGACAACGGCATCGCCACGTTCCCGATTACAAAGCGTGGCGAGTGGAAACTGAACGTCGTCTGGGGTGTGCCGATGGCGCATCGCGGTGCGACGTACAGCACAGTCTTTTCCAGCCTGACGTTCGGTTACTGATTATGGCTCGTCGTCGCAAGCGGCAGCGCGCTGTAATGTTTGTTCAGCCGCGCACGTGATTCCATATTTCGGAGATGACGACTGAGCCCTCGCCGACGGACGATGCGACGCGCTTGACCGAGCCTGCGCGCACGTCGCCGGCAGCGTAAATGCCATTGCACGAGGTGGCGAACGAGGACGACTGACCGGCGCGCTCGCCAGTCAGGATGAATCCGCGCTCGTCCAGCTCGACCAGACCGGATAGCCATTGCGTGTTCGGCGCAGCGCCAACCATTAGAAATACTGCGCCGGTTGGGTGCTGCTGAATCGTATCTTTAGACTTGTCGCGGATGCTCACGCCTTCCAGCTGCTCACCACCGTGTAGTTCGACGATTTCGCACTGATAGTGGATCGTGATTTTCGGGTCGGCTGTCAGACGGCTGAGCAGGTAGTCGGACATCGAGGTCGCCAGAGACTTGCCGCGCACAAGCACATGTACATGGTTCGCCGTGCGGCTTAAATACATTGCCGCCTGGCCAGCCGAATTACCTCCGCCGACAATGTACGCATCGGTGCCGCGACAAAAGCGTGCTTCGGCTTCCGTTGCGGCGTAGTAAATGCCGATACCTTCGAAGGACTCGAGTCGCTCCAAGGGCAGGCGTCGGTACTGCACGCCGGTCGCTGCCAGCACCGCGCGCGCTTCAACGCAGACGCCATCGTCGAGCGTAGCTGTAAAGGTGCCGTCGTCATGTTTGGCCAGCGCCTCGACGCGGCGCGGCATCGCAAAGCGGGTGCCGAACTTCAGCGCTTGGACTTCGCCGCGGAACAGAAGGTCACCACCCGAAATGCCGGTCGGAAAACCCATGTAGTTTTCAATGCGCGATGATGTGCCTGCTTGACCGCCAATCGCGAGTTCATCCACGACCAATGCCTGCAGACCTTCGGCACCGGCATAGACGCCGGCAGCAACACCGGCCGGTCCGCCACCGACGATCAGGACGTCGACCGTAACGCTGTCGTGCAGGGCTAGATCCAGTCCGAGCAAGCGCGCGATCGCTGTCGGGCACGCGCCGTTGACGACTTCGTTGAGCCCGAAAATGACCGCAGGTTTGTCTGCCGCGATGCCGCAGACTTTCGCCGTCTTGTGTGCTTCGTCGCTATCCAGTTCGATGCGCTTGATCGGGATGCGGTTGCGACTGGCGAAGGCATCGATACGCCGCATGTTCGCAGTGCTGTCGGCGCCGAGCAGCGTCAGCGACGTGTTGCTGTCGTCAAGTTGCCGGCGTCGTCGTGCGGCGAACACTGTGATCAGAATATCGCTGAACTCGGGTATATCTGACATCATCTTCAATACAGCTTCTCGCGGCACGACTAGGGCCGTGGTGTCGACCGCTGCGCGCATCGGCAGTGTGCTGACGCCACCGTTCAGAAAGCTAATGTCGCCGACAAATTGCGTGGGTCCGAGGCCATGTGGCGTCGACCGTTTGCCCGTGTAGGGGTCATACAGTTCGACCTCGCCGGCGATCACGTAGATGAATTCATTGACGCGCTGGCCAATCTCAATGACCGGGTCGCCCGCCTTGTAGTTACGTTCAGTGCCCAGACTGTGCAGTATCTCGACATGCGCGTCGTGCAGTGGCGTGCGTTGCATCACGCGCAGATCTTCGGCCATTGATTCCATGTTGTGAAACCCTTTGTGATGTTGGGTGGCGCGTACTTAGTGAGAGATTAATCGTAGCGTAAATTGATCAACCTGCGGTGTGTGTATTGATCGGAATGCTCGTGGCAAGTTTGGCTGGGGATTGGCTTCTGTCGGCTTGCCCTGACCTTCGGGGCTTCGCCCCGTTTGCGGTTTTGCCGCAACGTTCGAAACGCTGTTTTTGTGTTGTGCGCCTCGTTAGATGTGAGCCGAATGCTTGTTGCGCCAGTTCTTCGGGAGTTCTGGTGTGGCGCGAGGTTTGGCAGGGGATTGGCTTCGGCCGGCTGGCGCCGACCTTCGGGGCTACGCCCCGTTGCGGCTTTGCCGCAACGCCCAAAACGCTGCGCGTTTTGTCGAACCGGATCAGTTTGCGGGGCAAACTGATCGGTTCTCTTACCCCTTGGGGACGCCATACTAAAAAAGCCGATCATCAGGCGATGATCGGCTTTTTTAGTATGGCGTCCCCAAGGGGATTCGAACCCCTGTTACCGCCGTGAAAGGGCGGTGTCCTAGGCCTCTAGACGATGGGGACTTAGAACTTTTGTCGAGCTGTCTTCTATCGTAGTTAGTAGCAGTTCATAGAACTGGTGGAGCTAGGCGGGATCGAACCGCCGACCTCTTGCATGCCATGCAAGCGCTCTCCCAGCTGAGCTATAGCCCCGACAGAGCGCGCTACTGTAGTCGTGCAGCCCAGGTCTGTCAAGGCCGGTGCGCCGGACGCGGGTCGCATAATCCGTTGTTGGCCAACGTCGTTTTCTTTGTCCGGTCACCGCCTTCGTTCTGTACTATTACCGGCACCGATAAATCCCTAACAAACAAGGCACATCATGGAAAATTTGTTCGATATTTCCGGCAAGGTAGCGCTGGTGACCGGCGGCTCACGTGGCATTGGCGAAATGATCGCAGAAGGCTACGTCAAGAATGGCGTCAAGGTTTACATCTCTGCGCGCAAGGCCGAGGCGTGTAACCAGACGGCCGATCGCTTGTCCGAATATGGCACGTGTATTTCTGTGCCGGCCGATTTGTCGACGCACGCGGGCATGGTCAAGCTGGTCAGTGAGATTCGCAAGCACGAAAGCCAATTGGATATCCTCGTCAACAACGCCGGTGCCACTTGGGGTGCGTCATTCGATGAGTTCCCCGAAGCCGGCTGGGACAAGATCATGGACATCAACGTCAAGTCGCCGTTTTTTCTGACGCAGGCGCTGGTCGACTTACTTGTTGCCGCCGGTGATCATGAGGACCCGGCGCGCGTGATCAATATCGGTTCTATCGACGGATTGCACGTCTCGCAGCTGGAAACTTATTCCTATGCTGCTTCGAAGGCCGGCATCATCCACTTAACGCGCATGATGGCCAAGAATCTGGTTAAGCGGCACATTACCGTCAATGCCGTTGCGCCAGGGCCGTTCGAGAGCAAAATGATGGCGCATACGCTGGCGACGCAGGGCGACGAGATTCGCGCCGCGAATCCGCGAGGCCGCATCGGCAAGCCGTCGGACATGGCTGGTGTGGCGATCTATCTCGCGTCCGAAGCTGGCGCGTACCTCAATGGTGTGGTCATTCCCGTTGATGGCGGCATGTCGCAAACGATCTGACGCAATTCGGCACAAAAAAAGGGCGGCTACCGAACAGTAGCCGCCCCCTCAAGATCGCTCTGGCTTTTTGTGTTCTAGCCGGCGCCGCCTTCACCAGCGGCCGTCGATTGCAGTTGCACGTAGTTGTGGATGCCCATTTTCTCAATCATGCCGAGTTGGGTTTCGATCCAGTCCACGTGCTCTTCTTCAGACGTCAAAATACGTGCGAACAGATCACGGCTGACGTAGTCACCAACCGATTCCGCATCAGCTACCGCTGCTTTCAGATCGGGCACAGCGATCAGCTCCATCTTCAGATCGCAGTTCAGCAGCTCTTCAACGTCTTCGCCAATCATCAGCTTGCCAAGATCTTGCAGATTCGGCAAACCTTCAAGGAACAGGATGCGCTCAATTACCCAGTCGGCGTGTTTCATCTCGTCGATGGACTCGTGGTATTCGTAGTCACCCAGTTTGTGCATGCCCCAGTCCTTGAGCATCCGCGAATGCAGGAAGTACTGGTTAATGGCAGTGAGTTCGTTCTTCAGAACAGTGTTCAGGTGCGCGATGACTTTAGCGTCGCCTTTCATTCAGTGTCTCCGGGTGAGGTAGTTCGAAGCCGTGAGAATAACGGTTCACAGCGCTCGTGCAAGTGGTTTCGGTTTAATGAAAATCACTATCATTTTCATTAACTTAAGCGCCAACGCTCAACGAGAGAATTTACCTGAATTTTGCTCGACACGCGGTCGACGGGAGGGCGCGCGCGGCTTATACGGCGGCTGTGTCCGGGCGATACACCACGGGCCGGCGAATGCCTTTCGGTTCGCGCTGCGCAACTTCGCAGCGGTGCTCTGCCAAAACTTCGGCGGCAGCACCTTCGCAACTGCCACAGCAACTGGCGACGCCGAGCGTGTCGCGCAGTTGGTCCACTGAGTCAACGCCCGCAGCAGCGGCGCTGCGAATCTGGCGATCAGTGATGGCTTGGCAAATGCAGATATACATGATGGGTTAGATAATAAATGCAAATGAGAATGATTGTCAATAGCAAATGCGAGTAATTATTGGGTGCATGCCAGATAGGATTCAACGTCGCATGATCCGATCTACACAACGGCGCCGTCAGGCGCGGCCGAGTCAGCACGGCGATGTGCGTCATATGTGTTCGGTCTGACGCGGTTTAGCGCGTTGCCGCCACAGGATTTAACGATTGTTGTGATCGCAGTCCTGACCGTCTGTGCGTTGTCGTGGCACACTTACGCAGTTGGCAACACTGCGTGATTGCACGGACGACCCAAGGGAGACAATCACCCGCGCTATGGCTACGGACAAACAGCATTTACTGATCGTTGAAGATGATCCCGGCCTGCAAAGCCAACTCAAATGGGTATTCGACGAGTTTGAACTCGTTTACGCCACCAACCGCACCGAAGCTATCGACGCGCTGCGCCGCTACGAGCCTCGTGTCGTGTTGCAGGACCTTGGGCTGCCGCCGGACGAAGATGGCGTGACCGAAGGGCTCAAATGCGTCGAAGAGATGCTGGGCTTATCGCCGTATACCAAGGTCATCGTCGTCACCGGTCATGGTGACAAAGATAATGCGCTGAAGGCCGTGCGCGCCGGCGCCTACGATTTTTATCAGAAACCGGCAGACATGGATGAGCTGAAATTGCTGGTGGGCCGCGCGTTCACGCTTGCCAGTCTTGAAGCGGAGAATCGTCGCCTGCGCGAGTCGCGCAGTAACTCGCCGCTGGACGGCATCATTGCCGTTAGTCCACCGATGCTCAAAGTGTGTCGGATGATTGAAAAAGT
Organism: Pseudomonadota bacterium; assembly: GCA_038529355.1. Lineage (GTDB taxonomy): Bacteria > Pseudomonadota > Gammaproteobacteria > Steroidobacterales > Woeseiaceae > CALBPI01. Next base: position 43,014 of record JBCBDU010000015.1, read on the forward strand.
GGCGCCTACCGATGCCACCACGTTGCTGCTGGGAGAGTCGGGTACCGGCAAGGAAGTGCTTTCGCGAGCGCTGCACGCACTGAGCCCGCGCGCCAAGGAACACTTCGTTGCGATCAATTGCGCGGCGATTCCCGAGAATCTGCTGGAGTCGGAATTGTTCGGCTTTGAAAAGGGCGCCTTCACCGGCGCAACCAAAACGACGCCGGGTAAAGTGGAAGTGGCGAACAAGGGCACACTGTTTCTCGACGAGATCGGCGATATGCCGATGTCGTTGCAGGCCAAGCTGCTGCGCTTCTTGCAGGAGCGCGTTATCGAGCGCGTCGGCGGCCGCGTTGAGATTCCTGTAGATGTGCGTGTGGTGTGCGCGACCAATCAGAATCTGAAATCGCTGATCGAAAGCGGTGGTTTCCGCGAGGATTTGTACTATCGCATTTGCGAGATTGAAATCGATATTCCGCCGTTGCGCGAGCGCGGTAATGGCGTGTTAATGCTGGCGCGCTCGCTGATGGACAGCGCTGCCGCCAAACATAAGAAGTCGCTGCGAGGGTTCAGCGAAGATGCGCGTCAGGCGATGCTTGCCCATCCATGGCCGGGCAATGTGCGTGAGCTTGCGAACAAAATCAATGGTGCGGTAATTATGGCCGATGGCCAAAATGTCACCGCTGAAGATTTGGGGCTGGAAGTGCCCGACGAGGCACAGAATCTGAACCTGCGCGAAGTGCGTGATGCTGCCGAACGCAATGCAACCCGTCAGGCAATGGTGCAAACGGCCGGGAACATCTCGCGCGCCGCTGCGCTGCTCGGTGTCAGTCGTCCGACGCTCTACGACCTACTCGAGCGACACTCGATTGACGCGGCTGACTTTACGCCGAAGTAAAAGCGCTGGCCGATACGGGTGCTTTCAAGTCGTCGGTCAACCACCGTAGGGTGTCTTTGCTGATGCCCAAACATCAAAGTAGGGCTGCTGCGCGTTAACGTTCTTTGAACGAGTCCGGATTCAGATCGTGGCGTGCGAGCAGCTTGTAGAAATCCGTACGGTTGCGTTTGGCCAGGCGTGCTGCCTGGCTCACGTTGCCGCCGGTGATCTGCAAAATCTGCGACAAATAGTTGCGCGTAAATTCATCGCGCGCATCTGAGAATGACGGCAGTTTGTCGCCGTGTTGGCCAAGCGCGTTGCGCACCAGCTCAACGCTGATTACCGGTGAATTGGACAGCGCTACATTCTGTCGCACAACGTTATACAGCTGACGGATATTGCCTGGCCACTCGGCCATCACCAGCAATTCCAGTGCCTCGGGTGCATAGACCTTGCGGTCCGCGGCGTTCTGTTCGGTTAGCTGGCGCAGGAAATGCGAGACCAGCAGCGGTATATCCTCGCGACGCTCATCGAGCGGCGGCATTTCGATGTTGACGACATTCAACCGGTAATACAGATCCTCACGGAACTGACCTTTGCTCATCAGGTCGCGGAGGTCTCTGTGCGTTGCCGACAGCGTGCGCACGTTGACTGAAACAGACTCAGTGCTGCCAACCGGGCGTACTTGGTTTTCCTGTAGCACCCGTAACAGTTTGACTTGCAGACGCATCGGCATGTCGCCGATTTCGTCGAGCAACAGCGTGCCATTGTTGGCGGACTGGAACAGACCCTTGTGCGCTGTATTCGCTCCGGTGAATGCACCTTTCGCATGACCGAACAATTCTGATTCCAGCAGGTTCTCGGCCATCGCACTGCAGTTGATGGCAACAAACGGTTGATCGGCACGCGGGCTCGCGACGTGAATCGCCCGTGCCAGTAGCTCTTTGCCAGTGCCGGACTCACCGGTGATCAGCACGCGTGCATCAGTGTCGGCGACCATGCGCGCCTGGGTCAGGCGGTCACGCATTTGCGCGTTGCGCGTGATGATTTCGCTTGCCCACTCTTCGGTGCCGGCAGATGTGCCGGAGACCTTCAGCGCCTTTTCAACGTTGGCCAGCAGTTCATCTTTTTCGATCGGCTTGGTCAAAAAGCCAAACGCGCCGCTTTTGGTGGCTTCAACGGCATCCGGGATCGTGCCGTGCGCCGTCATGATCAACACATTCAGGCCTGGCGCGCGTTGCTGCAATTCTTGTAGCAACCCGATGCCGTCCATTTTGTCCATGCGCAGATCGGAGATTACAAGGTCGGGCTGAAAGCGACCGAGCACAGCTAACGCCGCCATCGCGCTTTCCACCGCCTCGACAATGTAGTTTTCGGCGCGCAAACGGATACTCATCAAACGTAACAGACCCGGATCATCGTCAACAATCAGGATTCGGCCGCGTTGGCGCGGCGACAGTTTGCTTCTATTGGACATCGCCTGCCTCTTCGAGGATCGGATTTGCGTTGCTGGCTGACTCATCGTTACGTTCCCGAATCGAGCGCTCGATCAAAGTGATCGCGCGGAGTTTTTCTTCCGTGTCCTCCAGCGAATTGCGAAGGCGTTGGTTGTCCTGCTGCAGCAGCTGTAGCTGACTGCGAACCGCCGCCAGTTCCCGCTCGTTGTTGCGGGTCTCGCTCGATCCGGCCTGGCGTGCAACCGATTCTGCGTTGATGCGGGATCGGAGCAGACCCAGATGCACGTTCGCAAGCAGTTGTTCATCGGCTTGCAGGCGTTCCGGCTCGAGCAACAGCGAGGTCAGCATGGCATCGGCATCGGCAAGGTCAGTCTGCGGGTGTCCGGGCGTAGCCTTGGCCAGTGCCAATCGCAATTGATTGGTTGTGGTTGGCGCGCGCTCGTAGTCCAGCTGTAGTTCTCGCCACGTACGATCCCTGGCTGATTCATCGTTGCCAAGCAGCGTCTCAATATCGGCAAGATAAACGCTAACGGGAGACGTATCAACGCTAAGTTCTTGATTTGTCGCTAATTGGCGACGATCCATGACTTTGCTCAGCGAGCTGCAGCCGGCCAGAACGGTCATTGCAACGACGCCCAATGCGAAAGTTCGGCTGTGTCGACTAGCCATTCGCCACCCGCCTGCCTTCTTCGCCGACTGCTGTCTGTGGGATGGTGATCCGAAAATGCGCGCCGGAAAATACGACCGTATCACCGCGACGCGTGCGCACCGCTTGCTGTTCATCAGAAATCTCCACCAGACCATCATGAGCTTGAACACATTCGAGTACAACCGACAAGCCGATACCGGTTCCGGCAACCAAACCGCCTTGCGGTTGCTCTCCCTGATAGAACGCGTCGAATACCTTCTTGCGTTCGGTCATCGGGATGCCCGGGCCTTGATCGGCGACCTCGATCGTAAGTTGACCGTCATTGCGCATCGTGCGAATCAGCAGGGCGCCGCCTTGTGGCGAAAATTTCAATGCGTTGGAAATCAGATTATCGAGCACCGTACGGATCATTTCGCGGTCCGCGAACGCCTGAATCGGTTCAAGATTCGATAGCAAGCGAATTTGCTGAGTGCGAATACTCAATGCGTGAACTTTCAGCACTGACTCAACCAGATTGCTGAGCGGAAAATCGCTGCAGGTCAGGATTTCGTTGCGGCTTTGCCAGGCGCTGAAGTTGAGCAGGTTCTCAATTAGGCGCTGCAATCTGATGCCGTTACTGCGCAAAATATCAGTCACTTCCTCTTGCGGCTCGTCCAGATGACCGACACTGCCGTCGAGCAAAAGTTCGGTACCTTCGCGAATGTTGGCGAGCGGTGTCTTGAGCTCATGCGACATATGGCGCAAGAAGCGATTCTTCTCCTGCGCCAGCTCCAATAAGCGACGGCGCAACCACTCCAGTTGTCTACCGAGCGCCACCAGATCTGCTGGGCCGCTGACCGAGATACTGCGAGAGAACTGGCCTTCGCCTAGTTGATTGATCGCCCGATCCAACACGCGAATCGGCTTGCTCACGCGCCACGTAACAAACGCCATGGTTAGCACGCTGATCATGATCAGGACGGCTGCCTGCCACAGCAAGGCCGTACGCGTCTGCTCGGCATCCGCCTGCAGTTCGCGCAACTGACTGTCGATCCGCGTATTAAACAGTCGTTGCAATTGGTCCGCATCGTTCAGCGCGCTGGTGAATCGGCGCACGGCCGCCGCCGATGCATCGCTGTCGACGCCGCGCCGCTGCACACCGATCAGCAACTGGCCAATATTGTCGTCAATACGATTGAGCAGGGCGCGTGTTTGATTGCCTTGCGCGTAGCGGCGCAGGGCAGACGTGGCCTGCACCGCGGTATCGCTGTCGTTTTGCAAAAACTCAAGCAGTTCCGGATCTTCGGAGATTTGGAATTGCAGTGCAACGCGCTCCATGTTGCTCAGCTGCTCCTGCAACTCGCGCGAGTTCTGCGTCGCCTGAATGCCTTCGACGATTAATGACTGGCTGCGGCTGGTGAACCGGTCGAGCTGCAACAAGGCCCAAACCAGCGCGATCGACAGCGGTAGCATGATGCATGCGTAGCCCAGCAGCACCAGCGCATTGATTGATCGAGGTCGGGGAAATCGGAAACCGGACATGTCGCTAACGCGGCTCAGCCAGCCCAGTATGCGTCGCTGTCCTTGCGGGCGATTTTGCGTTCCCAGGCCAAAGCTGACGTTACGATGGCATCAAGGTCGTCGAATTGCGGCTCCCAACCCAAAGTCTTGCGGATACGGTCAGCCTTTGAAATCAGGCTCGGTGGGTCTCCGGCGCGGCGGGCATCTTCAACAATGTTCAACGGCGCACCGTTGGCTTTTTCGACGGCGGCCAACAACTCGCGCACACTGTAGCCGTGGCCGTAGCCACAGTTTAATGTCACGGATTCACCGCCCTCGCGCAGATAGTCGAGTGCACGCAAATGTGCAGCGGCAAGATCTTCAACATGGATGTAGTCACGCACGCCGGTGCCGTCAGCCGTCGGGTAGTCCGTGCCGTAGATCTTCACATCGGCGCGTCTGCCAACGGCAGCCTCACACGCAACCTTTGTCAGCAGTGTTGCTTTCGGCGTCGATTGGCCGATGCGTCCTTGTGGATCGCAGCCGGCAACATTGAAATAGCGCAACACGGCATAAGACGGTCCGCCGGCGGCCGCAAGATCGCGCAGCATCCATTCCGTCATCAGCTTGGATGTGCCATAGGGGTTGATCGGCTGTGTGGGGTCATCCTCGCTGGCGACGCCGTCTCTGGGTACGCCATAAACGGCTGCCGTCGATGAGAACACGACATGTTTTACACCATGTCTTTGGGCAGCCTCGAGCAATGTGCGCGACGCCGCCGTGTTGTTGGCGTAGTACTTCAGCGGATTTTCGACCGATTCCGGCACCACCGTGTGCGCAGCAAAATGCATGATGGTGTCAATATCGTGCTCGGCGAATAGACGCTCCAGCATTTCGGCGTCGCCGGTGTTGCCAATCACGGTCGTGCCATAAGTGACCGCTTGCTCGAAGCCGGTGCTCAGATTGTCCAGCACCACGATGTCTTCACCGCGTTCACCCAGTTGCCGCACCACATGGCTGCCGATGTATCCCGCACCACCGGTGACCAGAATTTTTTTGCGTGTCATGCCCGTTCTCTTGCTGATTGCTAAGCAGATGATACCAGTGTGTCTGTCGCACACCGTAGTCTTTGTCGCAGTTTTGAGTCATGAATTTGCTGTTTGCGTGATTCGGCAGGTGGAACGCGCCGCGCTGACACGCTAGGCTTTCAAAGAATCAACAGCTTGCAGATGCGGCCGAGCGCACTCCGGAGATGACGACGATGACAGCACGTTTAACGCACCGATCGATACAAGGCCATTGGCGCCGGGTGCTGCTAGTGGTTGCCGGCCTCCTCATGGCGGCATGTGGTGGTGGCGGCGGTGGTGATGGCGTTGTTACCCCGACACCGCCAACGCCGCCGACGAATTCGGCGCCCGGCGTCGATGCCGGCACGGATCAAACAGTTGCACGTAACGTCGTGGTCACATTGGCCGCCAGCGCGACCGATCCGGATGGTACGGCAGGTCTGGTCTATGCATGGACACAAACGGTGGGCACCAGCGTTACGCTGTCCGACGCCGGTGTTGCGAATCCGACGTTCACGTCGCCCGACGTCGCTGCGACTGAGGATTTGGTTTTCGACGTGACAGTAACCGACAGTGGCGGCTTGTCGGCTACTGATTCGGTCACGGTAACCGTGCTGCAAAATGCGCCGCCTGTTGCCTTGGCTGGCGATGATCAGAATGTTGAGCAGATGCAAGCTGTTACGCTAGCGGGCGCGGCGACCGACGACGATCCAATTGCGAATCTGAGCTTTGCGTGGACGCAGACAGCGGGCGCCAGTGTGACGCTTAATGATGCGACAACAGCGAATGCGTCATTTGCCGCGCCGGCGACCACCGGTCAGCAAACGCTCACGTTCCTGTTGACGGTGACCGATGCGTTCGGTGCAACCGGCACCGATGAAATTGAAGTGCGTGTTTTCGAAGACATCACGGCGTCGACACTGTCCGGCATCATTCAGTACGAAGCGGTGCCTTTCGTCGGTGGCGGGTTGAGTTACGACGATACGCAGGCGAAGCCTGTGCGCGGCGCCACTGTTCAACTGATTGACGCCAACGATAATGTAACGGTTTTGCTGTCTACGGTGACTGATGATACTGGCGCATACCAGTTCCCGACAACAGCAGGTGCTAACGTGTTCTTGCGTGTGCGCGCCGAACTGATTCGCACGGGCACGCCCGGTTGGGACGTTGAGGTTCGTGACAATACGGGGCAGACGAATTTACCCCTCGACGAGCGACCGTTGTATGTGCTCGACAGCACGTCGTTTACGATCATGCCGGGCGATCAGGACCTGAGTTTGCTTGCGCTATCCGGATGGACGGGCGCTAGCTACGGCGACGTTCGCGCCGCGGCACCATTCTCGATTCTTGACACCATCTATGATGGCATGCAACTGGTGTTGTCGGCAGATCCGGATGCCGTTTTCGCGCCACTGGATGCGTTCTGGAGCGTGAACAACACGCCGAATGTGAGTGGTGCACGTAATCTGGAGACTGGCGAGATCGGCACGTCTTTTTATCGCGGTGACATCGATTCGCTGTTTTTGCTGGGTGATGACAATACCGATACCGAGGAGTACGACATTTTTGTCGTCGCTCACGAGTGGGGTCACTATTTCGAAGATAATTTCTCGCGTTCGGACAGCATTGGCGGCTCGCACAGTCTGAGTCAGCGGCTAGACCCGCGTTTGGCGTTCGGCGAAGGATTCGGCAATGCTGTGTCCGCAATGATCAATGAGGGCGATGTCTATTTCGATACTCAGGGGCCACAGCAGAGTGGCGGTTTTTCATTCAGCCTCGAGTCTAACGGGGCAACGGCGGCGAATCGTGGCTGGTTCAGTGAGCTCAGTATTCAGGCAGTGCTCTACGATCTGTTTGACAGCGACAGCGACGCAGGAGACAACTTGAGCCTGGGCTTTGGGCCCATCTACGATGTCTTGACGAACGAGCAAGCCAACGGCGTGCCGTTTACGACGATTTATCCCTTCATTCAGGCGCTACGCACACGTAACCCGGGGTTGATTGGCGATATTGATGCGTTGCTGGCGACGCAACGTATCCGTGGTGATGCCGATGGCTTCGGTGTCGGAGAGACAGAGGATGCCGGCGCGCCGGATGTTGTGTTACCTGTCTATACAGTGGTCACGCCGGGCGGTGGCAGTGTGGAAGTGTGCAGCACGAACCTGTTCGACCCGGATGAAGACGGCAACAAACTGTCTGTTCGACGCTTTGTGCGCTTCGTTGCGCCAACGGCAGGGAACTACACCGTGTCGATAGTGACCAATAACTCACCGGCGGCAGCGGTTACTGATCCCGATGCGTTCGTGTTCGATGGCCCGAATCTTGTTGGTGGTGGCAATAGCGCCGTAGCCGATAGCGAAACGTTTGCACTGAACAACTTGCCCGCCGGCGAATATACGATGGAAGTTTATGAATTCTCCTACCTGGCCGGTACACCGACTGCGATCGCCCAGCCCGATGATCGCACCTGTTTTGACATCACGATCAGCAACTAGCCAGGTGATATTTACGTTAAGGACTATGCGCATGAACAAGTGGATACTGATAGCACTCGCGGCCGGCACGCTCACGGCGTGTGGTCGGGGCGACCAACCCGCGCTCACAGCTGCGGATATGGCCGAAAAACCCGAAATTCAGGCAGCCACCATTGCCGGCGACAGCATCGGCAAGCCAACGTTGCCGATCAAGGTGGACTACACCTACGCGCAAACGCCAACAGTTGGCGAACCGCTAACGGTGCAGTTGCGCGTTGAAAGCCGCGATATTTCGGCCATGACGATGAATTTGTCCACACGCGGAGAAGTGGCGTTGTCCAAATCAACGCCAGCATCGATCGCGATGAAGGGCAACGGCGTTACGCCTTCAGCGGAGACGCATGACATAGTGATGACCCCTGCCGTTGAAGGTCGTAGTTATCTTAATGTTGTTGTGAACGGGACGTATATAGGCGAACCAGTCACAAAAGCTGTTTCGATACCGATTCAGGTCGGTTCTGGTGGCCCTTCGTTATCATCCAACGGTGCCGTCATCGCGACCGATGTTGAGGTGCTGACGTCCATGCCTGCACAACAGACCGTTGAGCCCGCCGACGGCGAGTAATCCCTAGATCGGGAAATTATTCCCACTGATTGCCAAAACGCGAATTACTTCACAGTAAAAGAATCACTTAGCGCCTATCGTTTACGCTGGCTGTCATAGTTTTGACAGCAGATCCGTCCGGTAGTGACGCTCGACAGGCATGCAGGCTGTCGAGATCTAAGCCGGCAGGCAGCACGCCAGGGACCGGCAGCCGCACTCTTGATGGCAGCGATTGGCAAGCTATGCACCCGATTCTGAAGGCACAAATGCGCGATGCAATTCGCGGCGGTGACACCGCACCCCGGCTCGATGTCGGCGAGCTGCTGGATATCGTCAGTGCCTTTTATAGCCAGCTTGATGCGTCTGATACCACCATTCAGGAAGCGTTGCAGTTGCGCGCCGACGATGTTGCTTTCGACGACACGCAAACGTTTTCTACGACACTGAACTCGACGTCGGGCATTCGCGAGCGATTCCGCGGTATGCAAAGCGACGGCCTGCGTGCCGTGCTCGACAATGTTGCTGACATGGTCATCACGGTGAACGGTGATGGTGTCATCCAGTTTGCCAACCGCATGGCTGTGCATTTTTTCGCGCCGGATCGTCGCTCGCTCAGTGGCTGTTTGCTGGCGGACTATTTGCCCGGCTCATCGCCTGATCATGGCGGTATCACGCAGTTTCTGTCGCCTTATGTTGCAGAGCTCGACAGCACCAACCCGAACCTTGCTGGCGGCGAGCTGATTGGGCGCAAGGCGGACGGCGAGGTTTTTCGCGTTGAATTGACGGTCAGCCGGGTCAGCGGATTCGATGCTGGCGATTACGTGTTGTGCATGCGGGATGTGTCGGTACGTGCTGCTGCAGAGGCTGCGCTGAAAGAGAACGAAGAGCGCTATCGGGCGCTGGTTGAGCACGCGCCGGAAGCCATCCTGGTGTTCGACGTAGATACCAACAATTTCATTGATGCGAATGAAAATGCCAGCGAGCTGTTTAACCTGTCGCGGCGGCGGTTGTTGGCCAGTGGCTTTTTTGGACTACGCGGCAATGCCGGTGAGGCGCAGACGAACGAACATAAACGCATTGAAGTGTTTTTGAATCGTGCACTGAGTGGCGACCAGCCCGTATTCGAGTGGCTGTATCGCGATCGCAATGGTGAGGAGTTGCCTTGTGAGGTACGTCTGAGCCGTATGCCTGCGGTCGATCGCTCGCTCGTGCGCGTGAGCATTCACAGCATCGCGACGCGTAAACAGCGCGAGCTGATCGAATACAGCGAAAAGAAGCTGTTGGAAATGATCGCCAGCGGTGTGCCGCTGAAGAAAGTGCTGCGCGCTATTTGTCGCACGGCTGAACGCGTGATTGGCAATTCGCGCGCGGCCGTGATGACCTGCGATGCCACGCACGTTGCACTGAATCTTGTGTGCGCGCCGGCATTTAATGATGCGGCGTTGCGCGGTTTGCGCACGGTGCCGTTGGACATGCCGCGCTTGTCGGCCGGCGTTGCCGTGGCGACCCGCAAGCCGGTGATTATGGCCGATGTACTGGCGCACAACGCCTGGCAGGATTTCGAGGTGCTGGCAGCACGTTTGAATATCGCGGCGGCGTGGTCGTTCCCGTTGTTTTCGGCGGACGGGCAAGCGGCCGGTACCGTTGATCTGTATCTCAGCGAAAAGCGCGAACCGACCACCGATGAATTTGATTGGCTTAGCGGTGTCGCGCGGTTGGCCGGCATTGCGGTAGCGCGCGAGCGCAGTCGCGAGGCGCTGTCGCAAAGTGAAGGTCGATTCCGCAGCTTGTTCGAAAACGTGGTTGAGGGCGTCTATATTTCGACCCGCAATGGCACGCTAGTCGCCGCTAATCCTGCGCTAGTGGCGATGCTTGGTTATGACGACGAAACGGATCTGTTGATCCATGCCCGGCGCGATGCGGCGTATCACAATCATGCCGATGCAGTACGTTTTGCCGATGCGATTGATGCGCAGCAGGAAGTGCGGGACTTCGAAGCGAAGATGGTGCGCAAGGATGGCCGACACGTGGATGTAATGGAGAATGCACGCGCGGTCACCTACAGCGATGGCGAGCTCTACATTGAGGGCACGATATCCGATATCACCGATAGGAAGCGCGCGGAGCGACGGATTTTTGCAGAAAAAGAGCGCGCGCAGATCACGCTCAAGTCCATCGGCGACGGCGTGATAACGACAGATGCGGCGGGCTGTGTTGAGTATATGAATCCGGTCGCCGAGACGCTGACTGGTTGGAGTTTGCGCGCCGCTGCCGGACAGGCGGTCGAAGACGTGCTGACGATGATCCATGAGCACAATCGCGAAATGATTGATAACCCGATTATTCGCTGCCTGAACGAAGGGCGTGTGATTGCGATGTCAGACATGTGCCTGTTGATTAACCGCTCAGGCGAGGAGATTGCGATCCAGGATACGGCGGCGCCGATCCGCGATAGCAATGGCCACATCAACGGTGCGGTCATGGTGTTCCACGATGCCAGTCAAGAAGATCGACTGTCTCGCAAATTGTCGTATCAGGCATCGCATGATGCGCTAACGGGTTTTATCAACCGTCAGGAGTTCGACAATGTGCTGACGCGAGCGTTGACGCGTACGCGCTCGGCTGAACGCGATGACTACGCGCTCCTGTATATCGACCTGGATCAATTCAAAATAGTCAACGATACGTTTGGTCATACCGCTGGTGATGAGCTGATTCGACAAATGTCGCAGCAGCTGCAGACGGCGCTGCTGCCGAATGATGTTGTCGCGCGTTTGGGTGGCGATGAGTTTGGCGTATTGTTGACCAACGGCGACGCAGATCGGGCGCAGCGCGTCGCCGAAGCGATTCGGGCGAGTATCGAGAATTATCGCTTTGAGTGGCAGAACGCGCTGCACACCGTAACAGCGAGTATCGGCATTGTGTTGCTCGATCGTGAATCGGCTTCTGTGAATGGTTTGCTGAGCGCGGCGGACGTTGCCTGCTTTGCGGCCAAGGACAGCGGTCGCAACCGCGTGCACCTGTATCGTGAAGGTGAGGCGAGCAATCACCATCACCAACAGATGCATTGGTTGTCACGAATTAACAGTGCACTCGAAGCGGATCGATTTGAGTTGCACTTCCAGCCCATCGCGCATATCGATGGTCAGGGAGATGTCGACTTTTGTAAACACTACGAAGTGCTGTTGCGCATGATCGACGAGGAGGGCAACCGAGTGTTGCCGGCCACGTTTATCGCCGCCGCCGAACGCTATGACCGCATGCCGGCCGTTGATCGCTGGGTCGTCTCTGAAGTCCTGAAACATGCCGATCAGGGTGACCCGTCCGAGCCTGCTGCCTACACGCTGGCGATCAACTTGTCCGGCAACTCGCTCAGCGATGGACGCTTCATGGAGTTTTTGAAAGACACGCTGCAGTCGACATCGCTGTGTGCCGGTGCCGTGTGTTTTGAGATTACCGAAACCGCTGCGATTGCGAATCTGACGCGGGTGCGACATTTCATGTCTGAGTTGCGCAAGCTCGGTTGTCTGTTCGCGTTGGACGATTTTGGCAGCGGCTTGTGCTCATTCGCCTATCTGAAGAATCTGCCAGTCGATTTTGTCAAAATCGATGGTGCGTTTGTCCGCGATGTGGCCAACGATACCGTTGACCAGAGTATGGTCGCCGCGATTCAGCAGGTCGCGCAGGCGATGGGCATCGAAACGGTCGCCGAGCACGTTGAGACGGCCGAGACGCGTTGCGCGCTGGCGCGGTTGGGCGTGAGCCTGGTGCAGGGCTATGAGATCGCGCGCCCGACTGCGATGCAGACGTTCTCGCCGTGGGAGGCCGGTACGGTGAATTGGCAACAGGTAGCCTCCGACGCCTGAGCAAACTGCTGTTGCCTCGCGGCCCTACTGCGCTAGACTCAGGCGTATGTGTTTTTCCACCCGACTGCAATTTCAGGCGCTGTGTTGACGCGGTTGCTACTGCAAAGCGATGAGCCGGATGCGCTGGAAGTGGTCAATGCCGTGGCAACGCGCGGGCTGTTGCTGGTCTGCGAGCATGCCGGCAAATTGGTGCCACGGACGCTCATTGACGATTACGATCCGGTCATCCTGGACACCCACTATGGCTGCGATATTGGCGCTGGCGCACTAACACGCGCACTCGCACATCGACTGCAGGCCACGGCTGTGTGTGCCCACTATTCGCGGCTTGTCATCGATGCCAACCGCAGGCTGGACGATCCAACGCTGGTATTGCCGCTCGCCAATGGCGAACCGGTGACGGCAAACACCGATCTCAGCGATGCACAGCTACGTGCCCGTATTCATGATTTATACCTGCCGGTGCACGCACGCATAGAGCAGGAGCTGTCGCGACTTTCCGCTTTGTCACCGCCAGTCTATGTGGCTGTTCACAGCTTTACCCCCGAGCTACGCGGGCAAAGACGACCCTGGCATGTTGGTGTCATGTGGGATCGCGACGCACGCCTTGCGGAGCATATGCTTACTGGACTGCGCCAACATGACGGACTCAAGGTAGGCGCGAACGAGCCTTATTCAGGCCGCGCCCCTGAAGACTTTTCAGTGGACTATCACGCCGAGCGCAACGGTTTGATCAACGTCGCGCTGGAAATTCGCCAGGACCTGTTAGGCAGTGCTGCGCAGGTTCAGGGGTGGGTCGAGCGCCTGGCGCCACTGTTTGAGACCGCGTTGGCTGCACCATGGCCGCGCACCGAAAACGCGCCGCGTTCTCCGAGCTTCTACCCGGACGTCAGCAGTTTCGAAACTGCTGCCAGACAATGGATGGCAGTGTAATGGCACATCAAGACCCTAGTTTTACCGTCGGCATAGAAGAGGAGTACCTGCTCGTTGATATTGAGACGGGCGCGCTGGCAACGGACCCGCCCGACTCAATGCTGAAAGAATGCCAGAAGGCCGTTGGCGGTCAGGTCAGTCCGGAGTTTTTGCGCTCGCAAATCGAGATCGGCACGCGCGTTTGCCAAAACATGGATGAAGCGCGCGAAGATCTGGTCATGTTGCGCAATACGATCATCGATATCGCTGCGCAGCACGGCCTGGCACCGATTGCCGCCTCGAGTCATCCGAATGCGCACTGGTGGAACCAAAAGCATACGGCTGCCGTGCGTTACGAGGCATTGGCGGCAGAAATGCAGACGGCGGCGCGCCGGCTGGTGATTTGCGGTATGCATATGCATGTCGGTATTGAAGATGACGCTGTGCGCATCGATCTGATGAATCAGATGAGCTATTTTTTGCCGCATCTGCTGGCGCTGTCTACATCGTCGCCATTTTGGGATACCCGCAATACGGGTCTGAAATCGTACCGCCTGACGGTGTTCGACGCGTTGCCACGCACGGGCTTGCCCGAGCGGTTCTCGAGCTTTGCCGAATACTCGCGCCACGTTGAAATTCTGAAGCGCGCCGGACTTATCGAGGATGCGTCGAAAATCTGGTGGGACTTACGACCGAGTGCACGCTATCAAACGCTGGAAACGCGCGTCATGGATGTCTGTACGCATCTGGATGAGGCCATCGCCGTGTGCGCGCTGAATTTGTGTCTGCTGCGGATGTTGTACCGGCTGCGGCGCAGCAATCAGCGCTGGCGTCTGTATACGCCGATGCTGATCAACGAGAATCGCTGGCGTGCCAAACGCTACGGTACCGACAATGGCATGGTGGATTTGGCCAAGGGCAATGTCGTACCGTTTGATGAACTGCTTGAAGACATGATCGAGCTGACCGCTGAGGATGCCGATGCGCTCGGGTGCACCGCGGCCGTCCAGTCGCTGCGCGACGTTGTAGCACGCGGCACCAGCGCACACCGGCAGATCGCATGCTATGAAGCGTCGCTGGCGGCGGGCGCCGACGAGGACACAGCGTTACACGATGTGGTCATGAGCTTGATCGTGGAAACGCAGGCGCACCGCTAGTAGTGCGCATCGCTGCACCACGCCGGTGCGAAATTTCTGAGATAATGTCGGTTCTACGTCACCATGCGAGGAAATGACATGGCCTTATTGCTTGAAAAACAAGATGTTAGTGAACTTGTTAGTCGTGTCGGCCTGGATAACCTGATCAGCGACGTCATCGACACATTAGCTGCCGACTTTGGCCGTTGGCAGGATTTCGACAAGACGCCGCGCGTTGCGCATCACTATGCGCATGGCGTCATTGAATTGATGCCGGTCAGTGACGCGCATCACTACAGTTTCAAATACGTGACTGGCCATCCTGAGAATCCCAAAGACAGTCGTCTCACCGTCGCCGCATTTGGTGCGCTTGCTGAAACAGCTAGCGGTTACCCGGTGATGATTTCGGAAATGACTCTGTTGACCGCGATCCGCACCGCTGCAACGTCGGTGCTGGCGGCACAATTGCTGGCTCGTAAAGACGCAAAAACGATGGCACTGATTGGCACCGGTTGCCAGGCCGAGTTTCAGGCGTACGGTTTCCACCACAGTTTCGGCATTCGCACGATTCGCTACTACGATGTTGATCGTGGCGCCATGGAGAAGTTTGCGCGCAACATGGCCGCGCATCCCATCAAGCTGGTTGCCTGCGACTCTGTCGATAGCGCCTGCGAAGATGCAGACATCATCTCGACGGTCACCGCCGATAAAGCTAATCGCACAGTCGTGAGCCGCAAGCACTTGCGCCCGGGTGTCCACTTCAACGGTGTCGGCGGCGACTGCCCGGGCAAAACCGAGTTGGCGCCCGATATGCTGGCCGATTTGAAGATCGCGGTAGAGTACGAACCGCAATCGCGTATTGAGGGGGAAATCCAGGCGTTGCCCGCGGATTCGCCGGTGACGGAATTGTGGCAAATATTGTCGGGCGAGCGCACGCTGCGCACCAGTGACGATGACATGACGCTGTTTGATTCCGTTGGTTTTGCACTCGAGGATTATTCGGTATTGCGCTGCGTGCATGCCAAATGTGTCGAGCTCGGTATCGGACGCGAGTCGTCACTGATATTTACGCCAAACGATCCGAAAGACTTGTTTGGCGAACTGGCAACGGCGCCGGCGGCAAGGCGCATTGCCTGATCGGCAGACACGTGCCGCGTGCGGCGTGTCAGCAGACTTGCTGCGTCATGAGACCTGGTGAACAACAATCCGGAGCGATCGATGAAAGTGCAATTTACGGTTAACGGCGAATCACGTGATGTCGACGTACCTGAAGACAAACCGTTGTTGTGGGTGCTGCGCGAAGACTTGAAGTTGACGGCCAGCAAGTATGGCTGTGGCATTGCGCAGTGCGGTGCCTGTACGGTGCATCTGGACGATCAACCGGTGCGTGCATGCAGTATCCCGGCGACAGCTGTGGCAGGTCGCACAATCACGACGCTCGAAGGTAACCAGTCCACCGAAGGCAAAGCGATACAGACTGCCTGGCGCGAGCTTGATGTTGTGCAATGCGGTTATTGCCAGTCGGGTCAGATGATGTCGGCAACTGCATTGTTACAGTCCAATCGGCGACCTACCGATGCAGACATAGATGCAGCGATGGGCGGAAACTTGTGTCGTTGCGCAACCTATCATCGGATCCGCGCCGCTATCCACAAAGCAGCTGCTGCGTTGGAGGCTTAAGCGATGTTGAAATTCCTGAGCCAACCCGTTGCAACGCCGACACTGAGTCGTCGCCGGTTCTTACTGACCACGTCGCTGGGCACTGCAGGTTTTGTCATTGGCTGCAGCGACACGCGCCAGCAAGCGGGTACACCAGCTGCGAACAACGAGCCGGTCGTTGCGACCGACCTGAACGCGTTCGTGCGCATTGGCAGCGACAATACGGTCACCGTGATCGTTAAGCATCTGGATAAGGGGCAAGGCGTGTCGACCGGACTGCCGACACTGGTTGCCGAAGAGTTGGATGCGGACTGGGCGCAAATGCAATTTGAATTTGCACCGGCTGACGTGACGCGCTATGCGAATACCAAGAGCGGCTCGCAAGGTACCGGCGGCTCGGATTCGATCGCTAATTCCTACCTGCAGATGCGTACCGTTGCTGCGGCGGCGCGCGCGATGCTGGTGGGTGCAGCGGCAACAGCGTGGGGCGTCGCTGCCGGCGAGATCACCGTTGTGCGCGGTGTTGTTGCTCATGAAGCTAGTGGCAGGCAGGCGCAGTTCGGTGAGCTCGCCGCGGCCGCAGCAAGCATCGAACCACCGACCGATCCAACGTTGAAATCGCCGGATCAATTTACGCTGATCGGCACTCAGGTGCCGCGCCTGGATTCACCGGCCAAGACTGACGGCACGGCGCTGTACACAATCGACATGGACCTGCCCGATATGAAAGTCGCGCTGGTAGCACATCCACCTAAGTTTGGTGCAACGGTGCGCGAGATCGACAGCACTGCGGCCTCTGCGATGAGTGGTGTTTTGGGTGTCTACCCGATTGCCGCCGGCGTTGCTGTGGTTGCGGACAGTTTCTGGACCGCGAAAAAAGCGCGTGAGGCGTTGGTTATTGATTGGGATACCAGCGCAGCAGAGTTGCGAAGCTCCGAGCAGATCATCAGTGAGTTCAAACAGCTTGTGAACGAGACTGGCGCAGTAGCGCGCGATGATGGTGATGTTGACGCGGCGCTGGACGGCGCAGCGCAAATCCTTGAGCTACAGTTCGAGCTACCGTTTCTTGCGCACGCTGCGATGGAGCCGATGGATTGTGTGGCCCACGTCACTGACGAGCGCTGCGATATCTGGACGGGATCGCAGTTGACGACGCTGGACCAGGGCAACGCATCGGCAGCGGCAGGTGTGTCGAAGGAAGATGTGCACATCCATACGGTGTATGCCGGCGGCAGTTTTGGCCGGCGCGCAACGCTGGAAAGCGATTTTGTTGTGGAGGCGATCGCCATCTCGAAAGCGGTTGGCGCAGCACATCCGATCAAGTTGCAATGGACGCGCGAGGACGACTTTGCCTCTGGCTACTATCGTCCGATGGGTTTGCACCGGGTACGTGCGGCGCTCGATGATGCGGGCAAGCCGGTTGCGTGGCGGCATCGCATCGTGACGCAGTCTTTCTTTGCCGGCACGAGTTTTGAGCGGATGATCAACGAGGGTCTAGATCCGTTGGCTGTTGAGGGCGCGGCAAATTTGCCTTACGCCATCGACAATATCCACGTGGACTTGCAGTTGTCGCGTGTCTACTTGCCGACGCTGTGGTGGCGCTCGGTTGGCCATACGCAAAATGCCTGGGTGGCGGAAGTTGTCGTCGATCAATTGGCGAAAGCGGCCGGTCAGGACGAAGTCGCTTATCGTCTTGAATTGCTCGGCGAACATCCGCGCCACAGGGCAGTGTTAGAACTGGCTGCCGATAAAGCAGGTTGGGGCTCGCCAGCCAAAACTGGTGTGCACCGCGGTGTCGCCGTGCACGAGTCATTCAGCAGTTACGTCGCGCAGATTGCCGAGGTGCGCGTGAGCGATGCCGGCGAGCTGACCGTGGAGCGCGTGGTTGCCGTCGTTGACTGTGGTGTTGCTGTTAATCCCGACATCATCCGTGCGCAGGTCGAAGGCGCTATCGGTATGGCGCTTGGCGCGTATCTGCGCGAGGCGGTGCATCTGGATAACGGGACTGTTCGTGAGCAGAATTTTGATCAGTATCGCCCGCTGCGCATTCACGAGATGCCGACCATTGATGTGCATATCGTCAAGTCGGCCGAAGCGCCTTCCGGAATCGGCGAGCCTGGCTTGCCGCCGCTGGCACCCGCGCTGACCAATGCGATCGCCAGAGCAACAGGCAAGGTGATCACACGCTTGCCGCTTGGCGACCAGCTGAAGACTTCCTAGCTTTCGACGCGGCGCATTGGTGGTCAGACGTTCCAACAACACGCCGATGCAGTCGCGCCTGAGCGTTGCGCCAATGATGGATTGGACCGACCGTCACTGTCGTTACTTTCATCGTCTGCTGGCACCATCGGCGTTGCTGTATACCGAGATGGTCACGGCAGCTGCACTGACGCATGGGGATGTGCAGCGGTTGCTCGAATTCAACGAAACCGAGCATCCCGTCGTGTTGCAGATTGGCGGCAATGACCCGGTGATGATGGCTGATGCGGCGCGTATGGGCTTCGAAGCCGGTTACGATGCTGTCAACATTAACGTGGGTTGCCCGAGTGATCGCGTGCAAAGCGGCGCATTTGGCGCGTGTTTGATGTTGCAGCCGAACACTGTCGCTGCTTGCTATCGCGCGATGGCTGATGCTGTGCCGATACCGGTGACGGTCAAGTCGCGAATTGGTGTCGACGATCACGACAGCGAAACGTTTCTTGAAACATTCGTGCAAACGCTGGCCGATGCAGGTTGCACGCGCTTTGATATCCATGCGCGTATTGCGATTCTGAAGGGGCTGAGCCCCAAAGAGAATCGCACGATCCCGCCGCTCAATTATCCACGAGTCTATGCGCTCAAAAAGCGTCATCCTGCACTGTCAATTCACATCAACGGTGGCATCACGAGCGCCACCGACATGCAAGAACACCTGCGCCATGTTGATGGGGCCATGATCGGTCGCGAGGCGTACCAGAATCCATATGCGCTGACACGTTTTGAAGCGGTGCTTGGTGGCGGGCATCTGGCACCAGCTCGTGAGCATGTCGTGGCACAAATGCAGCACTACACCGATGCGCAATTGGCAAGTGGTCGTGTGCAGCTTAAGCATATCGTCCGTCACATGCTGGGATTGTTTAACGGACTGCCGGGTGCTCGGCAATGGCGACGAACTCTGAGTGAGCAGTCCCATCGCGAAGACGCGGATAGCGGTTTGCTGCAACGTGCCTTGCTGGCGCGCGAGGAAGCCGCGCGCAGCGTCGCTTAAGCCGATGGTGCCTCTCTGATTGTACGCCTGCGGTCAGCGAACTCAGTGCTTCGTCTATCAAATGTGGTATCTGGTGGCGTCGTAAGCGTCGCGGCACTCGATCCGTGCCTTGAGCTGCAATCGGTGTGCTGAGTGTTGGCGAAAAGCCTGCCGAGCCTGGCGGTAGGGTTTGTGGCGCCAGCACCGTTGCACGCCATTGGTTTCACTGTTTTGGTGCAGCGCTGACAAAGGTAAGAAGCGGTGGCGAGCATGATCCAGCACGGCTACAATTCGTGCGCATCTATACCGCTTTTAGGGAATACTCAATTGCTATGGCAGCTAACAAAGCCTCCGGGCGCGCACAAACGCAGGCAGACGTGGCCGACATTCATGACTTGTACGAGCAATCGGTACAAGACGTCGAGGTTGAGGTTGATTTTCTGACTGAGACCTACGAGCAATTGCGCGGTAAGCCGGCGCGCCACTTCCGTGAAGACTTTTGCGGCACGGCCAGCGCTGCCTGTGAGTGGGTGTCGCGTCACCCGGACAACACGGCAGTCGGTGTCGATCTTGATCGCCCGACGCTGGATTGGGGTATTGAGCATCGCGCATCGCGACTTAGCGCAGCCGAACAGTTGCGCATCAAGCTGGTTAACGACAACGTGCTGCATGCTGACACGGCGCCTGCTGACATTATCGGTGCATTTAATTTCTCCTATTTCATTTTTCGCACACGCGATGCTCTGCGCGAGTATTTTGAGGCTGCGCATCGCAGCCTGAAGAAAGATGGCGTGCTGATGCTGGATGCCTTTGGTGGTTCCGAGGCGCATAGCGAATTGAAAGAAAAAACCAAACTGGATGGCTTCACCTATGTGTGGCACCAAGCGAAACACCACCCGGTTACGGGCTTCATCCGCTGCCATATCCATTTTCACTTCAAAGATGGCTCCAAGCTGAAGAAAGCATTCACCTACGAGTGGCGGCTGTGGAGTCTGCCGGAGATTCAGGAGCTGCTGTCTGAGGCAGGTTTTTCGCGTTCGACCGTTTACTGGGAAGGTGTTGATGAAGACGGCGAAGGTGACGGTCACTACGCGCCAAATGCCGCCGGCGATGCCGACCCGGCATGGATTGCCTACATCGTCGCAGAGCGCTGACACCTATTTTTACAATATGCGGCCAAAACCTTGATGCGTCGGGCTATACTTGGCCACTTCTGGTCCAGCGCCATTGGCGCTGTACGTCGCACGTGTGCCTTGAGTAGTTGACGCATGAGTGAAGAGTTGGAAGTTGCTATCGTGTTCGCCGACGTCGTCGGCAGCACGCAGTTGTATGAAATTTTGGGCGATGATGCTGCGCGTGAAGTCGTGCGTCGCTGTCTCGAAATCATGACCGGAGCGACCGACACTGCGGGCGGCACTGTCATCAAGACGATGGGCGATGAAGTGATGTCCATTTTTGATGACGTCGACAGCGCAATGAGCGCAGCTGTCGAAATGCAGCAGAAGATTTCCGCTGGCAAGGGTCTTGTGCCTGACGGTCAATCGATCTCGATCCGCATCGGTTGCCACTATGGGGTGGTTGCCCGCGAACCCAACGATATCTTCGGGGCGGCCGTACACACGGCGAACCGTATGACCTCCCAGGCGAAAGCCCGCCAGATTGTCACAACCGGTTCGACCGTTGAGCTGCTGAGCGACGATTGGCGCAAAATGACGCGACAAATCGACATCGCGTTTGTGAAAGGCAAAAAAGACGAAGTGGCCTTGTTCGAAGTGTTGTGGCAACGCGGCGAGGAAGCAACCAGCGTGTTGCCAACCATTGGTTATTCCGGCATCGGTGAGCACGCGCCAAAATTGACGCTGTCATTCGCAGGCAGAACCATGCCGATTGACCCGAGCAGGCAACAAATCACGCTGGGTCGTGCTGAAGACAACGACTTGATCGTCAAAGGCAATTTGATTTCTCGCGTACATGCGCGGATCGAAAAACGTCGCAACAAGTACTTTCTTGTCGACGAAAGCACCAATGGCTCGTTCGTTGTGACAATCTCCGGCGAAGAATCGTTTGTCCGGCGCGACGCGATGGAGCTGAACGGCGAGGGGATCATCGGGCTCGGCAAAGTTGCCAAACCTGGTACGCCGTTAGCGGTTCACTTCATGCTTGAGCGCAAAACCGACAGCTGACATTGCCCTCACGAACCCGCACGCTAGGCACTGCTGGCCAGCGCTTTGCGTACCTGTTCGCGCGCATCGCGCAACGCGCGTGGCAAACGCTCACCGTAGCTCTCCAGATAGTCGCCGACTGCATCAATCTCTGCTGTCCATGCCTCGTGATCCACGTGCAGTAGCGCCTGCAGTGTCTCGTCATCGACGGAAAGTTCAGTGCGATCAATGTCGGCAGGCCGCGGCAGCTGCCCGATTGGCGTTGCATTGGCATCCACGCGTGCCTCGCAACGCTCGATGATCCAGCGCATCACGCGCAGATTTTCGCCGAAACCGGGCCACAGAAAACGCCCGGCAGCATCTTGCCGGAACCAATTGACGTGGAAAATCTTCGGTAAGTTCGCGCTACGTTCGGCAAACGAGAGCCAGTGCGACCAATAGTCGGCGAAGTTGTAACCGCAGAACGGTTTCATCGCCATCGGGTCGCGGCGTACAACGCCGACCGCGCCGGTTGCCGCGGCGGTGGTTTCCGAGGCAACACCGGCAGCGACCATCACACCATGCTGCCAGTCGTGCGCCTCATAGACGAGCGGTGCGAGTGATTTGCGACGCCCGCCAAACACGATGGCTGAAATCGGTACACCCTCGGGCGCTTCCGCCAATTCACTGTAACTCGGATTGTTGCTTGCGCTGACGGTAAAGCGTGCGTTGGGATGTGCCGCCGGCGATTCACCGTCCCATGGCTCGCCGCGCCAGTTCAGCGTCGGACGTTCGTCATCCTTGTCTTCCCACCACGGGCAGTTATCCGCAGTCACGCCGACGTTCGTGAAGATGGTGTCTTTGCGAATCGTATCGAATGCGTTCTTGTTAGTTTTCTCATTCGTTCCTGGCACGACACCGAAATAGCCGGCCTCGGGATTAACGGCTCGTAATTGTCCGGCCGCATCCAGATGCAGCCATGCGATGTCGTCACCCAGCGTCCAGATTTTCCAGCCGGGTTGCGATGCTGGCGGAATCAGCATCGCCAGATTGGTCTTGCCGCAGGCCGACGGAAATGCACAGGCCAGATAATGCGTATCGCCAGCAGGACTCTGCACGCCGACGATCAACATGTGTTCGGCTAGCCAGCCTTCGTCCCTGGCTTGCCAGCTTGCAATACGCAGTGCATGGCATTTCTTGCCGAGCAAGGCATTGCCACCGTAACCCGACCCATAGCTCATGATTTCGAGTGACTCGGGAAAGTGCATAATGAATCGCGCTTCGGGATCCAGCGTGCCCGTCGAGTGCAGGCCACGCACAAAGTGGCTATCCCGCTCGATGCGAGCCAGCGCTGCGGCGCCCATCCGTGTCATCAACTTCATATTGGCGACCACGTAAGCGCTATCAGTGATCTCCACACCGCAACGGGCATAGTCGGAGTTGATCGGGCCCATGCAGTACGGGATCACATACATCGTGCGACCACGCATACAGCCGGCGAACAGACTCTGCATCTTCTGCCGCGCAGCATCCGGCGCCATCCAGTGATTGTTTGGACCGGCGTCGGCTTCTTGCTCGGAGCAGACGAACGTCAGATGCTCAACACGTGCAACATCGTTGGGATCAGAGCGGTGCAGATAGCACCCGGGATACTCGGCTTGGTTGAGCTCGAGAAGCGTGCCGTCGGCGAGCATCTGGTCGACCAGCCCGGCGTATTCATCGTCTGATCCTGTGCACCAGACGATGCGCTCGGGCAGCGTCATGGCGGCAGTGTCGTCCACCCATTGTTGTAGCGTTGCTAGCTGTGTGCTCATCTGCACGGCTCCTCGGACAAGGTCTCCTAGCGGGTCGCTAGTATAGCCGTCTCGAGCGAATAGTTTCATTCTGCAACCAAAAAAAACGCCGGTATTCGGGGAGAATACCGGCGTCCGTAAGCTCTGGTCGGGCGGGGGGAGCCCTTGGACCAGCTAAGTTTGCCTCAGGGGAGAGAGGCCGAAGTTACGCAGACTGTGCTTTC
>JBCBDU010000016.1:0-65602 GCA_038529355.1 Pseudomonadota bacterium
ATCCAGCCGGGCAAGCCCAACCAGAACGCTTATGTCGAACGCTTCAACCGAACATACCGGGAAGAGCTACTGGATCAGTATCTGCTCGCAGCGCTCGATGATGTGCGCGAAGCAACTTACTGGTGGATGATCAAATACAACGAGGAAAGGCCTCATGACTCACTGGGCGATCGCACGCCAGCGGAAGCCCGTTATCAAACCGGAAACTCTACTTATGCACTGTCGACTTGACGGGGAAGCTTACGGGAGTCCCTGTCCAAAACTGTAGTAGGGAAATCGGTAATTGCCCACACGAATATTGCTACGTCGTTAATCGACAACTGTGCTGTGAAATCTCGACTATTGCGACACAAAACTCCGCTGAATCGTTGATCCGTACGCTGTTCCTTTTTTATTGAAACCAAAGAAGTGTTTGTTCAAACCTCTATTAACTTGTTCAAAGTTTTATTGTAGGCAACGAATCGAGATACCCGGAATACACAGAAAAGTGACGGAGTTACACGTCAAGGTTCAACGAACAGAAATTACACGAGTGATCACTCAACTGTCACCGATTTCGCCAAATTCCTTGGTTGATCTACATCGGTTCCTTTTAACAACGCAACGTAGTACGACAACAACTGCAGCGGCACCGTGTACACGATCGGTGCGATCAGGCGGTCGGCGTGCGGCATTGAGATGACCTTGATGCCTTCCTCATTCTCCAGTCCCGTTTCGCGGTCCGCGAACACGTAGAGTTGCCCGCCGCGTGCGCGCACAACCTGCATATTCGATTTAAGTTTGTCGAGCAGCTCGTTGTTCGGTGCAACAACGACGACCGGCATCTCATCATCAATCAGTGCCAGCGGGCCGTGCTTCAATTCACCAGCCGCATAGGCTTCAGCATGGATGTAGGAAATTTCTTTGAGCTTCAGCGCGCCTTCCATCGCGATCGGCCACATCGGACCGCGGCCGAGGAACAGCGTGTGGTTTTTCTCAGCGAAGTCTTCTGCGATGTGTTTAAGCAGATCGTCCATCTGCAGCGCTTGTTCGACCGTGGATGCTACGCGGTACACATGCGACACCAACTCCTTCTCGCGCTCGACTTCCATACCGCGATGGCGCGCCAGCATCAGCGTGACGAGCAACACCGACAGCAGCTGCGTTGTGAATGCCTTCGTGCTCGCGACACCGATCTCCGGGCCGGCATGCGTCATCATGACGAGGTCGGACTCGCGCACCATCGAGCTGTGTGCGCTGTTGCAGATCGTCAGTGAACCGATGTAACCCGACTCTTTCGCAATGCGCAGCGCTTCGAGCGTGTCCGCCGTTTCGCCGGACTGCGATAGCGTGACGAACAGTGTGTTTGGCGGTACGACCACCTTGCGGTAGCGATACTCGCTGGCGATCTCTACCTGACACGGAATGCCGGCCAGTGACTCAAGCCAGTACTTGCCGACGCTGCCGGCATGGAAACTGGTGCCGCACGCGATGATGTGAATGTTCTCGACTTTCGGCAGCAGCTCCGAGGCGCGCGGGCCAAGCGAATCGGGCAGCACGCGGTTGTTACCAACGCGGCCGTACAACGTGTCGGCCAGGGCTGCGGGTTGCTCGAAAATCTCTTTGAGCATGTAGTGCCGATACGGGCCTTTTTCGGCGGCGTCGCTGGTCACCTGCGTTTCGTGAATCTCGCGCTCAACAGCATTGCCGTCGACATCGAAAATCTTCACTTCTGTGCGTGTGATTTCCGCCAGATCACCTTGCTCGAGATAGATGAAGCGTTGCGTAACGGGCAGCAACGCCTGGATACCACTGGCGACAAAATTCTCGCCGATGCCCAAGCCGATGACGAGCGGACTCGCGACACGGCTGACCACCACTTTGTCGGGATCTTCGCGGTCAACCACGAGCAACGCATAGGCGCCTTCAAAGCGGCGCGTCGCTTCGCGCATCGCTTCGGCCAGCGTCTTGCCCGCTTGCAAATGATCGTGAATCAGATGCGCCGCCACCTCTGTGTCGGTCTCGGACTGAAACTCGTAACCCTTCGCGAGCATCTCATCCTTGATCGGCTGGAAATTCTCGATCACGCCATTGTGGATCACGGCAACGCGATCACCAGACAAGTGCGGGTGGGCGTTGCCTTCGGTGACGCCACCGTGGGTCGCCCAACGCGTATGCGCAACACCGATGTGGCCGGACATCGGCATCGCTTCGAGCTTGTCGGTCAACCCGGCAACCTTGCCGACTGCGCGGCGTAACCCAATGTCGCCACCGCTTTGAATAACCGCGACGCCTGCCGAGTCGTAGCCGCGATATTCCAGTCGTCGCAGCCCCTCGACCAGAATCGGCACAACATTGCGTTCCGCGATAGCGCCTACAATTCCGCACATAGTGTTTCTCCACGCACCTTGCCAGATGCCAGCAGCTTCTTACGCTGCGATTGCTTGTTCATTGTTCTGAAAGACCGCACGTGCTGCGCACACGTCGATCCGTCTATTTGTTCTTGGTCGGTCGCTGCCAGCTTTTGATGCTGCTTTGCCGCGCGCGCTCCAGCGTCAACGTATCTTCCGGTGCCGGCTTGGTTATCGTCGAACCCGCTCCTATCGTTGCGCCTTTGCCAATAGTAACCGGAGCGACCAACTCGACGCCCGAACCAATGAACGCGCCGTCGCCAATGACAGTCTGGTGTTTGTTCGCGCCATCATAATTGCACGTGATCGTACCTGCACCCACATTCACGTTGGTGCCAATCGTTGCGTCCCCGATATAGGTCAGGTGGTTCACTTTGCTGCCCACGCCGACTGTGCTTTTCTTGATCTCGACAAAGTTGCCAACCTTCGCACGTTCCGCCAGATCAGTGCCTGGCCGCAGACGCGCAAAAGGCCCGATGTTGCAGTGCGTGCCGACCTGCGATGACTCGATAACCGAGTTCGCGAGCACGACAGTGTCCGCACCGATGCTCGCATCCGTGATGCTGCAGTTCGGTCCGATCTGTACGCGATCACCGAGCGTCACATCTCCGGTCAGCACTGCGTTGACGTCGATAAATACATCGCGACCAACAATCACCTTGCCGCGAATATCGACACGCGCCGGGTCGGCGACGCGCGCGCCGTCGCGCATCAGTTGTTCGACGAGTTTGCGTTGGTAAACGCGTTCTGCCGCAGCCAGTTGCACGCGATCGTTAATGCCCATCATCTCTTCAAAACTGTCGGCTGGTATGCCGCGCACTGTTACGCCATCAGTGACGGCCAAACCGACAATGTCGGTTAAGTACAGTTCGTTCTGGTTATTCTGCGGTGTGAGGCGATCCAACCATCCGCGCAGCTGACCAGCGGGAACAATGAACACACCGGAATTAATTTCCCTGATGGCCAGCTCTTCGGGCGTACCATCTTTTTGCTCGACAATGCGCAACACGGCGTCATCGTCGCCGCGCACAATGCGTCCGTAACCAAACGGATCATCGAGGTACGCGGTCAACACGCCGACAGAATCGGTTGGCGTTTCGTCAACCAGCCGTTGCACCGACGCTTGCGTCAACAACGGCACATCACCGCACAGCACTAACACGCGCATATCATCGCTGATGTGCGGCATCGCTTGCTGCACGGCGTGGCCGGTACCGAGCTGTTCCGCCTGCAGCGCCCACTCGAGCGCCGGGTCAGGGAATGTGGCCTGCACCAGATCACCACCATGGCCATACACAACCACCGTCTTGGCCGAACCCAGATCGGCAGCCAGATCGAGCACATGCGCGAGCAACGGCCTTCCGGCCATTGGTTGCAACACTTTCGGGATGTCAGAGCGCATGCGCGTGCCTTGGCCGGCAGCCATGACAACAACAGCGATAGGGGCAGGTTTTTCAGTCATCCGCGTATGATACCGCAAGCTAGATTTGATTCGTGTGACCGGGCGCACGTAGCATCCCGGGCATGGGTCGCAAACCATACACAGGCCGTTTGATTGCTGCCATCGCCGTCGCACTTATCTCACTGAGCGGCTGCGACACGCGGATTTACGTGCGCGATGGGGTCACAGACGGCAATCGCTTCTCACTGCCGTTGATGGTGTACGCCGACAGCGACCCGGTGGTGCAAAGCTGGATCGCCTACAGCCTCGATCGCAGTTTTTGCCAGCTGGAGCATGGCGGCGAGAATCCGGCGAGACACTCAAGCTTCGCTTGCGAGCTGAGCGCGCGCGAATCACTGGTTGAGCGTTGGCGCGAGATCGGCGGGCGCGCGATATCCGGGATCGACGACCAACAGGCCGCGTATCTGGACATCATGGCGCAAGCGCAAACCGACGGCATGCTGGATGACTACGTCTGGCACTTTCTGCAGCGCAAGCAATGGATCGAACCGGCGTCACTGGACGCTGCGCAGTTTGCACGCTGGCGGCGCGAGCATCTGCCACGCCGACACAAACCGGTTACGCGCATCATCGGTTCGTGGGGCTATGTCGATGCCAAGTCCGACGCCGGCGATGAAGCGACATAGGTTTGTGTGGCGCAACAACAGTCACGCATGCTGTTCGGGTGGGACCGTTCTCTCGGTGCCGTCGATTCAGCAAGTGCGCTCAGTAAGGCGCCTGTAATTCAAACGTAACGGTTCGCTCTATGCCTTTCCTCAAGAAGCGAATTGATACCGACTGTGCATCTGCGTCAAGTCGCGATTCGAGTAAGTGAAGCGGCGTATCGCCAACAATGAGTTCGTCGATCGCGACAAGCTCATCGTCGATTCTCAGACCAGCTAACGCTGCCGGCGAGTCAGGTTGCACATCTTCGACAAGCACTCTGGCCATATCGTTATCCAGTGTCAGCGACAATCCCGAGCCATTCACCGCGAAAGGCGCGTCAGCGAACCGTTCGTTAGGCGTCCACCAACTCTGCCGGTTCGGGTAATCAAAAATGATATTGAAGCGCTTGAGGATCGCGTTGCCGATAACGCCCGCCTGGCGCTTTTCTGAGAAAAAACCTCGCTTCACGTCGTAAAGACTGGCTGGCACATTTTTAAAAATGAAACCGGCCACCTCAAGCTCAGGGATACGCGCACGCCGAACGGTGGGCCGCGCGTTTGAGAAGCCCCGCGAACGGATCGTGTGCTCGGCTCCCATACGTTCAATCAAATCATGCTTGTTGACGAACGGTGTGCTCAAACCAACCGCAATGCCGGCACCGTTGTCGAGGATGAATTTGGCATCAATTTTGTCACTATCTGCAAGTACCAGCGTCATTCGCGTCGTCGCATGATTCCTGGTCTTTAAGCGAACCCGCTTGCCACTGCGTGGATAGTCTTTTTTCGATGGAAAAATACTCAACTGCGAGGTGTCATAGTTGATCGCAACGACATTGCGCTTGAGCAAATGAAAACCGATGATGCCGTCAATACGCCGGCCGATAGAGCGCTCCAAATGCGACAGGTCCGTGCTTTGCACGGTGAATTCGCCAAGCGCAACGCCTGCCACTTGCAGCGCCACGTCGCGGATGCTTTCGACCTCAAAAGACTCCGCGGCGCCGCTCGCCCTCTCTTTGCGTTGGCTAACAAGTCCAAGGCGTGCGCTCGTCGATGCGTTCAACGCTGTCGTCCCCGCACCTGTATCGAAGATGAAGCTCAGTGGTTGTGAGTCACCAACAATGACATCTATAAAAACGAACTCGCCCGCCATGGAGAATGGCGCAACACCGGCTTCAGGAGCCGCGGAACGCGCTGGTGCAGACGCGACGACGAAACTCCACAAAGCACAACGAAGGACGAACGCTGGCCAATGCAGCATCAGGGTTGTTCGCATGTTCAGATCAACCTTAGCTTTTCGACGCTGTAATTATTCGGCGTTGTGGCGCGCTGGGCAACCATCGGTTTAGCCGAGCGTTTTGAGAAACTGTTGAATCTCGGCAGCGCACGCATCGGCGCGCGCCTGCAGCAACAAGTGCGGCCCGCGCACCGACACTTCCTGCACATTCGCCAAACCCTGAACGAGGCTATCGGAGAAGCGCCTGCGCACAACGCGATCTTCTTCGGCGTGCAACATCAAAACGGGTTGACGTATTTGCGCAAGGTGCGCCGTTGCATCCATATGCGTAAGCGCATTGATGCGGCTGGCCATCGTCGCGGCATCGACACCACGTACAACGCCAGCAATCTCGCGAATCAACCCGACATCGCGCACACCGTTCAGACAAAACAGACGCAATACCTGCTCACTAACGGTCGGCAGCGTAAAACTCGCCAAGCGCAGTTTTTGCGCCAGCGAAATGACTAATGCCAACGGTGGTTTCGCGAACGTGGTAGACAGCACACCGGCAACGACCTGATCCGGCAGCGCAGCCATCGTTGCCAACGCCAACGGTCCAGAGAATGATTCTGCCAGTAACACGATCGGCGCATCGCCGGCGCACGCTGCGCGGATCTGCGCATGGTAGCCATCCACAGCTTGATGGTTTTCGTAATGCACAGCGACGCAATCGCACTGCTCACCCAGCGCTGCAATCAGCGGTTCATACAACACGCCGGTGCCGTCGAATCCGGGCAACATCACAACCTTGGGTTTGGGCATCACACCACTATCGTTCCGACTGGCAAGAGTGACAGATTAGCAGATCGCGCCGCTCGTAGGCTGTGTCGAACGCCAGCCTCGGGCTAGCGAGCAATTGACAACTCATTCGGACACGACGCAGAGCGTTTGATGCACCGGATTGATCGTGAACGTCGATTGCCGAATAGCGAACGCGGTAACGTTGCGGCGCTGCGCTAGCGATTGAGTTTACGAGCCATCACGCGATCGGTTTGCGCCGCTGTGCCCAGCGTAAACGGCACACTGCCGATATCGTCGAAATGCTGGTTCTCATAGAAACGAATCCCGCGCGCGTTGTGCTCCCACACGCCCAACCACAAATGCGTAGCGCCCATGTCACCGGCACGTGTCAGCACCTGCCGCATCAGTCGTTGCGCCAACCCTGAACCCTGATGCGCCGGATCAACGTAAAAGCGCTCGAGCTGGACGGCATGTGGTGCGTCGATCGGCAACGGACAAGCGCGATCCTTCACCGTCGCATACGCGACCAGCACACCCTGTTTTTCGGCGATGATTACACGGCAGTCGTTGGCGCTAATATCGGCGGTTTGCTGTGCTTGCGTGAAGGCCGCCGCAAGATACTGGCGCATATCTTCCGGGTCATTGGCCGCGCCAAACGTTTCTTCGAAGGTTTGCCGTGCGAACGCGAGCACACGGCTCGTGTCGTTGGGCGCTGCTGCGCGAAACGTCACGTCTTGTGCGGTCACGATATGTCCAAGAACGACGATGTTGCGAACCGATCGCGGGCGAATCCAAGGTCTGCAACTGAACAACAGCTCGCGCAGCTACGGTCTACGTCAGACGGACTTTGTTGCGCCGTCATGATTGACGCATCACCTGTTAGCAGCAGCGTTGTGGCGATGGGCAAGCCTGTCGCGTGATCGGCGGTGCCAATTGCGGATGTGGCCATATCGTCGAGTGCGATCGTGCCGTCCCGCCAGGCTGGGCTAGCGGCGACCCTTGAGTTTTTGCGTTGCACGGTAGCGCGCCGATGCTTCGGCCAACTCACGTTGCGCACGCTGCAGGTCAGTGGAGTCGGCGGCGTTCTTCAGCGCTTCTTCGGCGGCTTCACGCGCTTCAAGCGCCGCGGCTTCATCGAGCTGGTCGTCGCGCAAGGCGGTGTCAGCGAGCACCGTCACCATGTTCGGCTGCACTTCGATCATGCCACCAGTGATGTAGAAGAAATGCTCTTCGCCTTCGGTCGTTTGCACGCGCACTTCACCGGGCGCCAACGTGGTTAGCAGCGGTGCGTGACGTGGTGCGATGCCGAGCTCGCCCATCGATGCCGGTGCGAACACCATACCGGCATCGCCGGAGTAGATTTCGCCTTCGGCGGAAACGATGTCGACGTGCAAACTGGCCATGATTTAGCTCTGCATACCTTTGGCTTTCTCGACCGCTTCCTCGATCGATCCGACCATGTAGAACGCTTGCTCGGGCAAGTGATCGTAGTCGCCGTCGACAATACCCTGGAAACCGCGAATGGTGTCTTTCAAAGAAACGTATTTACCTTCGGCGCCGGTGAACTGCGCAGCAACGAAGAACGGCTGTGACAGGAAGCGCTGAATTTTACGCGCACGGGTCACGGCTTGCTTTTGCTCTTCCGAAAGCTCATCCATACCAAGGATAGCAATGATGTCCTGCAGCTCTTTGTAGGTCTGCAGCACTGCCTGAACAGAGCGCGCACAGTTGTAGTGCTCTTCGCCGATCACGTTCGGGTCGAGCAGACGACTGGTCGAATCGAGCGGGTCTACCGCAGGGTAAATACCCAGCTCGGAAATCTGCCGCGACAGTACGAGCGTTGCGTCCAAGTGAGCAAACGTCGTTGCCGGTGACGGGTCGGTCAAGTCATCCGCAGGTACGTAGACGGCCTGGAACGATGTGATCGAGCCAGTCTTCGTCGACGTAATGCGTTCCTGCAGCACGCCCATCTCTTCGGCCAACGTCGGCTGATAACCTACCGCCGATGGCATACGGCCGAGCAGCGCCGATACTTCGGTGCCGGCCAGTGTATAGCGGTAGATGTTATCGATGAACATCAAAACATCGCGGCCTTCGTCGCGGAAGTACTCGGCCATCGTCAGACCGGTCAGCGCCACGCGCAGACGTGCGCCCGGAGGCTCGTTCATCTGACCGTAAACCAGCGCCACCTTGTCAAGTACGCCGGCCTCTTCCATCTCGTAGTAAAAGTCATTACCTTCACGCGTACGCTCACCGACGCCGGCGAATACGGACAGGCCGTCATGCGCCTTCGCGATGTTGTTGATCAGCTCCATCAGCGTGACGGTTTTACCAACACCCGCACCACCGAACAGTCCGACCTTGCCGCCTTTCGCAATCGGCATGATCAGGTCGATAACCTTAACGCCCGTTTCGAGCAGCTCCGTCGATGCAGCCTGTTCTTCGTACGACGGCGGCTGACGGTGAATCGGCATGCGGTCTTCGGTTTCGATCGGGCCCGCCTTATCCTGCGGATCGCCAAGCACGTCCATGACGCGACCCAACGTTGCCTGACCAACTGGCACGCTGATTGGCGCGCCCGTGTTCTTGACCGTCAAGCCGCGCTTCAGACCTTCACTGGCACCCATAGCAATCGTGCGCACAACACCGTCACCGAGCTGCTGCTGCACTTCGAGTGTCAGACCGGAGTCTTCCAGCACGAGCGCGTCGTACACGTTCGGAATCGCATCACGCGGAAATTCCACATCCACGACGGCGCCGATGATCTGCGCGGTTTTGCCAATGCTCATTCGTATTTCCTCAATCTGTGTTGCAACCGTGGCTGCACCCAAAAAATGTATTCGTTAGCCGTTGACGGCCGCTGCGCCGCCGACGATCTCGCTGATTTCCTGCGTGATCGCTGCCTGACGCGCCTTGTTGTACTGCAACTGCAGCGAATCAATAATATCGCCCGCATTGTCGGTTGCGTTTTTCATCGCCACCATCTTCGCAGCCATTTCCGCCGCGTGGTTTTCAACCACACCTCGGTAGATCTGCGACTCGATATAGCGCATCAATACGTCATCGAGTAGCTCTGCCGCATCAGGCTCGTAGATGTAATCCCAGTACTGTTGCAGTTCGTCTTCGCTATCGATCTGGCTAACCGGCAACAGCGTTATCGTTTGCGGCTTTTGACTGATCGCGCTGACAAACTCGTTGTGCACGAGGAACAGGCGGTCAATGTTGCTGTCCGTGTACTGATCCAGCATGACCTTGACCAATCCAAGCAAATCGTTCATCTGCGGGCGGTCGCCCAACTGCGTGACCGTTGCGAGGACGTTACCACCGAGGCGATTGAACAGCTGTACGGCCTTCGAACCTACAAGCGCCAAATCGATTTCGACACCTTTGCCCTGCCACTCAGCCATCTCGCCGATCAGCTTCTTGAACAGGTTGACGTTCAGGCCACCACACAAACCGCGGTCCGAAGACACAACGATGTAGCCGACACGCTTGACGTCGCGCTCGTCCAGCCACGGATGCCTATAGTCCGGATTGGCTTCAGACAAATGCGCGATGACGCGACGGATGCGCTGGGCGTACGGGCGAGATGCTTCCATCTGCACTTGCGCCTTGCGAATCTTGCTCGCCGCGACCATCTCCATCGCACGCGTGATCTTCTGCGTGCTCTTCACGCTCTTGATCTTGGTGCGGATCTCTTTTTCGCTAGCCATGCGTCGTTCCGGTTAAAGTCTTCGGGCAGATCGGTCTAGTAAACGCCGGTCGTCTTGAATGCATCCAGTGCCGCACGCATGCCGCTCTGGATCTCATCGTCGAACGCGCCGGTGTTGTTGATCTTGTCGAGCAACGACTGGTGCGACGTGCGCGCGAAATCGTGCATCGCCTCTTCGTAGGCAACCACTTTCTCAACCGGTACGTCGTCGAGATAGCCTTCGTTGGCAGCGAACAGAGACATAGCCATCTCACCCACCGACAACGGCGAATATTGCTTTTGCTTCATCAATTCGGTGACACGTTGACCGCGCTCGAGCTGCTTACGAGTGGCTTCGTCGAGATCCGAGGCAAACTGTGCAAACGCTGCCAGTTCCCGATATTGCGCCAACGCAAGGCGAACACCGCCACCCAGCTTCTTGATGATCTTGGTCTGCGCAGAACCACCCACTCGCGATACCGACAGACCCGCGTTGATAGCAGGACGAATACCGGCGTTGAACAGATCGGTCTCGAGGAAGATCTGACCGTCAGTAATCGAGATCACGTTGGTCGGTACGAATGCCGAAACGTCGCCAGCCTGCGTTTCAATGATCGGCAGCGCCGTCAGCGAGCCGGTCTTGCCGGTTACTTTGCCGCCGGTCTGCTCTTCAACAAACTTGGCGTTAACGCGCGCAGCGCGCTCAAGCAAACGCGAATGCAGGTAGAACACGTCACCCGGATAAGCTTCTCGACCCGGCGGACGACGCAGCAACAACGAAACCTGACGATAGGCCATAGCCTGCTTGGTCAGATCGTCGAAAATGATCAGCGCATCTTCACCGCGATCGCGGAAAAACTCGCCCATTGCCGTGCCTGAGTACGGTGCGATGTATTGCATGGCAGCAGACTGCGCCGCTGATGCGTTGACCACGATGGTGTGATCCATCGCGCCTTCTTCTTCAAGCTTGCGCACCACGGCAGCAACAGAGGAGTCTTTCTGGCCAACCGCGACATAAATACACTTAATGCCGGTGCCTTTCTGGTTGATGATGGCATCAATCGCGACAGCCGTTTTACCGGTCTGGCGATCGCCAATGATCAACTCGCGCTGGCCGCGACCAATCGGCACCATCGCATCAATGGCCTTCAGACCGGTTTGCACCGGCTGGTCGACCGACTGACGATCGATGACGCCCGGCGCCACCTTCTCAATCGGTGATGTCTGATCCGTTTCGATCGGCGCTTTGCCGTCGATAGCTTCGCCGAGCGAGTTTACAACACGACCCAACAGCGCATCGCCGACAGGCACTTCGAGGATACGACCCGTCGTCTTAACGGTGTCGCCTTCCGAGATGTGTTTGTAGTCACCGAGGACAACGGCGCCCACCGAGTCCTGCTCCAGGTTCAGAGCCAATCCGAAGGTATCGCCGGGGAACTCAAGCATTTCACCGTACTGAGCATCGGCAAGACCGTGAATACGCGTGATGCCATCGGATACCGCGATGATGGTGCCGACGTCGCGCGATTCTGCGGCCGCGTCGAAATTCTTGATTCGTGCTTTGATCAGATCGCTGATCTCAGACGCTTTAAGTGACATGTCTCGTTCCTTTTACTTGCTCAGCGTGGAGGACAACCGATTCAGTTGTGCCCGCACAGAGCCGTCGATGACGAAATCGCCAGCGCGGATCACCGCACCACCGATCAGGTCTTCATCAATAGAAGTAGCTATGTTGACGTTGCTGCCCAACCGTTGGGTCAGCGCCGTTGTGATCTGCTGTTGCTCGGCATCCGAGATAGCGGCTGCGGTCGTAATAACCACATCGACAGTCGATTGCGCCGCATCTTTCAGCGTTTTAAAGCGCGCTGCAATTTCTGGCAGCACTGTCAAACGCTCGTTCTCGATTAACACACGCAGCAGGTTTTCACCTGCACCACCGGCTTTCGCGAATGGCGCTGCCGCCGGAATATCTCCAGCACAGTCGCGCAGCAAGCCCAGCAGCGTGGCCGCATCCACCGAAGGATTGTCGGCCAGACCGGCAATGCCGTCGTTATCGGCAACGACCGCCATTGCATCGAGTGCATCGCCCCACTGGTTCAGTGCCTCACCACCGTCGGCGCTGGCCATTTCGAACAGCGCCTGAGCGTAAGGTCGGGCAAGGGTGTGCTTTTCA
Organism: Pseudomonadota bacterium; assembly: GCA_038529355.1. Classification (GTDB taxonomy): domain Bacteria; phylum Pseudomonadota; class Gammaproteobacteria; order Steroidobacterales; family Woeseiaceae; genus CALBPI01. The sequence goes on from JBCBDU010000016.1 coordinate 12,378, forward strand.
GCCATTGATGATCACCACCATCAGATCTGTTTTGCCAGGTCGGCCAACAGATCACTGTGCCGCTCGCCGTCGATTTCGCGCTTCAGGATTTTCTCGGCACTGGCAATCGCCACTGCAGACACCTGACCGCGCAACTCCTCGCGCGCCTGATTGATCTCTTGCTCGATCTCCGCTTGAGCCGCTTTCAACTGACGCTCACGTTCGCGCTGACCTTCGGCCTTGCCTTCGGCAATAATCTCGTTCGCGCGCGCACGCGCCTGATCGAGAATCTCCGCGGCTTGACCACGCGCTTCACCGACCAACTCGTCGACTTTCGATTCGGCTTTCGCCAAATCCTTCTGGCCACGTTCAGCAGCAGCAAGACCGTCGGCAATTTCCTGACGACGCTTTTCAATAGCCTCGATCAGTGGCGGCCAGACTTTCCACATGACAAATCCCACAAACAGCAGGAATGTGATCATTTGGCCAATCAGACTGATATTCGGATCCACGGGCGATTACTCCAGGTATGCGTTTAAGGCGTATTCAGCGACAGCTGATCTCTAGCCTGTGATTGCAGACAACAGCGGGTTCGCAAACAACAGCAGTGCAGCAAACGCTACGCCGATGATGGAAAGCGCATCGAGCAGACCAGCGATGATGAACATGCGGCCCTGCAACATGTTGCCAAGCTCCGGCTGGCGAGCAACGCCTTCCAGAAACTTACCGCCCAAGAGGCCAAAGCCAATACCGGTTCCCAGCGCGGCGAACGCCAGGATCATGCCGACGGCGATTGCCGTGCTGCTCTGGATTTGAGCTGCGAGTGTGAAATCCATGATGACTCCTAATCAAATAAACGCGAAAGCGTAATCAACAAACTTAGTGTTTCTCGTAAGCGAGATTCAAATAAACAATGGTCAGCGTCATAAAGATGAACGCTTGCAGCGGGATCACAAGAATGTGATAGACCGCCCAGACAAAACCGGGTGCCCACAGCAGGTAGGCAGGCAACAGCGCGATGAGCATGAAGATCAGCTCAGCCGCGTACAGGTTGCCGAACAGGCGCAGCGCCAGCGACAATGGCTTGGCGAGCAGCTCAACGAAGTTCAGCAGCACGTTAAACGGCACCAGCAGCGGGAACTTGCCGAACGGGTGGAACAGCCACTCCGCCAGATAACCCTTGGCGCCCTTGCCTTTGAAGCTGTAAATGATGATCAGCACGAACACCGTCAGCGACAGGCTGAAGGTCGCGTTGACGTCAGCAGACGGCACAATGCGCAGATACTCAACGCCAGAGGCATGAGCTGCGATCGGCAACAAATCGACCGGCAAAATGTCGAGGATGTTCCAGAACAGCACCAGCATGAATATCGTCAGCGCCAGCGGTGCGACAAACTCACGCGGACCGTGGAAGCCCTCTTTAACCGAGCCGTCGATGAATTCGATGACCATCTCAACGAAGGCCTGGAACTTGCCCGGGACACCGGTCGTCGCGCGACGCGCTGCCATCCAGAAGATGCCGATGAACGCGAGGCCGCAGACCCACGTGAACAACAACGTGTCGATGTGCAATGTGAAGAAGCCTTCACCGACCGACAAATGCTCCAGGTGGTGGGAGACGTATTCGCTGGGGGTTTGTGTATCCGCGCCGCTAGCCATTCGCTTGAAGTACTCTTCGTAAACAACCACTCACGTACCGTCTCTTATATGGAGTCGGTACGCACCTTAATCAATCCTGTGTGCGGGCCTGATCGACAGGCCAGCGTAGCGCCACCATGTAAACCGTTAGCGTTGCAATAAAAACGCTGACAAAAGGTACAAAGTACGCCGTAAAAAACTTCGCCACGACACCAAACATGGCCGCCGCAGTAATCAACTTAAACACCTGCGCGCGATAAAACGCAGCCACTACTAAGCGAGGCTGCGTAGAACCGTCCCGGGAAAAGACCCGCAATGCAAACTGAAGGCTGAGCAGGGCGCTGCCAAAACCGCCGGCAAGAGCCGCGACGCTGGCTGGAACGCTGTGCAGTAGCCATAACACTGCTCCCACGCAACCGATGACAGCCTGCCACGCGATAATGCGGGCGGGGACAGCGCTTGAGTGCACCGTACAACTCCTTGGCGTCAAGCCGAGCCAACGTGAAAGCGGGCGCAGTATAAAGCCAATGGCGCGCCGCAGCAAACCCGAAGTGGCTAAAAAAACGCCTATTCTGCCGGTTATGTCAGCACAAGCTGCCTGATCACTAAATGTGAGAGTCCGGGCACAGACGCCGCCCCACCACATCAATACAGTTCAGGCTAACCCGGTCGCTAACCGACCATGAGGCCGATAACGGCGATTGACGGCCAGGAACGACCCCAAGTCTGTGAGGATGAGACGTACCCAATGACTGAAATCACCCGCGAAGAGCTTGAACGCGCCCTGCATGAACGCCAGTTGATGGTGCAATACCAGCCCAAAATGGCCCGACTGACCGGCCAGACGGATTGGGTAACCACCGAGGCCGAGGCATTGATCCGCTGGCGCCACCCGTCGCGCGGTCGCGTATCGCCACTAGAATTTCTGCCACAGGCCGTCGAGCTGGGTCTGATGCCGGCCATTGGCGAGTATGTGTTGCGACTCACGCTGCAACAACTGGTGCGCTGGCGCGAACGCGCCTTGCCGCTGAATGGCTGCGTCAATCTCGACGCCTCATTGCTGACTGATCTCGAGCTAGCGGGCGATTATGAGCGCATTGTTCGCGAATTTGGCCTGCCGTGTGATGCGATCACGTTCGAGATTGCCCAGCCCAGTATCGCCGGCGCAGAGGATGAATGCGCGATGGTGCTCTCGGCGTTGCGGCGCAAGGGCTTTCGCCTGTCACTGGATGATTTTGGCGCCGCGCGCAATTCGCTTAGCGCGTTTGGCAAGCTCGATTTCGATGAAATCAAGATTCATGCATCGCTGCTGATCCAGGCGCGCGATAACGCTATCACCCGCCAGGCGCTGGCCGCAGTGACCGGCATGGCGCATGCGCTTGGCATTACAGTCTGCGCGGAAGGCGTCGAAGATCAGGCGACGTTCGAATTTCTTAAAGAAATCCAGTGCGACAAAATGCAGGGCTATTTCATCTCCGAAGCGGTGATGCCCGACATCATCCAGACCGCCTACCCGGCTGTCGACGCTGCCAATGCGCTGGAGGTCATCAGCGAAGGGACCGGGATGTTCCGAGCGCAGGGCGGTAAAGCGGTGTAACTCAAACTTGCCGCCGTGTGCAACGGCAGACGCGCAGCATCGCGTTTGAGCGTGCGCGAAACGTATCAAGAGGTGCTATCGGCTGCTGATCCTACGTCAATAGTCTCTGCCAGAGCTTTCTTTTCATTGAGGTAACCACTGGCAGCGAATCTTGCTATTTCCGCGCCGGCTCAAATCGAACGAAATCGATCAAACTGCATACTGTTACGCTTGCCGCGGCTGCGCATGCACGGATTTGTGCAGCAATACAGCAGGCGCTAGCCAATCTTGTCGAGAATGCCTTCCAACTCATCGAGACTGTTGTAGGCAATGCTCAGGCTGCCGGCGCCGTTGCGGCCGTGGCTGACATTGACCGTTGCGCCCAGTTTGTCGGTAAGGTCCGCTTCCAAACGTACGATGTCCGGATCCTTGCGCTTCGGTGGCGGTGCTTTGCGCACTGGGGCGTTTGCCTCGCGCACGCGCTTTTCGGTTTCACGCACTGACAGCTTCTTGGCCACAACCAAACGCGCCAGCGTGGTCTGTTGTTTGCCGGCCGGCACACCGAGCAGCGCGCGCGCATGACCCATATCCAGTTGCCGCTCCGCGAGCATCTGCTGCACTTCTTCGCCGAGCTCGAGCAGGCGCAGCAAGTTGCTGACCGATGCTCGTGAGCGACCAACCGCGTCGGCGCCTTCCTGATGCGTCAGTTCAAATTCTTCGATCAGCCGCGATAGCGCACGCGCCTCTTCGAGTGGGTTCAGATCTTCGCGCTGAATGTTTTCGATCAGCGCCATCGCAACAGCTTCGTTGTCGCTGACGTTGTGAATGACCACCGGCACCTGCGACAGACCGGCGAGCTGCGCGGCGCGCCAGCGACGCTCGCCGGCAATAATTTCGTAGCGCTGCGTATCGTCGACTAGCGTCAACGGTCGCACCGCGATCGGTTGCACAATACCTTGCGCCTTGATCGAGTCGGCCAGCTCCTGCAGCGTGTCCTTGCGCATGTCGACACGCGGCTGATAACGGCCGCGTTGCAGCAAATCCACGCCGAGTTCGCGCAGCGTACCAGTCGGCTGTTCACCTCCGGTTGCCGGCGCTGCGGCCGGCGTGGAGGCCGGTTTCACGGGGCTGCGCGCGGCATCGCCCAGCAAGGCGCCGAGACCACGACCGAGACTTTTTCGTTTGTTCGCCATGACGTTAAAACTTGCGTTAGCTGCGTAGTGGAACCGCCACCCTATTGCGCTGCAGCCTGCGCTGCAAGCGACTCTTCGCGCCGTATGATTTCACCAGCCAGTGCCAGATAGGCCAAGGCACCTCGGGAGTGGCGATCATGGGCCAACACCGGACGACCGAAACTGGGGGCTTCGGCCAGCCGTACATTGCGGGGAATAATCGTGCGATAGACCTTGTCGCCGAAGTGTTCATGCAATTGCGCGGACACATCATTGGCCAGGTTATTGCGCGGATCGAACATCGTGCGCAGCAAGCCGTACAGTTCGATATCCGGATTCACCGTGTCGCGCACCTGCTCGATCGTACCGAGCAACGCCGTGAGCCCTTCGAGTGCGTAGTACTCGCACTGCATCGGAATCAACACGCCCTGCGCAGCGGTCAATGCGTTAATCGTCAACATATTGATCGACGGCGGGCAATCGATCAGCACAAAGTCATACATGCCGAGCACCGGTGCTAGCGCTTTGCGCAGCCGCAACTCGCGGCCGATTTCCTGCAGCAACTGCACTTCGGCTAACGTCAGGTCATCATTGCCGGGCAACACTGCGAAACCGCTATCAGGTGCGGCGATGATCGTATCGGCCGCGCTGGCTTCGTTCAGCAATACATCGCACGCAGAGCGCTCGAGCTGCATCTTGTCGATGCCGCAACCCATCGTCGCGTTACCCTGCGGGTCAATGTCCACCAACAGCACGCGCCGCTGCGTCGCCGCCAGCGATGCTGCCAGATTGACACTGGTAGTTGTTTTGCCGACGCCGCCCTTCTGGTTGGCGATGGCCAGTACTCGAGTCATCGGATGCTCCGAAACAGCGGCCGCGAACCGGTTACGCCGGGGTTAGCGTCACGATGTGACGCACTCCATCTACAAAGGGTACCACTACCGGTTCGGCCTTGGCGTGCCAACCAGCTCCCAACTCGGCTAATTCCTGCTCGGCAACATGACCCTTCATCGCGAGCAGCTTGCCGCCCGGCGCGAGCAGATGGCCACACCAATCAGCAATCTGGCGCAATGATGCGAACGCGCGGCTGGTGATCGTCGCAAACCCTGCCGGTGCGTCGAAATGCTCAACGCGCGAATGCATCGTGGTGACATTGCCAAGCGCCATAGCCGCGGCAGCCTGATTGACGAAGCGCAGCTTCTTGGCATGCGAGTCAAGCAGCGTAAACGCAAGCTCTGGTGAACACAGCGCCAGCGGCAGGCCCGGAAAACCGCCGCCGGTTCCGACATCCAACACCGGCCCCGAGGTGACATAACGATGCAGACTCAGACTGTCGAGCACATGCTTATCAATCATCTCGACCGGCTCCTTGATGGCTGTCAGGTTGTAGGCCTTGTTCCAGCGCGCGAGCAGCTGCACCAGCACAACCAGACGCTGCGCCTCGCGGGCCGCAAGCGGCACCTCGAGTTGTGCCAGCCCTGCAGTCAGGCGATTCAATAATTGCGTGTCGCTCGTCGTCATGATGCGCAGCATAGCCAATAAAAAGCCCCGACGCGCCTGCGCGCGCCGGGGCCTTGCTTTGCAGCAGTCGCTATCTAGCGATTGAGCAGACGCAGCTCAACACGACGGTTGGACGCTTTGCCAGCCGCTGTTGAGTTATCCGCAACCGGCTCGGCTTCGCCGTAACCCTTCACAGACAAGTTAGCTGCGTTCACACCGGCGCTGACGAGGAAGTTACGCACGGTGCGCGCACGACGCTCAGACAGGCTTTCGTTGTAGGCAGCCGCGCCATCGCTGTCGGTGTGACCAGCAACTTCTACGACGAGGTCGTCATTCTTGCGCAGTGTTGCCGCTGCATCGCTGAGCACACGCTCAGCGCCAGCCAGCAGAACGTCCGAGTTAGACTCGAAGTTCACGCCCGGCAGGTCGATGACGTCTTTGATTTCGCAACCGCGGATGTCAACGCGCACACCTGATTTGGTGTTGGGGCAAGCATCTTTGCTATCGGCGATCGTGTCGCCGTCGCTGTCGATCTCACAACCTTTCGCATCGACCGTAACGCCTGCCGGTGAACGTGGGCACTGATCATCAGCGTCTGCAACACCATCCTTATCGGAGTCGAGTTTCACTTCGCAGCCGTTGGCATCAACACGAACGCCGGCCGGTGTGGCCGGGCACTTGTCCTTGCCATCAACGACGCCGTCGTTGTCGCTATCCAGCTGGCAACCGGTCGCATCGACCGCGGCACCCAACGGTGTGTTCGGGCACTGGTCGAGCGAATCATCAACGCCGTCTGCATCGGTATCCATGCGTTTGGTGCTCTCGCCGCCAAAGCCCCACTGGAAACCAGCGCTATAAATCTGATCGGCAAAGTTTGTCGCCGCGAGTTCGCTGCGATAGCGATACTGCACGCGGAAGGCGACATTTTCCGACGGGCTCATCATGACGCCTGCGCCAACGCTGCCTGCCAACAAGTGGTCGTCATCGCCACCTTCGAACTCGGTGTACAGGTTACTCAGGCCACCCAGCAGGTACGGTGAGAACCAGCTTTCGCGGTTCAGAAACAACAGGCCGTTCAAACCACCTTCAATTTGCCTTTGGTCAACCGAGAAGTCGCCTTCCAGATCAGCCGTGTGCAAAAACGCTTCAACGCTGAACGCATCGGTGTAGTTGTAACCGAGAGACGCGGTGAGACCGAGGTCATCTTTGACGCCGCGCTCGGTGTCGTCGTCGACGAGGTCGCCGGTAATAGAGAAGTATGTTTGTCCTACTTCATCGCCGGCGTAAATAGGACCGGCAACCAACGCCAACAAGGCGAGGACCAGTACAATTCTTGATTGAGACATTTCCGACTCCTTGTCGCAATGTTGTTGCAAAAAAACCACATAGTGATTTATGCACGCTATTGTGGGACTTTCCGCGCCGGACAACAAGCCGCAATTTGCTTCGCTAGATACTTGTTTTCAGTTGTTGATCGTCATTTTTGTCGAGGCATTGTTGCGGATGTTCAAAGCCACATCGTGTGCGATCCTTTGCAACCGCTCCGTAAGCTTGAAAAACCATGTCTGTAACCGATTCCCGGCCGCGCAATTTGATCCTGATTCTCGGCGACCAACTGGACGCTAAGCACCCGGCGTTGGCCGCCGCTGATCCTGCGCAAGATCGGGTATTGATGCTGGAAACCGCTGATGAGGCCACTCACGTGCGCAGCCATCCGCAACGCATCGCGGTGTTTTTAGCGGCCATGCGGCATTTTGCTGCGCGCTTGCAGGCAGACGGCTGGCAAGTCGATTACCGCAAGCTCTCGGACGGTGTTGAAAGCTTATCGAGCGGTCTGGCTAATGCGCTCGAGCGGGATACCCCGGATGCGGTGTGGCTGGTTGAGCCTGGCGAATGGCGTGTGCGCGATGCGCTGACCCAATGCTGTGAGCGCCACACATGCGCGCTACGCATTTTCGATGACAGTCACTTCTACGTCACGACAGAGCGATTTGCGCAATGGGCGAAGGGTCGCAAACAATTGACGATGGAATACTTCTATCGCGAGCAGCGCAAGCACTTCGATGTGTTGATGGAAGATGGCGAGCCAGTCGGCGGCGCATGGAATTACGACAAGGACAATCGCAAGGCGTTTTCCAAAAAGGGGCCGGTCGATTTGCCACGACCGCACAAATTCGACGTTGACGATATTACGCGCGAAGTGCTTGACGACGTCAGCGCATTGTTCGGCGATCACGCCGGCCGCTTAACGCCGTTCCGCTGGCCGGTCACGCGCAAGGATGCTTTGCTTGCGCTCGATGACTTTATCCAGCATCGACTGCCGCTGTACGGGCGCTATCAGGACGCGATGTGGCAGGGCGAGCCGTTTTTGTATCACGCGCTAATCGCCTCGGCGCTGAACATCAAGCTACTCAATCCACGCGAAGCGGTGGACGCCGCTATCGCCGCCTGGCAAGCCGATCCCGATCGCTACCCGATCGCAGCCGTCGAAGGTTTCGTGCGGCAAATTCTCGGTTGGCGGGAATTCATCCGAGGTGTGTACTGGTTGCATATGCCCGAGTACAAAACGCGCAACCACTACGGCCATAATGCGCCGTTGCCCGATTGGTTCTGGAGCGGCGACACGACAATGAATTGTTTGTCGCAATCGGTCGGCGACACGTTGCGCAACGGCTATGCACATCACATTCAGCGCCTGATGGTGATCGGCAACTATGCAACGCTTGCCGGCCTCGATCCTGGCGCGGTGTGCGATTGGTATCTGTCTGTGTACGTCGATGCTGTCGAGTGGGTCGAGTTGCCCAACACGTTAGGGATGGCGCTACATGGCGATGGTGGGGTCGTTGGCAGCAAACCGTATGTTGCGAGCGGCGCCTACATTAATCGCATGAGCAATTATTGCAGCGGATGCCAATTCACCGTCAGCAAGCGAACAGGCGACAACGCCTGTCCATTCAACGCCTTGTATTGGGACTTTATGATTCGCAATCGCGAAGCGCTGGGGCGTTCACCGCGCATGCGCATGGTGCTGAAAAACCTTGACCGCTGGGACAGCAACGAACTGGCCGAGATTCAGGGCGATGCCGACCGGCATCGCGGCCATCCCGAGTGACCAACCAGTTACGTGCGCCGCGCGGGCACTGCGCAGAGCTTACCTACACGGCCGATTAACCGGCCAGCCTTGCGCTTGCCTGACAGCAGCGCGACAGCCTGCCGTCGGCGGTACAGGCCTAGTCGTGCTTGGTCGTGTACAGCCCTTTCTGCGCAGCAAAGTAGCTCGCCAGCGCATCGATGTCTTCATCGCTGAGCGCCGCTGCCAAACCAGCCATGACGGCATTTTTGCGCACGCCATTGCCCGCCGATTCGGTCGCATTGGCGAGCTGGTACTGCTTCAGCGCGTTCGCCAGATAGTCTTCATGCTGGCCGGCAAGGTTCGGCCAAATCGCATTGGGGCTGATCCCGTTCTCACCGTGGCAGGCAGCGCACGTCTGGGATTTTTCTTTACCCTGTTCTTCGCCACGGATCACTACAGCTCCCTCTTCGGGTTCACCTTTGCTGGCGAAATACGCGGCAAGATCGGCAATGTCCTGATCCGACAAAGAGCCTGCCTGCGCTCGCATCGTTGCGTGGGAGCGTTCGCCGGAGCGATAGGCTTTCAACGCAATTTCAATATAAGCGGCGTGTTGCCCACCGAGCTTCGGCACCCGATACGATGGATACGGGTTGCGGTACCCCGCAACGCCATGACACCCCAGGCAGGTATAGGCCAGTACAGCGCCGCTCTCGACATCGCCATCAGCTGCGGCCGGTTGCGCCAGCGCAGCAACAACAATCAAGGTCGTTAGCACCAGCGAACGGGCGCTCAAAAGGATACTCATGCTCATGGACAGTCCATTCTTCATCGGAAGGGTTGGTCGGCGCAGTGCTTGCGCCAGCCAGTGCAGGCCCCACCTGCAACGCCGCAATGGTAGTGCGTTGCCGGGATGATTTCCAGAATCTGATCACAACCTGCGACAACAACGCTTGTGGCCCACGCGCCCCGTCGCGCTACACTGTTGCATTCTGCTTTGTCTCTATTGAACGGACCATCGACAAATATGCGCAAGCTGATCCTGATCCTGTCCACCCTGATGATTGTTATCGCGCTGGGCGGCCCCGTGCTGACTGGCCATTACGCCGAACGGATCGTTCGCGAAGGCCAGCCAATTGTGGCCGATTCGCTGCCGGATTGGCTGCAGTTGGTGGAGTCGAGCTACGAACGCGGTTGGTTTAACGCTACTGCAAGCCACCGTTTACTGGTAACCGACCCTGAGCGCGCAGGCATGTTGCGCGACTGGTTGTCCGACGGTGACTTCGGCGACCAGCCTGCGATTGTGGTGCACAGCACGATCAATCACGGCCCGATTGTCAATATCGCTACGCTGGCGCTGGCCGATGTGCGTTCGCGACTCAGCGTTGATGGCGGCGAAGCGGGCAAGGAATTGCCGGCGCTGCTCAACACCCGCATCGGGCTAAACGGCGAGACCGGGTTCCGCGTGCTGGTTGCCGATGGGGCGTTTTCGCGGCCGCAGGGAGATGTCAGTTGGTCACGAGTTGCGATCGCGTATGCACCGGCGCCGGTCAGTGACCCCTTTGTTCTCGAGTTCACGGCGGACGCCCTGCAATATACCGGCGCACAAAGTGCATCGTTGATCGAGGATGTTCAAACGACGTTGACGCTAACCAACAGCGAGCCAGGGAAAACACTCCATGCGCAGTACACGGCGAATGCTATCAGCACGTCGGGCGCAGCGGCGGCTGTACAGGGCACGCTGTCATTGGATGGCCTTACCGCCGAATTCCTGATCGCTGCACGTAATCTGATCACCGCCCGCCAGCAATCGGCCGGGCAAGACCCGTGGGCCCTGCTCGAGGCCAATGCAACATCGATACGTGCCGGCTTTGCAACGCCGCTGTCTCTGGATTGGCAACAAGACTTGCAAGCCGCCGACGGTTCTCTGGATCTTGCGCTCGCTGTCGACACACCAGCGGCCAACATTGTGCCGCTGGCAGCCAACGTACAAACCTTCCTGCAAACGATGGCCAACAACAGTGACCTGACACTGACTGCGCACACCAACGAAGGCTATTTACAAAGCGTTGCTACCGAGAACCCGGGCGTCGCGGATCAGGTCGCGATGCTCAAAGGCGTTGGTGCGCTGCAGCGTGATGGCGACGGTGATGCGTATTCAATGACGGTGACAGGTAAAGATGGCGCGCTGCTGCTGAACGGCCGACCGATGCTCAACAGCGCACCGCGCTAATTGCCAACCGCATCTGCCGGGCTGTGACACGCGCACAGATCGCTGGTCGGGCTCGCCTGCAAAGGTGACAACAACGGTCGTTGCTGCTCGCACACGGCCAATGCGCGTGGACAGCGCATCCGGTACGCACAGCCCGGCGCCACTTGCCAGGGTGGTGGCAGCTCGGTGTTCTGCAAGTGCCGCTGGCGCTGGCGTTCGATGGCAGGATCGGGCAACGGCGCCGCGTCCAGCAATGCCTGCGTGTAGGGGTGCTGCGGTTTCGCATAGATATTGGCAACCAGACCCTGTTCAACGACGCGGCCCAAGTACATCACGGCGACTCGATCACTGATCTGTCGGACGACGGCAAGATCATGCGCGATGAACACAATCGCCAGACCCAATTGCGCACGCAATTGCTGCAACAGCTCCAGGATCTCTGCCTGCACTGTGACGTCGAGCGCACTCACCGCTTCATCGCAAATCAACACGCGCGGCGATGTCATCAGCGCACGCGCGATGCCGATCCGCTGGCATTGACCACCCGAAAACTCGTGCGGATAACGGTTGAGCATTGCAGCATCGAGACCCACCCGTTCGAGCGCAGCAACCACACGGTCGCGGATGTCCTGTTGGCTGTGCGCCAGACGATGAATCAACAATGGCTCGGCGACAATATCGCGAATCGTCATACGTGGATTCAACGAACCCAGCGGGTCTTGAAAGACGATCTGGAGCTCTCGGTGAAATCGCTGCAACGATTCGGAAGACAACGCGTGCACCGCTTCGCCGCGATACTTGACGACACCGCTATAGTCGCCGACGCCCAACAACGCCCTGGCCAAAGAGGACTTGCCACAACCGGACTCGCCCACAATGCCTAGCGTCTCGCCGGGATGCAGCTTGAAGCTGACATCACGCACGGCCAGAAAGTGTTTGCGTGAAAACCATCCGGTGCGCGGCATCGGATAGTCCACCTGGACAGAGTCGACTTCGACTAATGGCTCGCCATCACGATCACAGTCGCGTGACGTCGGCAGCACTGAATCCAGACGCGGTGCAGCGTCAAGCAGTGTGCGCGTCACCGAATGCTCGGGATTGGCGAAGACCTGCTCTGTCGTGTTGTCCTCAATGGTTTGTCCATCATGCATGACGATCACACGATCGCAGACGCCTGCGACGACGGCCAGATCGTGCGAAATCAGAATCAACGCCGTGTGGAAGGCATCCTGCAATTCACGCAGCAACTGCAGAATGCTCGCCTGCACGGTCACGTCGAGGGCTGTCGTCGGCTCATCAGCAATCAGGATATCCGGTCGACACAGCAACGCTGCGGCGATCATCACGCGCTGGCGCATACCACCGGAGTATTCGTGCGGATAGCTGTTAAGGCGATCTTTGGCGCCGGGCAATTGCACAGCATCAAGCATCCGCACGACTTCGCGACCAGCAACATCCGCTGACATACCGCGTTGCTCAATCAACACGCGCGCCAGTTGCGTGCCAATCGTCAGATACGGGTTCAACGATGTCATCGGGTTTTGAAACACCACGGAAACACGGCGACCACGATAACGCCGCAAGCGCTCCTCGCCGATGTTCAGCAGCTGCTTGCCCGACAGCAACACACTGCCTGTCGCACGGCCGTTTTCTGCCAGCAGGCCGAGCATTGCATTCACCGCCTGACTCTTGCCGGAACCGGATTCGCCGACAATCGCCAGTGACTGTTGCGCGTCGAGACGAAAGCTCAGATCACGCACCGCGTGTACCGTCTCATCGGCGGTCTCGAAATAGACATTTAGCTCATCGACACACAACAGGCTCATCGATGACCATCCCGCGGATCCAGCGCATCACGCATGCCATCGCCAATAAAGTTCAGACAGATCAACGTCACTGCCAACCACGTTGCCGGCACGACCAGCAGCCATGGCGTTGAGCCCATTTGCTGACTGCCTTCATGTACCAGCGCGCCCCACGACGTCATCGGCTCTTGCGTTCCCAGACCCAGAAAGCTTAGGAACGACTCCAGCAAAATCACTTGCGGCACAGCCAGCGCGGCGTAAACAACAACGATGCCGAACAGGTTCGGCACGATGTGCCGAAAAATAATGCGTCGGCGTCCAGCACCCATGACTTCAGCAGCCTGCACAAACTCACGCTGGCGCAAGGTGAGGGTTTGTCCGCGCACAATGCGTGCCATATCGAGCCAGTTAACGACACCGATACCGACAAAGATCAGCAGTATGTCGCGCCCGAACATGACCATCAGCAAAATGACAAAGAACAAAAACGGCACGGCATACAACACGTCCACAATGCGCATCATGACATGGTCTACACGGCCGCCGAGATACCCGGCCGTTGCGCCCCAAGCAACACCCACCACCAGACTGACAATCGTCGATACCACGCCAACCAGCAGCGAGATGCGACCGCCATGTAGTGTGCGTACGAAAATGTCGCGCCCGAGCGCATCGGTACCGAACCAGTGCGCGTCCTGAAATGTCGGCGGCAGGCGGACCGCATTCATGTCTACATCAAAATAATTGTGGGGGGACAACCACGGGCCGACGATGACGGCCAGCACAATCAACGCAAGCAACAGCGATGACGCCAGCAACAACCGATCCCTGCGAATGGCGTTCAACGCATGACCGGACAATCCGTGTTGCAGCGCTATCGGTCGGTTCATCGGTAGCGCACTCGCGGATCCAGCCAACCGTAGATCAGATCCACTAGCAGATTCAGCGCCAGTAACAACGCGCTATACAAAATCACCAGGCCCATGACGAGTGTGTAGTCCCGATTCAGTGCGCCTTGCACAAACAGTTTACCGCTGCCGGGAATATTGAAGACCTGCTCGACAACCACGGAGCCGGTCAACACACCGGCGATAGCCGGCCCGAGGTACGACGCGACCGGGATCAGTGCCGGTTTCATGGCGTAGCGGAACACTTGTGTGCGTCGCGTCAGTCCCTGCGCACGCGCCGTGCGCATAAATTCGCTCTTCAGTACCTCCAGCATGCTCGCGCGCATCAAACGCGCGATGTAGGCGACCATCGGCAACGACAATGCAACCACTGGCAGCAATAAGTGTAAAGGTGTGCGAATGCCGCTAGCCGGTAACCAGTCCAGCCAGATTGCAAAGACCAGTACGAGCAATGGCGCGACAACAAACGTAGGCACCGAGATGCCCGTCATCGACAGCGTCATCAACACATGATCCAGCCAGCGGTTCTGGCGCAGCGCGGCAAGCGTGCCCATCGCGATGCCGCCAATGACACCGACGATGATTGCCAGTAGACCTAGCGTCAGCGACACAGGAAAGCTCGCGCCAATCAACTCTGTCACCGTGTATTGCGGGTAACGATAGGATGGACCGAAATCGCCGCGAACCAGTCCACCGAAGTAGCGGCCGAACTGAATCCATATCGGTTGATCGAGACCGTAAGCCGCATCCATCCGCGCCTTGATCTGTGGCGCAACTGCGCGCTCCTGATCAAAGGGCCCACCGGGCGCCGAGTGCACCAGCATAAACGCGAGCACCAACACCACCAGCAGTGTGGGTAATGCGCTGGCCAAACGCTTCAGTGTGTAGCCAAGCATTTGCTCAGGCGCTTTGTCTCAGAGTGCGCTTTTTCAAATGGATCAGCAACAGTGAGATCGCGGCGGGCGTAACCCCCGGTACACGCGATGCCTGACCAATCGTGTCCGGACGCGTCTGTGTCAACTTCTGGCGCGCTTCGTTTGACAAGCCGTGCACGTCGGCGTAGTCCAGGCCTGCAGGCAAACGCAGGTCGGCCTGTTTTTTCGTACGTTCATTTTCGCGCGTCTGTCGTTCAACATAGCCGGCGTACTTAACATCGGTCTCTATTTGCAGCGCGACCTGTTCGGCGAACTCGGCACTGCGGCAATAGTCATCGCCTGCATCGCTAGTCACGGCTAATGCAGCCGGACCAACCGCAGGCACTTGTGTCAACGCGGCATAGCTTATTTCCGGTCGCCGCAACAGATCGAGCGCACGGGTTCCGGGCGCGATACGCTGATCGGCACCAAGCAACTCGCTGCCAGCCAGCAACGAATCGTTCAGTACCAAATTGGATAGTCGATCTTGTTCGGTACGCGCGCATGCCTGGCGCGCCTCGAAGACGCGCCAGCGTTCGTCGTCAACCAGACCCAGCTCACGGCCAATCGGTGTCAGTCGACGATCCGCATTGTCTTCACGCAACAACAAACGATGTTCGGCGCGACTGGTGAACATACGGTAAGGCTCGCTGGCACCTTGCGTAACCAAATCATCAACGAGCACACCGAGATACGCCTCGTCGCGCGCCGGCACCCAGCCTGGCAAGTCCTGCGCACGCCGCGCAGCATTCACCCCGGCAAGCAAACCCTGCGCCGCTGCCTCTTCGTACCCCGTCGTGCCATTAATTTGCCCGGCAAAAAACAGGCCTGGCATGGGTTTGGTTTCCAGCGTGCCATGCAGGTCGCGTGGATCGAAAAAGTCGTATTCAATCGCGTAGCCGGGCCGGGTAATGTGCGCATGCTCAAAACCGCGAATGCTGCGCACAAACGCTTGCTGCGCTTCATACGGCAGACTCGTGGAAATGCCGTTGGGGTAAACCTCAACGGTATCGAGCCCTTCGGGTTCGACGAAAATCTGGTGCGACGCCTTGTCCGCGAAGCGCACAATTTTGTCCTCGACCGACGGACAGTAGCGCGGCCCGACGCCCTCAATATTGCCGGTGAACATCGGCGATTCGTGAATCGCGCCGCGAATGATGTCGTGCGTGTGTTCGTTCGTGTGCGTGATGTAACACGGCACCTGACGCGGATGGTGCGAGCGCCGTCCCAGCAGCGAGAACACCGGCGCCGGATCGTCGCCGTGTTGTACAGCCATCGCTTCCAGATCGAGCGTGCGCCGATCCAGTCGCGGCGGTGTGCCGGTTTTCAGGCGCGCAACTCGAAACGGCAAGGCACGCAGACGTGCTGCCAATCGATTGGAGGGTGCATCACCGGCGCGCCCTCCCTCGGTCTGCTGCAGACCCATGTGGATGCGCCCGCCAAGAAACGTGCCCACGGTCAACACGACGTTGCGGGCATGGAACGTCTGGCCCATCGCTGTCACAACACCGGCGACTGCATCACCGTCTACGGCAAGATCGACCACACTGCTCTGGAAGACGCGCAAATTCTGCGCGCCCTCAACGGTGCGGCGGATCGCCTGCCGGTACAAAACGCGATCTGCTTGCGCGCGAGTCGCGCGCACGGCTGGACCCTTGCTTGCGTTCAAGGTACGAAACTGAATGCCGGCGTGGTCAATCGCGATCGCCATGGCGCCACCCAGCGCATCAATCTCGCGCGTGAGGTGGCCCTTGCCGATACCACCAATCGCGGGATTGCAGCTCATTTGCCCCAGCGTATCGATCGCATGTGTTACGAGTAGCGTTTGCGCACCGGTGCGCGCTGCAGCCAGCGCTGCTTCTGTACCGGCGTGGCCGCCGCCGACCACAATCACATCAAATTTCGAATCTGCCGACATGAGTGCCTGTATGCATTGCATCGAGTTGGCCGCGCATTGTAGCCGCGGTGAATAGGCTAAAACAGCGCCTTGTTCACAGCCATCACGCGCAATTGTCACGCAAACGCGGTAGCTAGCGGGCGACGCATGAATATTGCGTGTCGCTGCACGATCAACACGCTAAATTCGCATGCCTGCATCTGGGTAATCAGTTTATTCATCAAAAACAGCTACTTAAGCTAAGCCGCAAGGCCCGCCCAGCACGCGTGAATGCCGCGCGAACAGCCGACGCTTTTACGTTCAATTGCCTGTTTTTAGTCAGTTTTTTTATGCATACTCCTGCGCCAGTCACCCGAGCGGAGAAGCACACACGATGCTGAAGTTCACACAGCGCAACCGACAAGTTGCGCAGATGGTCACGCTACTTGCCTTATTTGGCGTTGTTGGCGCTACACGCGCACAAGCGCTTGAGCTGACCCCATGCCGCATCGATGGTGGCAGTGCACTGCCAACGGCCGAGGCGCTGTGCGGGCAGATGCGCATTACCGAAGATCGCACGGGTGACGATGGCGCCATGATCGAGTTGGAGGTTGCGCTGATACCGGCGCTGAGCGTGCAACCACAACCAGACCCGTTAGTATTTTTTGCAGGCGGTCCAGGACAGGCAGCGATTGAAACCTATCTGCTGGCGCGCGGCGCCTTCGAGCGCATCAGACAACACCGCGCCATTTTGCTCGTCGACCAGCGCGGCACCGGCGGCTCGAACCGGATGAGCTGCCCGATGCCGCCACCGGAGGAGATGGCCGACATTGACCTGGACGATGTTGCACCCATGGTTCGCGAGTGCCTTGACCAATTGGCGGGCGACCCGCGCTTTTACACAACGAGCGTCGCTGTACAGGACATCGATGCGATTCGTCAGGCGCTCGGCTACGAGCAGATCAACCTTTGGGGTGGCTCGTACGGCACCCGCGTCGCGTTGCATTACCTGCGCCAGTACCCGCAACACACGCGCAGCGTCATTATCGATGGTGTCGCACCTGCCGATTTATCGCTGGGGCCGGACATTGCGCTGGATGCGCAAGACAGTGCGGATGCGTTGTTCGATCGCTGCACCGAAACGCCCGCCTGCAACGAGACCTTCGGCGATCTGGCAGCCAAGTTGACAGCCGTCAAGGCGCGCCTGCAAGACGCGCCAGTGACGATCGTAGCTAGCCACCCGCGCACCGGTTTGCCCAACGAGCAGATCGTAAATGCCGACCTGCTCGCCGGCGTTGTGCGGTTGGCTATTTATTCGCCGGCCACCCGCGCTGTGTTGCCTACCATTATTGATCGCGCTCACGCCGGCGACTACACGTTGATCGCCGCCCAGGCAGCGATGCTGGAGGATGGCTTTGTCGACAGTATGGCGATCGGGAAGCACAACGCCGTTGTGTGCACGGAGGATGTGCCGTTTTTCGACACGCAAACGAACCCTGCGCTGGACGCTACGTTCATGGGGTCACTGCAGGTCGAGGTCATGCGCGAAACCTGCAAGCACTGGCCAGCCGGAGTCATCGATGGTGGCTTCAAGCAACCGGTGACCAGCGATATTCCAGTGCTCCTGTTATCAGGAGAAGTCGACCCGGTCACGCCGCCGAAGAACGCCGAGCGCGCGCTGCGCACGCTCAGTCGCGCAAAACACATCGTTGCGCCAGGCCAAGGTCACATCGTCTCCGGCGCCGGTTGCATGCCCAAAATCATGGGCGAGTTCGTCGCCACACTGGATCTGGATGCCCTGGATGCAAGCTGCATTGAACGCCTGCGTTCGATGCCCATTTTCGTTGGACCCGCAGGGCCCACGCCGTAGAAGTTTCACTATGATTGAAGTCTCCCAAATCGCTAAATCGTTCGGCGCAGTGCAAGCGGTTCGCGACGTCAGCTTCCGCGCCGAGGACGGTCGTATTATCGGCTTGCTCGGTCCAAACGGCGCCGGCAAGTCAACCACGCTGCGCGTGCTGTACACCGCGATCACGCCGGACTCGGGCAGCGCGCGCATTGACGCTATCGATGTTCTGGCCGATCCGCTCGCTGCGCGCCGCAACCTCGGTGCGTTGCCGCACGGCGCCGGGCTCTACAACCAGCTGACCGCGCGCGAGAACATTGCCTATTTCGCGCAGATGCACGGCATCGCGAAACGCGACGTCAACGCACGTGTCGAGAGCATGATCGAGCTGTTGGAGATTGGCGATTTCGCAGACCGCCGCGCGAAAGGCTTCTCGCAAGGCCAAAAAACCAAAATTGCGCTGGCGCGAGCGCTTGTACATGAGCCGCGCAACGTCATTCTCGATGAGCCCACGAATGGGCTGGATGTCATGGCGACGCGAAGTTTGCGTCGCATCATTCGGAAGCTGCGTGATCAAGGCAAATGCATTTTGTTCTCATCACACATCATGCAAGAGGTTGCGGCGTTGTGTGACGAGATTGTGATCATCGCCGACGGCACAGTTGCGATGACCGGTACGACCGAACAAATCCAGCAACAAACCGGCTGCGAAGATCTGGAAGATGCCTTCGTGTCCGCAATTGGCGCGACGGAGGATATCGCATGAGTATCGCCACTGTGTTCCGCAAGGAGGTCCGCGATAATTTCCGCGATCGCCGCACGATGCTCTCGGCGCTGGTATTCGGACCGCTGTTCGGTCCGATTATTTTCGCGGTCGCCATCAGCATGACGCTGAAGCAAGCAACCGGTGCCGCAGACAAACCCTTACCACTTGCCGTCATCGGTGCCGAGCACGCACCGAATCTTATTGCGCACCTTGAATCTCAGGACGCGAAAGTCGAGCGACTCGACATTGATGCTGACGCCGCCATTAGCGCCGTGCGCAATGGCGATCAGGAAATGGTGCTGATCATCGCCGACAGTTTCGGCGAAGACTGGAACGCTGTGCGCGCGGCTCGGGTGCAACTGGTGCTGGACAACGCTGATCGGAGCACAGCACGGCAAGCGGATCGGGCGCGCGCCATGGTCAATGGCTACGGCGCACAAATTGGTGCGATGCGTTTGCTGATGCGTGGTATCGATCCGTCCGTCGCACGGCCGATTCTGATCGATGAGATCGACACATCAACACCGAGCGGTCGCGCAGCATTAATCCTCGGCATGCTCAGCTACTTCCTGTTGTTCGCGATGCTCGCCGGCGGCATGTATCTGGCCATCGACAGCACGGCCGGCGAACGTGAGCGCGGCTCACTCGAGCCGCTGCTGACACTGCCGATCAAACGCTCCTCGCTACTGATTGGCAAGCTTGCAGCGACCTGCTTTTTCATGACGCTGTCGCTTGCGATCGCTCTGACCGCGTTTGCCACGGTGTTGCGATTTATTCCGCTGCAGCAGTTAGGGATGAGCGTAAACTTCGGGCCGCCACAAGCGCTCGCGGCGTTTGTTGTCACCGTACCGTTTGCGCTGATCGGCGCATCGCTGATGACGCTGGTCGCCTCGTTCACGAAAAGCTTCAAGGAAGCGCAGAGTTACACGACGTTTGCGATGCTCGTGCCGACGATTCCGATCATGATCGCAGCCATCATGAATCTGCGGCCCAGCCTCGAATGGATGGTTGTGCCCAGCATGTCGCAACACTTACTGATTCTGGATTTGGTCAAAGGTGAACCGCTGCAGCCTGTATTCGTTGCTGTGTCAGTCACATCGTCGATCGTCATCGGCTTGTTGCTAACGTATGTCGCTATATGGTTTTACAAGCGCGAAAGCTTACTGATGTAGCCAGTTTGGGCAGGCATAGCGTCAAAATTGTGACGCTGTGCACAAAATGCCCCCAGAGCGTCAAGTAAAGTCTGTCAATATGCGGGACGCTATAGATCGACAATGCAAGGATCAGCAGTTGCGCCTGCAACGCTTCTACATGTCAGCCGCGTTGTATGGCATGTGGGCAGCCATGACGATCACCGCTTATCTGCTCGACATGATCAGCACGACGCCGGCGAACCTGTGGTCGACCGGAATTGGTGTGTTGCTGACCGTGACTGCGCTGTGGGGCGTATTCACCAGCGGACTTAACCTGCGTTTCAAAGATCCGTCGCTGACGTTTTTCCAGTGCGCCATTGGTCTCACATGGTTGTTGGTGTTCATGCTTGTTGTGCCCGAGTGGCGAGATCTTCTGATCTCGGTATTCCTGATCGGGTTGATGTTTGGCATCTTCCAGCTCTCGGCGCGCCAGTTCCTGATGCTGGCTGCATTTGCATTCACCGGCTTCGCGTCACTCTCCGCTTACAACGTCGTGGTCGGCAATCCGTACATGGATACAGCAAACCTGTTGTTCCGCGTCGCGGTGGTTGGTTTTCTGTTGGTCTGGTGTGCCTACTTCGCCAATCATGTCAGCGAACTGCGAACGCGATTGAACAACCGCAACGATAGTCTGCAGGAGCTGTTGAGCGAAGTGACGATGCTAGCCGAACGCGACCATTTAACGCAGGCCTATAATCGCCGTTCGATCATCGACTCGTTAGGGCGACTGCGTGACACAGCG
The DNA here is from genome assembly GCA_038529355.1 of Pseudomonadota bacterium. Taxonomy (GTDB): domain Bacteria; phylum Pseudomonadota; class Gammaproteobacteria; order Steroidobacterales; family Woeseiaceae; genus CALBPI01. The sequence continues at coordinate 33,575 of JBCBDU010000016.1, forward strand.
CTGCGCTATGGCAACGGTTTTTCGATCGTCATTCTCGATATCGATTTTTTCAAGCAAGTCAACGACAAGTTCGGTCACCTCACCGGCGACGAAATTCTTGCCGCCGTTGCTGATCGCATGCGCAGTGAGTTGCGCATGCTCGATGAGCTGACGCCACTTGAACAATCTCGGATCCTTGGCCGCTACGGCGGCGAGGAATTTATCATTATCCTGCCGCACACCGACCTGGATGGTGCCGAGCAATGTGCCGAAAGGATTCGTCACAGTACGGCATCGCATCGCTTTCACAAAGATATGGCGATCTCGCTATCGGCTGGCGTGGCAACCTATGGCGGTCAGGAATCCATCGACAGCCTGCTGCGCCGCGCCGATGAAGCGTTGTACATGGCAAAAGAGAACGGCCGCAACTGTGTGTATGCGATTGAGATCGATCGCAGCGAGTTAGCCGGCAGCAGCGAGGTCGTCAACCTCGCTGACTATCAACAGGAACAGTAGCGCAGCATTTGGGTATCGGCGCGATCATTTGCCAATACAAAACTCACCGAAAATCTTGCCAAGCAGATCATCGCTGGAGAATTGTCCGGTGATCTCACCGAGCAGATTTTGTGCCAGCCGCAACTCCTCTGCCAGCAATTCGCCAGCGCGTTGTGTGCGCAACTGATCGATCCCGGTATCAACATGCGCTCTGGCGTCGGCGAGTAATTCGACGTGGCGCCGGCGCGCACTGAAACTGCCGGTCTGTTGCGCATGATCAACGCCGGCGATGCGCAACAACTGATCGCGCAATGCGTCTATGCCCGACTCTGTGGTTGCCGAAATCGCGATCACCGCACTGGACGGTGCGATCGCGCTGCTGAGGCGCGACACATCTGACGGCGTCACCAGATCAATTTTGTTGATCACAACGGTACGACTGACAGATTCGGGCAAACCGCCCAACAACGTATTTGCGTGCTCAACGGCTGCCGGATCGTTGGCGGCAATCATCACCAGTGCGTGATCGGCTTCGCCTAATGCCGCTCGCGAGCGGCGAATACCCTCCTGCTCGATGACATCGCTCGCCTCGCGCAACCCGGCGGTATCGGTCAGCAACAGGGGTACGCCTTGCATGTCGATTGCTTCGCGAATCAAGTCGCGCGTCGTACCCGGAATGTCGGTGACGATTGCAGTCGCAGCACCGGTCAACGTATTCATCAAGCTTGACTTGCCAACGTTCGGCGCACCCAACAGCACCACATTCAACCCATCCGCCAATACGCGACCGGCCTGTACCTTGCGCTGCAATTGCTCGAACGCCGTGATAACCGCGTCAATCTCGCGAGCCAGCCCGACATCGTCCAGAGAGTCGATCTCCTCTTCCGGGAAGTCGATCGCCGCCTCAACATACATGCGCAACCGGGTCACTTGCTCGACGAGCGCCATGACCGCTGCCGAAAAGTCACCGCTCATTGAGCGCACTGCAGCACGCGCTGCCGCATGCGTCTGACTGTTAATCAAATCCGCGATCGCTTCCGCCTGCGCCAAATCGATCTTGTCGTTGAAAAACGCCCGCTCGGTAAATTCGCCAGGCTTGGCGCGGCGTGCACCGGCGGCAACCGCAGCCGCCAGGATTGCTTCCAAAATCAACGGACCGCCATGACCCTGAAACTCAACCACATCCTCGCCGGTGAACGAGTCCGGCCCGGGAAATCGCACAATCAACGCGCGATCGAGTCGATCACCGTACGCGTCCCGCAACCAGCGCAAACGCGCCTCGCGCGGCGGCGGCAACCGATCAACGAGTGCCGATGCAATCTGGTCAGCCGCCGGACCAGACACGCGCACGATACCGATGCCGGCTTTCCCGGCGCCGGTAGCGATAGCAGCGATGGTATCGTCGGTTTGCATGGCAGCAATCTGCGGCAAATGCACGCGCGTTGCAATATTCAGTGCCGTCAGCGGGTATATAGACTAACGCGGACATATCTTGGGAGATTCAAATGCAGCAGCAAAAGGTGACGTTTCACAATCGCGACGGCGCGCAACTGGCTGGCCAAATAGACTGGCCTGCTGACGCGACGGGTGGCTATCGCGCCATTGCCTTGTTCGCGCACTGCTTCACGTGTACCAAGAACATCAAGGCAGCGGGCAATATCAGCCGTGCGCTGACACGACACGGCATTGCCGTGATGCGCTTCGATTTCACCGGCCTCGGCGACAGCGACGGTGAGTTCTCCGACACAACATTCTCCAGCAATGTCACCGATATTGTTGATGCGGCGCGTTGGCTCGCTGACGAATATCAGGCACCTTCATTGCTGATCGGCCATTCACTAGGTGGTACTGCGATTTTGCAGGCTGCCCCGCACATTGACAGCGCTGTTGCGGTCGCAACACTGGGCTCGCCATCAACACCGGCACATGTCACCCACTTGTTCAAAGACAAGTCTGCCGATATCCAGCGCGACGGGTCCGCCGAGGTACTGCTCGCTGGCCGACCGTTCACGATCCGCCAGCAATTCATCGACGACCTGAACCTCCACCCGTTGGCAGACACGGTCGCCAATTTACGCAAAGCGCTGCTGATCCTGCACTCACCGATCGACACCACCGTAGACGTCAACAATGCGGCTGAGCTGTTCATGCAAGCGAAGCATCCAAAGAGCTTTGTGAGCCTCGACAACGCAGATCATCTGCTCAGTCGCAACGAAGATTCGCGCTACGCCGGCGACGTCCTGGCCGGCTGGGCGGATCGCTACCTACCGGCGGCGCCAGCCGGGCCCGTCGCTGCGGCTGGGCACGCGGCGGCGCGCACCGTGACCGGCAGCTTTCGTACTGAGATTCATGTTGGCGGACACGAGCTTGTAGCCGACGAACCGCCGTCGATAGGCGGCAGCAACAGCGGGCCCGCACCGACGGCGTTGCTCGACGCAGCGCTGGCAAGCTGCACCAGCATGACCGTGCAGATGTACGCCAAACACAAAAAGCTACCGCTCGAGCGCGTGACCGTTGATGTCACGCACGGCAGCGAAACTGTCGACGGCGAAAAGACCACGGTGTTCAAGCGTCAGGTGGTGCTCGAAGGTCAACTCACCGACGAACAGCGCACGCGCATCATGGAAATTGCAGACAAGTGCCCGGTGCACAAGATTCTGCACGGTGCAGTGCGTGTCGACAACATCGCGTCGTCTTGAGTCGAGCGGCGCTAGTCTTTCTGGCGCCGTGCTTCTTCTTCAACAACGCGGTTGATTTGCCACTGCTGGGCAACGCCGAGCAATGTGTTGGTAAACCAGTACAACACCAGCCCTGCCGGGAAGAAAGCGAAGAACACTGTGAAAACGACCGGCAGTACCTTCATGACTTTTGCCTGAACCGGATCGGCGGGCGCCGGGTTAAGACGCTGCTGCATCAGCATAGCCACACCCATCAGGAACGGCAGGATAAACAGCGGATCACGGCTGGAGAGATCCTGGATCCAGAGCATGAACGGCGCTTGCCGCATTTCAACGGATTCGAGCAGCACCCAGTAGAAGGCCAGGAAGAACGGCATCTGAATCAATACCGGCAAGCAACCGGCGGCCGGATTGACTTTCTCTCGCTTGTACAGATCCATCATCGCTTGCGACAGCTTCGGTCGATCGTCTTTGTAACGCTCCTGGATCGCCTTGAGTCGCGGCTGCAACCGACGCATTTTTGCAATCGAGCGGCCGCTCTTTTCGGTCAGTTTGTAGAACGCAAGTTTGATCAACAGCGTGACGATGATGATCGCCCAACCCCAGTTGCCAACGAAGCTGTGTACCTTCTCAAGTAACCAGAACAGCGGATCGGCCAACAGGGTCAAAATGCCGTAGTCGACGGTTAGCGGCAACCGCGGCGAGACCGCCTCCAGTTGCGACTGCAGTTTCGGGCCGACGAACAGCGTCAGTGGTAGCGACTGCTGGGCGCCTGCTGCAATATTCACCGCGTCGCCAACGTAGCCGGCAACGAATGCGCTGTCGCTCAGATTCACCTGTATCCGTGTGCTCGCATCAGCCGGCGGCACGATCGCGGTCAGGAAATGATGCTCAATCGCTGCTAACCAACCTCCGGCGACGCCATCGAGCTGCACCTGCGCATCTTCAAGATCGCCAATCGAGTGCTTTTCGTATTTCTCGCCATCGAACACCACCGGGCCTTTGAACGAGTAGCTCTCGACGTTGAACATCGAGCGCTTCGGCGATTCGCTGTGGTGGACGATGCGAGCGTACGGCGCCGCTAACCAGGCGTCGGCGCTTTGGTTGTCAACGTCAATCGACAACGGCACCGCATATTGGCCACGTGTGAACTCATAGGTCTTGGTCACAGTGACGCCAGCGGCGTTGCGCCAGGTCAGCGGCACGATCAACGAATCCTGTCCGTCGGCCAGTACGTAGCTTGTCTGTGCAGCCTCAAAAACGGCGCGATGATTCGGCTCGTTTTCCTTATCGCGCGTCGTCAGACCGCTGCGGAACACCGCAAACTCCGTAAGATCAGACGACAACAAGGTGATCAGCTCGTCCGGGCGATCCTTGTCGACCGGGTAACGCGGTAGTGACGCGCTAACAATATCACCACCGACAGGATTGATCTGTACATCCAATACGTCAGTGCGAACGCTGATCATCGGTTGCACTACTGGCGCGGCGAGGGCCGGTTGCGCCGCATCGTCGGCCAGCGCCGGTGGCGTGTCCGCGATATCGACGGTGTCCAATGCCGGCAAACTGTCACCCGGCGCGGTCAGCACGGGAGTATCGTTCTGCGGCTCGGCAGCTACTGCCGCCTGTGTCTGTACAACTGGCTGTGGACCGTAGTCAGCCTGCCAGGCCTGGTAGGTCATCAGAGCAAGCAGGCCGAACAGGGCCCAGGCAAACAGGCGTTGGTTTTCCATAAATGAAGCAGCTGTACAGGTTAAAAAAGAACGAGGCGTTTGCGGCCGTTTGCCGCAGCGGCGCTATTATGCGGAATCTGTGTTCGGGGTTCCTGACTTTTTTGCGCCGAGCCGGGCCAGATGGTTGCCGATGCTGCGTTGCAGGGCCACTTTGCTGGCGGTCGCTGCCGGCGGGTGGTTGACCACAACGTAGTCGGCATGCCGCAAACTATCAGCTTGCTGACGGAACACTTCTCGCACACACCGTTTGATGCGGTTACGTTGCACGGCATGGCGCGCGTGGCGTTTGGAAATTGCCAACCCCAAACGCGCCTGCGGTTGCTGTGCGTAATTGGCGCGTACCGTGAACAAGGCGTCGCTGGAGCGTTGACTGCGTGCGAACACACGCTTGAAGGCCGCGTTATTCAGCAGACGACGCTGTTTACCGAAGCGCTGATTGCCGGCCATGAGATCAAGCGGCGCACTCAAAGCGCCGCGATGCATCAAGCGCTCAGGCTATGACGACCCTTGGCACGGCGACGCTTGAGAACCAGGCGACCACCCTTGGTGGCCATGCGAGCACGAAAACCGTGGGTGCGTTTGCGCTTCAGATTGCTGGGCTGGAATGTACGTTTCATAACCTTAAGGTCCTGACATTGATGAAGCTGCTTGTCGGCAGGCCAAGCCTCAGCCGCGACGATCCAAGCAAGCAAAACAGCCGGCAAAGATACGTGTTGGGTTGCGGACTGTCAACGGATAGACCAGCAAAATCGCTTGTGGATAACTATAGCGGCTTCGGTATAAGCTACGGGCTCGCTCACGACTGAACCGGCGGCCGGTGCCTGTCATGTCAGCCGGCGATAACGCCCGTTTTCCCCAGTAGAGACTCACTACGTTGGCTCAAACCGAATTATCAATATGGGAAAGGTGCCTGCGCCGGTTGCGCAGTGAGGTTGAAGAGCAGCCGTTCAACACTTGGATCAGACCACTGCAGAGCGAGGAATCGGACGGTGAAATCCGCCTGTTTGCACCCAATCGCTATGTCGTCGACACGCTGAATGCGCGCTATATCGAGCGCATTGAGACGTTAGCCAGCGATATTGTCGGGCGCCCGGTCACTGTTGTCGCGCAAGAAGGCTCGCGGGCCAGCGTAAACAGCAGCAGCGCCGAGTCCGAGCTCGCGTCAGCACCTGAGCCGAGTAGCGCGCGCGGCAGCCTGCCGCCGATGCCGGAAAGCCGGTTGATGTCGAATTTCACGTTTGACAGCTTCGTGGAGGGCAAAAGCAACCAACTTGCTCGCGCGGCTGCGTCGCAGGTCGCCGAAAACCCCGGCCTGGCCTACAACCCGCTGTTTATCTACGGCGGTGTCGGTTTGGGCAAAACACACCTGATGCATGCCATCGGCAATGAAGTATTGGCAAACTCGCCCGGCGCGCGTGTCTGTTACGTGCATTCGGAGCGTTTCGTCGGGGATATGGTGCGTGGACTGCAACACAACAAAATCAGCGAGTTTAAGCGTGCCTATCGATCGCTGGACGCGTTGCTGATTGATGATATCCAGTTTTTTGCCGGCAAGGACCGCTCGCAGGAAGAGTTTTTCCATACCTTCAACGCCTTACTGGAAGGTCAACGCCAGATCATTTTGACCTGCGATCGCTATCCGAAAGAGGTTGATGGCCTTGAAGAGCGGCTGAAGTCGCGTTTCGGGTGGGGTTTGACCGTAGCTGTTGAGCCACCTGAGCTCGAGACATCCGTCGCGATTTTGATCCAGAAGGCGGCAGCTTCGGATGTCGTGTTACCAGACGACGTAGCCTTTTTCATCGCACAACGCATCCGTTCGAACGTGCGTGAGCTCGAAGGTGCTCTGCGACGCGTTATCGCCACAGCCAGCTTTACCGGTCGGCCAATCAGCGTGGAATCCTGCAAAGATGCATTGCGCGACCTGCTCGCGATGCAAGGCCGCCTGATCAACATCGATAACATCAAGAAGACGGTCGCCGAATACTTCAAGATTCGCATCAGCGAGCTGTTGTCGAAACGGCGCTCGCGATCGATTGCGCGCCCTAGACAGATCGGCATGAGCCTCGCCAAGGAATTGACGCGACACTCGCTACCAGAGATCGGCGATGCGTTTGGTGGCCGCGATCACACGACGGTGTTGCACGCGTGCCGTAAGATCAAGGAATTGCGCGAAACAGATGCGCGCGTCGACGAAGATTATAAGAAGCTGTTGAGAATACTGACAGGATGATGTTGATAATCTGTGGATAATTTTGAACACTAAACTTATGCACAGACTACACACAGCTTTGGTGTGAGTTACGGACAAGGTTTCGCGGATAGTTATTAATGATAAGTATTTGTTTGTAAAGGCTTAAAACAAAGTATCCACGTCTTCGCACCGCGCTAATAATAGTAATAAGTATTAATAAAGTAAGTTCTAATATTTTTAATCTCTCAGGGAAACCACATGAAACTGACAGCCGGCCGGCAGGCTTTGCTAGCATCATTTCAAGCTGTAATTGGCGTTGTTGAACGCCGTCAAACGATGCCCATTCTGGCCAACGTATTGTTGGTGGCCAAGGACAACCGGTTGGCAATTACAGCGACAGACATTGAAGTTGAGCTGCAAAGCCAGGTGGATGTTGATGTGGATATGGCTGGTGAAGTCACCGTGCCAGGGCGCAAGCTGTTTGATATCTGCAAAGCACTGCCCGATGGCGCTGATATCAAGCTGACGCTGAAATCGGATCGGTTAACGGTTCAGAGCGGTCGCAGTCGCTTCAGTCTGTCAACGCTGCCGGCGGCTGAGTTTCCGATTATTGATGACATTGATGCGAATCAGAAGGTCACGATCCCGGCGGCAGTCGTTCATCGCCTGCTCGCTAAAACCTACTTTGCGATGGCGCAACAAGACGTGCGCTATTACTTGAATGGCATGCTGCTTGAAACCGAAGCAGACCGGATTCGTGCAGTAGCAACAGACGGACACCGGTTAGCATTGTGCGAGAGCCAACTGGGCGACGTGACGCTACCCATCCAGCAAGTCATCGTGCCGCGCAAGGGCGTGTTGGAATTGCAGCGCTTGTTGGTGGGCGAAGGCACAGTCGATTTCGAAATGGGCAAGAATCACATTCGCGTCACGATTGGCGACATTCGCTTCACTTCGAAGCTAATTGACGGTCGTTTCCCCGATTATCAACGCGTGATCCCGGCTGATGTGCAAAATTATCTGACTGCTGATCGCGAAACATTGCGCACCGCATTGCAGCGGGCGGCGATTTTGTCTAACGAAAAATATCGCGGTATCCGGCTTGAGATTCGTGACAGTGGCGCGAAAATCATGGCGCACAACCCAGAGCAGGAAGAAGCTGAGGAAGAGGTCGAGGTGGAGTACACCGGCAACGACATTGAGATCGGCTTTAACGTCAATTACCTGCTGGATGCATTAGGTGCTGTGGACGATGAGACTGTGCGAATCAGTCTCAACGATGCGAACAGCAGCTGTGTGATCACCATTCCGGATATCGACAAAAGCGACGCCAAGTACGTCGTCATGCCGATGCGGTTGTAGATCCCATTCGGCACCTGCGGTGATTCTCCGGGAGCTGCGGATCTCGAACTTCCGGTGCATCGAACACGCGACGTTGCAGTTTGATCAACGCGTTTGTGTGATCGCCGGCAAGAATGGCGCCGGCAAGACATCGCTGATCGAAGCTGCTTACTATCTGGCGCGAGGGCGTTCGTTCCGGCAACCGCGGCATGACCGGTTGATCCAGCACGACCAACCGCAGTTTTCACTATACGGCCAATTTGACTACGGCCATCACCACCACAAGGTTGGCATCTCGTGCGCGCGTCAGGGCGGGCACAAAATACGCATCGACGGTGCCGACGCGGCCAATTTGCGGCTGGTTGCGGAGCGTCTGGTGGTTCAGGTGCTTGAGCCAGAGATTCACCAGCTGATCGCCGATGGACCGGAGCAACGCCGAAAATTTCTGGATTACGGCGTGTTCCACGTGGAACCAACCTATCTGACCGCCTGGCGCCGGTACAAAACCGCATTGAAGCAACGAAACGCCGCGTTGCGTACCGGAGCATCAACGGCATCGATGTTGAGCTGGGAGCGCGCGTTACTCGAAGAGGGCGCAACGGTTGATAGTTTGCGCGCGGGTTATGTGCGTATGTTGGCTGGAACGACCGCAGCGATTACCCCATTGCTTGGATTACCGTCGATAACGATGGATTATCGGCCTGGCTGGAATGACGCCCAGAGTATGGAGGCAGCGCTGGACGTCGCTCGGGAGCGCGACGCGCAGCAGGGCACAACGAGCGTAGGCCCACACCGCGCCGACCTGCGTATTCAGTGGGGTGGTCGGTTGGCAAGGCAACAGGTATCGCGGGGCCAACAAAAACTATTGGCCGCCGCTTTGGTTCTGGCACAAGCAAAACTGCTGGCGTCGCTGAAATCAGAGCAGATCGTATTGCTGGTCGACGATCCAGCGGCCGAGCTCGACAAGGATTCGCTATCGCGTCTGATGGATGTTATCCGCACGGTACCTGGTCAGTTGATCCTGACGGCTATTGATCCGGAAGCGGTAGTGTTACCAACAGATGCCAGGCTGTTCCACGTGGAACAAGGCGTTGTATCGCCGGGTTAAACAATCGTTCGGATTACTGGGATAGTGAATGGCCTGCTTATAACGGCCGCTAATGGGGTTCACCAACAACCCTGATCTCACAAACCAACCCACATTCCGTTGCGGTGGCATCCACCACAAACGGGCGCGGTTTCGTAGCAGTCTCGACGCTTTTGTCGTTCCACGTGGAACACCCACCTACGTCATTGATTTCTTAGTAGCTTAATTCATACGTATTTTACTCCGGCACATGAGTTGCCTCGGGGTGCAGTCTGGTCTGTACCAGAGATCTGTGGTGCGTGTGCTGGTGTCGCTGCAAAAGCTATGGGTGTGAATTTCCCGCGCTCAAAATACGGTCGCGATCCGAAATATCCATCTGACAGGCGCCTGGCCAAAACCGGCAGTCAGGTTCCACGTGGAACAAGATGCGAATAAGGTGATTCACGGCTTGCGATAGTGTTCGTCCACCTGCATCGATCGGAGGGTCAAAACAACCTGAATCGCCGTATTTTCAACGCGTTCAAGCCCGCTTGGTCGCCGTCAAAATGGTATACTGAGGGATCGAACGAGGGGATTCCCATGAGCGACCAATACGACTCCAGTAACATCAAAGTCCTTAAGGGGCTGGAAGCTGTCCGCAAGCGACCGGGCATGTATATCGGTGATACCGACGATGGCACCGGGTTGCACCACATGGTGTTCGAGGTCGTCGACAACTCTATTGATGAGGCGCTTGCCGGTCATTGCAGCACCATCAACGTGGTTATTCATAACGACGGTTCGGTCAGTGTTTCTGACGACGGGCGCGGTATCCCGGTCGATATTCACCCCGAAGAGCAGCGCTCGGCAGCCGAAGTCATCATGACGGTGTTGCACGCTGGCGGTAAGTTTGATGACAACTCGTACAAGGTTTCCGGCGGTCTGCATGGCGTCGGCGTCTCGGTGGTTAATGCGCTGTCCGAAAAACTGACGATGACGATCCGCCGCGATGGCGGGTTACACCGTCAGACCTATCGTCTGGGTGAGCCGGAAGCGCCGCTGGAGCGCCTGCGTGACACCGACAAGAGCGGCACGCACATTCGGTTTTGGCCCAGTGCGGAGATTTTTGCCGACACCGAATACCACTACGAAATCCTTGCCAAGCGATTGCGCGAGCTGTCGTTCCTGAATTCCGGTGTGCACATCGAGCTCAGTGATGAGCGCAGCGAACAGCGAGACATCTTCAAGTATGAGGGCGGTATCAAGGCCTTTGTCGAGCACCTGAACCGCAACAAATCGACCATTCATACCTCGGTGTTCTATGTAGAGACAGAGCGTGATGACGTCACGGTCGAAGCGGCGATTCAATGGAATGATGGTTATGCAGAGAACATGTTCTGTTACACGAATAACATCCCGCAGCGCGATGGCGGCACGCATATGGCGGGGTTTCGCTCTGCACTGACACGTACTCTGAATACGTACATCGAAAAAGAAATCAACGCGAAGAAGGCTGGCGCCACACCGACTGGTGATGATGCGCGCGAAGGCATGACAGCGGTGCTGTCGGTCAAAGTGCCTGATCCGAAATTCTCTTCGCAGACCAAAGACAAACTCGTGTCGTCGGAAGTCAAAGGCATCGTCGAATCAGCGATGGGCGCGGCGCTTGAGGAGTTTCTGCTAGAAGATCCTCAGGCAGCGAAGTCTATTGTTGCCAAGATCATCGATGCGGCTCGGGCGCGCGAAGCAGCGCGCAAAGCACGCGAGATGACGCGCCGCAAAGGTGCGTTGGATATTGCCGGTTTGCCCGGCAAGTTGGCGGATTGCCAGGAAAAAGACCCGGCCAAGTCCGAATTGTTTCTGGTCGAGGGTGACTCCGCGGGTGGTTCTGCAAAGCAGGGTCGGGATCGTCGCACGCAAGCCATCTTGCCGCTGAAGGGTAAAATCCTGAATGTGGAAAAAGCGCGCTTCGATAAGATGCTTTCTTCGGCAGAAGTGGGAACCTTGATTACGGCACTCGGCACGGGTATCGGGCGTGATGATTTTGATGTCAATAAGTTACGTTATCATCGCATCATTATCATGACCGATGCAGATGTCGATGGATCCCACATTCGTACACTTTTACTGACCTTTTTCTATCGCCAAATGCCAGAATTGGTTGAAGGTGGCTACGTTTATATAGCACAACCTCCACTTTACAAGGTAAAGCGTGGAAAACAGGAAATCTATGTAAAGGATGATCAGGAGCTGAACAGCTATCTGCTGACCAGTGCGTTGGATGGTGCGGCATTGTCGGTAACCGACGGCGCCCCGGCGATGTCGTCAGAGAGTCTGGAGCGACTGGCTTTCACCTACATGCAAGTTGAGACCGATATTGCTCGACTGGCGCAACGCTACGATGAACCGGTATTACGCACGCTGATGCAGCTGCCCGTCGTTAACACCGATTGGCAAGCGGACGACGCCGAGCTTGCGACCTGGGTCGGTGCGTTGGATGCCAAAATGCCGAAACTCGACCCCACGGTGCGGTCACTGCATAACGAAACAGCGAATTACACCGCTGCGCTGGCTGTTGCCAACGACGCAGCTGACGATGAGCCTGAGGCTGATGAAGCTAATTGGCATTTGGTGATCAGCAAAACTCGCCATGGCGTCACTCACGACATCGTTGTGCCCGCGGAGTTTTTCCAACGCGGTGACTACACACGCATGGTCGAGTTTGGTGCCGAGACCCATGATTTGCTGACTGACACGGCGCTGGTATCGCGCGGCGACAAACAAGCGCCGGTAGTGAGTTTTGGCGGTGCCGTCGAATGGATTCTGAACGAAGCCAAACGCGGGCAATCCATTCAACGTTACAAAGGTCTTGGTGAGATGAACCCGGAACAGCTGTGGGACACAACGGTGAATCCCGAGACGCGCCGACTGATGCAGGTAAAAATCGAGGACGCCATTCGTGCCGACGAGATCTTCACTACGCTGATGGGCGATCAAGTCGAGCCACGTCGCGAATTCATCGAACAAAACGCGCTGGCCGTCTCTAACCTCGACATTTAGCGTCGCGCCGCAAGGTGAGCGCGGCTTCTTGCTGTATCGGTTGTGACCGAGGTCAAGCTCAAGCTCAAGCTCAAGCTCAAGGTTAAGGCCAAGGTTAAGGCCAAGGTTAAGGTTAAGGTCCGGTTGAGGTTGAGATCGAGGGCGTTCTCGCGGATTGGAACGGCCCGTGGTTGCACAGGTCTAGCTCGACGACCTGAAACTCTGGTTCGACGTCACCAGCATCATCTGCTGATATCGCACAGCAGCGTTCAGCAAGCCTATTAGCTGCCTGCGCGTTCCAGAGACTCGCGCCCTGGCATTTTCGCGATCTCCGCTTCGATCCACGCCTGCACCTCATTGGCAACAACGCGATAGTCTCGATCACCAACGACTACCGGCTCACCAATGACAAAACGCACCGTCCCGGGCCGCTTGCGAACCCCGCGGCGCGGCCAGAATACCCCCGCGTTGTGCGCAACAGGTACGATCAGGCGTTCACTTTCTGCGGCCAACGCAATGCCACTCATACCGTAGCGGCGCGTCTGTCCATGCCGGACTCGCGTGCCCTCAGGGAAAATCATCACATTGACGCCGCGCTGCAGCGCCGCCGTGCCCTGAGCGATGACCTGTTTGACCGCGTTGCGACCCCCACCACGATTGATCGCAATCGGTCGCAACAGTTTCAATGCCCAGCCGAAAATAGGTACCCACTGCAGTTCGCGCTTCAACACCCACGTCTGTTGCCCGACAAACAGAAATTCTGCGAGTGTTTCGTACGCCGACGAATGCTTGAGCAGGTACACCGCAGCCTCGTCGGGAATGTTTTCGCGACCGCGCACTTCGAATTCAATACCGCACAACAGGCGCGCGCTGCTGATGATCATCGATGCCCATGCTCTTGCGATCGCAAAGCGCCGGTCATACCCAAACGGCCCCATGATAATGATGGCTAGCGCATAAAACGCGACGCTGAAAAACATCCAGAACGTGAACACCAACGATCCGATCCAACGCCACATGCTAGTAACCACCCAGCAATTGCTTCGCCGCATCGGCCAGATCCGTTGCGTGATTGACGCGGGGCCACCACGCAGTAGGTTTGTGGCCGAGCTCTTGCGCTGTATGCACGCCGTTGCCGGTGGCAACTAGCCATAGCTCGCAACCCGCATCCGCTCCCGCTTGCAGGTCGCGTGCCGAATCGCCAATTAACACGGCCTCGCTCAACGGTCGCTCGACCCGGCGGGACAGACGTCGGAGCAACCCGGTTCGCGGCTTACGACACACGCAATCATCATCTGGGGTGTGCGGGCAGAACGCGATCTCGTTGACACGGCCGCCCTGTTGCGCCACCAGCCTTCGCAATTTGCGATGCATGCGGTAAACGGTGTCGCGTGAAAAAAACCCGCGGCCGATTCCCGATTGGTTCGTCGCAACCGTCACGACGATACCCGCGCGGCTAAGCGCTGCCAGTGCCTCGATACTGCCATCGATCGGTCGCCACTGCGAAACGCTGCGAATGTAATCATCGCTATCTCGATTGATGACCCCATCCCGATCGACGATGACCCATTTGCCGGTACGCGCTGCGCTCAATGCGTTGCGCTCGCCAATTCGGAAATGTCGGCAACTTCGAGAAACAACTCACGCACGCTCGTTAGTAGCGCCAGCCGATTCGTCCGCACCGCGCGATCGTCGGCCATGACCATGACGTCATCGAAGAATCGGTCGATAACATCGCGCAGCTGCGCCAACCGTTCCAGCGCACCGGTGTAATTGTCGGCAGCCATCAACGGCGCGATGTCCTTCTCGGCGTTGCGCGATTCGTCGTACAACGTGCGCTCTGCCCCAGCCGTCAGCATCGACGCATCAACGATTCTGGGTAGCGCTTCATCGGCACTGCGCAGCAGATTACCGATACGTTTGTTGGCCGCTGCCAATGCACCCGCTTCAGGTCTCTGCACAAAAGCGGCAACCGCGTGCAGGCGCTGATCGAAGTCAACCAGCGTGGCAGGGTTACGCACCAACACAGCATCAAACAGATCGCCGCGCTCAGCTGTGACGCTGTTGCGATAATGACTGCGTGCTCGTTCGTGGGCGAACGCCAACAACTCAGTCTCAACGGTTGCAGCGTCGCCGACTTCAACCGGCTGCAATTGCATCGCTAACCCGAAAATATTCTGCAATGAAATCGCCAGCCCGCCTTCGATCAACACCCGTATCAATCCTAGTGCTGCGCGGCGCAATCCGAACGGGTCACGATTACCCGTCGGTTTTTTGCCAATCGCGAAAATACCGGCCAGCGTATCGATGCGATCCGCCGCCGACAAAACCTGGCCGACCAGCGTCGGCGGAATGTCGTCACCCGCAAAGGCAGGTTGATACTGACTGCGAATCGCGCTGACTACGGCCTCGTCGACACCATCATGCGCTGCGTAGTACGCACCCATGATGCCCTGCAACTCGGGAAACTCGCCGACCATGTCGGTCACCAAATCACAGCGCGCCAACTGGCTGGCCTGAGTTACCTCGGCCGCATCGATCCCCAAAGCCTCACAGATCGCGATCGCGATGGCCGACACGCGGGCGACCTTGTCGCTGATTGAGCCCAACGCCTGCTGATACACGATGGCATCGAGCCGCTTGCCATGCTCGGCCAACGTTCTCTTACGATCGTTGTTCCAGAAAAACTCGGCATCCGCCAGTCGCGGTGCGATCACGCGCTCATTGCCGCGGCGCACTTCGCCTGGCTCGCGGCTGGCAATGTTCGCCACTGTGATGAATGCCGCCATCGGACGACCGTCATCAGCAACGACTGGAAAATAGCGTTGATGGACTTTCAACGTCGAGGTGAGCACCTCAACCGGCAACTCGAGGAAGCGCTCGTCAAATGCACCGGTAATCGCAACCGGCCAGTCGCACAACGCCGTGATCTCCTCCAGCAACCCCGCATCGTATTCGACGCTACCGCCCGCCGCTGTCGCTGCAGCATTGACGGCGTCCTCAACGACGCGGCGCCGCGCGGCAAAATCGGCGATCACAAAACGCTCGTGCAACGCCTCCACGTAGTCGCGCGGATGCGCAATGTCGAACCAATCATTGGCATGAAAGCGATGCCCGCGTGAGGCGCGTGCGGCGCGCACACCCAGCACCGAGCACGGAACGACATCAGTGCCGTGCAACATGACGACCCAGTGCACCGGACGCACAAACGCTGCGGTGCTATCGCCCCAGCGCATCCGGCGAGGGATCGGCAGCGCGTTTAATGCGCCCTCAACAATTTCGCCGAGCAAATCAGTGGTCGCTGCGCCCTTTCTGACGGTGCTAAACCGTAGCCAGCTACCTTTGTCCGTTTCTTCGCGTTGCAGATCGTCAACGTTCACGCCGTTCTTTTTCGCAAACGCTTCTGCGGCGCGCGTAGGTTTGCCATCATCGTCAAAGGCAACGCTGACCGGAGGCCCACGAAGCTCGACGGCCTCATCGGGTTGGCGTATCGCCAGTGCGCCGATGCGTAGTGCCAGGCGCCTCGGTGCGGCAAACGCTTCGATACCATCGAAGTTCAGGTTCGCTGTTTCGAGCGCGGTGCGTACGTTGTCGACGAAGGCGGCCGACAACGCCGGCATGGCCTTGGGCGGCAACTCTTCCATGCCGATCTCAATCAGGCAGTCTTCGCTGTGCGTGGATTCAGTCATTGTTGTTATCCGGCTTTCCTGACGCTGTCGACCATCGGGAAGCCGGCGGCTTCCCGACGCTCGTAGTACAACGTTGCAACAGCGCGCGCCATGGCACGCACACGCAGGATGTAGCCCTGTCGTTCGGTCACGGAAATCGCCTGCCGTGCATCGAGGATGTTGAACGTATGCGAGGCGATTAGCACTTGCTCGTAAGCCGGTAACGGCAGACCTGCAGCAACGAGGCGCTCGCAGTCGCTCTCGGCCTGATCAAAAGCGCCGAACGCTGCTGCGGTATCGGCGTGCTCAAAATGGTAGGCGGATTGTTCGACCTCGTTTTGATGAAAAACATCGCCATAGGTGATGCGGCCGAGCGGTCCATCGGTCCAGACGATATCGAAGATACTCTCGACGTTTTGCAGGTACATCGCGATGCGCTCAAGACCATAGGTGATTTCGCCGGTGACCGGTTTGCACTCCAATCCGCCAGCTTGCTGGAAGTAGGTGAATTGCGTCACCTCCATGCCGTTAAGCCACACTTCCCAGCCGAGTCCCCACGCACCAAGCGTTGGCGACTCCCAGTTGTCCTCAACAAACCGCACATCGTGCACCAGCGGATCAATGCCAAGGGCGCGCAACGAATCCAGATACAGCTCCTGAATATTGTCGGGTGATGGTTTGATGACGACCTGATACTGATAATAGTGCTGCAGGCGAAACGGATTATCGCCGTAGCGGCCGTCGGTCGGTCGCCGGCACGGCTGCACATATGCGGCGCTCCAAGGCTCCGGACCGATGGCTCGCAAAAACGTTGCCGGGTGGAATGTACCGGCGCCGACCGGCAGGTCGATCGGTTGCTGAATGACGCAGCCGCAATCGGCCCAGTAATTTTGCAGCCGGAGAATCAGATCCTGAAATGTTGCAGGGGTCTTGGCTGCTTGCGGGTTATTCATAACCGGAAAAACTCATGTGCGTGCGCGCGTGAATCTCGCGATTCTGCGCAAACGGCGCAGTATAGCGGTTTGGGTGCCCGATGCCGATGTTCCGCGTAGCTAATTGAAGCTGTCCTGCACCGCGACAGTGCGCCGAACAGGCTATATGCACTAATATGGTGCATGCGCATCGAACCCTTTTATTCAAATCGCTTTTTAATCAATGAGTTGAGGCAACCTCAGAGTGGCACGCAAAGTGCACTAGAATAGCGCATAGGTGATCGCTGGCGATTGCCGGCACACACGGCGGCGCTCCAAACCACGCGTCGTCGGATGTTTTACATTCATTTTGATCCGGACGGGAGAAACCGTATGAGCAGCGCTGACGTACTCAGCATGATTAAAGAGCACGACGTTAAATTCGTGGATTTTCGCTTCACTGATACCAAAGGCAAGGAGCAGCACGTCACGGTGCCGGCTCACACGATCGACGACGACCTCTTTGAAGATGGCAAGATGTTCGATGGTTCCTCAATCGCCGGTTGGAAAGGCATCAACGAATCCGACATGATTTTGATGCCGGACGCGGATACCGCTGTGGTTGATGTGTTCTCGGAAGAAACCACGATGAACCTGCGATGCGACGTCGTCGAGCCGTCGACGATGCAAGGCTACGAGCGTGATCCGCGCTCGCTGGCGCATCGCGCTGAGGCGTATCTGCAATCCACCGGTATCGCTGACACCGCGTACTTCGGACCGGAAAACGAATTTTTCGTCTTTGACGACGTGCGTTTCGATGACAGCGTGGAAGGTGCGTTCTACAAGATCAACTCAGTTGAGGGTTGCTGGAACAGCGGCGCGGAAATGGACGGTGGCAACTACGGCCATCGCCCGGGCATGAAAGGCGGCTACTTCCCGGTACCACCGGTCGATTCACTGCATGACCTGCGTTCTGCCATGTGTCTGGCGCTCGAAGAGATGGGCGTCGAAACCGAAGTGCATCACCATGAAGTGGCGACAGCAGGACAGTGTGAAATCGGCGCAAAATTCAACACGCTGGTAAAGAAAGCCGATGAAGTCCAGATTCTGAAGTACGTGGTACAGAACGTCGCGCACAGCTACGGCAAAACCGCGACCTTTATGCCGAAACCGCTGGTCGGCGATAACGGTAACGGCATGCACGTGCATCAGTCGTTGTCGAAAGGTGGCGAAAACCTGTTCACCGGTGATGCCTACGGTGGTCTTTCGGAAACCGCGCTGTTCTACATCGGCGGTATCCTGAAACACGCCAAAGCCATCAACGCGTTCGCTAACCCGGCGACCAATAGCTACAAGCGTCTCGTACCAGGTTTCGAGGCACCGACGATTCTTGCCTACTCGGCGCGCAACCGCTCGGCGTCCATCCGCATTCCGTTCATCTCCAATCCGAAAGGCCGCCGCATCGAAGTGCGCTTTGGCGATTCGATGGCGAACCCGTACTTTGCGTTCTCAGCGATGATGATGGCCGGCCTGGACGGCATCAAGAACAAGATCCACCCGGGCGATCCGGCTGACAAGGATCTGTACGATCTGCCGCCGGAAGAAGAGGCGCAACTCAATCACGTCGCGTTCTCGCTGGAGGAAGCGCTGATCGCGCTGGATCAGGACCGTGAATTCCTGATGGCCGGTGATGTGTTCACAAAAGACCTGATCGACGGCTATATCGACCTGAAAATGGAAGAAGTAACGCGATTGCGTATGGCTACACATCCGGTTGAATTTGACATGTATTACAGCCTGTAAGTGCCTGATCGACTAGTGCCCGTGCTGCGGGCACTGGTCGCATCATCCAGACCACGCTATGCTTGAAACATGCGCACATTACTCATCTTGGCGATTTTGGTCGCAACGCCTGTGGGCGCTGCCGCACAGGATATTTACCGCTGGGTCGACGAAAATGGCATCGTCCATTATTCGGACCAGCCTCGCGAAGCCGACGCTGAGGCAGTCGAGATCGACGTGCCCCCGGGCATTTCCGATCCGACGCGCAATTATTTCGGGCCCAATGCCGGTACACAGGACGACGCCGAACCGGTCAGTCTTGGCGCGGCTCCGACGGTCGATAGCGCTGACTACTATCGCGGTGCGGAAATCCAATCTCCGCAGCCGCAACAAGTGCTATGGAATATCGTAACCCGGCTGCCGGTCGACGTAGTGGTCACGCCGGCGTTGAAAGCGTCCGACCGGGTGCAGTTTCTGCTGGACGGTCAGCCGATCGGCGAACCGATCGGGGGCACGAGCACGATCGTGCAACCGGTGTATCGCGGTCAGCATACGATCGCGGCGGCGATTGTCAGTCCGAACGGCGAGATCGTATTCCAGGGACCGGCAGTGGAGTTCTTCGTGCAACAGTCGTCCCGAGCCCGCTAGGCACCACAGCGCCGGGGCGCAGTGCCATTTTTGAACATCTCGCCACCAGTGTCGTTCTAGTCGATGCCCAGCATCACGTCATCGATCTCAACCCGGCCGCAGAGAATCTGCTGCATGTCAGTCGCGCCAACGTTGCGGGTAAACCGCTAAGCCGCTACTTCGACGATCCCGCGGGCATACGCGATTTGCTGCAACGCTGCCAGAGCAGCCAACAGACCTACGCGCGCGAATTGTTGTTGCGCTCCAGTAGCGATGGGCTCACTAACCTGTTTATTGACTGCCGCATTGCGCCTTACACGGGCGCCCAAGCCGGCGCACTGCTGGTCGAGTTCAACGACATTACGTCACGCCTGCGTATCAACCGCGACAACGAGCTGATGTCCCAACACGGCGTCGGACGGTTGATCACGCGGCAGCTCGCTCACGAAATCAAGAATCCGTTGGGCGGCTTGCGCGGTGCGGCGCAGTTGCTGCAACGTCAGATCGAAGCTCAGGATCTGAAAGATTACACCGACATCATCATCGGCGAAGTCGATCGACTGGCAAGTCTCGTCGACGCTTTGCTCGGACCTGGTGGTCAGTCAACGAAAACCGACGTCAACATTCACGATGTCCTCGAGCATGTGGCGCGGATCGTATCCGCTGACTTTGGTGCGCGCGTCAGCTGGCAGCGCGACTACGATCCGAGTCTGCCGCTGTTGCGTTTGGATCGTGATCAAATGATTCAGGCTGTGCTTAACATCGTACGCAATGCGGTGTTCGCGGCGACCGCAGAGAAGTCGCACGGCACGATCACATTGCGCACCCGTGCGATCACTAATGAGACGATTGGCAACCTGCGCCATCGCGTGATTGCCAGCATCGAAATACAGGACGACGGCCCCGGCATCGCGCCGGAGCTTCGCGATTCCATTTTTTATCCACTGGTCACCGGGCGCGCGGATGGCACCGGTATCGGCCTGCCATTGTCCCAGGAGCTGATTAATCGCCATGATGGACTTATCGAATTCACCAGCGAACCCGGTAGAACCGTTTTTCAAATCCGACTACCGATCGACGACGATGACGCCGCAGATTAACGCCTGGCTCGTTGATGACGAGCAATCCGTTCGTTGGGTGTTAGAAAAAGCGCTGACCCAGGCCAACATCAACGCGCGCAGCTTTGCATCTGCCAGCGACTGTCTGGCTGCCCTGGAAAAGGCCACGCCGGATGTGCTGATCACCGACATTCGCATGCCCGGTATGGATGGTTTAGATCTGATGAGCGCCGTTCATACCCAGTTGCCGGACTTGCCGGTGATTGTAATAACCGCGCATTCGGATCTCGACAGCGCGGTGTCCGCGTATCAGGGCGGTGCATTCGAGTATTTGCCGAAGCCTTTCGACATTGACGATGCCGTCACGCTGGTACAACGCGCCTACGCCGAAGCGCATCAGGAGCCAGCTGCCGCGCAAGCGGGTGATGACGCTGTGCTACCCGAGTTGATCGGTCAGGCGCCGGCGATGCAGGAAGTGTTTCGCGCCATCGGGCGCTTGTCGCGCTCGAGCATGACCGTACTGGTCACTGGCGAATCGGGTACCGGCAAGGAACTGGTCGCGCGTGCGTTGCACCGTAACAGTCCACGTGCACATGCACCGTTCATCGCATTAAATACATCGGCGATTGCAGCCGAGCTGCTCGAGTCGGAACTGTTCGGTCACGAGAAAGGCGCGTTTACCGGGGCTGATGCGCGCCGTGTCGGGCGCTTTGAGCAGGCCGACAAAGGCACGCTGTTTCTCGACGAGATCGGCGACATGTCGGCCGCGTTGCAAACGCGCTTGCTGCGCGTATTGGCCGAAGGCGAGTTTTATCGCGTCGGTGGCCAGGTGCCGATCAAGGTCGACGTGCGTGTCATTGCCGCGACGCATCAGAATCTGGCACAGGCAGTCGAAGAAGGACGCTTTCGTGAAGATCTGTTCCATCGCCTGAACGTCATTCGCATCGAGTCGCCACCGTTGCGCGAGCGGCGCGACGACGTGCCACT
Organism: Pseudomonadota bacterium; assembly: GCA_038529355.1. Classification (GTDB taxonomy): domain Bacteria; phylum Pseudomonadota; class Gammaproteobacteria; order Steroidobacterales; family Woeseiaceae; genus CALBPI01. The sequence goes on from JBCBDU010000016.1 coordinate 55,130, forward strand.
GTTGATCAATCACTACTTGCGACGCGCGGCTGATGAATTGGGCGTCGATGCGAAAGCGCTCGATGACGACGCGGCGTCGGCGTTGTATGCGTTCGACTGGCCAGGCAACGTGCGGCAGCTCGTCAACGCCTGTCGTCGTCTGACCGTAACCGCGCCCGGCACCGTCATCGGCATTGACGACATTCCGGCGGAGTTTGGCGGCACGACCGGATCATCAGCGACGACGCAGAACTGGACCATTCCGCTCTCCGCGTGGGCTGCTGGCCAGCTGGGCAGCGATGGTGCACCGCCGTTGTTGACCGAAGCGTTGCCGGCCTTCGAACGTACGCTGATTACCGCGGCGTTGCAGCAAGCCGCCGGCCAGCGTGGCGAGGCGGCGAAGCTGCTCGGCTGGGGCCGCAACACGCTGACCCGCAAAATCGCGCAGCTGAAGCTCGATCTGTAATATTGCGGCGGTAGTGCCGGTCAGCTAGTCAAGGTGGCACTATACGTTGCCGCAACTTCACAGTTTTCCGGAGAAACACCCTATGACACGTTCACTGCTTTCCCTTTTTGCCGGTTTGCTGCTGATCAGCAGCGCAGCATTTGCCGACGCGGTGCCAAATCGCGCCGAAGATGTCTCGCCCCTTCCGGTCGGCGCTGAGGCTCCTGCCTTTGAGGCGCGCACGGCGACCGGTGAGCCCTATCGCTTTGATGCTGCGGCTAACGACGCCAAGACCTTGGTCATTTTCTATCGCGGCGGCTGGTGTCCATACTGCAATCGTCATTTGCAGGCGCTGCAAAACGTCGTGCCGAAGTTGACTGAGGCGGGCGTAGATGTGTTGTTCCTGTCGGCCGATCGACCGGAGAAATTGGCCGAGAGCCTGAGTGAGGGTGAGCTCGACTACACGTTGTTGTCTGACGCTTCGATGGCGGCATCGCGCGCGTTCGGCGTTGCGTTTCGCGTCGACGATGACACGTTCGAGAAATACAAAGGTTACGGTATCGATCTGGAAGCGGCGTCCGGCTATGACCACCATCAGTTGCCGGTGCCCGCGGTTTACCTGATTGGCACTGACGGCAAAGTTGAATTCATGCACAGCAATGCGGACTACAAAGTGCGTTTGTCGGGTGCGGATATTCTGTCGGCGGCCGGCGTTACCGGCTAAACCGGTGAACGCCTGGACGGGTCAGGTCGGCAGCGACAGACTGCCGACCAGTTCTTTAACGCTCTGCAGGTTGTGTCGCGCCAGATAGTCAGCGATACCGTCGTTGATCCGCGCACATAGTAACGGATCGTAAAACAACGCCGTGCCGATGCCGACGGTCGTTGCCCCTGCGATGATGAACTCGAGCGCATCTTCCACCGTATGGATGCCGCCTTGCCCGATGATCGGTATGTCGTGCTGCTTCGCCACGTCATACACCTGATGTACTTTCAATAACGCGATCGGTTTGATGGCCGGGCCCGACAAGCCGCCCTGCACGTTCGCGATAATCGGCTCGCGCGCTTCGACATCAATGGCCATGCCCATCACCGTGTTGATGACGGCCAGCGCATCACTGCCCGCTTCGATGCAGCGACGTGCGCTTTCGCGAATGTCGGTCTGGTTCGGCGACAGTTTAGTGATGATTGGTTTGTCGGTCTGTTTGCGACAGGCCTCGACAACGCGCGCTGACATATCGGGATCGTTGCCAAAGGCGACGCCACCTTCCTTGATATTCGGGCAGGAAATGTTGATCTCGATCGCATCGATGTTGGACTGATCAAAGCGCGCAGTGGTTTTGGCGTAGTCTTCAACCGTCGAGCCGCACACATTGGCGAAGAACCGCGTTTCGTTGAAATCCAGTGACGGCAGGATGTCATCGACCACGACATCGACGCCGGGATTCTGCAGTCCGATCGCGTTGAGCATGCCCATCGGGGTTTCGTAGATACGGTGCGGTGCGTTGCCCAAGCGTGGTTCGTACGTCGTGCCTTTCAGCACAATGCCACCGACGTGCGTGTTCTCGAAGCCCGCGATGCGCGTGTATTCCTCACCGAAGCCGACGCAACCGGACAGCAGTACGATCGGTGAGTCGAGTCGCAGCCCGCAAAAATCGACAGCGACACTGGCCGGTGGTGTGTGCGTCGGGATTGAGTCAGCGGATGCTTGCATGAGCGTTGCCTGTCGCGGCTAACCGCCGCATTATCACTAATATGTTTCGTGTCATTCTATTCGAGCCGGAGATTCCACCCAATACCGGCAATATCATTCGTTTGTGCGCCAACACCGGCTGCGAATTGCATCTTATACAACCGCTGGGATTTTCGCTCGACGAAAAACGTCTGCGACGCGCCGGGCTCGATTACGGTGAGTTCGCGACCGTCAACACGTGGCCTTCGCTTGATGCGTGTCTGAACTCGATGGCGCAACCACGCGTCTTTGCGCTGTCGAGCAAGGTGGCAACGCCGTATACCGAGGCTGCGTTCGCGCCCGGCGATGTCTTGTTGTTCGGGCCTGAGACTCGCGGCTTGCCAGTCGATGTGTTGCAGCGCTGGCCCGATACGCAGCGCCTGACGATTCCGATGCAGCCGAACAGCCGCAGTCTGAACCTGTCCAACAGTGTTGCCGTGGTGGTTTACGAGGCCTGGCGCCAGCTTGGCTTCAGGACGTCGTGAATTCTGCGCCCGGCGCCCGGTTCATCAACGCGCGCACGGCCTGCATCGGTTCCATGCCGTCGTAAATGATGCGGTAGATCTGCTCGGTAATCGGCATTTCGATATTCGCAGCTTGCGCCGCTTCATAAACGGCGCGCGCCGCCAGCACACCTTCAACGACCTGCTGGATTTCTGCTTCGGCCTCTTTGACCGTCAAACCGCGCGCCAATGCCAAACCCATGCGGCGGTTGCGTGATTGATCATCGGTGCAGGTCAGAACGAGATCGCCCATGCCGGCGAGCCCCATGAACGTCTCGGCACGGGCGCCGCGCGCCAGACCGAAGCGCGACATTTCCGACAGGCCGCGCGTGATGAAGGCAACACGCGTGTTGCTGCCAAACCCCAGACCGTCCGATAGACCCGCGCCGATCGCCATGACGTTCTTGATCGCACCGCCGACCTCAACGCCAACGACGTCGTCGCTGGTGTAGGCGCGGAAATGCTCATCCGATACGCGGGCGGCGATTTCGGCGGCAAAGTCCTTATCGCTGGACGCGACCGTCAGCGCCGTCGGCAGACCGCGCGCAAGCTCTTTGGCAAAGGTTGGCCCGGACAACACCGCACAACGGTAGGTGTCACCGAGCACCTCGGCGACCACTTCGTGCGGCAAACGCCCGGACGACAATTCGAGCCCTTTGGTTGCCCATGAGATGCCCGGCGCTCCCTGGAGCACATCACGCAGCGCCGTCAGGCAATCGCGCAGCGCATGGCTCGGTACGCTGACTAACACCTCAACGGCACCGTCAACGGCCTCGGCCATGGAGGACGCGATGCTCAAGCCATCGGGGAACGGACCTTCGGGCAAATAGCGCTCGTTGCAGCGCGCAGCAGACATTGCCTCGAGCTGCGCCGTATCACGACCCCACAATCGCACCTGCGAACCGGCGCGCGCGTACTGGATCGCAAGGGCCGTGCCCCACGAGCCTGCACCAAGAACAGCGACCGGTGTTTTACTCATCGTTAGTGCGTGTTGTTTGCGGCAGCGGCTTGTTGCTTGGCTGCCTCTTGCTGCGAGCGTCGGAACAACGCATCGAAATCGATTGGCTGCAGCAACAAATCAGGGAAACCGCCGCGCTGCACCGAGCTGGAAATCACTTCACGCGCATACGGAAACAGTGTCGCCGGACAGAACGAGCCGAGAATCGTGGCGAGCTCGACCTGATCGTAACCGCGAATAACAAACAGACCAGCCTGTTGCAGTTCAACAAGAAAAGCCGTTTCGTCATCCTGCTTTGCATCGAGCGTGATGGTCAGCACCATTTCATACAGATCGTCGTCGACCTTGCTGTTGCTGGTACGCAGGTTCATATTCGTATTCGGGCGAAAATCGGGCTTGCTGAACACGGCCGGTGAGCCGGGTGATTCAAACGAAAAATCCTTGATGTAAACCTTGCGCAGACCTACTTCGCGTTGCGTTGCTTCTTCGCCCGCCGCCGCAGTTTCTTCACTCATTCTTATTCTCTCTCTAATCGTTGCGCTAGCTCGCCGCGAGTAACGCGTCGAGTTCGCCGCGCTTATCCAGCGCATTCATGTCATCAAAACCGCCGACGTGTTGGTCGCCGATAAAAATTTGCGGCACAGTGCGCGCGCCATTGCTGCGCGTCAGCATCTCTTCGCGCTTCGCGGTGTCGCTGCCGACATCAAATTCGGTATACGCAACCGATTTCTTGTCCAGCAGCGCTTTCGCGGCGTGGCAGTACGGGCAGTAGCCTTTGGTGTACAGCGTGACAGTGCTCATGAGTTTTTGCCTTTGTCCTTTTTCTTGCCCTTGCCTTTGAACCGGCTCTTGCGCGCGGTGACCAGCGGCAGTTTGTCCTGCTGCCAGGCCATGACGCCGCCGCGCAACGCATACACGTCGCCGTAGCCTTTTTTGCGCAGCTCGCTGACAACTTTGCTGCACTGCATGCCGCGCTCGCACGCAATGATGATCTTTTTGCCCTGCAGATCACTGAGCCGGTCGCCGTTGCTGGCCAGCGAATCGGCCGTGACATTGCGTGCACCGGCGATGTGGCCGGCGGCGAAGGCTTCGGGCGAGCGGATATCAATGACGGTCGCATCATCGTTAATCAGGTTGATCGCGCTGGCGGTATCGAGGTCGGTCTTGCCGGTGGTGGCTAACCGCCATTCGGTGGCAATCACCAGAAAGAGGCTGGTCACCAGCCCACCGGTCAGCAGCAGGTTGTTGTTGGTGAATTCGATCAGTTGTTCCATCGGCGCAGTTCCGCAGTCGCAGGGCGCGGCCCGAAATGCCGGGCAGCGTAATGATTGGCCGGGAAGTATAGCAATAAGGGCTGCGCCTTTCCGGTGCAACGGGGCTGGTGCCCGCGCCTGTGACAGGTACCCCATAGCTGGGTCGGGAATCTGTGAAGCGGTTCATCTACGGTTCAGCGCGCTCGGCGTATGGTGACCACAACAACATTGGGAATCTGACGATGAATACACTCAAATTACTAATAACGATGGCGGCTCTGGCCGTGCTGTCCGGTTGCGCGACGATGAGTGAAGACGAGTGTCTTATGTCAGATTGGCGCACGGTGGGTTACGAGGATGGCCTGGTGGGTAAATCGCCGGCTGTGATCGGCAACTACCGCAAGGCCTGCGCCAAAGCAGGCGTTGTTCCCGATCTTGAGCTGTACCGCGAAGGTCATGAGGAAGGTCTGCAGACGTATTGCCACCCGCAAAACGGCTATCGCTTGGGTGAAAACGGCGGACGCTATAACGGCGTGTGCGCGAACAACAACGAATCGCAGTTTGTTGCCGCCTATGAAGAGGGTCGCACGTTGTACACGCTGCGCAGCGACGTTAATTCGCTCGCTGCCGAGTTGGCGAGATCGCGCGATGAGGTGCTGGAGATCGACCAACAGATCGAGCGTGAAACGCTGCGCATGATTGGCTCAGGTCTGACCGCCGAGGAACGCCTGGCGATCCTATCGGACACTAAGGCACTGGCTGCGCGCAAGAGCACGCTGCAGGACGACATCGAGTATCTAGTGGTCGAGCTCGAAGCCAGCCGCGACCGGTTGGATGCGTTTGAGCAGGTGCAACTGGCGTCATACTAGTGCAAATTGTCGCAGCGTCGCCACCGTTGCGACGCAAAGACGCTAGCTGCGCTAGCCAATCTTCCGTAGTGAGGCGCTGGACACCGAAGACGTGATCTAGTCCGGCAACTCATAGTCATTGCGTAACGCAATGTCATCGGTGAAGTACTGCACGAACTCCCAGTCGTTGCCATCGGCATCGCAGAAATAGACGCGCTTGCGGTGCGGGTGATTGTTTGGGTACGTGGAATCCCTGAAGCCGGCAGCCGTCAATCGTGCACGCAACGCATCGACGTCGTCGACCTCGTAGCCAAGATGGTTAACGCCAGGCATGCCATCATACGGGTGTTTGCCCGGTGCGTCGGACGCCTTCGTTTCGGTGAGCGCAATGTAGGTGTCTTGTGTGCCGATGTGCATCCGTCGCATGCCATCCAACGTACTCTGATGGCGAATCTCAAAGTCGGGAAAAGCAGTCCTCAAAAAGCGTACGGCGTCCTCGAAGTGGCGTACGTGCAAATTGGCATGTTCCATACGAGTCGTCATGATGTTCTCCTTTTGCGAGCTCGCATGATGGCCATTGACTGACGACAAACCAACATGATTGCTATCATATTAGCAACTTGCTAGTTTGCCAGCATGGATGACATCAAGCAGAACCTTGCAGCTAACGTGCGCCGCCTCCGCGAAGCACGGGCCGTATCGCAACAACGCCTGGCTGACCTGTCCGGTATTCCGCGTGCCACGTGGGCAAGCCTTGAAACAGGCGCTGCCAATCCAACGCTTGCGGTGCTCAGCAAAGCGGCGGCCACGTTGAATGTGTCGATAGAAGAGTTGGTCGGCCCGCCGCGTAGCGAATTCAAATTTATTGCGGCCGCCGACGTGCCTGAACAAAGCCGTCAGGGCGCGCGCGTGCGACCTCTAATTGCTGAGTCAGTCCCAGGGCTCGAAATCACACGCACGGAGTTGTCACCGGGCGGCAGCATGGTCGGTACCCCGCACAAGGCGGGAACACGTGAGTTCTTGACTTGCGAGCGTGGCAAAGTCGAACTGGTTGCTAGTGGTAAACACCATCTTCTGAACGCCGGTGACATGCTGGTCTTTCGCGGCGATCAGCGTCACTCGTATATCAACCCGGATTCGCAGCGACGGTCTGTCTCCGTGTCGGTAGTGTGCTTCTCCAACCGGTGACTACACATGCGGCGGCGAGGGACTCGTCGTAGCGGGATTGTAAGATCGCAAAAAAAGCCCCGGCAATGCCGGGGCGAATGGACGGGCCGCCTGTGTATCGAGGACTTCAAGGGGGCAGGCGACCCAGCGAGAGCGGCGCTACTCGTCAGACTGAGTGTCTTTGGCGCGTTCAACTTCCTGTGAACGGGTGACCTGCGTGCCATCGGCGCGGGTGAGCGTCGCCGTTCGTGTGGCGCCGTTATCAGTACGTTGCGCTGAGACGTCCACCGACTGTGTGCGGCCGTCAGCGAGTGTGCGGTCGCTTTGACGGCTAAACGTGCCGTTCTCCGCATCGCGCTGGATGGCGTCGTTGCGCACGCGCTCGCCACCGTTCGGGCCCGTCGTCACGCGTTGGCGCGTCACGCCACCTTCACCATCGGCGCTGACAGTGCTGTTGCGCGTCGCCGTGCGGCCGTTGGGGCCAGTCGCTGCGGTGTCTCGCGTGAATCCGTCGTCGGTGCGCTGCAGCGTTGAATCCGAAGAAGCGCTGCGACCGTTGCGTCCGGTGACCTCGCGCTCGGTGCGAACGCTTTGATTATCGCGATCGACGGTGCGGCGGCGCTCACTGGTGCGCTCGCGGCCTTGCCGGTCGGTTGCCGTCGTGCGTCGCTCTGTTGTGTTGCCATCGCGTTTGCGCGTGGTGCGACGGGTTGGCGTATCAGCCGCGTCGTAAATGTCGAAACCGGCAACGCTTGAGGCGTGCGCGGTTGGCGCAACGCAGAGGCTCACTAGCAGTGCGATGCTGGCTACGGCAATCGAAGCAGGCAAAATTTTGTTGTTTATCAATAGCATGTTGAAACTCCCGGTGTGTTGAACGGTTGGCGCAATTGCGCGCCATACTTGTACAACGCAGGAGCCGGGAATTGGTTGACACATCGATGGGAATTGCCGGATTCCCCTTTCGCTAGTGCAGGCAAATTGTGCCTCCACGAATGGTATGTCGAGATGGCAAACGGTGTAACGACCGCGTGTTGTTCTTCGGGTAGCCGCTAAATGCGTGGTTCTAAGCGTTCTCAGTCGCCTGGAGCTCGCTCCTTGCTGTGTTCACAAGGTCTCTAATTTCGACAGGGGCATAGGTTCGCTTGGCGTCAATTTCAATCAATCTCAGGTTGGCACTCTGACAAGCGTTGCGCACGAATTCGTCACGCGCTTGCCGTTTATTCGAGCGATGGCTGCGGTCGTTGAGTTCAACGACCAACTCGATTTTGGTTGTCTCTGGGTTCACAAGTACGAAATCAAAATGCTTTGCACTGATCTTATTGAACGCTTGATACCAATTTGTCTTTGGAATCTTGCTACTCACTTTCAGCACATCAGCGATACGCACCTTACCAAAAACTCGCAGTTCTTCACCGATTGCGATGTCGAGCACCCTTAAAAAAGAGTATTCCGCTTGAGTAAAGAGACGATCACGCATCGCATACGGGTGGTCCTCACGACTAGGCCTACCTTTTTTCGCAAGCACGGCGTTGAAAGCGGTAATTAGCAAGAATGCTATGACTACGGCAAGGACAATTTCAGCCATATCCATAAGCGGGGTACCTTTCGGTCTACTCAAGGTTGGATGCATAGGTTAGTCGTTTTCCTGTTGTGCGCGACAGAAATGTGCGAAGGAGCAAACATTTGGCGAATGGAGCTCGAGGCGTTAGAGTAAAGCTACAATAAAAAGAACGATGCAAAGGGAGATTGTATGAAGCGTCCCAGTTATTTGAAGTCGGGCGACAGGGCACGACTGGTGCCAGTCGCCAATCAGGCCGAACTTCGTAATACCAGCGTTACCTGCGCCATCCTGATGGCAGTTGATGAGTTTGCCGAGGCACTGCTTGGCCCGCTAGGCGCGCCCACAGGCAAGAGATCTCAAATGATTGCTTGGCTGGAACCAGTCATCGATAGCAGTAAGGGTAGCGTTAAGGATCGGCCCGATGCACTGATTGTAGTCAGCAACGGCCGCAGGCAATGGCGGGCATTGTTAGAGGCAAAAGCAAAGAAAGCAGATCTCGTTGATGATCAAGTTGAGCGATACCTTGATCTTGCGAAATCCGTAGGTATTGATGCCGTCATAACAATCTCCAACCAATTCGTGGCGACCACGACTCAGTCTCCGTGTGCCATCAAGCCGGCTAAGTTGCGGTCTGTAGACCTATTTCACTGGTCCTGGTCCTACCTGATGACCGAGGCAAAGATCCAACTCTCCAAGAGCGCTATTTCGGATCCTGACCAGGCGTACATGCTCGCTGAATACGTTCGTTATCTTGAGCACGATACGGCAGGCGTGCACGAGTTTGATCAAATGGGTCGTGAATGGGTCGATGCATGCAAACTACTTTTTGCCAAGTCGGTGCTTGATAAAAATTCCCCGCTTGGACCTGCTGTTGTTAGTGATTGGGACGAGTTGATGCGGTGCACGGCGCTAACGATGAGTCGTGACCTTGAGACGAACGTAACGACGGTCTTGACGGCAAAGGAGCGTAAGGATCCGAACGCAAGGCTGAATGCAATGTGCGCAACGTTCCTGACGAACGGGATACTGACAAGCAAATTGGACGTTCCAGACGCAGCTTCGCCGATCGTTGTTGAGGCTGACCTAATGCGTCGGTGTGTCACGATCTCTATGACGGTTGATGCACCGAGAGACAAAGCACGCGCGCCTGCCACAGTGACATGGTTGTTAAGGCAGTTGTCAAAAACAGAAAAAGGGGATCTTGTAATCGCGGCGAAATGGCCCGGCAGAACACAAGATACCAATGCTGAGCTCTCAACAATACGCGACAGCGTCGAATCGATTGTCGGTGACAGAAAGGGCATGCTCCCAAGAGCGTTCGAAATTCGTGCCGTCTCAGACTTGGCTGGCAAGTTCACGCAGCGCAGAAACTTCGTTCCGGAGCTTGTGAAATGCGTGGTCGATTTTTACAAAGCGGTAGGACAACACATTGTTCCTTGGCAAGCGCCGCCACCGAAATTGAAAAAACCGACCAACATGGAAGAAATGGATCGAAAGCCGACTGACGGAGACTCGGAAAACCAGTCCTTTCGAGTGACTGAAACGCAGTCGAATACTGGCGGCGATGATCAGTCCTAATTTTTCAAATGCGCGCTTCATTATCATTCAGCAAGATTAGTGTTTGTTTCGACCTCGGCTCCAGCGTTCCCGCTACTAGGATAGAGGTCGAATCTAGAATTCGCGGTGGGCGCGGTTTGAGCAAAAGAGCGCAATATTCTCAGTGAATATTTTTTGAATTCAGAGTAAGGAGGCAAGACGTAACGATGTCAACAGAAAACCGCACAGAAGACATTGAGTTTCGCTGGAAAAATTATAAGTGCTTTGAGGATACGGGTTGGTTGAAAATAAAGCCGCTTACAATCCTCCTGGGACCGAATAGTTCTGGCAAATCTAGCTTGATTAGCCCTCTCCTTATGATGGGACAGACGATGTTGTCTAGAGATATCCAAAGCCCGCTTGTAACGAAGGGTGAGTTTATCGACGCAGGTGGCTACAAGAATTTTGTCCACGATCAAGATACAAAAAAG